>JASBSJ010000026.1 GCA_030148985.1 Sphingopyxis sp.
TACCGCATCGACGCCGGCGGATCGGGGTCCATCGAACCGAAATTGCCCTGACCGTCGATCAAGGGCACGCGCAGCGACCAGTCCTGCGTCATGCGCGCGAGCGCGTCGTAGATCGCGCTGTCGCCGTGCGGGTGATAGTTACCCATGACGTCGCCGACGATCTTCGCCGATTTCTTGTACGGACGGCCGGGAACGAAGCCGCCTTCCTGCGCCGCATAGAGGATGCGGCGATGGACGGGCTTCAGGCCGTCGCGCACGTCGGGCAGCGCGCGGCTGACGATCACGCTCATCGCGTAATCGAGGTAAGACGTCTTCATTTCGTCGACGATATTGATCGGCGAAACGCCGTCCTCGGACGGCTGCGCAGGCGTATTTTCTTCGGTCAAGACCCGGCCTTTTTTCTGCTTATCGGGAGATGGGTTTTGCCTAGCCCAAGGCGCGGCGAATTGCCAGTGATTCGGGCGATTTTCAGGGAATGATTTCGCTGCCGTCCCACGCGAAAATCCGGCCCGTCCGGGCGGGCGTCAGCGCATCGATCGTGCGCAGCAGATTGGCCGCCGCGATGGGCGGGGTCACGAGCGCCGCGGGCGGCACCGCGCGCTGGAACGGCTGCGACATCGCCGTGTCGACCGTGCCGGGATGCAGGGCGACGACCACCGCGTCGGGATTGCGCCGCGCCTCGGCAATCGCGAAGCTGCGGACGAGTTGATTGAGCGCGGCTTTCGACGCGCGATAGCTGAACCAGCCGCCGCTGCGGTTGTCGCCGATGCTGCCGACCCGCGCCGACAGCGCCGCGAAAATCGTGCGCCCATGGCGGGGCAGCAGCGGCAGAAAATAGCGGGCGACGAGCGCTGGCCCGATCGTGTTGACCGCAAAATTTCGCGCCATCCATTCGGGATCGATGTCGGACAGGCTCCGTTCGGGCCGATGGCCGTCGGCGTGGAGCAGGCCGGTCGCGACGATAACCAGCCGGGGCGGCGGGCCGCTGGCCGCGACCATCGCCGCCGCAGCAGCCACCGAATCCGCGTCGGTGACGTCGATCGTCAGCGGTGCGGGCGCCGACCGCGCAAGACGGTGAATGACGTCATGGCGCCGATCGGCGGCAAGTGCGTCGGCCAAAGCCGCGCCAATGCCGCCCGCTGCGCCGATCACCACCGCCGATCCCGGGTCCGTCATGGGCGCCACGCCTATCATGCGCGGCCGGGCAGGAACAAGCGATGCTTGCCAAAGCCGTGTGCCGCCATAATAGGTTGAACCGTGCATTTCTTGCTGCCCCTTGCCCGCCTATGGCCCTGATCGCGCTCGTCGGCGCCAGCGAGACCCTGTCCGACGGCGGATTGCGCGCGCTCGTCACCGTGGCGGGCGAAACGCTGATCGAGCGGCAGGCGGCGCGCCTCGCCGATGTCGGGGTGACGCATATTGCCGTCGCGGTCGCCGCGGTGCCCGCCGAACTGCTTGCGGCGTGCGACCGCATCCGCAGCCGGGGCCTGAAGGTGACGCCGGTGCGCGCGGCGAGCGACCTGGTGCCGCTGGTCGAGGCCGACGACGGGATATTGCTGGTGGCCGATGGCCTCCGCGCCGGGGGCACGCATTATGCCGCGATTGCCAAGCCGGGATCGCCGGCGATTCTCGTGACCGGCGATACGGTTCTGACGCAGGGATTCGAGCGGATCGATGCGACGCGGCGCTGGGGCGGACTCGCCTCGGTCTCGCCGCCGATGGTCGCCGAACTCGCGGCGATGCCGGGCGAATGGGACATGATGCTGACACTGCTGCGGCTCGCGGTGCAAGCGGGCGCGCGGCGGCTCTATTGCGAACCGGCGCTGTTCGAGCAGGGCGAGATTGCGATCGTCGCCGACCGCCCGACGGCGGCGCTGATCGAGCAATCGAGCCTGCAAAAGATCGAATATGGCGGCATGGGGCTGGGGCGCTCGGCGATCATGATGCCGCTGGTGCGGCTCGCCGGGCCGCTGCTTGTCAAGTCGCCGAATACTGCGCGCTTCCTGCCCCATGTCACCGCGTTGCTGTGGCTGGGCGTCGCTTTACTGGCTGCCAGTGGGTTGGCGGCGGCAGGCGCGCTTACCGCGATCTTCGGCGGACTCGGGCTGGCAGCGATGCGTTTCCTGTCGGCGTTTCGCGCCGAAAGCGCGGCGCAGGACCGCGCGCGGGCGGTCATTCGCGGTTTCGCGCTGGTCTTGCTGGCCGGTTTTCCGTGGCTGCTGGCGCTCGGCGCGGACCGCGCGATCCCGTCTTTTGCCGAGGCGGCGCTGGCGCCGTGTCTTGCGGCGGCGATCCTGCTGGCGCGCGCGCTTTACGAAGATCTGGGCGATCGGCGGCGGTTCCACTGGATGCTTCCCGACGCCGACCAGGCGTGGATCATGCTCGCGCCAGCGTTACTGCTCGGTATCGGCCCGCTGATGTTCGCGATACTGCCGCCGCTCGCGCTGTTCCAGATCCTGCTCTGGCTGCGCCTCGCGCGGCGGCCGGAGGCGCGGTAAAACGACATCCTTCAAGGTTTAAGGCCTATTAACGCCAAGCTGCTATTGGCGGGTGCGCATGAGTGAATCGCTCTCCTTTCCCGGCATCGAACCGCCGTCGCCGGCGCTGTCGGCGCGCCTGGGCGAGCTGGCGGACTATTTCGCCGCGCCCGCCGCGGGACGGCTGACCGAGGAACAGCGCGCGCTTTCGCTGGGAATTGCGCGGCGGCTGGTCGCGGATGTCGCGGCGCGCATCGATCCCGGGGTCGATTCCGCAGGTTTGTGGGCCGATTGGCTGCGCAGCGGAGTGCCGAGCGCCGCGCGGCTTGCCAGCATCTGCTTTGCGCGGGCCGAGGAGCATCGCTGGCGAACCCTGTCGGCGGAGCGGACGGTTCCGGCGCCGCTGACTCACGAGCTCGACGAAGAAGATCCGGGGGTCGAGGCTGTCGGCCCGATGACGGCGCGCGAGCAAGCCTATCTGACGCTGCGCATCGCCGACCGGCGGCGCTTCGACGCTTATGGACAGCCGAAGCTGGCGATCGCCGATCTCGATAGCGAGATTTTCCGGGCGGTGCTGCACGATGTCGCGGCTTGGCAATTGGCCGCGGTCAGCATCGATACCGGCCGCGCGATGGATCTTGGCGGCGCCGTACGCACGGCCGTCGAACAACAGTCCGACGCGCCGGGAATGACGGCGGCGGCGATCGCCTATCACGACGCGGTAGGCGACGCGCTGCCAGACGCCGCACGCGCCGCAATCGCCGCGCACGACTGGCCGGCGCTGATCGCGCTGGCCGCGGGGGCGCAGCGGCGCGTCTATGCCGATATGGCGCTGGCGTTCGTCACCGCCGAGACCGCGGCGCTGCCATCGCTGCTTGCGCCGTTGCAGATCGATCGGGACGCGCTTGCGCCGCTTGAGGCGTCGCTGGCCATGCTGCCGTCGCGCGCGGTGAGCGATGGCCACGGCTCCGCTGCGGAGGCCGGACGGTGAACGAACGGGTAATCCGCGGCCGCGTCGACCAGTCGGGCGCGCTGGTGAGCGCCGACGCGCCGCTGCTGCGGCTTCAACAGCGCGCCGGAGCGGGACTCGGCAAACCGCTCGCGCTGCCACACCTGGCGCGGCTCGTCGCGCTGTCGCAGCGATTGCTCCATGACATCAGTCGGCCGCTTTACGCCGCCGACGACCATAGCGATATTCACGCGCTGGTGCGGATTACACCCGATGCCGATGGGGCGAGCATCGAGATCAGCGATTGGCGCGCACATGCGGTGACACCCCCGCACATGCCGCCGGTCGCCGATGAGGCAACATTGGGCGACGGATGGGCGTGGGAATGCGATCCGCAACTGCGCCTCGTTGCGCTCGGCGCAGCGGGGAATGCCCCGGACGTGCCGGCGGGGTGGGAAGGGCGGTCGTTGTCCGAGCTTTTCGAATTGCAACCCGACGCCGACGGCCGCTTTCCGGTGCTGCGCGCGCTCGCGCGGCAATCGCGTTTCGACGGGCAGATCGTTCGCGCGGCCGATGCGACGATGACCCTGTCGGGCGAGGCGCTGTTCGATGCGGCGGGCCGCTTTACGGGATTTCGGGGCTTTGCCGCCGTCACCGATGTAGCGCCGTCCGCCGTGCCCAAGGCAGCGGCAGCGTTCGCCGATCCGGCTTTCGGATCGCTGCCGCTGTCCGATCCGAAGTTCGGCCGCCGGATCGACGGCGCGCTGCGCGGGCCGCTCAGCCGCATCATTGCGACGGCGGAGACAATCTCGGGGCAATTCGACGGGCCGATTCGTGCCGATTATGCGCGCTATGCCGGCGATATTGCCCATGCGGGGCGGCACCTGCTGGGCCTCGTCGACGATCTCGCCGATCTTCAGAATATCGAACGGCCCGGGTTCAAGGCGGCGCGCGACGACATCGATCTGGGCGACCTAGCCCGCCGCGCGGTCGGGCTGCTCGGCATGAAGGCCGAGGAGAAGGGGATTCGTATCTCGGCGCCGAGCACCGACGACCGGATGCCCGCGACCGGCGAGTTCCGCCGCGTGCTGCAAGTGCTGCTCAACCTGCTCGGCAATGCCATCCGCTATTCGCCCAATGATTCGCAGATCTGGATTCGCGTCGATCGCGACGGCGACCGCGCGATGGTGACCGTCGCTGATCAGGGGCAGGGGATCGACGCCGAGCAACAGGCGAAGGTGTTCGAAAAGTTCGAGCGGCTGGGGCGCACCGACAGCGGCGGATCGGGCCTCGGCCTCTATATCGCCCGCCGCCTGGCGCGCGCGATGGACGGCGACCTGACCGTCGACAGCGCGCCGGGGCAGGGCGCGCGCTTCACGCTGAGCCTGCCGGCGCGGGACGAGGAGTAGGGGGCCGAACAGGCACCCCCCAACCCGTCATCCCGGCGAAGGCCGGGATCTCGCCGGTGCGTTATTCCGAAAGGGTTAGATCCCGGCCTTCGCCGGGATGACGATGAAATGACGGGCAGCGGCGAGCCGATAAGGGGCAGCGCGCTACAAATCGTCATCCCTCGCTTTCGCTGATGTCCTCGAGCATCTCGGGCTCCAGCACGCGCACGCGGCCCTGTTCGAGCGCGATGATCCCCGATTCTTCCCAGCTTTTGAGCTGGCGGTTGATATGTTCGCGGCTCATTCCCGCGAAATTGCCGAGTTCGGTCTGGCTGAGCTCGACGCGCTGCGCGATGCCGACGTCCTTGCGGATCAGGCGCTTCAGATAGCGCGCGAGCCGCGGGCCGGAGGCATAGGCGCGGTCGCTTTCGATCGTCTGATCGGCCGTCCGCAGCCGGCGCGCGAGTTGCTGCATCAGCGACCAGGCAAATTCGGGATGGCTGGCGGCAAAGTCGCGGAGCGCATTGCGGCCGAGTTGCAACGCGCTTCCTGCGCTGGTTGCGGTCACCGACGCGGTGCGTTCGCCGCCGTCGAGGAGAGCAATTTCGCCCAGCACCGCGCCCGGTTCGGCATAGGCGAGGACGATTTCGCGCCCGCCGGACGTCAGCATCGACACGCGTGCGGTGCCTTCGGTCAGGATCAGCATCATGTCGCCGGGATCGCCCTGGACGAGCAACTCCTTGCCCTTGGCGAAATTTACCTGGACCGCGCGGCTGGTGATTTCGGCCCAATCTTCGGCCGAGAGTCCAGAAAAGATGCTGTCGGGGCCCTGAAGCTCGGCAAGTCTTGCGTGATCCATGGCGCCAATCCCCTTTTTCGGTCAGACCAGCCGGCTCTGCTTTACCGCCGCTTCGATGAAACCCGCGAACAAGGGATGCGGATCAAAGGGTTTGGATTTGAGTTCCGGGTGGAATTGCACCCCGATAAACCACGGATGGTCCGGCCGCTCAACGATTTCCGGCAACATGCCGTCGGGCGACATGCCCGAAAAGACGAGTCCGCCCTTTTCCAGGCTATCGCGGTAAGCGCCGTTGACCTCATAGCGATGGCGGTGGCGTTCGCTGATCGCATTGGCGCCATAAACGCTCGCGACATGGCTGTTCGGCGACAGTTTCGCTTCATAGGCGCCGAGGCGCATCGTGCCGCCAAGGTCGGTGTTGGCGCCGCGTTTCTGCAAGCCCTCGGCGCTCATCCATTCGGTGATCAGGCCGACGACGGGCTCGTCGGTCGGGCCGAATTCGGTGCTCGACGCCTTGGCGATCCCGCTCGTGTTGCGCGCCGCCTCGATGCACGCCATCTGCATGCCCAAACAGATGCCGAAAAAGGGCACGCCGCGTTCGCGCGCGAAGCGCACGCTCGAAATCTTGCCCTCCGACCCGCGCTCGCCGAAGCCGCCGGGGACGAGAATGCCGTGAAGCGGCTCGAGATTGGCGACAAGATCCTCGTCGCGCTCGAACATTTCGGCGTCGAGCCAGCGGATATTGACCTTGACCCGGTGCGCCATGCCGCCGTGGACGAGCGCCTCGTTGAGCGATTTATAGGCGTCGGGCAGCGAGACATATTTGCCGACGACGCCGATCGTCACTTCGCCCTCGGGATGCTGCTTGCGATCCATGATGTCGTACCAGGCCGTGAGGTCCGGCGCGGGCGCGTCGTGGATGCCGAAGGCACGCAAAACTTCGCTGTCCAGCCCTTCGCCGTGATATTGGACCGGAACCGAATAGATGCTGTCGGCGTCGAGCGCGGGAATCACCGCTTCCTTGCGGACGTTGCAGAACAGCGCGATCTTGGCGCGTTCGGTCTCGGGCAGCGGCTTTTCGCAGCGGCAGAGCAGGATGTCGGGCTGGACGCCGAGCGACGCGAGTTCGCGCACGCTGTGCTGCGTCGGCTTGGTCTTCAGCTCGCCCGCGGCGGCGATATAGGGGACCAGCGTGACGTGGACCGAGATGGCGTTGTCGCGCCCGACCTCGTTTTTCAGCTGGCGGATCGCCTCGATGAAGGGGAGCGATTCGATGTCGCCTACGGTCCCGCCGATCTCGCACAGCACGAAATCGAGGTCGTCGGTTTCGGCGCGGGCGAATTCCTTGATCGCATCGGTGACGTGCGGGACGACCTGCACCGTCGCGCCCAGATAGTCGCCGCGGCGTTCCTTGGCGATGATGCCCTGATAGATGCGGCCCGAGGTCACATTGTCGCTCTGCCGCGCCGCGACGCCGGTGAAGCGTTCATAATGGCCAAGGTCAAGGTCGGTTTCTGCCCCGTCGTCGGTCACATAGACTTCGCCATGCTGATAGGGCGACATCGTGCCCGGATCGACATTCAGATAGGGATCGAATTTCCGGATGCGGACACGATAGCCACGCGCTTGCAGGAGGGCAGCGAGGCTCGCCGCCATCAAACCCTTACCAAGCGAGGAGACCACGCCGCCGGTGATAAAAATGAACCGCGCCATGGGAGGAAAGACTTACTCAAAGGGAGGGGGACGGCGCAAGCCGTCGAATCGCAAGCCACGGAAAATATTTCCGCCGGGTGCGGGTGGATGCGGAGGCCGGAGCCGCCGGTTATTTGGTCGCGGGTGGCGCCTTGGTGCCTTCGGCCGGGGCCGCTTCCTGGCTCGCCGCAGCGGCCGCGGCGGCGGCCAGCGGATCGTCGGTGAGCGGTGCGGATGCGGCGCCCGTGGTCACGCCTTCGGCGGGCTGCGCCGGGGCTGTTATCGACGAGGCCGGGGCGGCGCCGCTCGTCTGCGCCGATTTCGACAGCGAGGTGTCGATCGTCGAGCCGCTGCGGCCGACCGAAGCCATCGCCGCGAGCAGGATCGAGAGGCCCACAAACAGGCAGGCGAGCACCGTCGTCGCACGGGTCATGAAATCCGCCGCGCCGCGCGCCGACAGCAGGCCCGCGGGGCTGCCGCCGACACCCAGGCCGCCACCTTCCGACTTTTGCATCAAAATGACGCCGATCATCGCCGCGGCAACGAGCGCCTGCAGGACGAGTATGAAGGTGAAAAGGCTGGACATCGTAATTTCCCGAACTCGCGCGGCCTCAAACGGACCGCGCCCGCGGCGCACATAGAGACGAAGCGGCTTGGCTTCAAGCCGTAAGCGGAGAGGGTGTTGGCGCCGCCTGTTCCTTCCCACTTGATGGGGGAAGGATACGGAGCCTTGTCGCGGAGCGACTAGGCGAAGTTGGATGGGGGTGACGGTGCGTCCTTGTCCCGCCGCTTCAGGCCGAGACCGCACCCCCTCCGCTGCGACTAGGCAGCAAGCTGCCAAGTCTCACTGCCTCCCCCATCGAGGGGGAGGATATATTCTGGCTAACTCAGGAGTTCCGCCGCGGCTTCGATGATCGGCACGAACTTGGCCGCGGTCAGGCTGGCGCCGCCGACGAGCGCGCCGTCGACGTCGCCGGTGCCCAGCAGCTCGGCGGAGTTATCGCCGTTGACCGAACCGCCATAAAGGATGCGGATCTCCGCTGCCGCATCGCCGAACCTTTCGGCGAGTGCGCCGCGGATCGCGCCGTGCATCGCCGCGACGTCGGCGACGGTCGGAACCAGTCCGGTGCCGATCGCCCAGATGGGTTCATAAGCGATCGCGAACCGCTGCGGATCGAAGCTCGCCGGCACCGATCCTGCGACCTGCGCCAGCACATATGCGATTGCGCCGCCCGATTCGCGCACGCCCTGCGGCTCGCCGACGCAAAGGATCACCGACAGCCCCGCGGCGAGCCCGGCTTCGGCCTTGGCGCGCACGTCGGCGTCGCTTTCGCCGAAGCCTTCGCGCCGTTCGCTGTGTCCGACGATCACGAGCGACGCCCCCGCGTCGGCGAGCATCGCCGCCGCGACCGAGCCGGTATAGGCTCCCGACGCGGCGCTATGGCAATCCTGGCCGCCGACCGCCGTGCCCGGTGCCGCCGCGGCCATCGCACCGATCAGTGTGAAGGGCGGGCAGAGCGCGACATCGACGCCAGGGTGGGCGTCGGCGGCGGCGAAGATCGCCTGCGCTTCGCCGAGCGCGTCGCGCAGCCCGTTCATCTTCCAGTTGCCGACCACATATTTGCGCCGCGTCATCGCCCCGCTTCTCCCGCTTGTCCGAATGATGATCCGCCCCTAGCGGCGAAGCGCGCGGGGAGGCAAGCGGTGCGATGCGGCACCAAAAGCCCCTTTCGCGCCTTGATGCCGCGGCACCGCGCCTCTAAAGCAGCGCCCAACCGCGCCTTGTTGCGCCCTGCCGGAAAGACTGCCCTTTCATGATTACCGCCATTCGCGCCATGTTTTCCTCGACGATCGGCAAGTTCCTTGCATTGGCCTTCGTCGTTCTTGTCGGTGTTGCCTTTGCGCTGAGCGACGTTACCGGAAATTCGACCTTCGGCGGGATCGGCGGCGCCAATGTCGCGAAGGTCGGCGGCGAAGAAATCGGCGTCGGCGAACTGCGCGACCGCGTGCGTCAGGCCTATGACCAGGCGCGCCGCGACCAGCCGGGGCTGACGATGGCGGCGTTCGTCGAGGGGGGCGGGCTCGACCAGGTGCTCGGGCAGATGGTCGACGGGCTCGCCTTCGACCAATATGCGACCGAGCTGGGTTTCGGCGTCAGCAAGCGGTTGATCGACGGGCGGATTGCCGATCTGCCGGCCTTTGCCGGGGTGTCGGGCCGGTTCGACCAGACCGTGTTCGAAAATTTCCTGCGTCAGAACGGGATCAGCGAAGCGCAGCTGCGCCGTGACCTGCGCCAGCAGATTCTGCTCGAACAACTCGCCGCACCGATCGCGCAGATGCCGCGCCTCGCGCCCGGCATGGCGCAGCCCTATGCCGCGCTGCTGCTCGAACGGCGGCGCGGGCAGGCGACCTTCGTTCCGTCGAGCCCCTTCGCGCCGAAGGCCGATCCGAGCGATGCCGTCTTGCGCCAGTTTTTGACGCAGAATGCTGCAAAATTCACGATCCCCGAACGCCGCGTAATCCAATATGCGATGTTCGAGCGCAGTTCGGTGCCCGTGCCCGCGGTGACCGATGCCGAGATTGCCAAAGTCTATAAGGACAATGCCGCGCAATATGCCGCGAGCGAAACGCGGCGCTTTGCGCAGGTGATCCTGCCCGACCAGGCCGCGGCGAACAGCCTGGCCGCAAAAGTGCGCGGCGGGGCGTCGATTGCCGCTGCGGCGGCCGATGCCGGCCTGTCGGCATCGACGACGGGTGATTTGACCCAAACCGCCTATGCCGCAACGACGAGCGCGGCCGCCGCCAAGGCCGCCTTTGCCGCCAAGCGCGGCGATGTGGTCGGACCGTTGCAGACCGGCCTCGGCTGGACGGTGGCGCGCGTCGAGGACGTGACGGCGCGTCCCGCGCGCAGCCTGGCCGATGCGAGCGCCGAAATCCGCGCCGAACTTGCCAAGAACAAGGCAAACGAGGCGATCGTCGATTATTACAACGCGATCCAGGATGCGGTGAACGGCGGCGCGTCGGTCGAGGAAGTCGCGGCGGATCGCAAGCTCACCTTGATCGAAACGCCGGCGATCCTGCCGAGCGGGCGCGCGCCGGGGCAGCCGGGCTTTGCCCCCGCGCCCGAACTCGCGCCGCTCGTCCAGCAGGCGTTCCAGGTTGGCGGCGAAGGCGAGGGGCACATTGCGACCATCGTCGAGAATGAAAAATTCGCGGTATTTGCCGTAAAGTCGATCGTCGCCGCAGCGCCGCCGCCCTTTGCGCAGATTCGCGGCGATCTCCTCAGCGAATGGCGCTTTGCCGAGGGGCAGAAGGTGGCGCGCGACAAGGCGCGCGCGATCGTCAAGGCGGTCGAAGGCGGCAAGAGCCTGAACGAAGCCGTCGCGGCGGCAGGGCCGAATATCGGCAATGTGCAGCCGATTGGCGGCAGCCGCGCCGAGCTGGGCGCCAACGGCGAGCGCGTGCCCCCCGAACTCGCGCTGCTCTTTTCGATGGCCGAGGGCAGCGTGAAAACGCTGGAAATCCCTGGCAATCGCGGCTGGATGGTGATCGCGTTGGGTGAAGTACAGCGCCCCGATCCGAAGGCGATCGAGCCCGAGCGCGTGGCCGCGATCGCGCGGCCGCTCGCCCCAGCATTCGGCAATGAGCTGGTCGACCAGCTTGCCGCCGAGGCAAAGCGTCGCGTCGGGGTGACGATCAACAAGGAGCTTGTCGATCAACTGCGCGCCGAACTGACCGGCACTGCGCCGGTCGCTGAATAAGCGTGAGCCTGGAGGGCAGGGCCGCCGCGCTCGAAGCGCTGGCAGGGGGGCGCGGCGCGGTCGTCTGGCAGCGGCTGATTGCGGACATTGAAACGCCCGTATCGGCGGCGCTCAAGCTGATCGAGCCGGGCCGCGGCGACTGGGTGCTCGAATCGGTCGAAAGCGGCGAGACGCGCGGGCGCTACAGCCTGATCGGGCTCGATCCCGACCTGATGTTCGAGGTGCGCGGCGATGCCGCGCGGATCAACCGCGACTGGCGCCGCGACCGCGAGACTTTTGTCCCGGTTGACGCGCCCGCGTTGCAGGCGCTGCGCGACCTTGTCGCCGAATGCCGGTTCGATGTGCCCGAGGGATTACCCAAGGCGCTGGCGACGCTGGTCGGCTTCTTCGCTTATGAAACCATCGGCCTGGTCGAACGCATCCCGCGCGCACCGGGCGCCGGGCTGGGCCTGCCCGACATGATCTTCGTGCGTCCGACGACGATCCTCGTCTTCGATCGGCTGGCCGACGAACTGTTCCTGATCGCGCCGATCTGGCCTGACGCAAACGGTGCGATCGACCGGATGATCGACGCCGCGCAGGAACGGCTCGAAAGCATCGCGGCGCGCCTGTCGAGCGCGAGTGCCCACGCCGATCGCGCGCCGACCGCAGCGCGACCCGAAAGCATCGTCGCGATCCCGGCGACGCCGCCCGAACGCTTTGCCGCGATGGTCGCCGCCGCGAAGGATTATATCACCGCGGGCGACATTTTTCAGGTCGTGCTGTCGCAGCGTTTCTCGACGCCGTTCGACCTGCCGCCCTTTGACCTTTACCGCGCGCTTCGCCGCGTCAATCCGTCGCCTTTCCTCTATTTCCTCGACCTGCCGGGCTTTGCGCTGATCGGGTCGTCGCCCGAGATATTGGTGCGCGTGCGCGACGGCGAAATCACGATCCGTCCGATCGCCGGCACGCGCCCGCGCGGGCGCACGAGCGCCGAAGATGCCGAAAACCGCGAATCGCTGCTCGCCGATCCCAAGGAACGCGCCGAGCATTTGATGCTGCTCGATCTGGGCCGCAACGACGTCGGCCGCGCGGCGATCGGCGGCAGTGTAGCGGTCACCGACAGCTATACGGTCGAATTCTACAGCCATGTGATGCACATCGTGTCGAACGTCATCGGCCGTATAGCGCCCGACAAGGACGCCATCGACGCGCTTTTCGCGGGCTTTCCGGCGGGCACCGTCAGCGGCGCGCCCAAGGTTCGCGCGTGCCAGATCATTGCCGAGCTGGAGGCCGACGCACGCGGGCCTTATGCGGGCGGCGTCGGCTATTTCGCGCCCGACGGCAATATGGACAGCTGCATCGTGCTACGCACCGCGATCGTCAAGGACGGCATGATGCATGTGCAAGCGGGCGCCGGGATCGTCGCCGACAGCGATCCGGCCTATGAACAGCGCGAGTGTGAGGCCAAGGCTGGGGCGCTGTTCGCCGCCGCGCGCGAGGCGGTGCGGATTGCCGGGACGCCGGGTTACGGGCAGTAGGTTTCGCTGTCAGCTCGTGCGCGGCGACGATGAGGGTGGGTTAAGGCCGAAAGCGGACATAAAATATCCTCCCTGTCGCGAAGCGATGGGGAGGTGGCAGCGCGAAGCGCTGACGGAGGGGCTTTTGCGCTACCGTCGCGGCCGTCCCTCCACCACTCGCTTCGCGAGCGGTCCCCCTCCCCATCGCTGCGCGACAGGGAGGATTAAGTGGAAACTCCACACACCAGCTTAGCCAACACCACCCGCCGGAATCACAACGCCCGGGCCTTGTTCCCAAGACCCGGGCGCCTGTGACGAACACTCGCCATCCCCCTTGTTGCAGGCCCGGCGAAAGGCCTGCACTCCCTGGAGCCGGGCCTTTGGGCCGCGTTGATCCAGAAGCCAGAGGGGTAGGTCGAAGGGGGCGCTTTGTCACCCTCTGGCGGCCCATCCGGCACGCTTTTGCACAGCGCTGTGGCCTATCGGCAACATATGTTGCGAATCACTCGCAGGCCGACATCGTGTCGGCGCCCATTGCCAGCGCTGTTTGACCTCACTAAAGCAGCGCAATGCGTGACCCTTTCCCTGTGCCGCAAAGGCCGCGTTTCCCATGATCCTTCGTCCTTATGAGCGCACCATCTTCAAGCGCTATCTGCTGCCGCAGCGCGGCGAGGGATTTATCTTCGTCGCGGCGACGTTCAGCTTTATCGCTGTGACGCTGGGCGTTGCGGCGCTGATCGTCGTGATGAGCGTGATGAACGGCGTGCGCAGTGACCTGTTCGACAAGATCGTCGGGCTGAACGGCCATGCGGTCGTGCAAGGGTTCGGCGGGCGGCTCGACGACTGGCGCGACGTGCTCAAGCAGGCAAAGGCGACGCCGGGGGTCACCTCGGCGACGCCGCTGATCGAACAGCCGCTGCTCACGACCTTCGGGGGGCGGGTGGAGGCCGTGCTGGTGCGCGGAATGACCGTGCCGGACATCCGCAGCAACGCGGTGCTGGGCGGCAAGGTGTTGCAAGGCAGTTTGAACAGCCTGACGGCGGGTTCGGGCAATGTTGCCATCGGCAGCGAGCTGGCGCGCAACCTGGGCGCCACCGCGGGTTCGAATATAACGATCATCAATCCGCAGGGCCGATCGACGCCCTTCGGCACGGTTCCGCGCGAGATCAGCTACCGCGTGTCGGCGGTGTTCGAGATCGGCGTGTATGATTTCGACAAGGCCTATGTCGTCATGCCGATGGAGGATGCGCAATTGCTGCTGCTCAGCGGCGACCAGATCGGCATGATCGAAATCAAGACCGAAGACCCCGACCGCGTCGGCGAGATATTGCAGCCACTGGGCGAAAAACTGGCGGCGCAGGCGGTCGTGTCCGACTGGCGATCGATGAACGCCAGCCTGTTCGAGGCGCTGTCGATCGAGCGCGTGGCGATGTTCGTCATCCTGTCGCTGATCATCCTTGTCGCCTCGTTCAACATCATTTCGTCGCTGATCATGCTGGTGCGCGCCAAGACGCGCGACATGGCGATATTGCGCACGATGGGGGCGCCGCGCGATTCGGTGATGCGGATATTTATGGCGATCGGCCTGTCGATCGGCGTCGCAGGAACGATCGTCGGCATGATCGTCGGGTTCGGGCTGCTCTATTTCCGGCAGGGCGTGCTGCGCGGGGTCGAATTCCTGACCGGCCAGCCGTTGTGGGACCCTTCGATCCGGTTCCTCACCGAATTGCCCTCGAAGCCCGATCCGGTCGAGATCGTCGGTATTGCGGTGATGGTGATCGTCTTCAGCTTCCTTGCGACGCTCTATCCGGCGTACAAGGCGGCGAACACCGACCCGGTGCAGGTGCTGCGTTATGAGTGATCTGGCACTGGAGTTGATCGGGCTGAAACGCAGCTTCAGGCAAGGCGACGTCACGATCGAAGTGCTGCGCGGCGTCAATGCACATCTGAAACGCGGCGAGATCGTCGCGCTGCTCGGCCCGTCGGGGTCGGGCAAATCGACGATGTTGCAGGCAGTCGGCCTGCTCGAGGGCGGCTTTGATGGGACGATCCGCATCGATGGCGCCGACGTGACGCAATATGAGCAGGGTGAGCGTACGAAGACGCGGCGCGAAAAGATCGGCTTTGTCTATCAATTCCACCATTTGCTGCCCGATTTCAACGCGATCGAGAATGTCGTGCTGCCGCAGCTGATCCGCGGGGCAGGGCAGGCGGAGGCGGAGGAGCGCGCCGCCGACCTGCTCGGACGACTGGGACTGAGCGAGCGGCTGCACCATAAGCCGAGCAAGCTGTCGGGCGGCGAGCAACAGCGCGTCGCGGTCGCACGCGCGCTGGCGAACCGGCCATTGCTCGTGCTCGCCGACGAGCCGACCGGCAATCTCGACGAGGCGACCGCCGACCGGGTGTTCGACCAGTTCGTTTCGCTGGTCCGCGATCATGGCTCGGCGGCGCTGGTGGCGACGCATAACGAACGGCTGGCGGCAAGGATGGATCGCGTGCTGCGCTTGCACGAGGGGCGTATCGAGGGTTAGGCTGTTGGCGCCGGGGTAAGGGGAATGCCGATGACCGATCGCCTGCTGTTCGCGTTGGCCCTGTTGCCGTTTGGATCGGATGCCGCGCTGGCGCAGTCGCCGCCGCCGACACCCGCGCCAGCTGCCGCCCCCACACCGCCTGCTTGCGCCGGCCCCGAGTATCGCGCGTTCGATTTCTGGATCGGCGAATGGGACGTCGTTCCCAACGGCGCCACCACGCAGGTTGCGACAAGCAGCATCGAGGCGATGTTTGGCGGCTGCGCGATCCGCGAAACGTGGAGACCCTTCAAGGGCGCCGGCGGCGGGTCGTTCAGCCATTATGACAAGGAACGCGGTCACTGGCGGCAGGCGTGGGTCGATAGCAGCGGTGCGCGTGTCGATTTCGACGGCGGGCCGGTCGATGGCAAGATGGTGCTCACCGGTCTGTGGGCGAATGTCGCAGGCAAGGGCAAGGACGGGCTGATCCGCATGACCTATAGCAAGCAGCCGGACGGTGCAGTGCGCCAGCATGGCGAACAGTCGCTCGATCATGGGCTCAATTGGACCACCAGTTTCGATTTCATCTACAGACCGCGCACGGCGGGGGAGAAATGACATGAACCTTTACGACCTGTCCGCGCCGCTGCCCGGCGGCGGCACCCAGCCGATGGCCGATTATCGCGGCAAGGTGCTGCTGATCGTCAATACCGCGTCGAAATGCGGCTTTACCCCGCAATATGAAGGGCTGGAAGAACTGTACCGCGACTACAAAGATCGCGGGTTCGAGATCCTCGCCTTTCCATGCAACCAGTTCGGGGCGCAGGAACCAGGCGATGCCGAGGAGATCGCGAATTTCTGCTCGCTGACCTATGACGTATCCTTCCCGCTGATGGCGAAGATCGACGTCAACGGCGGCGATGCCGATCCGATCTTCAAGCATCTGAAGAAGGAAAAGGCCGGGTTGCTCGGGAGCGGGATCAAGTGGAACTTCACGAAGTTTCTGGTCGATCGCGACGGCAAAGTGGTGTCGCGCCACGCGCCGACGACCAAGCCGGAGCAGCTGCGCAAAGAGATTGAGGAATTGCTGTAAACCGTCGCCCCCGCGAAGGCGGGGGGCCGCCGTCGGCCCTGCGCAAGGGTGCCAGCGGCCCCCGCCTTCGCGGGGGCGACGATCGTTAATCGGGCCTTCCCCGAATCGTCACATATGCCTAGCGTCCCCCGATGGCCTTCAGCCCCTTTGTCCCCCTGCGCGTCTTTTCCAGCTATACGATGCTCGAAGGGGCGATCGAGCCGAAAGCGATCGCCAAGGCTGCGCGCGACCGCGGGTTTCCCGCGATCGCCGTGGCCGATCGCAACGGGCTCTATGGCGTCATGGCCTTTGGCGAGGCGTGCAAGGCGGCGGGGGTGCAGCCGATCGTCGGCGCGCTGCTCAGCGTTGCGCGGCCGGGGCAGCGGCTGGCGAACGGCGCGCCGCTGATCGACTGGCTGGCGCTCTATGCGCAGGATGAAAAGGGTTACGACAATCTCTGCGCGCTCGTGTCGGCGGCGCATCTGGGACGCCCAGTCGAGCAGGAGCCGCATGTCACGCTCGCCGACCTTGCCGGCAGGACCGACGGGCTCATCTGCCTGACCGGCGGCGGCGAAGGCGCGCTCGCGCGCCTGCTCGCGGGCGAGCAGAAAAGCGCCGCCGACGATTATGTCGAGCAATTGGAGGCGCTGTTCGGCGGGCGGCTTTATATCGAATTGTCGCGGCGCGGCGATGCCACCGAAGCGGCGGCCGAAAATGCGCTGATCGAAATGGCCTATGCACGCGCGCTGCCGATGGTGGCCACCAATCCGGCGAATTTCGTCGAGCCGCAGTTCCACGCCGCGCATGATGCGATGCTGTGCATCGCGCAGTCGGCCTATGTCGAGAGCGAAGATCGCCGGTCGAGCAATCCCGAAGCGTGGCTGAAGCCCGCCGAGGCGATGGAAGACGCCTTCTCCGACCTGCCCGAAGCGATCCGCAACACGCTGGTGATCGCGCAGCGCTGCGCTTTCATGGCGCCGAAGCGCAAGCCGATCCTGCCGAGCCTTGCCGGCGACCGCGAGGGCGAGGCGGCGCAGCTGAAGGCCGACGCCCATGCGGGGCTGGAGGCGCGGCTGGCGCTCTATGCCGACCTGACCGACGAAGAACGGCACGCCTATGTCGAGCGGCTCGATTTCGAGGTCGACGTCATCACCCAGATGGGTTTCCCCGGCTATTTCCTGATCGTTGCCGATTTCATCAAATGGGCGAAGGCGCAGGATATTCCGGTTGGGCCGGGCCGCGGGTCGGGCGCGGGTAGCGTCGTCGCCTGGGCGCTGACGATCACCGACCTCGATCCCTTGAAGCTCGGCTTGCTGTTCGAACGTTTCCTCAACCCCGAGCGTGTGTCGATGCCCGACTTCGACATCGATTTCTGCGAAACGCGGCGCGGGGAGGTGATCCGCTATGTGCAGGAAAAATATGGCCGCGATACCGTCGCGCAGATCATCACCTTCGGTAAGCTGAAGGCGCGCGCGGTGCTCAAGGATACCGGCCGCGTGCTCCAGATGAGCTATGGCCAGGTCGATCGGCTGGCGAAGCTGGTGCCGAACCATCCTACCGACCCGTGGACGCTCGAACGCGCGCTTAACGGCGTGTCCGAGCTGATGACCGAATATAAGCAGGACGACGGGGTGCGCCGCCTGTTCGACATGGCGCGCCAGCTGGAAGGGCTGCCGCGGCACAGCTCGACCCACGCGGCGGGCGTGGTGATCGGCGACCGGCCGCTCGACCAGCTCGTCCCGCTCTATCGCGACCCGCGCTCGGACATGCCGGTGACGCAGTTCGACATGAAATATGTCGAGACGGCGGGGCTGGTGAAGTTCGACTTCCTCGGTTTGAAGACGCTGTCGGTGCTGAAGGAAGCACGGCGGCTGCTCGCGCTGCGCGGGATCGACGTCGATCTCGATACGCTCGCCTGGGACGATCCGGCGGTTTACGAACTGCTCCAGCGCGGCGAGACGGTCGGGGTGTTCCAGCTCGAATCCGAAGGGATGCGGCGCACGCTGTCGGCGGTGAAGCCGACCAATTTCGGCGACATCATCGCGCTCGTCGCGCTCTATCGACCGGGGCCGATGGACAATATCCCGCTGTTCGGTGCGCGCAAGAACGGGCGCGAACCGATCGCCTATCCGCACCCGCTT
>JASBSJ010000034.1 GCA_030148985.1 Sphingopyxis sp.
GACATCTATGTCTCGCCGAACCAGTTCCGCAAATACGGCCTGCGCACCGGCGACACGGTCGAGGGCGAGATCCGCGCGCCGCGCGACGGCGAACGCTATTTTGCGCTGACCAAGCTGATCAAGGTCAATTTCGACGATCCCGACGCCGTGCGTCACCGCGTCAATTTCGACAATCTCACGCCGCTCTATCCGAACCAGAAGCTGTCGCTCGACACCGTCGATCCGACCGTCAAGGACAAGTCGGCGCGCGTGATCGACCTCGTCAGCCCGCAGGGCAAGGGCCAGCGCGCACTGATCGTCGCGCCGCCGCGCACGGGCAAGACGGTGCTGCTTCAGAATATCGCCAAGGCGATCACCGACAACCACCCCGAGGTTTACCTGATCGTCCTGCTCGTCGACGAACGTCCCGAGGAAGTCACCGACATGCAGCGCAGCGTGAAGGGCGAGGTGGTGTCTTCGACCTTCGACGAACCCGCGACGCGCCACGTCCAGGTTGCGGAGATGGTGATCGAAAAGGCGAAGCGACTGGTCGAGCACAAGAAGGATGTTGTCATCCTGCTCGATTCGATCACGCGCCTTGGCCGCGCCTACAACACCGTCGTCCCCTCGTCGGGCAAGGTGCTGACCGGCGGCGTCGACGCCAATGCGCTCCAGCGGCCGAAGCGTTTCTTCGGCGCCGCGCGCAATATCGAGGAAGGCGGTTCGCTGTCGATCATCGCCACCGCTTTGATTGATACCGGCAGCCGCATGGACGAGGTCATCTTCGAAGAATTCAAGGGCACGGGCAATTCCGAAATCGTCCTCGACCGCAAGGTCGCCGACAAGCGCATCTTCCCGTCGCTCGACGTCGGCAAATCGGGCACGCGCAAGGAAGAATTGCTCGTCGAGAAGGACAAACTGTCGAAAATGTGGGTGCTGCGCCGCATCCTCATGCAGATGGGCACTGTCGATGCGATGGAATTCCTGCTCGACAAGATCAAGGATTCCAAAACGAACGAAGATTTCTTCGACTCGATGAACCAATAAGCACGGGGCGGGTTAAGCGATCATGCTGGATATTTTGATGCAGGCCGGCGCGCACGCCGGCGGATTTGGCGGACCCGCGGGCATGTGGGACGCGATCGTTCACGATTTTTCGAACATCACCGAACCCGCGGCCTTCGCAGCCTTCCTCCAGGTGCTGATGATCGACATCGTGCTCGCGGGCGACAATGCGATCGTCGTCGGCGCACTCGCCGCGGGGCTCCCCGCCGACCAGCGCCGCAAGGTGATTCTGATCGGCGTGCTCGCGGCGCTCGTGCTGCGCATCGCCTTTGCGCTCGTCGTGACGCAGCTGATGCAGATCGTCGGGCTGATTTTCGTCGGCGGCCTACTGCTGGTCTGGGTGGCTTGGAAAATGTGGCGCGAGCTGCGCGACGGTGCGGTTTCGGCCGGTTCGCCTGAAATCGCCGGTGACGAGCATTCGGGCCTGAAGCCCGCGAAGAGCTTTGCTGCTGCGGCGTGGGCGGTGGCCGTCGCCGACGTCAGCATGAGCCTCGACAATGTGCTCGCGGTCGCGGGCGCAGCGCGCGATCACCCCGGCATCCTGATCGTCGGCCTGATCTTCGCGGTCGCGCTGATGGGCATCGCGGCGAACATCATCGCCAAATATATCGAGCGCTATCGCTGGATCGCCTACATTGGCCTTGCGGTGATCGTCTATGTCGCGGTGAAGATGATCTACGAAGGCTGGATCGACCCCAGCGTCGGCATCGGTACGCTCTTCGGCTGATCCGATTTCCACTCGAAATGAAGGGCCAGCTCCGCAAGGGGCTGGCCTTTTTCGTTCGGGCTTCCCATTTGCCTTTCATGTCCCAGCTTCACATGACCCGCGTCGCCGTCGGCTGTTCCGATTATCCGGCGCTGGAGGCGCGCATCGCCACCTATGCGAAGGATGGTGAGATCCGTTTCACGACGCGCTTCAAACCCAAGCGCGCCGACGAGCTGATCGGCGGCAGGCTGCATTTCATCGTCAAACATATGCTCGTCGCGCGCGTGCAAATCCTGCGCTTCGACGATCGCAGCGACGGGCGGGTCGATATCGTCTGCGTTGCCGACCTCGAGCGCGTGCATCCGCAGCCGAAGCGCCGCATCAGGGGTGGCGCTATCTGGCCGATGCCGACGCGCCCAAGGGACTGGAGGATGGAAGCGGCGTCGGCGAGCTGCCGCCCGAACTCTATCGCGAACTCGCCGGGCTCAGCCTGATCTAGCCCGCCTGCGCCGCGAGCATCGCCGCCATTTTTTCCCAGACCTTGTTGATGGCCTTGAGGGGGCGAACCATCACCTTGAAATCGCTTATTTTTCCTGCGTCGTCCCAGCGGATGATGTCGACGCCGTTGATCTGAATGCCGTCGAGCTCGGTTTGAAACTCCAGCATGGCCTGATCGCCGTCGACGATTTCGCGCAAATAGCGGAAATGCTCGCCGCCAAGAACGTGGCTCGCCGCGTGGAGATAGGCGAAAACCTTGTCGCCACCTTCTTGCGGCGTGTGGACGACCGGCGAATGAAAGACGGCATCGTCCGCGAGCAGGCCCCGCAATGCCTGCGGGTCACCGCCTCCCGCCATATAGGTGTGCCAGGCGGCGAGGCCCGGATGCCCGCTCATGAAAGATGCTCGGCGAAAAAGGCGTGGGTGCGAGCGTCGGCGAGCCTCGCGCCTTCGTCGTTGCGGCGATTGCCCATCGTTGCGGCGAAGCCATGGTCGAGGCCCGGATAATCGTGGAGCGTCACCTTCGGATGCGGATCGAGCCCGTCGTGAATCCGCTTTTGCGCCGCATGGTCGACCAGATGGTCCTCGGTCGGGATATGGAGCATCAGCGGGTTGGCGATTGCGTGGCTTTCGTTCAGCATCTGGTCGATCATGACGCCATAATAGCCGACCGACGCATCGACGTCGGTACGCGCCGCCGCCATATAGGCGAGGCGGCCGCCGAGGCAGAAACCGACGCAGCCGACCTTGCTCGCACCCTGTCCATGGAGCCAGCGGATCGTCGCTTCGATGTCCTTCACCCCATCGTCGGCGTCATATTGACCGAAATAGCCGAAAGCCTCGTTGAGTTCGGCCTCGACGTCGGGGTCAAGCTCAACCCCGGGGGCAAAACGCCAGAAGATGTCGGGCGCGATCGCCAGATAGCCCTCGGCCGCCCAATCGTCGCATTTCTTGCGGATGCCCGCATTCACGCCGAAAATTTCGGGAATGACGATGATTGCGCGCGAGCTGTCCGCGTCGGGGCGCGCGACATAGGCGGGAATTTCGTTCGTCCCGTCGAGCGCGGGGATGGTTATGTTCGTCGCGGACATGGCGGGGCTCTCCTGACTCTTGCTTCTTGGCGGTGAAAGCGCGAAGCTAGCGGCGCCGCGGCTATGGCTCAAGCGGCTTACCATGACCGGGGCGGAGACAGGCGATGAAATTCAATATCGAGATCGATTGCACCCCCGAAGAGGCGCGGCGGCTGTTCGGTCTTCCCGATCTCGAACCGCTCCACGACATCTATCTCGATCGCGTCAAGGAACTGATGGCCAAAGGCATCACGCCCGAGATGGTGCAGGCGATGGTCAAGACGTGGGTGCCGATGGGTGAAAGCGGGCTGGGGCTGGTCCAGTCGCTGCTCGGCCAGTTTGGCGGCGGGTTGATGGGCGCGGCGCCGAGAAATGGCGATGCGGTCGACGACAAACCCGCCAAGGGACGCAAAAGCTGAACCAAGCGCCTGCAAGCGACACGATTTTCGCGCTGTCGAGCGGGATGCCGCCCGCCGCGATCGCGGTCGTGCGCATCAGCGGGGCCGATGCCGCCAGGGCGTTGCAGGCGCTGGCAGGGCGACTGCCTGAGCCCCGCCATGCTTCGCTCGCGAGGTTGACGGACCCCGACGGCGGGGCGCTCGATCATGCGCTGATCCTCTGGTTTCCGGGGTCGGCGACGGCGACGGGCGAAGACCTTGCCGAACTGCACCTGCACGGCGGGCGGGCGGTGGTTGCGGCGGTCGAAGCGGCGTTGGCGGGGATGCCGGGACTAAGGCGCGCCGCGCCGGGCGAATTTACGCGGCGGGCGTTCGAGAATGGACGGATCGATCTGGCCGAGGCCGAGGGGCTGGCCGACCTGCTCGCCGCCGAGACCGAAAGCCAGCGGGTGCAGGCGCTTGGCCTCGCGAGCGGGCATGTGTCGCGCGCGGTAGCGGGCTGGCAGGGCCGGTTGCTCGAACTGATGGCGGCGGCGGAAGCTGAACTCAATTTCGCCGACGAGGATGATGTCGAGGTTGGCGAGGCTGTTGCGGCACGGTTGATCGGCGGGATGGCGGCGCTGGCGGAGGAGCTGAGCGTGTGGCTGGCGCGGCCGGCGGCGGAGGTGATCGCCGAGGGGGTGTCGGTGGTGATCGCGGGGCCGCCCAATGCCGGAAAATCAACTCTTATCAATGCATTGGCGAAACGAGAGCTCGCGATCGTGTCGCCAGTCGCGGGGACGACGCGCGACGTGATCGAAACGCCGCTGGCGCTCGACGGGATCGCGATGCGTTTTTCGGATACCGCGGGACTGCGCGGTGAGGGCGCTGACGTTATCGAGGCCATCGGGATCGATCGCGCGAAGGCGGCGGTCGAGGCGGCTGATATATTGCTGTGGCTCGGGCCGCCGAAGGAAGCGCCCGACAACCCGCGCACGATCCTGATCGCGGCGCAGGCGGACCGCTGGCGCGGCGACGCGGCGGCCGAAGCCGAAGCTGCGCGCTGCGACCTCATCCTGTCGGCGGCGACAGGCGAGGGGATGGACAGGCTGCATCGCATGATCGTCGAAATGGCACGGACGCTGTTGCCGCGCGAGGGCGAAGCGGCACTGCGCCAACGCCAGCGCGCCGCACTTGCCGAAGCAAAGCAATGGCTTGCGATCGATCCCGAGTCGCGCGAGGCCAGCGACCTGATCCTGCTCGCCGAGCGCCTTCGGCTCGCGGCGACTTCGCTCGACCGCATCACGGGGCGCGCCGGGGTAGAGGACATGCTCGACGCGTTGTTTGGGCGATTCTGCATCGGAAAATGATGTTCCACGTGGAACAGCGACTTTGGCAGAGTGGGCGTAAGCCCGTATTCCTCACACAAAAACACAAAGATGGCGCGTCGATCCGCAATCGAACGCGCCATCTTTGTGTCTTTGTGTGAGATTTGAAGGCGCTTCATGCGATGGATTTCGCGGCCGCTTTCGGCTATGCGCCGCACGATCATGACCAGCAGCACAATTTTCGATGTCATCGTCGTCGGCGGTGGACATGCCGGGACCGAGGCCGCCGCGGCTGCGGCGCGGCTGGGTGCGCGGGTGGCGCTGGTCAGTTTCGATCCGGCGCTGATCGGGACGATGTCGTGCAACCCGGCGATCGGCGGGCTGGGCAAGGGCCATTTGATGCGCGAGGTCGATGCGCTCGACGGGTGGATGGCGCGCGCGGCTGACGCCGCGGCGATCCATTACCGGATGCTCAATGCGTCGAAGGGCGCGGCGGTGCAGGGGCCACGCATCCAGGCCGACCGCAAGCTGTATCGCGATGCGATCCAGAATTTGCTCGCGGCGGAAGATCGCATAACCGTCGTCGTGGGCGAAGCCGCCGCGCTAAAGCTTTCGGCCGACGGATCGCGAGTCGAAGGTCTCGACCTTGGCGACGGGACGGCACTGAAAGCATCGGCGGTTGTGCTCGCGACGGGCACCTTCCTCGGCGGGCGGCTGTTTCGCGGTGAAGAGCGGATGGCGGGCGGCCGTATCGGCGAAGCGGGTGCCCACCGGCTCGCCGAGCAACTTCGCGCCGCCCAATTGCCGATGGCGCGGCTCAAGACGGGTACGCCGCCGCGGCTCGACGGGCGGACGATTGATTGGGCGCGACTGAGCGAGCAGGCGTCGGATAGTGCCGAGGGCGCGACCTGGACCTGTTCCACGTGGAACAATGCGCGGAGCGTGCCGCAGATTTTCTGCGCGATCACGCGCACCAACGCCGAATCGCACCGGATTATCGCCGAAAATCTGCACCGCTCGCCGCTGTTCACCGGTGCGATTGGCGCAGCGGGGCCGCGCTATTGCCCGTCGATCGAAGACAAGATCCACCGCTTCGCTGACCGTGACGGACATCAGGTGTTTCTGGAGCCCGAGGGGCTCGATACCCATCTTGTCTATCCCAACGGCATTTCGACGTCGCTGCCCGCCGATGTCCAGTTGGCGATGTTGCGCACGATGGAGGGGCTCGAAGCGGTCGAAATGGTCGTCCCCGGCTATGCCGTTGAATATGATCATATCGACCCGCGCGCGCTCGACCGGACCTTGCAGTTGCGCACAATGCCCGGGCTTTATTGCGCTGGACAGATCAATGGCACGACCGGTTATGAGGAGGCCGCCGCGCAGGGGCTGGTGGCGGGGGCCAATGCTGCGCTTGGCGTGCAGGGGCGCGAGCCGCTGATCCTCGATCGCAGCGAATCCTATGTCGGGGTGATGGTCGACGATTTGGTGCTGCAGGGGGTGAGCGAGCCGTACCGGATGCTCACCGCGCGTGCCGAATATCGCCTGCGGCTGCGCGCGGACAATGCTGCGACGCGGCTGACGCCGAAGGGGATTGCGCTGGGGCTGGTACGGCCCGCGACTGCCGAGTTGTTCGCGGTGCGGATGGAAGAGCGTGCACGGGCCGAAATTTTGCTCCAAGCCACGGTAACGACCGCCGATTATGCGGCGATTGGCTTGCCGCTGCCCGGCGACGGGATCGCGCGGCGGCGAATCGACCTGTTGCGCCTTCCCGATGTGACGATTGAGCGCCTAACTACGTTGGCGCCGGACTTGGGCGCGATCGACGCGCCGATTCTCGCCGAGGTGGTCGAAGATGCGCATTATGCGCCCTATATCGCACGGCATGAGGCCGAACTGCGCGCGCTGGCGGCGAACGAAGCGATCCTCCTTGATCCCGCGCTCGATTATGCCGCGATTGGCGGCCTGTCGCGCGAAATGGTCGAGCGGTTGAGCAAGGCGCGGCCCGAGACATTGGGGCAGGCGGCGCGGATCGATGGGGTGACTCCCGCGGCGCTCACCGCGATTATGGTGCATAGCCGACGGCGGGCGGCGTGAGTTTAGGTAGTCGTGGTTCCGGTGGACGGGACTCTGATTTGGGGTGGTTAGCTGCCGCGCCATCATCCCGCCTCGTCATCCCGGACTTGATCCGGGATCCATAGCAGCGCTGAAGTCATGGATCCCGGATCAAGTCCGGGATGACGATGAAGGCAACGGCTGTTTCCGATCCCTTCTGCCGCTCATCATCCGGGTGACGATAATAAGGACGTCGCCTTAGGCGGTTGGGCTTTCAAAGAATCGCGCAAAGGCGCAAAGGCATGAAGAGAAATCGATGCCCGCCCAGACGGGAATGACGAACCGGAAACGATGGTGCCAATTGAAATAATCGAAAACCAGGACGCGGCGCGCGGTTGGATCTTGGAAAGCCTCGCGCCGACCGCCAATCAATGGGCCAAGCTCGAACGCTTCGTTGCGATGCTCGTCGCCGAAAATGCGCAGCAGAATCTGATCGCGGCGTCAACGATTCCGGCGATCTGGGTGCGGCATATTGCCGACAGCGCGCAATTGCTGGCGCTCGATACGCCGAAGGGCGAGGGGCTTTGGATTGATCTCGGCAGCGGGCCGGGGTTGCCGGGGCTGGTCGTCGCGATCCTGTCGGGGCGGCCGATGCTGCTCGTCGAATCGCGCAAACGTCGCTGCGATTTCCTGCGCGCGGTGGTGACCGAGCTGGCGCTACGCCACGTCGAGGTCGCCGAAACAACGCTCGAGCGCGTCGCAACGCGCCCCGCGGCGACGATCAGCGCGCGCGCTTTTGCCCCACTCGATCGGCTCATCGACTTATCCGCGCGTTTTTCCACCGAATCGACGCGCTGGCTGCTACCAAAGGGGCGAAATGCGGTTAAGGAACTGGCGTTGCTGCCCGAGGCATGGCAGAGAATGTTCCACGTGGAACAGAGCCGCACCGACGCCGAAAGCGGCATATTGGTCGGTACGGGGCGTATCGCGCCGAAAAAGCGAGGGAAAGCATGATCCGGATCGCCGTGGCAAACCAGAAGGGTGGGGTCGGCAAAACGACGACCGCGATCAATCTGGCCACCGCGCTCGCGGCGACGGGCTGGCGCACGCTGATTATCGACCTCGATCCGCAGGGCAACGCCTCGACCGGCCTCGGCATCAAGCAGTCGCAGCGCGAATTTTCGAGCTATGAACTGCTGCGCGGCGATGCGGGTGTCGCCGAATGCGCGATCCCGACCGCGGTGCCGCGGCTCGACATCGTGCCGGCGACGGTCGATCTGTCGGGCGCGGAGATCGAGCTGATCGAATATCAGGACCGGCTGAACCGGCTCCAGAAAGCCCTGTCGGGCGCCGAAGCGGGGCAGTGGGACATCTGCCTGATCGATTGCCCGCCGTCGCTGGGGATGCTGACCTTGAACGCGCTGATCGCCGCCGAATCGCTGATCGTGCCGCTGCAATGCGAATTTTTCGCGCTCGAAGGGCTGAGCCAGCTTCTCACCACGGTCGAGCGCGTGCGCGAACGCTTCAACCAGAAATTGTCGATCCTCGGCGTCGCGCTGACGATGTTCGACCGCCGCAACCGGCTGACCGACCAGGTATCCGACGATGTGCGCGAGGTGCTGGGACCAGTGGTGTTCGACACCGTGATCCCGCGCAACGTGCGCCTGTCCGAAGCGCCGAGCCATGGGCTGCCCGCGCTGATCTATGACCATCGCTGTGCCGGGTCGGCGGCCTATATCGCGCTGGCTCGCGAGCTGATCGACCGGCTCCCCGCTATTCGCAAGGCGGCATAAATGGTTGATAAAAAGGAAGAAACAGGCGGATCGTCGCCGCGCAAACGGCCTTCGGGGCTGGGCCGCGGGCTGAACGCACTGTTCGGCGACGTCGCGGCCGAGGCGCCGGTGCTCGCAACGGCGGGCAGCGCCGCACGCGCCGCGCCGGTCGCGGGCGATGCGGTCCAGCATATCGGCGTCGGATCGATTCGCCCGCTTCCGGGCCAGCCGCGGCGCCATTTCGACGAAGCGGCGATCGCCGAGCTGGCCGATTCGATTGCCTCGCGCGGCTTGCTGCAACCGATCATCGTGCGCCGATCGCCCGATGGTGAAGGTTTCCAGCTTGTCGCGGGCGAGCGTCGCTGGCGCGCGGCGCAGCGCGCGGGGCTGCACCAGATTCCGGCGCTGGTGCGCGAGCTCGACGATGCTGCGACCTATGAAATTGCGCTCGTCGAGAATATCCAGCGCCAGGACCTGAATGCGATCGAAGAGGCGAGCGCCTATCGCCGCCTGATCGACGATTTCGGCCACAATCAGGAGGCGCTGGCGAAGCTGGTCGGCAAGTCGCGCAGCCATGTCGCGAATCTGATGCGCCTGCTCGACCTTCCCGACGCCGTGCAGGCGCTCGTCGGCGACGGCTCGCTCGCGATGGGTCACGCGCGCGCGCTGATCGGCGCCGACGACGCCGAAGCGATCGCGCGCCGTGTCGTCAAAGAAGGGCTGTCGGTGCGCGCGGTCGAATCGTTGGTGCGCGACGGCAAGGGCGGCGGGCGCAAGGCGCCGCTTGAGTATAAGAGCATGGACGGCGTTGGCCGCGACCCCGACATCGTCGCGGTCGAACGCCATTTGTCCGAACTGCTCGGCATCGGCGTCGCGATCCAATATGCCGGCGGCGGCAAGGGGGCGCTGACGCTGAAATTCGCGTCGCTCGACCAGCTCGACATGATCTGTCAGCGATTGTCGGGCGAGGGGATTTAGCGTCGGAACGATTCGGTACTCGCCGTGCCGATTCCCGCGCGGCGAATCGGTGGCAGGCCGCCGGTAACTGTATCAGGCCGGGTCGGAAAAGGCCCGAAACCCGGCATTCGCGACGGGCATGGCTACACTCTAACTATTTGTTTTCCTGATATTATCTGTCAATGGCGGCCGCAGTTGCTAACATGCTGTTAACCATGGTTGCTGGCAAAGCCTGAACGGCTCGGCGCCTAAGAGGGTCGGCGAATGGGGTGGGATTTCCATTCGGATTTTTGACCATTTACGACATCAAGGGACCAATCATATGCGCACCATCGGAATGAAGCGCGCCCTGCTGGGCGCCGCAATTGCTGTTTTCGCCATGAACGCTTCGGCGGCACATGCGGCGACCGCGACGGGCACGGCGACCGCCAAGATCCTGCGCCAGATCACACTCACCAACACCAGCGACCTGCAGTTCGCGACGATCATCAGCGGCGCGACCGCCTCAACCGTCAGCGTCTCGACGTCCGGCGCCGTCAGCTGCGGCGCGGGGCTGACCTGCACCGGCACGACCACCGCCGCGAACTTCGACGTTGAAGGTACCGAAGGCGCGGTCGTCGTGGTCGGCGGCGATGCGAGTGTCACGCTCAATGGCTCGCTCGGCGATACGATGACCTCGACGCTGAGCTATTCTGATGCGACGATCACCCTCGGCGCGACGGGCGGCAGCTTTCAGGTCGGTGGCACGCTGAACGTCGGCGCCAGCCAGACGGCGGGCGATTACAGCGGCACGTTCGACGTCACCGCGAACTATCAGTAATGAGGCGGGGGCCGGCGGGCCCCGCGCCTGCCGGATGATGAGCGGCCGTCGGGATCGACCCGGCGGTCGCTTTCATATGTGCAACGCCGGCATAATCGCACTGATGATTAGCGAAATATCAACCATGTTAGGCCAGTCAGGCAGCGACCAACCGAAGGGGGCAAGGACCAGCCAGCCCCCGACACGCCAACGATTGTGGGGATCGTAATCCATGCTGCGCCTTTTCAAAGCCTTTCGCCTGCTCGCCGCGGGCGCGCTCGCCGTGCTGTCTGTACCTGCGCACGCGGCGGGCGACTTGCTCGTCGCGCCGACGCGCGTCGTCCTCGACGGATCGCGCGGAACCGAGGTGGTGCTCAACAATATCGGTGCCGAGCCTGCGACCTATCGCATCAGCCTCGAAATCAAGCGAATGACCGCCGCGGGCGGACTTGAAGAAATCGCCGAAGCCGATGCGAGCGACGCCGAAAAGGCGGCGCTGAACATGATCGCCTTCAGCCCGCGCCGCGTCACGCTGCCGCCGAACCAGCCGCAGGTGGTGCGCGTCGGCGTGCGCGTGCCCGAAGGCACGCCGCCGGGCGAATATCGTGCGCACATGCTGTTTCGCGCGGTGCCCGATGCGGTCGCGGCAACCGCCGAGCCCAGGCCCACAAGCACGGGCGTTTCGATCGCGCTGACCCCGATTTACGGCATCACCATCCCGGTGATCGTGCGCGTCGGCGACCTGGGCGCAGAGGCGGCGATCGGCGAGGCGTGGGTGGGCGAGAGCGATGAGGGCGCTGCGTTCAACTTCGACCTGACGCGCACGGGCAATCGCTCGGTCTATGGCGACATCGAGGTGACGCGGCCAGGGGTCGCCGAGCCGCTGCTCGTCGCGCGCGGCATCGCCGTCTATCCCGAAATCGCCGAACGCAAAGTGTCGCTGCGGGTGCCCCAGGAGGTCGCGGCGAAGCTCAAGGGGCCGGTGCGCATTCGCTATACCGAGGACCGCGAAATCGGCGGCGGCACGATCGACGAGGCCGAGCGGGTGGTGAAGTGAGCCGATAGGGCGAAACGGCGCGGACCGGACGATGCTCCGCGCGATGCTTGGCCGGGGGCGGGCGGCGCTGCTCGCCGCGCTGGCGCTGACGGGGGCGATGCTGCCCGCCGGTGTGCAGGCGCTTGAAAAGACGCCGCTTCCGGTTGCGGGTGATGACTGGACGGCGAACGAGGACGACAGCTGGCTGTTCGACATACGCTCGGGCCAATACCGCCTCGGCGACGGGGTGCGCGGCTATCAGACGCCGCAGGGGATTTGCGTCGACCTCGGCGATGTCGTGCTCGCGCTCGACCTTGCGGTGCGCGTCGACCGGAAGTTGCGCCGCGCAACCGGCTGGGTGTTCGACGAGCGGCGGAGCCTGACGATCGATCGCGACGCGGGCGAGGTGCGCGCGGGGAGCGCGCGGTATCGCCTGTCCGCGACGACGATCCGCGATACCGCGGCGGGCTGGTGCGTCGATCTGGACAGCCTGAACCAGTGGCTCGGCGTGCCGCTCGCCGCCGACCTGTCGAATGCGGTGCTGCGCGTCGATACAAAGGAAAAGCTGCCCTTTCAGCTCGCCGCCGAACGCCGCGCGCGCGCCGCGGCGATCCGCCCGCAGGCGAGTTTCGATCTCGCCAGCCTGCCGCAGGCGGCGCGGCCGTACCGCATGTGGGCGACGCCGTCGGTCGATGTCGTCGCCTCGGCGGGCGCGGTGTCCGACAAGCGCGGCGGCTCCCATGTGCAGGCGCGCTACGAGATTTTTGCGGCGGGCGAACTGGCCGGGCAAAGCTTTGACGCGCGGCTGTCGTCGGACAATGAAGGCGTGCCCGACAGTCTGAGGATGCGGCTCTATCGCACCGACCCCGCCGGCCAGCTGCTCGGACCGCTCCGGGCCACCCATTATGCGGCGGGCGACGTCAGCCTGCTGTCGACGGGGATCGTCGCCGCGTCGGCGGCCGGCCGCGGTGCGGTGGTGACCAACCGGCCGGTCGAAAGGCCCGACGCCTTCGACAAGACCGATTTTCGCGGCGACCTGCCCGCGGGCTGGGATGCCGAGCTCTATCGCAACGGCCAGCTGCTCGCCTTTACGACGCCGACCGGCGACGGCCGCTATGAGTTTATCGACGTGCCGCTGCAATATGGCGCCAACCGCTTCGAAGTCGTGTTGTATGGTCCGCAGGGACAGATCCGCCGCGAGATTCGGCAGGTGCAGGTCGGCATGGATTCGATCCCGCCGCAACAGACCTGGTATTGGGCGGGCGTCGCGCAGGAGGATAGCGACCTTTTCACCTTCGGCGACCGGCGGCGCGGCGCATTCCGCCGCGGCTGGCGCGGCACGCTGGGGATCGAACGCGGACTCGACACGCGCACGTCGATCGCCGCCCATGCGCACAGCCTGCTGATCGAAAATGTCCGCCGTAACTATGGCGAGGTTGCACTGCGCCGCTCGATCGGGCCGACCTTGATCGAGGTTGGCGCCGCGCAGGCCGACGATGGCGGCGGCGCGGCGCGCGCAAGCTGGCTCGCCGCTTTTGGCGACACTTACGTGCGCGTCGATGCCATGCGCGGCTGGGGCGGCTTTGTATCCGATCGATTCGTAAACAATGTCAATGCGATCTACGCGCTCTCGCTCGACCAGTCGGTGAAACTCGGGCGGACGATGCTGCCGCTGCATTTCGACCTGCGGCATGTCGAGCGCCGCTCGGGGTTCGATAGCCTGGAAGCGAGTGCGCGCGCGTCGGCGAATGTCCGCGCGTTGACGTTTACGGGCCAGCTCGACTGGAGCCGGACGAAGGCACCGGTGGGCCCCGATCCGCCCGATAATCTGACTGCCAGCCTGCTCGCCAATGCGCGCATCGGGCGCGTGCGTCTCCGCGGCGAGGCGCGCTTTGCGCTGGCGGGGGCGAACAGCGATACACGCATGACGCTGATCGGCGAATGGGCCGGGAAGGGCGATGCCGAGTGGCGCGCCGAGCTTGGTTACGATCGCGGCTTGGCGCGCGCCCGCGCAGGGCTTGGCTATACGCGCCGCTTCGACACATTGCAGCTGAGCGGTTTTGGCGAAGTCGCGAGCGACGGGTCGGTGGCGGCGTCGCTGTCGCTTGCGTTCAGTTTCGGGCCGAAAAGCGACGGCGGCTGGCGCGTGTCGAGCGAAAAGCTCGCGAGCCGCGGGCAGGTGATCGCCGATGTGTGGATGGACGAAAATGCCGACGGCGTGCGGCAGGCGGGCGAAGCCGCGCTGCCGGGCGTGCCGTTGACCGCGGGCCGCGCCCATGCCGACGCCGCGACCGATGCGGCGGGGCGGGGGACGATCGACGGGCTCGAACCGTTTCGTCCGGTGCTGATCGGGATCGACGCGGGCAGCCTGCCCGACCCCTATCTCCAGCCCGCGCTGCCGGGGATCGTCGTCACGCCGCGCCCCGGCGTTGCGACGCGCGTTGCGCTGCCCATGGTGGCGGCGGGCGAGATCGAAGGCATCGCGCGCCGCGACGGCGGCAACCCGGTCGAGGGGCTGCTTGTCGAGCTGGTCGATGCCGAGGGGCGTGTGCGCGCATCGACGGTGACCGCGTTCGACGGATATTTCCTGTTCGAGGGCGTGGCGTACGGGCGGTACACACTGCGACTGGCGAAGGCCTCGGCAGCGGCGCTGAGCCTTGACGATCGTTTTACCATGGATGCGGCGCCGGGCAAGGCGACCCCACGCGTGCGGCTGGGCACGCTGATGCTGAGAGGGGCTGTTTTGGGGGTGGCGAGCGGGCGTTAAATCCTCCCTGCGGCGAAGCCGTGGGGAGGGGGACCGCCGCCGCAGGCGGTGGTGGAGGCCGCGACGCCAGCGCCATCGCCCCTCCGTCAGCGCTTCGCGCTGCCACCTCCCCATCGCTGCGCGACAGGGAGGATCAACGGTCGCCAGCGCGGCCCATAAACCCGGCACCATGTTAACCAGTTTTTATCCATGATTGGCCACAGCGGGTGCGAGCATGAATTTGCCTGTGGGGAACAATCGAATGTCCGAAACCATTGGTCCGAAAAGCCGCCCGACAAGTGCCGACGTCGCGATCATCGGCGCTGGCCCGGCGGGACTGACCGCCGCTTATCTGCTGACCAAAGAGGGCTATTCGGTCACCGTGATCGAGAAGGATCCGGTTTACGTCGGCGGGATCAGCCGCACCGTCGAGCATGAGGGCTTTCGCTTCGACATCGGCGGACACCGCTTTTTTTCGAAGAGCCGCGAAGTCGTCGATCTGTGGAACGAGATTCTGCCCGACGATTTCATCGAACGCCCGCGGATGAGCCGCATCTATTATGAGGGCAAATTCTATTCCTATCCGCTGCGCGCGTTCGAGGCGCTGTGGAACCTCGGCGTCGTGCGCTCGGCGCTGTGCATGATGAGCTATGCCAAGGCGAAGCTGCTGCCGAAGAAAAAGGTGCGCAGTTTCGAGGATTGGACGATCAACCAGTTCGGACAGAAGCTCTATTCGATCTTTTTCAAGACCTATACCGAAAAGGTGTGGGGGATGCCGTGCGACGAAATGTCGGCCGACTGGGCGGCGCAGCGCATCAAGGGGCTGAGCCTCGGCGGCGCGGTGATCGACGGGCTGAAGCGCAGCCTGGGGCTCAACAAAAAGCCCAATGACGGCATGGCGACCAAGACTTTGCTCGAAACCTTCCGCTATCCGCGGCTCGGCCCCGGCATGATGTGGGACGCCGCGCGCGATAAGGTGATCGCGGGCGGCAACCATGTGCTGATGGGTCACAGCTTCAAGCAGCTGACGCAGGATCAGGTGAGCGGCCGCTGGCGGCTGACCGCGAACGGTCCCGACGGCGATGTCGTGATCGACGCGGGCCATGTCATCAGCTCGGCGCCGATGCGTGAGCTGGCAGCACGCATCCATCCGCTCCCCGCCTGCGCGCTCACCGCGGCGCCGAAGCTCAATTATCGCGACTTCCTGACCGTCGCGCTCAAGATTCGCTCCGAAGACCTGTTCCCCGACAATTGGATCTATATCCACGACAGCCAGGTACAGGTCGGCCGCGTGCAGAATTTCCGCAGCTGGTCGCCCGAAATGGTCCCCGACCCGGCGATCGCCTGCGTCGGCCTTGAATATTTCTGTTTCGAAGGCGACGGGCTCTGGTCGTCGAGCGACGACGAACTGGTGGCGCTCGCGACGAAGGAAATGGCGATCCTTGGCCTCTGCAACCCCGACGATGTCGTCGGCGGCGCGGTCGTGCGGCAGGAAAAGGCCTATCCTGTCTATGACGATGATTATGCCGCGCATGTCGAGACGATGCGCTCCGAACTGGAGGCGCGTTATCCAACGCTGCACATGGTCGGGCGCAACGGGATGCACCGCTATAACAATCAGGATCATGCGATGATGACCGCGATGCTGACGGTGCGCAACATCGTCGCGGGCGAAAAACGCTATGACATCTGGGGTGTCAACGAGGATGCCGAATATCATGAAAGCGGCACCGAGGGTGAGCAGGCGGCGCTGGCGTCGGTGCGCGACGTGCCCGCGCGCGTCGCCAAGGCCGCCTGAGCTTTCGGCCGGGGGAGAAGCGTGATGCAGCCCGCGATCAAGCTGATCGCATCGGTGCGCCGCGGCGAGGTCCGCTGGCTCAACTATCTGCTCGCGAGCGCGCTGGCGCTGGGCAGCGATGCCGGACTGTTTCTGTTGCTGCTCGACGCGGGGCTGGCGCCGATTCCGGCGTCGGCGACCGGATATTGCGCCGGCATCCTCGTCCACTGGCTGATTTCGAGCCGACTCGTCTTTGCCGATGGCGCCGCGGCGCGCGGCACGGGTGAGCGGCATCGCCAGAAATTGCTTTTCGTTGGTTCGGCGGTCGTCGGCCTGGCGGTGACGACCGCGATTGTCGGCGGCGGCAGCGCACTGGGGCTCGACCCGCGGCTTGCCAAGCTCGCGGCGATCGTGGTCAGTTTCCAGACGACCTATTTGCTGCGCCGCCATATCGTCTTTCGGGCCGCGGCGGCATGAGCGAGGCCACGGCGACGCCGGCGGGCGGTATCCGGCTTGCCTCCTGGGTCACCCCTGCGCGCATCTCGCTGATCGTCTGCGGTCTGATGAGCCTGATCGCGATTATCGCCCAATGGCAGGCGATTGGAGCTCTCGACCTTGCCGACACCGACGATGCAATGCGCATGGCACAGGTGCGCGACTTGCTCGCGGGGCAGCGGTGGTGGGATCTCACCCAATATCGCGTCAATCCGGCGGGCGGCGGCGTGCTGATGCATTGGTCGCGCCTCGTCGATGCACCACTGGCGGCGGGCATCCTGCTGCTGGAACCCCTGTTCGGACAAACGATGGCCGAACGCATCGTGATGACGGCCTGGCCGCCGATGCTGGGCACGGCGCTTTGCGTCGCCTGCGCGCTCGGCTACCGCAACCTCTCCGACCGTCGCATCGCCTATGTCGTGCCGCTGTTCCTCGTGATGTCGGGCTATATCCTCGTCCAGTTCCGGCCGTTGCGCGTCGATCATCATGGCTGGCAGATTCTGCTCGCGATGCTGGTCATGGCGCAGGCGCTGCGCCCCGCGTCGTGGCAGGCGGGATTGCTCGGCGGACTGTTCGCTGCGGCGCTGCTTGCGGTATCGATCGAGGGACTGCCGATCGCGGCACTGTTCGCGGGCTTTGCGGCGCTGCGCTGGGCCTTGCACGGCCGCGGCGACGATCGCGCGCGGCTGTGCGGTTATATCGGCGCACTCGCGGGCGGTGCGATCCTGCTCCAGTTCGCGACGCGCGGGCCCGCGGGTCTTGTCGGCACCTGGTGCGATTCGCTTTCGGCGCCCTATATGGCGGCATTCGTCGCGGCGACGGTGATCATCTTCGCGTCGGCGCGCGCCAATCCCAGCGCGGTTTGGGCTCGCTTTGCGGCGCTCGCGCTGGCGGGCGTTGCGGCGGTGGGTGCGCTGGTGTGGACCGAGCCGCAATGCGCGAACGGCCCCTTTGCGACGCTTGATCCTATTGTTGCCGAATATTGGTATCGCAATGTGCTCGAAGGCCAGCCGCTGTGGCGGGCGAAACCGAACGACATGATCCATGTGCTCGTGCCGTCGCTCACCGGACTTGCAGGTTCGATACTAGCTTGGCGCCATGCGGACAATGCGGCCGACCGGCGGAACTGGGCGACGGTCATCGCCGCGCTGCTCGGCGCGACGGCGCTCTCGCTGCTCGTTTTTCGAAGCGTATCGACCGCACATCTGTTCGCGCTGCCCGGCTGCGCCTGGCTCGGGCTGCGCGCCTGGACATGGGCGCGGGCGATTCCGGCGATGCTGCCGCGCATCCTCGCCTCGGCGATGACGGCGCTGACGCTCCCGCTGATCGGCGGGATGACGGTAGCGGCGGCACTCAGTCCGTTCGTCCCGGCGCTGAAGGCCGAGGAAGAACGCGCGAAGACCCAAGCCGCCGACGCCAACCGCTATCGTGCGAACTGCCTCGATCCCGCGGCGATCGGCGACATCAATCGCCTGCCGACCACGACCTTGCTGACCCCGATCGACCTCGGAGCGCCGCTTGTCTTCTGGACGCGGCACGGGCTGGTCGCGACGCCGCATCACCGCAACAAGGACGCGATGGCCGATACGATCCGTGCTTTCGCGGGCGATCCGATGCGGGCCGAGGCGCTGGTACGGCGGCAACAGGCGGGGCTGATCGCCGTGTGTCGCACCGCCAACGACTTCACCAAATATCGCCGCGCGCGAAAGGATGCGCTGGCGGCACAGCTTTATGCAGGGACGCCGCCGGGCTGGCTCGAAGCCGTGCCGGTCACCTCGCGTGCGGGGCTGGCGATATGGCGGGTAAAGCCCGACTGAACTCGCGTCAGGCGGGGCGGAAACGCAGCGCCGCGCCATTCATGCAATAACGCTTGCCTGTCGGTTTCGGCCCGTCGTTGAACACATGGCCCAGATGGCCGCCGCAGCGTCGGCAATGCACTTCGGTGCGCGGATAACCAAGGTCATAATCGGTTACGGTGCCGATCGCGCCCTTCAGCGGCGTCCAGAAACTCGGCCAGCCCGTGCCGCTGTCATATTTGGTCTTGCTCGAATAGAGCGGCAGCGCGCAGCCCGCACAGACGAAAGTTCCGGCGCGCTTTTCCTTATCGAGCGGGCTGGTGAAGGGCCGCTCGGTCGCCGCCTCGCGCAGCACGCGATATTCCAGCGGCGACAGGCGCTTTTTCCATTCGGCTTCGGACAGGCGCCAGCCCGCCTCGGCCTTTGGGCGCGCCGATTTGGCGAACAGCATCGGCGCGGCGATGATGCCGCCGCCCAGAACAAGCCCGCCCAAAAGATGCCGTCGTTCGATCATATCCAAGCTCCTGTCCCTTTATACGGCGGAAACAGGCGCGCGGTTTCAGCCGCGGTCAATATTGTTCGAGTTCGACCGGCAGGTGGCGATAACCGTGGACGAAGCTCGCGTGGACGCGCTCGGGTTCGCCGACGACATTCACGCGCAGGCGGCGCTTCTGCATTTCCGAAATCAGCGTGGTCAGCTGAAGCTCGGCGACGCGTGCGCCGACGCAGCGGTGGATGCCATAGCCGAAGGCAAGGTGGCGGCGCGCATTTTCGCGATCGACGATGATGCGGTCGCCGTCGGGAAACACGCTTTCATCGCGATTCGCCGATGCATACCAGAGCGCGATCTTGTCGCGCTTCTTGATCTGATGCCCGAACAGCTCGGTATCCTCCATCGCGGTGCGGCGCATATGCGCGAGCGGCGTCTGCCAGCGGATGATCTCGTGCATCGCATTGACCGCGAGTTCGGGATCATGGTTCGCCTCGAGCTTCGCGCGTTCTTCGGGGAAACAGTGCAGGCCATAGGCATAGGCCGACATCGAGTTGCGCGTCGTGTCGTTGCCGCCGACGATCAGCAGGATCAAATTCCCCATGAATTCATGCTCGCTCATATGCTTCATTGCATCGGATTGCAGCATGATCGAGATGAGGTCGTGCTTGCCGGGGTTGAGCGCCTTGCGGTCCCACAGTTCCTTGAACGCGGCGCCCATTTCAAAGGCCTTGGCGGTGCGCGCCTGACGCAATTCGGTGGTGTCGAAGGATTCGATGTCGCCGAGCGCATCGGACCAGGCGGTGAGCCGGTGGCGCTCCTCCCACGGAAAGTCGAACAGGATCGCGAGCATGTCGGTGGTGAGTTCGATCGACACTTTTTCGACCCAGTCGAACGTCTCGCCGATGGGCAGCGTGTCGATCAGCGCCGCGGTGCGCGCGACCGTATCGGCGCGCATCCGCTCGATTTCCGACGGGCCGAAGGCGGGGGCGACGGTGCGGCGCTGCGCGGTGTGCTGCGGCGGGTCCATGGCGATGAACATCGGCATCGGGATCTCGCCCTCTTTCAGATATTCGACGCCGTCGCCTGCGACGGTGATGCCGCCATATTCCCAGCTCGATGAGAAAATCTTGGGCAGCGCCTCGATATGCTGGATCGGCTTGTAGGTCGTCACCGACCAATAGGGGCCGAATTTCGAATCGGGGCAATAATAGATCGGCGATTCGGCGCGCAGCTGGCGCATCGGCTCCTGCCAGCGATCCTCGCTCCACAGCTCGGCGCGGCTGACATCAAGCGGATTGACGGTGATCTCGGAGGCGGGGGTTTCGGGGGCGGGGCGAATCTGGGTGGCCACGGGACAGCTCCTCTCAAACGGCCGTCTCGGCGCGGCCGATTCAGTTGCAGAATGCCACTATTTACAGCTTTGTCAATGGAAGGACGGCAGGGGGTGTCAGGCGCGTTTGCCGCGCGCCCAGAACTTCCAGTTGCCGCCGCCGCTGAGCACGCCCGCGCGGAACAGCCGCACGGCGATCCAGATCACGAGCGCGACCCATAATGCCTGCCAGCCCAGCGCGAGCAGATGGACGGCCTTGTCGTCGTCGGTCGCGGCGCGCGCCGCCATCGCCAGCGGCGACGAAAAAGGGAAGATCTGGGCAACGCGCGCCAAGCCGGTGCCCGGCGCGCCCGCCGCGGCCGCCGACAGGCTGAACATCCCGACCTGGAAGATGGTGATCGGCAGGCTGAGCATCTGAATCTCGCGCACCGTCGCCGCCTGCGCGCCAATGCCGAGGAAGACGGCGCCGAGCAGGAGGAAGGACATGACGAAATAGGCGAAACCGATGCCGAGGAAAAAGGGCCAGCCGGTCGCGGGGGTCGCGCCCAGTGCGCCGGCGGCCTTGCCGGCCTTGCCCGCCGCGGCGAGGCTGGCGGGGTCGATCTGCGTCGCGGCGATCAGCCCGGCGCCGAATGCCATCGCCAGCCAGAAGGCGATGAACAGCACGGCAACGCCGAGAAAGCCGAGCAGCTTGCCCAGAAAGACGCTTTCGAGCGGCACCGCAGCGGCGAGAATCTCGATGACCTTGTTGCCCTTTTCTTCGGCGAGCGAACTGACCGTCTGTCCGGCGAGGAGCAGGGTCAGCAGGAAGATGACGAACACCGCGCCGAAGCCGAGCGATTGCTGCACCGCGATGCTCGTGCCGCCGCTTTGCAGGCTTTCGAAGCGCGGCGCCGCCGGGGCGACGCTGCCCGCGGCGCGGTCGCGCAACACCTCGCCCGCCAAGAGCGCGAGATAACGGCCCGAACTGCCGTCGGCATTGCGCTCTACAATGCGCGGGGCCGCAAGCGGCCCGCTCATCACCGCGTAGGTATCGGCGCCCTTTTCGCGCGCGACGGCGCGCGGATCGGGCGCACTCGGCCCGGCGATGCGCACTTCGAGCAACGGCGGTGCATCGGGCCCGCGGAACGTATCGCGCAGCCGCCGGTCGGCGGTGCGCAGTGCCTCGACATCGGCGGCATCGGCGATCACGACGATGCGCCCGGCGCCGCGCGCGCTGTCGGCGAGCTGCGACGCGCCCATGCCACCCGCGAGCCCCATCGCCACCATGAACAGCGGCGCGAGGAGGAAGAGGAGGAAGGTCGGAGTCGCGACGATCGCCAGAAAGTCGCGCCGCGCAACCACCAGGATGTTTCGCAGGATCGGGGTCATGCGCTCGCCTCCTCGATCGCGTCGTCGGTGGCGTCGGCGTCGAAACCGGCGTCGACCTGCCGGACGATGTGGACAAAGGCATCGTGCAGCGCGGGACGGCTGATCGACAGGCCGCTGACGCCATGGCCGCTCGCGGTGATCCGCGCGAGCAAAGGTTCGACATCGCCGTCCTCGATCGCGAAATGCCAGGCGTCGCCGCGAAGCTCGGCGCCCGCGGGCAGGTCGGCGGCGATCGCGGCGGCGTCGCCCGCTTCGCGCGGCGTATAGCGCACCTGCATCGGCAGCAGCGCGCGCGCTTCGTCGATACTGCCTTCGAATCGCCGCGCCGAGCGCGCGATGATCGCGATCCGGTCACACAGCCGCTCGGCGTGCGCCATCACATGCGTCGAAAACAGGATCGTTGCGCCGCGCGCCTGTTCGCGCCGGACGATCATCTCCAGCCGCTCCTGATTCACCGGATCGAGCCCCGAAAAAGGTTCGTCGAGGACGATGAGGTCGGGCGCGTGAACGATCGATCCGATCAGCTGGACCATCTGCGCCATGCCCTTCGACATCTTGCGGATCTTTTCGTCGATCACGCGCTCGAGCCCAAGCTCGGTCATGAAAATGGCGGCGCGGCGGCGCCCCTCCGACCAGTCGAGCCCGCGCAGCGCGCCCATGAAGGCGATCGCCTCACGCGCTTTCATGCCGGGATAGAGCCCGCGTTCCTCGGGCAGATAGCCGATACGGCTGCGCACGGCCTGCGGCTTCAGCCCGCCGAGCAGGCGGCTCGTCCCCGCGTCGGGGTCGATGATGCCCAGCGTCATGCGCAGGCTGGTCGTCTTGCCCGCGCCATTGGGGCCGAGCACGCCATAGATGCTGCCCGCGGGCACCAACAGGCTGACGTCATCGACCGCCTTGAAATCGCCGAAATATTTGGTGAGGCCGGTCGCCTCGACGCTGAAATCGCTCAAACCCTGGCCCCCAATCGTCCGTCCAGCAAGCTATGGCACGGCGCGGTGGCTCGCGTATAGAGCGCCAATGGTTGCCGAAGCCTTGCCTTCCCCCGAAGACCGGTTGGAAACCCGCCTGGAGGCGGCCGCGCGCGCGCAGGGTTTCGTCGCCTTCGGTATCGCCGCCGCCGACGCCGCGCCGCAGACGGCCGCGCGGCTGCGCCAATGGCTCGCCGAAGGGCGCCACGGCGGCATGATCTGGATGGAAAACCGCGCCGAGCAGCGCGGATCGCCCAAGGGGCTGTGGCCCGAGGTCCGGTCGGTGATCGCGCTCGGCATGAGCTATGCCCCCGCGCTCGATCCGCTCGCGCTCGCCGATCACCCGGACCGCGGCCGCATTTCGGTCTATGCGCAGGGCGCCGACTATCATGACGTCGTCAAAAAGGCGCTGAAGGCGACCGCGCGCTGGCTGGTCGCCGAGGCACCCGACAGCGCGGTCAAGGTATTCGTCGACACCGCGCCGGTGATGGAAAAGCCGCTGGCGGCGGCGGCGGGACTCGGCTGGCAGGGCAAGCACAGCAACCTCGTCAGCCGCGACCATGGCAGCTGGCTGTTCCTCGGCGCCATCTATACCACGCTCGATCTCGCGCCCTCGCGGCCCGGCCACGACCGCTGCGGCAGCTGTACGGCGTGCCAGACGGCGTGCCCGACCGACGCCTTTCCCGCGCCCTATCGGCTCGATGCGCGGCGCTGCATCTCCTACCTCACGATCGAGCATGACGGGCCGATCCCGGCCGAGTTCCGCCGCGCGATCGGCAATCGCATCTATGGCTGCGACGATTGCCTTGCGGTCTGTCCGTGGAACAAATTTGCCGATAGCGCGCACCGGCACCGCGCCTTCCTGCCGCGCGCCGAACTGGCGGCGCCGTCGCTTGGCGACCTGCTCGCGCTCGACGATGCCGGGTTCCGACAGGTGTTCGCGGGGTCGCCGATCAAGCGGATCGGGCGCGGACGCATGGTGCGCAACGCGGCGATTGCGGCGGGGAATAGCGGCGATGCGCGCTTCGTGCCCGCGCTCCAAAGGCTCGCGGACGATGAAACGCCAATGGTCGCCGATGCCGCGCGCTGGGCGTTGGCCGAGCTAGCGTTATGATGTCAATTCTATCCTCCCTGTCGCGTAGCGATGGGGAGGTGGCAGCGCGAAGCGCTGACGGAGGGGCAATAACGCGACGTCGCGGCCCCTCCACCAACCGCTTCGCGGACGGTCCCCCTCCCCATGGCTTCGCCACAGGGAGGATATTTCAGCGCCGTAGCGCTTCGGCGCAGCTGTTCACTTCGGCGTTGCGACCGTCGGGCGTGCGCGCGTCGACATGCGTCGCGACCGGATTCGCGCCCGCACGCGGGGCATAGAAATAAATGTCGAGCACGCAGCGCGACCCCGCGAACTGGAGCTTGCGCCCCGCGCCTTCGGTGACGTCGATCCGCGGTTTGCCGAACATCCGGCCGACCGCATCGACGCTGTTGCCGATCAGCGCATTATTCTGCACCGGCCGAACGACGGTCGGCGGCGGCGCGGAGGGGGGCATGGCCGCGGGGCGCGGAATCGCCGGGCCCGCGCAGGCACCAAGCGTCAGCGCCAAGCCCGCAATGGCGGCCAATCGGCGGTTCTCGGTCATTTTTCTGTGTTCCCGTCGCTGAGGTGCAGCATGTGGACGGCCATAGCGGCGCTGAGCAGGGGGGCCAACAAATTGGCGACAGGCACCACAAAGCTTGCGGCGGACAGCAGGCCGAGCGGCCAGCGCGCGCTGCGGCCGAGGCGCGGGCGACCCGGATGGCGCGCGAGCACCATCGCCTCCAGATCGCGGCCGAGCAGCAGCGCGTTGACGACCAGCGCGAGGATCGGCGTGCCGATGCCGGTGACGAGCAGCAAGATATAGAGCGGCAGCGCGAGCAGATTGCCGCCGATCAGCCGGCCGAGCGAGGCGAGCGCCAGCCCTATGCTCGGGCCCCAGCCGACATCGACCGCGCGCGCCGCGGCGGCGGGGTAATGGCGCCCCTCCACATCGGCGACGATTGCGTCGGCGAACAGGCCGATGACGATAATCGCGACCGCGCGAAAGAGCAGCCAGCTTCCCGCGATCAGGGCAAGGACGACGAGCACGCTCGCCATGTCGCGCGTCGCGGCATCGAGCCAGCCCCATTCTTCCAGCGCCCAGCGCGCGCCGAAAAATATCGCCGCGCCAGACAGGCCGAGTAGCAGCAGCGTGAGCGCCAGGCTTTGCGCAAGGATGGCCAGCACGCGCGGGCTGGAAAGGTCGCGGATCGCGAGCAGGAAAGCGTGGAGCGCGCGGGTCATCGCCGCTGGATGGTCGGCGCAGCGCGCAGCGTCAAGCGCCGCGCTTGCGTTCGCGCGCCCCGGTCCGTAAAGGCGCGCGCAGCTTTTCCCATCCAGAACAGGATTTTTCATGGCCGCTACCGCCCGTTTCGATGTCGTTGCCGTCGGCAATGCGATCGTCGACGTCCTTGCCCGCGCCGACGACGCGCTGATCGCGGCCGAGGGGTTGACCAAGGGGTCGATGCGACTGATCGACGGGGTCGAGGCCGAACGGCTTTACGCCGCGATGGGCCCGGCGATCGAAATGTCGGGCGGGTCGGCGGCGAATACGCTGGCGGGCATGGCGGCGCTCGGCGAACGCTGCGCCTTCATCGGGCAGGTCGCCGACGATCAGCTGGGCGCTGTGTTCACCCACGATCTGCGCGCGCTCGGCGTCGCTTATGAAACCCCTGCGCTCAAGGAAGGCGCGCCGACCGCGCGCTGCCTTATCCTCGTCACCCCCGACGGGCAGCGGACGATGAACACTTTTCTGGGCGCGAGCCATTTGCTCGATCGGGCAATGATCGACGAGGCGTGGATCGCCGACGCCGAAATCCTCTATCTCGAAGGCTATTTGTGGGATCCGCCGCTGTCGCGCGCGGCGATGCGCCGCGCGATCGACGTCGCGCGCGCGGCGGGGCGCAAGGTCGCCTTCACCCTGTCCGATGCTTTCATCATCGACCGCCACGGCCCCGATTTCCGCGCGCTGATCGCCGAGGGGTTGTTCGACATCTTGTTCGCGAACGAGGTCGAAATCCGCGCGCTCGCCGAAACGCAAGATTTCGAGGCCGCGGTGGCGAAGATCGCGCCGCAGGTGCCTTTGCTCGTCGTCACGCGCGGCTCGCACGGCGCGCTTGCGATCCAGGACGGCGTCCGCACCGAAGTCCCCGCCGAACCCATTGAAACGGTTGTCGATACCACTGGCGCGGGCGACCTGTTCGCGGCGGGATTCCTGTCGGGCCTCGCCGACGGGCGCCCGATCAAGGATTGCCTGACGATGGGCGCGGTGTGCGCGTGCGAAATCATCGCGCAGGTCGGCCCGCGCGCGCAGACCGACCTTCAGGCCAAGGTTGCCGCGCGGCTGGGCTAGGGTCCTGACCCTAGGAACTATCGTCGGCCTTTAAGCGTCCTATGCGCCAGACAGCATGGGAGAGTATCGAATGGCTGACGAAATTCACACCACCCGCGATCCCGACGGGACGACGCACACGACCACCGTGATCGACCGCGAACCGCGCCGTGGCGGCGGGTTCGGCATCGGGCTGATCTTTCTTGTGGTGGTTCTGGTCGCCGCCTTTTTCGCTTTTCAGTTTCTTTCGGCCGAAAAGGCGGAAAGCGGCGCGATCACCGAAGCGGCGCAGCAGGTCGGCGATGCCGCGCAGGACGTCGGCGACGCGGCGCAGCGCGCGGTCGACTGACGCTCAGCCGACGGCCGGGGCGGCCGTCTCGGGATGCTTCTTGAACAGCGCGCGGTCGGCGGGGCCGAAGCCGCGTGTCCAGATCAGCCAGGCATAGATGCCGAGGATGACGGGCACGCCGATCAGCAGCTCGGCCCATTCGGGAAGCTGCGTCGCACCCCAGCCGAGCACCGCGGCGCCCGCGGTCGCCCAGACGAGCGCCCAACGCAGGCTGTTCACCGGGGCGCCGAGGATATGCGCGAGCAGGCGCGCCTTGACCAGCGACGCGAACCCCAGCGCGAGCATCAGCGCGAGCGCGACTGCCGCGGCGTAATAGATCGGCGACAGCCCCATCGACTGCGCGATCAGGATCAGCGTGACGCTGAGCCCCGCCTGGAGCGCCAGCGTCGCGATGCTGACGAGCAGGTTGCGGTGGCGCGCGACATAGACGAGCGCCGCCTCGCTGACGACCGCGGTCGCCGCGACGACTTCGGCGGCGAGCAGGAAGGCGAGCGCGGCGGTGCCGCTCACAAATTCGGGGCCGACTAGGCCCATCACCGCTTCGCCCGGAATGCCGAGCGCAAGCGCGACCCCGGCCTGCGCGGCGATGATCCAGAATCCGACCTGGCTGACCTGCGCCGCGACCGCGGAAAGCCGCTTTTCGGCCAGGTTGCGGGTGATGACGGGGCCAAGGATCGGCTCGAAGCTCGTCTTCAGCTTTTGCGGAAGCGAGGCGACCTGCTGCGCCATATAATAAATGCCGTAGATCGTCGGCGAGGTGAACTGGCCGAGGATGAACAGGTCGAGGCGGCGCGTGCCCCATTCGATCGCGTCGGCGGCGGCAAGCGGCGCGTTGCGCCGCGCCAGCGTGATGAGGTGCGCGGGGTGCGGGCGCCAGACGCCGGGGCTGCCATAATGGCGGATCATCGGGATCAGCGCGGTCAGAAAGGCGCCGAGCATTGCCGCGGCATAGGACAGCATCAGCCCGTTTTCGGCCGAAACGAACCAGAATCCCGCCGCCGCGGCGCTGATCACCCACGGTTCGACGATCGCGCGCGCACGCACGGTGGCGCCGATGTCGAATTTATAGGCGCAGGCCGCGAGCGCGATGTCGGTCCCCGCGATCACGAAGACAAGGCACGCCATCCAGCGGTCGATTTCGTTGATGTCGCCCGCGGGATACATGAGCTGCGGGAGCAACAGCAGCAGCGCCGATCCCGCGGCGGAGGCGATGAAGGCGACGAACATGCCGTCCCAGACGACGGTACGATGGTCGGCGCCGGGCGCGCTCAGCTGTTCGGCAAGGCCGCGCTTGAGGCCGAGCGTCGCGAGCTGTGCGACAAGTTCGATGACGAGCACCGCAAAGGCGAAACGCCCGACTGCCTCGGGCCCGTACCAGCGGCCCGCCACATACAGAAAGGGCAGGCGCGCGACGAGGCGAAGGATGAAGCCGAAAAAATTGGTGCGCCCGCCCTTGGCCAGCGCGGCCGTGTCGGCATCCGGCGGCGGGACGCCGGGCGAAGGGGGCGCGGCTGCGCTGTCCGTCTGGCTCAAGCGTGCCGCCCCTTCTGCTGCTCCCCGGCGCCTATCCTAGCGCGGCGGGGAGGGGCAGGCAATCGATCGAAATATGTCATCGCCCCTCGGGTCGCAGCGGGCGGCTGAGCAGGGCCTGAATGGCGTCGGCAACCTGCGTTTCGCCCGCGACAAGGCGCGCGACGGTGTCGGTGATCGGCATATCGACGCCGTCGGCGCGCGCCGCCGCCGCCACGACCGGCGCGCTGAACGCGCCTTCGGCGATCGTGCGGCGGTCGGCCATCAGCGCGTCGATGGCTTCGCCGCGCCCGAGTCCCTGGCCAAGCGCAAAGTTGCGCGAATTGGCCGATGTGCAGGTGAGGACAAGGTCGCCAAGACCCGCCAGACCCGCGAGCGTTTCGGCCTTGGCGCCGCGCGACAGGCCGAATCGCGTCATTTCGGCAAAGCCGCGGCTGATCAGCGCGGCGCGGGCGTTGAGGCCCAGCCCCGCCCCCTCGACGATGCCGCAGGCGATCGCGAGGATATTCTTGACCGCGCCGCCGATTTCGGCGCCGATGACGTCGGTCGACACATAGGGACGGAAATGCGGGCGCGCGAGCGCCTGTGCAAGCTCGGTGGCGAGCGCGGAGTCAGCGGTGGCAAGGGTGATCGCGGTGGGCAGCCCGGCCGCGACCTCATGGGCAAAGGTCGGCCCCGACAGCACCGCGTGCGGCCGGCCGGGCGCGATGTCGCGCGCCATGTCGACCGGAAAGGCAAAGCTGTCCGCCTCCATCCCCTTGCTGCAAAAGATCAGCGGCGCGTCGCCCGGCGGCAGTTCGGCAAGCACTGCGCGCAGATAGGGCACGGGCACGACGACCAGCAGCGCGTCGAGGTCGGCCATGGCGGCAAGGTCGGTCGTGGCGGTGAGCGAGGGCGACAGCGCGGCGCCCGGAAGGAAGATCGGGTTGCGATGCTCGGCATTGATCGCGGCGGCGACGTCGGCCTCGCGCGCCCACAGGCGCACCGGCGCGCCACCTGCCGCCAGCAACTGTGCAAGCGCGGTGCCCCACGCGCCGCCGCCGACGACGCCGAATTTCCTGTACGACGTCATGCTTTCACGCGTCATGCTTTTACTCCCGCGCCGCGCACCGCCTCGGCCGCGGGATCGAGCGGCCAGCGCGGTCGCGCCGCGGTGTCGAGCGGGTCGGTCAGCCCCGCGGCGAAGCGTTCGGCGCCCGCCCAGGCGATCATCGCGCCATTGTCGGTGCAGAGCCAGAGCGGCGGCGCGACAAAGGGCTTGTCGAAGCGCGCGGCGAGATCGGTGAGCGCGGCGCGGATCGCGCCGTTCGCCGCGACGCCGCCCGCGACGACGAAAGCGGTGGCATCGGGGCACGCCGCAAGCGCGATGCGGCTGCGATCGACGAGGCAGTCGACGACCGCCTGCTGGAACGAGGCGGCGAGGTCGGGCACCGCATGGTCGCCGCTCGCCGCGGCGCGCGCGACCGCGCTTTTCAGCCCGGCGAAAGAGAAATGCGGCTCGGCGCTGCCGACGAGCGGGCGCGGCAGCGGCACCGCGTGCGCGTTGCCGTCCGCCGCGATGCGCTCGACCGCGGGGCCGCCCGGATAGCCGAGGCCGAGCAGTTTCGCGGTCTTGTCGAACGCCTCGCCCGCGGCGTCGTCGATCGTCGTGGCAAGGCGGCGATAATCGCCGACCCCTTTCACCAGCAGCAGCTGGCAATGCCCGCCCGAGACGAGCAGCAGCAGATAGGGAAATTCAAGCGCCGGATCGACGAGCCGCGGGCTGAGCGCATGACCCTCGAGATGGTTGACCGCGATCAGCGGCTTGTTCGCCGCGTGCGCGAGCGCCTTGCCGGTGACAAGCCCGACCATCACCCCGCCGATCAACCCCGGCCCCGCGGTCGCGGCAATGGCGTCGACATCCGAAAGCTGCACCCCTGCATCGTCGAGCACGCCTTCGACAATCGGCGCGAGCCGGTCGACATGCGCGCGCGCGGCGATTTCGGGAACGACGCCGCCATAGGGACGGTGCTCCGCTTCCTGCCCCGCGACGCGGTGCGCCAGGATGCGCCGGTCGCCGGTGACAAGCGCCGCTGCCGTTTCGTCGCAGCTCGATTCAAGGCCAAGGATCAGGGTCATTTTGTTGCGCGTTCCTTTACCCGCCCCTTTATCGGAAGAGCAAGCCACGCTAGCAGCAGCCGGATGACCAATCTTCCGACCCCAGCCAACCCCCTGCGTATCGGCACGCGCGCCTCGCCGCTGGCGATGGCGCAGGCGCATATGGCGGCGGCGGCGCTGATCGCCGCGCACGGGCTCGAAATGGCGGCGCTCGAAATCGTGCCGATGACCGCGACCGGCGACCGGATTCAGGATCGCGCGCTCGCCGAGGTTGGCGGCAAGGCGCTGTGGACGCGCGAGCTCGACGCCGCGCTCGATGCCGGGACGATCGATGTCGCGGTGCATTCGCTGAAGGATGTCGAGACGCTGCGCGATGCGCGCTTTTTCCTCGCCGCGATGCTCGAGCGCGCCGACCCGCGCGACCGGCTGGTGGTGCGCGAGGGGATTGCCGCGCAGACGATCGCCGAGCTGCCGCACGGCGCGCGGCTGGGGACGAGCAGCCCGCGCCGCGCGGCGCAGGTGCGGCGGCTGCGTCCCGATCTCGAACCCGTGCTGCTGCGCGGCAATGTAGCGACGCGGCTCGCCAAGCTCGCAGCGGGCGAGGCCGACGCGACCTTGCTCGCCGCGGCAGGACTCGAACGGCTGGGGATGCACGACATCGGCACCGTGCAGACCGCCGACCTGCTGCTTCCCGCCGCGTCGCAGGGGGCGATCGGGATCGAGTGCCGCGCCGACGACGCGGCGACGATCGCCTTGCTGCGCGCGGTCGACCATGCGCCGACGCATCAGGCCGTCGCCGCCGAACGCGAGCTGCTCGCGGCGCTGGGGGGCGATTGCCGTTCGCCCGTCGCAGCCCATGCGCAGTGGCAGGCCGATGGCGCGCTGCGCCTCGACGCCGAAATTTTCTCGGAGGATGGGGCGGACCATATGACGGGGCACGTCATCGTCACCGATGCCGGGGTCGTTTCGGGGCTGGGCCATCGCCTGCTGGCCGATGCGCCGCCGAGCATCCGACGGCTGTTCACGCCATGAACGGCGGCGCGCCGCTGATCGTCACGCGTCCCGAACCGGGTAATGCGGCGACGGTCGCGCGCGCGCGTTCGCTGGGCTTGGATGTTCATGCGATGCCGCTGTTTGCCGCGCGGCCGCTCGACTGGGCTCCGCCCGCCGCCGCCGATTTCGACGCGCTGCTGCTCACCAGCGCCTTTGCCGCGCGGCTTGCCGGGCCGGGGCTGGGCGCGCTCGCGTCGCTTCCCGCCTATGCCGTCGGCGCGGCGACGGCGGAGGCTGCGACAGCGGCGGGGCTCGCCGTCGCGATGACGGGCACGGCCGATGCGCAGCGGCTTCTTGACGAAATGACGTCGCAAAAGATCGCGCGAATCCTGTGGCTTTGCGGCCGCGAGCGGAGCGCGCCCGATGCCGGCGATGCGATCGTCACCGCGCTGCCCTGCTACGCGGTCGACCCGGTCGATCCGCCCCCGGCATGGGAAGATCTGATCGGCGCGCCCGCCGTCTTGCTCGCACATTCGGCGCGCGCGGCGGTGCGGATTTCCGAGCTTGCGGGCGCGGCGCGCGCGCATCTGTCGCTGGTCGCGATCAGCCCGGCGGTTGCGGCGGCGGCGGGCGAGGGGTGGGGCAACATCGCCATTGCGGCACAACCGGGCGATGCCGCAATGTTGGCACAGGCGCGCGCTTTGTGGCACAAGGGTGCAAAATAGGGTCGTTCGAAAGAAACTTATGGCAATCGACAATATCGATACACCCTCGCCCGCTGGCGAGGCGGGCCCCGCGCGGGGGCTATCGTTTCGGGTTCTCGCCATCGGTGCCTTCCTGCTGCTGCTGATCGGAGTCGTCGTCGGCGGATGGGCCGTGAATCGCTGGCTGATCGAAGCGGACGCACCGGCGGCAAAGACCACCGCCGCGACCAAGACAGGCGCAGACCCGTTGCTCATCGCTGCCGATGCCCAAAAGGCCGCCGCGGCCGGGGCGCCGCTGGTCGTTGCGCCCGTCGATGGCGCGAATGCGCTGGCGGCGCGCGTTGCCGAGCTCGAACAGCGGCTGTCGCGCATCACACTCCAGGCCGAATCGGCGTCGGGCAATGCGTCGCGCGCCGAGGGGCTGCTCGTCGCCTTTGCCGTGCGCCGCGCGCTCGATCGCGGGCTGTCGCTCGGTTATCTCGACGCGCAGCTGCGCCTGCGCTTCGGCGACGATCAACCCAATGCGGTCAAGACGATCATCGACACCTCGCGCGATCCGGTAACGCTCGAACAGTTGCGCGCCGGACTCGACGCACTCGCGCCGCAGCTGGTCGGCCGCAGCAGCGAAACGGGCGGCAGCCTGTGGACCGGGCTGCGCCGCGAGCTCGGCGAATTATTCGTCGTGCGCGCCGCGGGCACGCAATCGCCGCGCGCGTCCGAACGGCTCGATCGCGCGCGCCGCTACCTTGCCGCCGGACAGGCCGATAATGCGATCGCCGAGGTCGAGGCGATGCCCGGCGTCGATGTCGCGGGCGAATGGCTGATCGACGCGCGCCGCTATCATGAGGCGCGGCGCGCGCTTGACCTGATCGAGACGGCGGCGATATTGGAGCCGCGCGACAGTCCCGCTGCCGCGCTGGCCGGCAAAACGGCCGGATCGACCCCGTAGCGCGCAGTCCGAAGGGGCTGCGCGTGCTTTAGGAAAGCCCGTTTCATGGCCCTCGCCGACCCGCAGCGCATTGCAGCGCTCGACCCGCTCGATCCCCTCGCGCTCGATGCGCAGCTGAGCGAGGAGGAGCGGATGATCCGCGATGCTGCGCGCGCCTATGCGACAGGCGAGCTGCTCCCGCGCGTGACCTCGGCCTTTCTCGACGAGCGTTTCGACCGCGAAATCATGTCGGAAATGGGATCGTTAGGCCTGCTCGGCGCGACGATCGACCCCGAATATGGCGGCGCGGGGCTCAATTATGTCAGCTACGGGCTGATCGCGCGCGAGGTCGAGCGCATCGATTCGGGCTACCGCTCGGCCTGTTCGGTGCAGAGCAGCCTCGTGATCCACCCGATCAACGCCTATGGCAGCGAGGAGCAGAAGCGCAAATTTCTGCCGGGGCTGACCTCGGGCGAGCTTGTCGGCTGTTTCGGCCTGACCGAACCCGATGCAGGCAGCGATCCCGCCGGGATGCGCACGCGCGCCGAAAAGATTGCGGGGGGCTATCGCCTCAAGGGCGCGAAGATGTGGATCACCAATTCGCCGATCGCCGACGTCTTTGTCGTCTGGGCAAAATCCGACGCGCACGACGGCGCGATCCGCGGCTTTGTGCTCGAAAAGGGGATGAAGGGCCTGTCGGCGCCGAAGATCGAGGGCAAGGTGTCCTTGCGCGCGTCGGTCACTGGCGAGATCGTCATGGACGGCGTGGAGGTCGGCGAAGATGCGCTGCTGCCGCATGTGTCGGGCCTCAAGGGCCCCTTCGGCTGTCTCAACCGCGCGCGCTACGGCATCGGTTGGGGGGTGATGGGCGCGGCGGAATTCTGTTATGAAGCGGCGCGCAATTATACGCTCGAACGCAAACAGTTCGGACGCCCGCTCGCGGCGAACCAGATCGTCCAGCTGAAACTCGCGAACATGCTCACCGAAATCGCGCTGGGCACCCAGGCGGCGCTGCGCGTCGGTCGGTTGATCGACGAGGGGCATCTCGCACCCGACATGATCAGTTTCCTGAAACGCAACAATTGCGGCAAGGCGCTCGACATCGCGCGCGTCGCGCGCGACATGCACGGCGGCAATGGCATTTCGGCCGATTATCATGTCATCCGCCATGCGGTGAACCTGGAAACGGTGAACACCTATGAAGGCACCCACGACGTCCACGCGCTGATCCTCGGCCGCGCGATCACCGGCATTTCGGCCTTTGCCTAAACCGCTGGAGGGTATCCGCGTCGTCGAACTGGCGCGGGTGCTCGCGGGGCCGTGGTGCGGGCAATTGCTCGCTGACCTCGGCGCCGAGGTGGTCAAGGTCGAGCGGCCGGGCGTCGGTGACGACACGCGCGAATGGGGCCCGCCCTTCGTCACCGGCGACGATGGCGAAAACCTCGGCGCGGCCTATTATCACAGCTGCAATCGCGGCAAGCGCAGCGTCGCGGTGGACATCGCTACCGCCGCGGGGCAGGCCGAGGTGCGCGCGCTGCTCGCCGATGCCGATGTCGTCATAGAAAATTACAAGGTCGGCGGGCTCGCCAAATATGGCCTCGACCCCGCGCGGCTCCGCGCCGATTTCCCGCGGCTCGTCATCTGTTCGATCACCGGCTTCGGACAGACCGGACCCTATGCGCACCGCGCGGGCTACGATTATATCGTCCAGGCGATGAGCGGCTTCATGTCGCTGACCGGCGAACCCGACGGGCCGCCGCAAAAGGCGGGGATCGCCTACGCCGACATCTTTACGGGCATGTATTCGGCGGTTGCGATCCTCGCGGCGTTAAGGCGTCGTGACGTCACGGACAGCGGCGCACATATCGACATGGCGCTGCTCGATTCGCAGGTCGCGGTGCTCGCCAATCAGGCCGCCAATTATCTCGCGAGCGGCGCCGCGCCGAAACGGATGGGCAATGCCCACGCCAATGTCGTGCCCTATCAGGTCTTTGCCACCGCCGACGGGCAGCTGGTGATCGCAGTGGGCAACGACGCGCAATATCGCAGGCTCTGCGGCATATTGGGCGTGCCCGAATGGGGCGTCGATCCGCGTTTCGCTACCAATGCGGCGCGGCTGGCGAACCGCGGCGAGCTGATCCCGCTGCTCGCGGCCAGAATCGCCGCATGGGACGCGCAGCCGTTGTCGCTTGCGCTCGAGGCCGAGGGCGTGCCCGCGGGGCCGATCAACGATCTGGCGCAGGTCTTCGCCGACCCGCAGGTGATCGCACGCGGAATGCGCTTTCGCCCCGACGGCGCGGCGATCGACGGCGTGGCGAGCCCGATCGTCATCGACGGCGAACGCATGGTCTCTTCTGACGGGGCGCCGCCGCTAAGGGGGTGAGCGAGGTCTGGAAGCGAGCGGTTGCGGACATTTGATCCTCCCTGTGGCCGAAGGCCATGGGGAGGGGGACCGCGCCCGAAGGGCGTGGTGGAGGGGCGGCGACGTCGGCGTCCTAGCCCCTCCGTCAGCGCTCCGCGCTGCCACCTCCCCATCGCTGCGCGACAGGGAGGATCGTAACTTGCAGAGTCTGGAATCGATCGATTGCTGCCGTTCTTCTCCCCTCCCGCAGGCGGGAGGGGTTGGGGGTGGGCAGCGACGGTGCGATGGCCCACCCCGCTGCGACTAACGAACAAAGTTCGTAAGTCTCGCTACCCCTCCCGCGTGCGGGAGGGGATACTCGCGCCCTTTGCCAATGGCAGCTCACCACCCCAAAGCCGACGTCAGCGAAACCGAAAAATAGCGCTGTCCTACATGGCCGCATCATGCCAGCGTCGGCTCGGCTCTTTGAAATCGCCCGCTTCCGCGAATCGCCGTTAAAGCGACAAAGGAGACATTTTTCCTCTGCACATGCGTATCTTTTGTCGCCTTAACACCAGCAAGGACCGGGATGCGACATGAACATACGGGGTTTTTGTGGGACCGCAAAAAAGGGGCGCCACAGCGGACGCCCCCTTTTCCTGCTTTATCCGAAGGTCAGAATTTGACCGTGCCCGTGACAAAGACCTGCCGCGGGTTGCCGTAGAAGGCGGTGAGCGTGCCCTCGGTGCCGAGCGCCGAAGTCGGCAGGCCATTGCCGCCAAGCGCTGGCACGCCCGTCACCGGATTGACGTTGATGAAGGTGTAGCCCGAGGTCTTGTACTTCTTGTTCGTCAGATTCTTGCCGAACAGCCCCAGGCTCCAGCGATCGTCGGGCGCGGTATAGACAAGGCTCGCATCCCACAGCGCAAACCCTTTCTGGTCGATATAGGGGTTGGGGATTTCAAACTGATAGGTCTTGCTGCGCCACGATACGGTGCTGCCCGCATAGAGGTTGCCGTCGCCGACCGGCGTGGTGTAGCCGAGCGTGCCGCTGGCGGTCCATTTGGGGGTATTCTGCACCTTGCGGAACGCGGCCACATCGGTCGGCACCCCGCCGATATTGGTCACATATTCGCGATATTCCGCATCGATATAGCCCACCGCCGTGGACAGGCTCAAACGGTCACCACCCGTCAGGAAATCCTGCGCCAGCCGCGCGTTGCTTTCAAATTCCAGCCCCTTGAACCGCGCCTTGCCCGCATTGGACACGACACCGCAGAAGGATGGCGTCGGCACGCCGCCCACGCTGACGGTGCAGGCGACCGAGCCGGGGATCTGCACGTCGTTATAGTCGGCATAGAAGCCCGCGACCGCGACATAGAGCGCGCCGTTCATGAAGTTGCCCTTATAGCCCACTTCATAGCTTTTGACGCTTTCAGGACGGAAGCTCAGGAACGACGCGATCTCGCTATCTTCGCGAATGCCGTTGCCGTTGAGGTCGGGCGCATTGGTGCCCACCCCGCGCGGATCGAAGCCGCCGCCCTTGAAGCCCTGCGCATAGCTGGCATAGATATTGTGATCGGGCGTCGGCTTGTA
>JASBSJ010000036.1 GCA_030148985.1 Sphingopyxis sp.
GCCTAGTTACCCGTTCGTGTCGCGCGTCGTCGAGACAGGTGAAGCCGAGCGCAAACCCGGCGTGACTCGACTACGCTCGACACGAACGGAAATCAGGACTTACCCTACCCTACTTCAGCAACACCAATTCTTCGGCCATGCTCGGATGCAGGGCGACCGTCGCGTCGAAATCGGCCTTGGTCAGCCCCGCCTTCACCGCCACCGCGGCGGCTTGCAAAATCTCCGGGGCGTCGGGACCGATCATGTGCAGCCCGACAACCTGGTCGGTCGCGGCGTTGACGATCATCTTGTAGAGCGCGCGTTCGTTGCGGCCCGCGAGGACATTTTTCATCGCGCGAAAATCGCTCGTGTAGACGCGGATCGAGCCCAGCTTGTTGCGCGCCTCGGCCTCGGTCATGCCGACCGCGCCGATCGGCGGGTGGCTGAACACCGCGCTCGGGACATTGTGATAGTCGACAACGGTCGGCTTGCTGCCGAACACCGAGTCCGCAAACGCCTGCCCCTCGCGGATTGCCACCGGGGTCAGCTGGATGCGGTTGGTGACGTCGCCGACAGCGTAGATGCTCGGCACCGATGACTGGTTATTCTCATCGACCTTGATCGCACCCTGCTCGTCCAGTTCGACGCCAACGTCCTCCAGGCCGATCCCCTTGGTGTTCGGAACGCGCCCGGTCGCCATCAGCACCGCGTCGGCGACGATCGGTTCGCAATTCTCCAGCAGCACGGTCAGCGATCCGTCGTCATTCTTTTCAATCGAGCGGAACGGTGCGTTGAACTTGAAGTCGATGCCCTTGGTCATCGAAATCTGGAGGAGCCGGTCGCGGATCTGCTCGTCATAGCCGCGCAGGATGGTGTCGCCGCGATTCACGATCGTCACCTTACTGCCGAACTCGTTGAAAATGCCGGCAAATTCATTGGCGATATAGCCGCCGCCCGCGATCACCACGCGCTTCGGCAGCGTTTCGAGATGGAACACCTCGTTCGAGGTGATGGCATATTCGCTGCCGGGAAACTCGGGAACGTGCGGCCAGCCGCCGGTCGCGATCAGGATGCGCTCCGCGGTCAGTTCCTGCCCATCGGCGAGGCGGACCTTTTGCGGGCCGATAATGGTCGCGCGGGTTTTGAACACCGTAACCTTGTGATTGTCGAGCGTCTGCCCATACAGCCCTTCGAGCCGATCGACCTCGGCCAGCACATTGTCGCGCAGCACGTCCCAGTCGAACTTGCAGTCGGGAACGTTCCAGCCGAATTTGCGCGCGTCCTTCAGATCTTCGGCAAAATGCGCGCCATAAACGAGCAGCTTCTTGGGCACGCAACCGCGGATCACGCAGGTGCCGCCGACCCGATGCTCCTCCGCCACCGCGACGCGCGCGCCATGCGATGCGGCGATGCGCGATGCGCGCACGCCGCCCGAACCGGCGCCGATGACAAACAGGTCGAAGTCGAAATCGGACATGAAAAACCCCTGATATGGACAGGCCGTTGTTCGCGGCCCGCGCCTATGTGGTTACGCGCGGCCGCAATGCCAATCGATTTATGCGCGCAGGCTAATCGCCGAGCGCGGCCTTCATCAGCGCCTGCGTTGCCGGATCGAAGTCGATCGTCCCTTCGGCGAGCCCCTTCGCCATCTCCTTGCCCAGCTCGACGCCGAACTGGTCGAACGGGTTGATGCCGAGCAGCACGGCATTCGCAAAAACGCGATGTTCGTAAAAGGCGATCAGGGCGCCCAGGGTGCGCGGGCTGACCTGATCGAGCAGGATCGTCGTCGATGGCCGGTCGCCGGGATAGGCGCGCGCGCCATCCTCGCTCGCGCGTCCGGTCATCAGCGCCGCGCCCTGCGCAATGCAATTGGCGACGAGCGTTTCGTGATGTGCGTCGTCGAGAAGATGGTCGGGCTCGCGCGCGACGACGAACTCGACCGGCACCCGATGCGTGCCCTGATGGAGCAACTGGAACACCGCGTGCTGCGCGTCGGTGCCGACGCCGCCCCAGGTGATCGGCGCGCTCTGCTGCGCGAGCCGCTCGCCGTCCAGCGTCACCGCCTTTCCGTTCGATTCCATTTCGAGCTGTTGCAGATAATCGGGAAGCAGTCGCAGCCGTTCGTCATAGGCAAAGACCGCGCGCGTCTGACAACCGAGGCGGTTGGCATAGATCTGGTCGGCGAAGGCGGCGAGCAGGCAGATATTGTCGGCGCCGTCGGCAAGGCGAAAGTGGCGGTCCATCTCCGCCGCGCCTTCGAGCAGGTCGGCAAAGGCATCCCAGCCGAGCGCGAGAGCGGCGGGGAAACCGATCGACGACCAGAGCGAATAGCGCCCGCCGACCGTCTCGCTGAACGGCAGGATACGCGTTTCGTCGATCCCCCATTCGATCGCGCGGTCGGGCATGGCGGTCAGCGCGATGAAGCGGCCGAGCGGGTCGGCCACGCCGGCTTCGTCCAGCCATTGCAGCGCCGAATTGGCATTGAGCAAGGTTTCGGTTGTGGTGAAAGTCTTGTACTCTACCGCGACGAGCGTATGTTCGGGTCTGAAATTCGCGATCACCTCATCGAGCGCGGCACCGTCGACGTTCGAGACGATCGCAACGTCATAGCGGTCGCTGTGGCGGCCGAGCGCGTCGACGAGCAGGTCTGGGCCGAGCGCCGACCCGCCGATGCCGATGTGGAGCAGGTGGCGGATCTCGCCAAATGCGCCCGCCTCGATCGCGTCGATCATCATCCGCATTCTTTGGTGCAGCGCCTGCGCGACATGGACCGACTCGGGCGCCCCGTCGCCGCGCTCGGCGCTGTGCTCGGCGGCGCGGTTCTCGGTCGGGTTGGCAATGCCGCCCGAAAAGAGCGTCTTCCGACGCCCGCCGAAATCCTGCGCATCGGCAAGGCCCGACAGGATCGCGATCGCGGCATCGTCGAGGTGCGTCTTGGCAAAGTCGAAGCGGATGTCGGCGACATTGCGCACCAGCGCCTGCAAACGCGCCTGGGGGTCGGCGGCGACCAGGTCGGTGAGCTTCTGCGGTTGCCAGTCGGCAAGGGCCTGCCAGGCGTCGGAAGCGGTGGGCATAACAGCGTCCTTGGTTTTCCGTTCGTGTCGAGCGAATGGGGATGAGATGTCGGCTCTTCTCTAGCCCCGCCGCTCGCACGGCGCCAGCGTCATCCGCCGATATTTGCTTGACGTGGCATCCTATTCATCGCCAATGCCGCGGCATGACCGAAGCCAGCATTGCCGCCGATAATTCGCCCTCGCCGTCCGCGCCGACGCCCGTGTCGGCAAAGGAAGAGGCGGTCGACACCGTCCGCTTCCTCGCGCTGCTCGCCATCGCGGTGCTCGTGTTCCGCAGCTTTTTCCTGTCGCCCTTCAACATTCCGTCGGAATCGATGCAGCCACGGCTGCTGATCGGCGACTATCTGCTCGTCAATAAAATGGCCTATGGCTATTCGAAATATAGCCTCCCGTTCAGCGCGCCGCTGATCCCGGGCCGGATTTTCCCGCGCACGCCCGAACGCGGCGATGTCGTCGTGTTCAAGGCGCCGCCCGCCGCGGCCAACGATTATATCAAGCGGGTGATCGGCCTGCCCGGCGACAGCGTGCAGGTGCGGGACGGCATCGTCTGGCTGAACGGCAAGCCGCTTCAGCGTGAGGCAATGCCCGATTTCGTGATCCCGGTGACGCCGAACATGGTCGAGGCGTCGCGCGCGACGGGCACGCTGCCCTGTTACGCGATGGAGTTCGAAGAGGTCGGACCCGACGGCCAGCGTCAGTGCCGCTACCAACAGTTCCGCGAGACGCTGCCGAACGGCAAAAGCTATGCGATCCTCGACATCACGACGATTGCTGAGGACAATACGCCGCTGGTCGTCGTGCCCGAAGGCCATTTGTTCCTGATGGGCGACAACCGCGACCGCAGCGCCGACAGCCGCTTTCCGGCGATGGAAAATCAGGGCATCGGCCTGGTTCCCGAAGAAAATCTGGTCGGCCACGCGCTTGTCGGCATGTTCTCGACCGACGGATCGGCGAGCTGGATCAACCCGATCAGCTGGTTCACCGCGGCGCGCTGGGACCGCATCGGGGACGGTTTTTGAGCGATCCGTTGAATATCGGGGCGCTCGCCGACATTATCGGCTGCACCCCGGATGACCTGACGCTTTACGACCTTGCGCTGACGCACGGCAGCACGGGGCGCGCCGATTATCAGCGGCTGGAGTTTCTGGGCGACCGCGTGCTGGGGCTCGTCATCGCGTCCGAACTCTACACGCGCTTTCCGGCGGCGAGCGAGGGCGAGATGTCGTCGCGGCTGCATGTGCTGGCATCGGGCGCCACCTGCGCGGCGATCGCGCAGCGGCTCGATCTGCCCGCGCTCATCCGTTTCGGCGCGCAGGCGCGGAGCGACGGCGGCCGCTACAGCGACAATATCGCCGCCGACGCGATCGAGGCGCTGATCGGCGCGCTGTACCTCGACCGCGGCATCGAAGCCGCGCGCACCTTCATCCTCGCCGAGTGGGGCGCGATGATCGACGGCCAACAGGCCGCGCCGAAGCATCCGAAGGCGGCTCTCCAGGAATGGGCGCTTGCTCGCGGCCGCCGCCCGCCCGAATATGAGATCGTTGCGCGCGAAGGCCCTGACCACGCCCCGCGCTTCCGCGTCGCGGTGAGCATCGGCAAGCTCGCGCGCGCCGAGGCGGAGGGAGCATCGAAACAGGCGGCCGAAAAGGCTGCGGCGGCCGTGCTGCTCGCCGAACTCGAAGGACAGGAAAAATGACCCACCGCTGCGGATTTGTCGCCGTCGTTGGCGCGCCCAATGCGGGCAAATCGACGATCGTCAACGCGCTCGTCGGGCAGAAGGTCGCAATCGTCAGCCCCAAGGCGCAGACCACGCGCACCCGCCTGATGGGCGTCGCGATGGAGGGCGAGGCGCAGATCGTGCTGATCGACACGCCGGGCATCTTTGCCCCCACCCGCCGACTCGACCGCGCGATGGTCGCCGCGGCATGGAACAGCCTCGATCAGGCCGAAGCGATCCTGGTGATGATCGATGCTGCCGCGAAACTCGGCGAACGCGCCGAACGCGTGCTGCAAGGGATCGAGGGGCGGCCCGAGAAGAAATTTCTCGTGCTGAACAAGGTCGATCTGACCCGAAAGGACAAGCTGCTGACGATCGCGACGCAGCTGAATGAGCGCGTTGCCTTCGACGAAACCTTCTTTATTTCGGCAAGCACCGGCGACGGCGTCCCCGAACTCAAGGCGCATCTGGCGAAGCTGATGCCCGAGGGACCGTGGCACTTCCCCGAAGACGAGGTCAGCGACGCCCCCGAACGGATGCTCGCCGCCGAAATCACGCGCGAGCAGCTCTATCGCCAGCTCCACGAGGAATTGCCGTACCAGTCGACCGTCGAGACCGAAAAATTCACGACGCGCCCCGACGGCAGCGCCGAAATCCATCAGCAGATCCTCGTCGCGCGCGACAACCAGCGCGCGATCATCCTGGGCCACAAAGGCGAACGGATCAAGGAAATCGGCAGCAAGGCGCGCGCCGAGCTTGCCGAATTGCTGGGGCGCAAGGTGCATTTGTTCCTGCATGTGAAAGTGAAGGCAAACTGGGACGAGGACCGCGGCGTCTATCGCGACATGGGGCTCGATTGGGTGGATTGAGGTTGGCGTTGGACGTCGCCCGTTGAGGCCGCGCAATCCTTCCAAAGTTCAGTAAAGTTCAGCCTTGCGCGACTGCCGATCTGCGGCTCCCGTCGGATAGCCGCAGTCGGCTCCGGCACGCCTTCAAGCCTGGCAGGCGTCGCTTTTGTCCACATGTTGAAAGAGCCGGGATGATGGCTGGCACAGCCGGGGCATGTAGGACAGCGTTTTTTTGCGGATGTCGGGTTTGGGGTGGGGAGTTGCGGTTCTAATTGACCGTCGCCCCCGCGAAGGCGGGGCCACCGTCGGCCTTTCCCCGAGTCGCTGCGTAAACCGACAGCCGCCCCCGCCTTCGCGGGGGCGACGGCTAGTTTTGGCCGGAAGCGGCCGTTCGATCCTAACCGGAACGGGAAGGGGGACCACAGAAGGTGGAGGGGCACCATCGGTCGAACGCGGCCTATGCGGGCTCGTACCCCTCCACCATGCTTCGCATGGTCCCCCTCCCCCTGCGAGGGAGGATCGGCAGCGTCCCACCCCAAAGCAGCCATCAACGCAGCCGAAAAATACCGCTGTCCTACACGGCCGCGCCGTGCCAGCGTCGGATCGCTCTTTGACATCGTCTGCTTCCGTGAATCGGCGTTAAAGCCACAAAGGAGACAGTTTCGCCGCGCCCATGCGTATCCTTTGTCGCGTTAACGCCACAAAGGACTCAGTTTCGATCCGAACGTGCGGGACTTTTGTGGCTTTACACGCCTTCCGCCGAACCGCTTTCAGCTCAGCTACCGAACCCCACCGACAGGAAATCGGGCATCGGGCCGTTCCAGCCGTCGTCGGCACCATCGTCTTCATCGCGCCGGGCCCGCGGCGCCGGTTTGCGTCCGGTGTCCTTCTTCGGAGCCTCGCGCGGCTTTTCGGCGGCGCGCTTTGGCTCCTGCGTCGCTTTGGGTTCGGCGCGGCGTGCGCTGCGGCGCGGCTCGCGCGGCGCGGCGTCACTTTCCTCGGCCGGGGGCGAGGTCGGGGCCGCCGCACTACCACCATGGACCGGGATCTTATAGCCGGTCAGCTTCTGGATATTGTCGATCGCCTCGTCATCCGACGGCGTCACCAGGGTGAAGGCGCGCCCTTGCGCCCCCGCGCGGCCGGTCCGGCCGATGCGGTGGACATAATCGTCGGGGTGCCAGGGGGCGTCGAAATTGAAGACATGGCTGACGCCCTTGACGTCGAGGCCGCGCGCCGCGACGTCGGACGCGACCAGGATGTTGATCGTGCCCTTCTTGAACCGTTCGAGTTCGGCGGTGCGGCTCGACTGGTCCATGTCGCCCTGAATCTCGCCGGCATTATAACCCGATCGTTGGAGCGCCTTGGCCAGCTCGCGAACCGTCGTCTTGCGGTTGCAAAAGACGATCGCGGTGTGAACCTTTTCGCTTTCGATCAGCGCGCGCAGCGTATCGCGCTTGCCGCGCTCAGACGTCTTGACCAGGAACTGTTCGATATTCTCGTTGCGGCTCGCGGGCCGCGCCACTTCGACCGTCTTCGGGTTCGACAGGAATTTGTCTGCCAGCCGCTTGATCGGCGCCGGCATCGTCGCCGAGAACAGCAATGTCTGCCGATTCGCGGGAAGTTTCGTGCAGATATTCTCGATGTCGGGGATGAACCCCATGTCGAGCATCCGGTCGGCCTCGTCGATCACCAGCAGGTTGCAGCCGGTGAGCAAAATCTTGCCGCGCTCGAACAGGTCCATCAGCCGGCCCGGCGTGGCGATCAGCACATCGACGCCCTTTTCCAGCGCCTTGACCTGATCCCCCATCTGCACGCCGCCGATCAACAGCGCCATCGACAGCTTGTGATACTTGCCGTATTTTTCAAAATTTTCAGCGACCTGAGCCGCAAGCTCGCGCGTCGGCGCGAGGATCAGCGAGCGCGGCATCAACGCGCGGGCACGGCCGTGCGCCAATATGTCGATCATCGGCAGCACGAAGGAAGCGGTCTTGCCGGTCCCCGTCTGGGCGATGCCGATGATATCGCGCATCATCAGGACTGAGGGGATGACACCCGCCTGAATCGGCGTCGCTTCGTCATAGCCCGACTCGTCGATGGCGCGTAAAAGTTCGTCGGAAAGGCCGATTTCGGCAAATTTCATCTGGTGTCATGTCCGGAAAAAGGAGGGTGCGCCCAGCCGTCCACGTCAGCAAGCGCTGTCGCGGCCATTGGGCAAAGGAGCACGAAAAGTCAAGGAATGCCGGTGAAAAAGAGGATCAATCCTCGCTGCGAACCGGAACCATCAGCCGGAATTTGTCGATCTCGCACTTCGCGCCCGTCCGCGCATGGATTTCGTCGCGGTCTTCGCAGAGCTTTCCATCCTTGCTGCCCTGCATGTAAAAGCCGGCGTAGAAATCGAGCGCGCGGCAGCCGCGGTTGAGCTGCGCGCGCAGCCGTTGCTTCTGCCTCGTGATCAGGTCGATGCTGTCGCGCTGCACCGCCTGCATCCCGACGATATTGCGCATCGCCACACATTTCGGGGCTTTTTTCTCTTTCCAGACGATCGGCAGGTCGGTCATGCGCCGTGGCGGCGGCGGCGCCGGAGGAGCTGCAAAATTGTTGAGCTGCGAACGCTGCGCGGGCACCCGAATGATAAGCTGCTGCTCGATCACCACCTGCCAGAAAGAGGAAGGCGCGTCGGGCGCCGGCGCCGCGACCGGCACCAGCGGATCGGGCGCCCGCACTCCCGGCGCCAGATCGGCCGCGGGCGCGGCCATGATCCACAGGAAAGCCGCCGTCAGCACCGCCGCGTCACCGCCGCTTTTGCCTTGTCATCCGATTTGCTGCTCACTTGTCGCTCCCGCGTCCATCCCCGCTGGACGTAAAGACATTATTTGTCGATCGCAGCTTTAGCGTCCATGATTGAACATCAAATGAACTGCAACCGTCGGCGAAACCGGCGGCGCACACCGAAAAAACGGAACCGAACGGCATGACACGCCCCCCTTCCCCCTCGCTGCTCCGGGCCCTTGCCGATCTGCTGGGCGCCAAGGGGTTCAGCACCGATGCCGATACCATCGCGCCGTGGCTCACCGACTGGCGCGGCAAATATCACGGCCGCGCCGCGGCGATGCTGTCGCCCGCCACCACCGAAGAGGTCGCCGCCGCGGTGCGCCTTTGCGCCGACGCCGGCGTGGCGATCGTGCCGCAGGGCGGCAACAGCGGCATGGTCGGCGGCGCGACGCCCGACGCGACCGGCGATCAGCTGCTTCTCAGCCTCCGCCGCATGAACCGCGTCCGCCACATCGACGGCCCGGCGCAGATCGCTGTCGCGGAGGCCGGGGTGATCCTCCAGAACTTCCACGATGCCGTGCTCGCGCACAATCTGCGTTTCCCGCTGACGCTCGGCGGCAAGGGATCGGCGACGATCGGCGGGCTCGTCTCGACCAACGCCGGCGGGACACAGGTGCTGCGCCACGGAACAATGCGCGCGCTCGTCGCGGGGGTCGAGGCGGTGTTGCCCGACGGCAGCGTCTTCGACGGGCTCGCCCCGCTCAAGAAGGACAATCGCGGCTACGACCTCAGGCACCTTTTCTGCGGTGCCGAAGGGACGCTCGGCCTCGTCACCGCCGCCACGCTCCACCTTGTTCCCGCCGCGGTCGCCCGCCGGACGGCATGGATCGGCGTGGAATCGCCCGACGTCGCACTGCAACTGCTCCGCCGCCTCGACGCGGCGATCGGGCCCGCGCTCGAAGGGTTTGAGCTGATCCCGCACGCGTGCCTCGACGCGGTTCTGCGCCATATCCCGGCAACCCGCGCACCGCTTGGCGAGGCGCATCCCTGGTATGTCCTCGCCGAACTTGCAGGCGACGACGATTCGCTGCTCGGTAACGCGCTCGAAAGCCAGCTCGCAGCGGCGCTCGACGCCGGACTCGTCCGCGACGTCGCGCTGGCCAAGAACGACCGCGAGAGCGAAGATTTCTGGCGCCTGCGCGACTCGATTTCCGAAGCCGAGCGAGCCGAAGGCCCGGCGCTACAGCACGACATCAGCGTTCCCGTCGATCTTATGCCCGCCTTCATCGCCGACAATCCCGCACGTCTCGCCGCCGCCTTCCCTGGCGCGCGCGCCCTCTCATTCGGCCATCTGGGCGACGGCAACGTCCACCATCACGTCCAGCCGCCTGCCGACGTCGATGGTGCGGCATGGATCGCCGAACATGGCGCCGGGCTGAGCCGCCTCGTCTACGCCCATGTGATCGAGCTCGGCGGGTCGATCTCGGCCGAGCATGGCATCGGCCAGATGAAGCGCGACATCCTCGCCGAACTCGACAGCCCCGCGCGGCTTGCCGCCCTGCGCAGCATAAAGCATGGGCTCGACCCCGCGGGCATCTTCAATCCGGGCAAGCTGATCGTCTGAACCTTCCCCCGTTTCGCGTCATCGCCCCCTTGCGCCGCGCGCGCCGGGTCAATAAGGCGCCTTATCTTTTTGCGTCCCCGTCCGCGGGACATTTGTCCGGAGTTTGACCATGGCCACCGCGCCCGCACCTGCCAACCTGCCGCTGTTCTACAAGGATCTCACCCCGCTTTCGAGCGTCGATCATGCCGATTTCCACGCGCGCCCGCTCGACAATGCCGAGTTTCTGGTTGGCCAGCACGCCGTGCCGCTGACCTCGGACGAATTTGTGTCGGCGTGCCGCTTTTTCCCGATCATCTTTTCGGCGGGCGAGAACCCCGTGCCGCTGGCGCTGATGGGTCTCAACGAAGGCATCAACACCTTCGTCGACGACAACGGCAAGCTGCTCAATCCCGTCTATGTTCCGGCCTATATCCGCCGCTACCCCTTCCTGCTCGCCAAGCTTCAGCCCAACACCGACGAGCTGTCGCTCTGTTTCGACCCGACCTCGGGCGCGATCGGCAAGTTCGACGAGGGCGACGCGCTGTTCGTCGACGGCCAGCCCTCGGACCAGGTCAAGGCGGTGCTCGAATTCTGCAAGAATTTCGAAGAAGCCGGTCAGCGCACCGGCATGTTCATGGAAGAGCTGAAGAAAGCCGACCTGCTCATGGACGGCGAAGTCGCGATCCAGCAGGAAGGCAATGATAAGCCTTATATCTATCGCGGTTTCCAGATGGTCGACGAAAACAAGCTGCGCGAACTGCGCGGCGACGTGTTGCGCAAGCTGATGCAGAATGGCATCCTCGGCCTGATCTTTGCGCACCTCTTCTCGCTGCAGCTGATGCGCGAAGTCTTCGCGGAACAGGTCAGGAGCGGCAAGATGCCGCTCGTTACCGAAGCGCCGGCTGCCTGACCTTCAAGAAAAAGGCCGCCCTTGGTTAAAGCGGGGCGGCCTTTTTGCGGCGGCGATCAGAAATCGACCGCAATTCCCTTCAATTCCCAATCGCCATAGCGCACGGGATTGCGCCCGCCCGGCTGATCCTCGGCCTTCTCTTCGCGGATCGGCGCGGGTGCGGGCACCGCACTGTTCGTCCAGCCTTCAGGCGGCTTCACATGCGCGGGGCGCTTTACAGCGCGCGGCGTTCCGCCGATGGTCGCGTCGTCGCTGCTGTCGGTCATCCCCGCCATATAGGACTATATATGCGCCACGCCAACCATGCCTGTGCTCGCCGTGGCTGATCGTCGCCCGCTGCGAAACCGACGACCGCGCGGCGCAGGCGATCCGCCCGGCCTGGCACCGCGCCGCGCCGCGCTCCGGCTGCTCGACGCGATCCTCCGCCGCGGCGATCCACTCGACATCGCGATGCACGCCGCCGCCCAGGGATTGACCGGCGCCGACCGCGCCTTTGCCGTGGCTATCGCGTCGGAGGCGCTGCGCTGGATGACCGACATCGACGCGCTGATCGACGACGCAACCGCGGATCCGCTCCCGGAGGACGTCAAGTCGCGCGCCGTGCTCCGGATCGCACTCGCGCAATTGCTCGCGCTCAAAAGTCCCGGTCATGCCGTCGTGTCGACCGCGCTACCGCTCGTCGATGGCGGCCCGCGCCGCCTCGTCCATGCCATCCTCTCGCGCGCGCAGCAGGAAAAGTGGGACCTGCCCGTGCAGGCGACGCTGCCGCGCGCCGCCGCCGAACGCTGGACCGCGCAATGGGGTGCCGCGATGGTCGATGCCGCCGCCGCAAGCTGGAGCGCGCCGCCGCCGATCGACCTCAGCTTCGCGACCGAACCCGGCGCCGACGAATGGCCCGACGCTTTGACGCTCGCCCCGCGCCACCGCCGCCTGCCGCGCGGGCAGGCGGTCGAGGCCATGCCCGGTTTCGCCGAAGGTGGCTGGTGGGTGCAGGATCTCGCCGCCAGCCTGCCAGCCCGCCTGCTCGGCGCGGGCGACGGCCGCTGCGTGCTCGACCTCTGCGCCGCACCCGGCGGCAAGACGATGCAGCTCGCCGCCGCCGACTGGGTGGTCACCGCAGTCGATTCCAGCGCCAAGAGGCTCGAGCGGTTGCGCGCCAACCTCGCGCGCACCGGGCTGGCCGCCGACGTCGTTCAGGGCGACATCCGGACCTGGGAGCCCGATGCGGCAGCCGACGCCGTGCTGCTCGACGCTCCCTGTTCGGCGACGGGCATCTTCCGCCGCCACCCCGACGTCCTCCACCGCATCGAGCCGCGCCAGATCGAAGAGATGGCGGCGTTGCAGGCCGAATTGCTCGCGCGCGCCGCACACTGGGTCGCACCGGGCGGGACGCTCGTCTACGCCACCTGCTCGCTCGAACGCGCCGAGGGAGAGGATCAGATCGCGGCCTTCCTCGCCGCGCATCACGACTGGGCAATCGATCCTGTGCGGCCCGACGAACTCCCCGCCGCCATCGCGCCCGACCCGCCCGGATGCGTCCGCACCCTGCCCGGCCAGCTCGCCGAGGCGGGCGGGCTCGACGGCTTCTTCATCGCCCGGCTCCGCGCGCCAGCCGCATGACCGCGCCGTCCGGCGGTCCCGCCTGAACGCTTGGCAGCGATGACATCTGGACAGTCGCGAAAAGCCGTTTAGGTGGGGCGCGATGGCAACGATCCCTCCCCCCGAAGGCGTAGAACCGGTCATGCCGGAATCGACGCCCAAAGCCCCCTCCCCGCTCAGCTTTCCCGATTTTCGCTATTTCTGGCTCGCGCGCTTTACCGCGGTGATGGCGACGATCGCGATGGTGGTCGTCATCGGCTATCAGCTCTATGATACGGCGCGCAGCGATTATGGCATGTCAATCCGAGAGGCGTCGTTCCAGCTCGGGCTGCTCGGCCTGTTCCAGTTCGTCCCGCTCGCGGTGCTGACCCCCGTTGCGGGGTGGGCCGCCGACCGCTTCGAGCGGCGGCGCGTCGCGATCTTCTCGAACCTCATCGACCTCCTCATCGCCGCGGCGCTCGGCTGGTTCACCTGGACCGATGGATTGACGTTGTGGCTGCTCTTCGCCCTCGCCGCGCTCCACGGCGTCGCGCGCGTCCTTTCCGGCCCGGCGATGAGCGCCATCGCGCCGAACATCGTTCCGCCCGCCGTCCTGCCGCGCGCGATCGCGATGAGCAGCATCGCCTGGCAATCAGCGTCGGTGATCGGCCCCGCAGCCGGCGGGCTCATCTATGCCGCGCATCCCGCGTCGGTCTATGTCTTCGCCGCGATCCTTCTCGCCGTCTCCGCTTTCACCCTGAGCCGCGTCCGGCCCGTACAACCGCCGCCCGCGGAAGTGCGCCGTCACCCGCTGCGCGAAATGGTCGACGGGCTGCAATTCGTCTGGGTTGAACGCTTCCTTTTGGGCACGATCACGCTCGACCTCTTCGCTGTGCTGCTGGCGGGCGCGACTGCGATGTTCCCCGTCTTTGCGCGCGACATATTGGATGCCGGACCGGAGGGCGCGGGGCTGATGCGCGCCGCGGTCGCCTTTGGCTCGGTTGCGGTTGCGGTCGGCCTGGCGATCCGCCCGATCGAACGCAATGTCGGGGTCAAGATGCTGTGGGCGGTCGCCGTGTTTGGCGCCGGCACGGTGATATTCGGGCTATCAACCAACCTGCTTCTATCGCTCGGCGTGCTCGTGATCATGGGCGCTGCCGACATGTTCTCGGTCTTCGTGCGCGGCACCTTGATCCAGCTCAATACACCCGATCACATGCGCGGCCGCGTCAGCGCCGCATCGGGCCTCGCCATTTCGGCGTCGAACGAGCTCGGCGAAATGCGCGCGGGCGCAATGGCCGCGGCGCTGGGGCCGGTCGGCGCGGTCGTGATCGGCGGCGCTGGCGCGATCGGCGTGACGGCGCTATGGGCATGGATATTCCCCGAACTGCGCCGCGCGCGCACCTTTGAACCCCAATTCAAGGCAGGATCGACATGAAAGCCAATTCCATCCTCGACACGATCGGCAACACGCCGCACATCCGCGTGGCAAAGCTGTTCCCCGATGCCGAAGTCTGGGTGAAGTCGGAGCGCAGCAACCCCGGCGGGTCGATCAAGGATCGTATTGGTCTCGCGATGATCGAGGCAGCCGAACGCGACGGCAGCCTGAAGACCGGCGGCACGATCGTCGAGCCGACCTCGGGCAACACCGGCATCGGCCTGGCGATGGCCGCGGCGGTCAAGGGGTACAAACTCGTGCTCGTCATGCCCGAATCGATGTCGCTTGAACGCCGCCGGTTGATGCTCGCCTATGGCGCGACCTTCGACCTCACGCCGCGCGAAAAGGGCATGAAGGGCGCAATCGAGCGCGCGATCGAACTCGTCGAAACAACGCCCGGCGCGTGGATGCCGCAGCAGTTCGAGAATGAAGCGAACATCGACGTTCACGTCCGCACCACCGGCCCCGAAATCCTCGCCGATTTCAAGGATACGCCGATCGACGCGCTGATCACCGGCGTCGGCACCGGCGGTCATATCACCGGCTGCGCGCAGTTCCTGAAAGAGCATTGGCCGAACCTGAAAGTCTTTGCGGTCGAACCCGAAGCCTCGCCGGTCATTTCGGGCGGCCAGCCCGCGCCACACCCGATCCAGGGCATCGGCGCGGGGTTCATCCCGCGCAACCTCCACACCGACCTGCTCGACGGCGTCATCAAGGTCGATGCCGCCGCCGCAAAGGACATGGCGCGCCGCGCCGCGACCGAGGAAGGGATGCTCGTCGGCATTTCGTCGGGCGCAACGCTCGCCGCGATCGCGCAGAAGCTTGCCGAACTGCCACCGGGCAGCCGCGTCCTCGGCTTCAATTACGACACCGGCGAACGCTATCTGTCGGTGCCTGACTTCCTACCGGAAATCTGATCGCACACGTGCGCCTCGGCAATCGAACGATTTTGGCGCTACGGCGCGACTGGACGGGCTGGCTGTTCCTCCTGATCGTCGCGGCAGCGATCGGGGGCGTGCTTTACGCCAACGGTGAAAAGTCCGGCGCGCGCTACATGGCGCGGCCGCATCCGGTGGCGCCGCCGCCCGATGTCGTCCCCGAAGCGCCGCCGATGGTCCTCGCGCCAGTCGCCGAAGCCGACGCCCGCGCGCAGAACGCAAAGATCGCGCTGGTCTCAAGGGGCTTTGTCGCCCCTCGTCCCTTCGTCTATGCCGGAAGCGGCGATGCGAAAGCGCGCGCGCGCGACTGCCTTGCCGCCGCAATGCTCTACGAGGCCGGCGACGACGCGCGGGGGCAGCAGGCGGTGGGACAGGTCGTCATCAACCGCGCGCGGCACCCCGCCTTTCCCAAATCGATCTGCGGCGTGGTGTTCCAGGGGTCGGAGCGCACGACCGGTTGCCAGTTCACCTTCACCTGCGACGGCGCGCTCGCGCGGCGTTACTCCGACGCGGCGTGGCAGCGCGCGCGCGCCAATGCCGACCTCCTGTTGTCGGGCGGCACCTATCCCAAAGTTGGTCTCGCGACCCATTATCACACCGACTGGGTGCGCCCCTATTGGAGCGACAGCCTGGAAAAGATCGCGATTGTCGATACGCATCTCTTCTTCCGCTGGCCGGGCTATTGGGGCACGCCGGGCGCGTTCCGCGGCGCGGTTTCAGGGGGCGACGGCCCCGTCGCCAAGCTCGCCGCCATTTCGCCGCTCCACGCGATCGCGCTCGGCCTGCCTGCCGAGGTGGCGGCTGCCGACACCGATGCGAACGTCGGCGAGGCGCGCGTCGTCCCCGGCATGGGCGACGCGGCCGGACGAGACACCATCTATGTCCAGCTCGACCGCCAGGCCACACCCGAAAGCTTCGTCTCCACCGCGCTTCGCCTCTGTCGCGACAAGCCGTTTTGCAAGTTCATGGGCTGGACCAATCCGGTGCTGAAGCCCGACAGCGACGCGATGTCCGACATGCAGCGCGCGGCGATGAGCTTTTCCTACCTCCGCGACGACAAGGCGGGGTTCGAAAAGGCGCTGTGGAATTGCAGTGAATATAAGCGCGACGACCCGCGCCAGTGCATGAAACGATAGCCTCCGTCATCCCGGCGAAGGCCGGGATCTCACCCTATCCCCCCTGACGCACCGGCGAGATCCCGGCCTTCGCCGGGATGACCCTGCAAAAGGGGGGCAGCGCCCGTCCGCTTTGGGGGGCTTCCGCACGTGCCCGCCGCAGCCTATAGCGCGCCATGCTCCTTTCCGACCGTGTCCTTTTCCTCGACGGCGAGGCCCTCGTCATCGACAAGCCCGCCGGCCTTCCCGTCGATGCCCCGCGCGACGGCAGCCTCAGCCTCGAGAATCATCTCGATTTGCTGCGCTTCGGTTTCAAGCGCTGGCCGCTCCCCGTCCACCGGCTCGATCGCGACACGTCGGGCTGCCTGCTCCTCGCCCGCAATCCCAAGGCGCACGGCCGCTTCACTCGCGCCTTTGAAAACCGCGAGGTCGAAAAACAATATCTCGCGATCGTCGATGGCGTTCCCGCCCACGATGGCGGCACGATCGACCTGCCGCTCGCCAAGATCTCGACCGCCGAGGCGGGCTGGCGCATGATCGTCGACCCGGCGGGCAAGCCCTCGGTCTCGCACTGGGAAAAGCTCGCGGTCGCGGGCGGCCGCGCGCTGCTCCGCTTCCGCCCCGAAACCGGCCGCACGCATCAATTGCGCGTCCACGCGCTCGAGGGGCTGGGCTTCGCGCTGGTCGGCGATCCCGTCTACGGCCGCGGCGGCGCCCGCGATCGCACCTTGCTTCACGCCGAGCGGCTGGTTGTGAAACGTGACGTCAAGCCGCCAGTAACCGCCGAAGCGCCCTTCCCCGACGCCTTTGCCGCGCTGGGGTTCGCGGCGCCCGAGGGTGCGGCGCCGACCCGTGGCTGACATCCCCGAACAGGCGATCCGCGAAAAGTTTCTCGCGGGGTCGGGGCCGGGGGGCCAGAATGTCAACAAGGTCG
>JASBSJ010000040.1 GCA_030148985.1 Sphingopyxis sp.
TCACGCTCGAACAGGGCAAGCCGATCGCCGAGGCGCGCGGAGAAGTGCTTTCGGCCTCGTCGTTGCTCGAATATTTTGCCGAACAGGGCAAGCGGATCGAGGGCCGCGTCGTGCAGCGTCCGGCGGGTCAGCGCGCGATGGTGCTGAAACAGCCCGTCGGTCCGGTCGCGGCGTTCAGCCCGTGGAATTTCCCCGTCAATCTGATGATCAAGAAGGTCGCGCCGGCGCTCGCCGCGGGCTGTGTCGTGATCGCCAAGGCGCCCGAGGAAACGCCGGGCTGCACCAGCGCGATCATGCGCTGCCTTGCCGATGCGGGCATCCCCGGCGACGTGGTCCAGCTCGTCTATGGCAATCCCGACATGATCAGCCGCCACCTGCTCGGCAGCGAGGTGATCCGCAAGGTCAGCTTCACCGGATCGACCGCGGTCGGCAAGCATCTGATGACGCTCGCCGCCGACCGGGTGCAGCGTATCACGATGGAGCTCGGCGGACACGCCCCGGTGCTGGTGTTCGACGATTGCGACCTTGAAACGACGCTCGACCGCGTCGTGACGCAGAAGTTCCGCAACGCCGGCCAGGTCTGCGTCTCGCCGACGCGCTTCTATGTGCAGGACGGCATCTACGACGCCTTCGTGAAGGGCTTTGCCGAACGCACCGCGCGCGTGAAGATCGGCAGCGGGCTCGATGCCGGCACCCAGATGGGACCGCTCGCCAACGCGCGCCGCGCCCCCGCGCTGGAGGCGATGATTGCCGATGCGACGGCAAAGGGCGCGCGGGTGATCGCGGGCGGCGCCGCGACGGGCGAGGGCTATTTCTTCCAGCCCACCGCGATCGCCGACGTCCCGGTCGAGGCCGACGCGATGAACCACGAACCTTTCGGCCCGATGGCGCTGATCCGCCCGTTCGGCACCGAGGAGGAGGCCTTGGAACAGGCGAACCGCCTGCCCTACGGCCTCGCCGCCTTTGCCTTCACCGAGAATGGGCGGCGCATCAACCGGATCGTCGACAGCATCGAAAGCGGGATGGTCGGGGTGAACAGTTTCGTCATCTCGGCGCTCGACACGCCTTTCGGCGGGATCAAGGAATCGGGCTTCGGCAGCGAAAGCGGGCCCGAGGGGCTGGACGGCTATCTGGTGACCAAGGCCGTGCATATTTATTGATGCGCCATTTCATCCTCCCTGTGGCGAAACCATGGGGAGGGGGACCGCTCGCGCAGCGAGTGGTGGAGGGGCCGCGACGTTTGCGCGATTGCCCCTCCGTCAGCCCTTCGGGCTGCCACCTCCCCATGGCTGCGCCACAGGGAGGATCCGCTCAATCCCGCTCCAGCGCCACAAAATCGCGCCCCAGCGGCGCGAGATGCGCGCCGCCGTCGACGAAGATCGTCTGCCCCGTCACCGCCTCGGCGCGCGCGAGCCAGGCGACGGCATCGGCGACCTCGGCGGGGGTCGGCAGCGCGCCGAGCGGCATTCGCTTCGCCAGCCGCTCGACCTGCGCGGCCGAATAATCGTCGGTCGCCAGGGTCAGCCCCGGCGCGACGGCATTGACGCGCGCGCGGTTTCCAAAGGCGACCGCCAGCGTCGCCGTCGCCTGCCACAGCGCCGATTTCGACAGGCTATAGGCGATCTGATCGGGCACCGGATGCGCGACGCGCTGATCGACGATATTGACGATCGCGGGGCGATTGCCCTCGCTCGCCGCGACGAGCGCCCTGGCGAGCATCACCGGCGCGTGATGATTGACCTGCATCATGCCGGTCAGCGCATCGGCCGACAGGTCGGCCCATCCGCCCTCGGCAAAATGCGCGGCATTGTTGACGAGCAGATCGGGCGCGCGCCCGAATTCTGCGATCACCGCGGGGATCAGCGCCTCGACCGCCGCCGGATCGGACAGGTCGGCGGCAAAACGCTTGCTGATCGCGCCGGTCTCGGCGAGCGCTTCCGCCAGCACCGCGTCGGCGTCGCCGGGGCTGCGCTTGTGGATCGCGAGCGCATAGCCCTCGCGCGCCAGCCGCGCCGAAATCGCCGCGCCGACGCGGTGGAGCCCGCCCGTGACGAGAGCGAGCTTTTGCGTCATTTCCTTACCCGCCGCATCGTGATCCCGATCTCCTCGCCCTCTTCGGCGATCGCCAGCTTGACGATCTTGACCTCGACCTCCTCAACCTTGTCGTCCTGCAGGAACAACGTGTCGATGATATGGTCGGCGACGCTTTCGATCAGCACGAAATGCACATCCTTGGGGATGCCTTCGGTCGCCGCGAATTTCAGGTGCATATAATTTTTGGAGCGGCTGAGCGGCGTCGTCGGATCATAATGATCGGCCATCGCCAGCCGCGCGCGCACCGAAATGCGCAGCGGCTGCGGCAGGTGCGTTTCTTCGGAATAGATGCCGGTCAGCACCTGGGTGGTGATTCCGTCCACCTCCAGCCACAATGTATCGGTCACAAGAATTTCCTGTTCGGCGGGACCGTTATTCGGCTTTCCTTCGCCGACCCCGGACCCTAAAGCGCCGCCGCATTAGCGAAAGGGTGCGCGTTGGTCGAGTTACTTCCATTGTCGAACATCGAACCGGCGGCGGTCGAGGCGCTCCTCGACGCGGCGTTCGGAACCGACCGCTTTGAACGCACCGCCTATCGCATCCGCAAAGGCATAGATGCCGTGCCCGCGCTCAGCTTTGCCGCGGTCGAGGATGGCGCGCTCGTCGGCACGATCCAGTGCTGGCCGGTCGCGCACCGCACGGCGGACGGCACCGCGACGCCGCTCGTCATGGTCGGCCCCGTCGCGGTGCGCCCCGACCTTCAGCGCGGCGGACACGGCCGCGCGCTGATGGCGCACATGCTCGCCGCCGCCGAAAGCGCGGCCGACGGCGCGCTGATGATGATCGGCGATCCCGAATATTATGGCCGCTTCTTCGGCTTCACCGCCGATGCCACCGGCGCATGGGATTTGCCCGGGCCGTACGAGCCGCACCGCCTGCTCGCGCGCGCGGTGAACGGGCACAACCTCCCGACGGGCGCGGGGACGATCGGCCCGCGCTAGGTTGCGCCGATCGGCATTGGCGCGAACGGCGGTTTTGGGGTGGGGAGTGGCCTGAAGCGATCCTCCCCGGCACGGGGAGGGGGACCATGCGAAGCATGGTGGAGGGGTACGCGGTGTCGAGCGCTGCGTATGACCTCCCGTACCCCTCCACCACCCTCCGGGTGGTCCCCCTCCCCCGTTGGGGGAGGATCGCTTTAGGCCACAAACGGTCGCTTCCAGTCATTCAAAATCGGAGTGCGATCCTTGAGGGCCATAAAATCGCTGTCCTACATCATTCTGGCAGCATAGCCTTTGGTCATGGTCTCGGTCCCGCTCCCCGACATGCGTTTTGCGAATGAAGTTGCGCAGATTTCTGCGCTTTTCCGTATCGCGCCCATTTTTCGCAGCCCGCGCGCCGGAGCCGATCCGGCGTCGATGACGGCGATGCGGCCACGCGGCGTCGCGGACCTTGTCCGGGAGGACGAAAAAACGGCGATCGCGAATGAAGTTGCCTGGTTTTCCGGCGCTTCACGTCGCGGGACTTCGCGCCCCCTTCGGCACGGCGCGGCTTTACTTGCGCCCGCACATTCCTATGTCGGTTGCATGGTCACCCCCGCACCCTCGCTTCCCAAGGATTTTTCGCAGCTTTCGCTGGCGGAGGCGGCCGAACTGCTTGGCGCGCGCAAGCTGCCGCCGGTCGATCAGTGGCACCCCGAACGCACCGGCGACAGCGCGATGGAAATCCGCGCCGACGGCAGCTGGTATCATGAGGGCGGGCGGATCAACCGGCCGGCGATGGTCAAACTCTTCTCGACGATCCTGCGCCGCGAGGCCGACGGCAGTCATGTTCTCGTCACCCCGGCCGAAAAGCTCGCCATCGCGGTCGAGGACATGCCCTTTCGCGCGGTCGAGATGAAGAGCGAGGGCACCGGCGCGGCGCGCAAACTCGTGTTCCGCCTCGACACCGACGATCTGGTGCTCGCGGGCGCCGACCATCCGCTCTCCTTCGGCCGCGATCCCGACCATCCCGATCCGCGGCTGCATGTGCGCGGCACGCTCGGTAACGGACTCGAAGCGCGCATCGACCGCGCGCTTTATTACGAGATCGTCGATATGGCGCTAACCGAAGGCGACGACCCGCCCGCCATCTGGTCGAACGGCGCGCGCTTTCCCCTGGTCGACCGCTGATGCTGTCCGAAAAGTTGCGTGACGCGCTCGATAACCTGCTGCCCGAACCGGGCGAGGACGAGGCGCATCTCGCCGCACCGACGCTGCGCGATGCCGCGGTGCTCGTCGCCTTCACCGACCGCGCCGACCCCGGCGTCATCCTGACCCAGCGGCCGCAATGGCTGCGCAGCCATGCGGGGCAGGTCGCCTTTCCGGGCGGCAAGATCGACCCCGGCGACCGCGACGCGATCGACGCCGCGCTGCGCGAGGCGGAGGAGGAAATCGGCCTTGGCCGCCGCGACGTGATGGTGGCGGGCGCGACCGAACCCTATCATTCGGGCAGCGGCTATCGCATCACGCCCGTGCTGGCCGTCATTCCGCCCGACCTGCCGCTCGACCCCAATCCCGACGAGGTCGAGGAGTGGTTCGAAGTGCCGCTCGACATCTTGTTCGACCCCGGCAATTATGCCCGCCAATACGCGCACTGGCAGGGGCACGACCGGCATTATTATGACATGGACTGGCAGGGACGGCGGATCTGGGGCGTGACCGCGGGAATCATCGTCAATCTGGCGCGGCGCCTGCCCGCGGGGTGGCACCGGTGACGCGGCTGCCCGACGCCGCTTGGCGCCAGCGGCCGGGGCTGCACCGCATCGTCGCCGCGCTGTGTGCCGATGGCGGCGCGGTGAAGGTCGTCGGCGGCGCGGTGCGCGACACGCTGCTCGGCCTTGCTGTCACCGACGTCGACCTTGCGACGCCGCTGGTGCCGCAGGAGGTGACGCAGCGGCTCGAAGCGGCGGGGATCAAGGTGATCCCGACCGGCATCGCGCACGGCACCGTCACCGCGATCGCCAGCGGCGACCATCATGAGATTACGACGCTGCGCCGCGACGTCGCGACCGACGGCCGCCGCGCGACGGTCGCCTTTGCCGATGAGTGGCGTGACGATGCGGCGCGGCGCGACTTCACGATCAACGCGCTTTATGCCGATCCCGATAGCGGCGAGATCGACGACTGGTTCGGCGGCCTCGCCGATCTGGCCGCCGGGCGCGTCGCCTTCATCGGCGACGCCGCGACGCGCATTGCCGAGGATCATCTGCGCATCCTGCGCTTTTACCGCTTCGCCGCGCGCTTCGGGCGCGGCGACCTCGATTCTGCCAGCCACGCCGCGGTCGTCGCGGCGCGCCAGTCGCTCAAGAGCCTGTCGCGCGAACGCATCGCCGACGAGCTGACCAAGATTTTGGCGCTTCCCGATCCGCGCGCGATCGTCGCGCAGATGCACACCGACGGCATCTTCGCGGTGCTGCTGCCTGAACTCGACACGGGCTTTGCCGCGGCGCTCGACCGGCTGCTCGCCAGCGAAGCCGCGGCGGGCATCGCACCCGCGCCGCTCCGCCGCCTCGCCGCGCTGCTTCCCGCCGACGCCGCGATAGCCGAACAGGTGGCGAGCCGCCTGCGGCTGTCGACGCGCCAGCGCAAGCATCTCGCCGCGCTCGGCGGCCACCGCCACGACGTCGCGCGCCCGGTGCGCCAGCTGGCGCACGCCATCGGCATCGACGCGGCGCGCGACGTGCATCTGCTCGTGGGCAACCCCGCCGCGGTTCAGGCGCTGGTCGATTGGCAGGTTCCCATGCTTCCGGTGAAGGGCGGCGACATCGTCGCGCGCGGTATCGCCGCGGGGCCGGACGTGGCGCGCATCCTGAAGGCGGTCGAGGCCGCGTGGGTGGCGGAGGATTTTCCCGGCGCCGAACGCGTCGCCGAGCTGGTCGATCAGAAGATCGGCCGCGTCAGCGACTGACGCCAATATTCGAGCGCCGCCTTGCCCTCCATCGGCCGCGCGAACAGATAGCCTTGCCCAAAGTCGCAGCCCAGGGCCGACAGCAGCCGCGCCTGGTCGGTCGTCTCGACCCCCTCGGCGGTCGTCTTCATCCCCAGCACTTCGGCCAGGCTCTGGATCGTGCGGACGATCGCTACCTTGTCGCGGTCGTCGACCATATGTTCGACGAAGCTGCGGTCGATCTTGAGCACGTCGATCGGCAGCCGCTGAAGATAGGCCAGGTTCGAATAGCCGGTGCCGAAATCGTCCATCGCGACGCGTGCGTCGAGCGCCTTCAATTCGCTCAGCACCGACAGCGCCAGGTCGGGATCGCCGATGATCGCGCTTTCGGTGAGCTCGATCATCAGCCGTTCGCCGCCGATGCCTTGTTTTTCCAGCGCCTGACGGACGACCCCGGCGACATCGTCGCGCACCAGCTGGATCGCCGAAACATTGACCGAGAAATAGGCGTTGACGACCTCGCCGCCATTCTGCCGGTCCCAGTCGGCGAGCACCGCGGCGGCCTTGCCGATCGCCCATTGGCCGAGCGGAACGATCAGCCCCGAATCCTCGGCAATCGGGATGAATTCGGTCGGCGACACGGCAACGCCGCTGCCATTGTCCCACCGCGCCAGCGCCTCGAACCCCGCGACGCGCCCGCTCGCCAGCTCGATCAGCGGCTGAAAGGCAAGGTTCAGCCGGTCTTCCTCGATCGCATTGCGCAGCTCGGTTTCCATCCCGAAACGATTGTCCGACAGCATCGCCGCCTCGGGCTCATAGATTTCGATGCGGTCGGTCTGTTTCGCCCGCTTGAGCGCGATCTGCGCGTGGCGGATCTGGTTGGCGACGTCGATCTCGGCGGCGGGCATGATCGAACAGCCGAGCGCGCAATCGACGCTGACCTTCAGCTCGCCGATGCGGAACGGATGGTCGAAACAGCCGCGGATGCGCCGCGCCATTTCGCGCACATCGGCGCGGCCGCCGGCAATGCGCGTCGAAATGGCAAATTCGTCGCCGCCGGTGCGCGCCAAAATGTCACCGCTGCGCAGGCTCGATTTCAGCCGCCGCGCAACGGTGATGATCAGCTCGTCGCCCGCCATCGGGCCGATATGTTCGTTGATGCGCGAAAAACGCGCCAGGTCGAGCAGCAGGATGGCGTGCTCCGCGCCCGGCGCCTCGCCATGCGATCGCTGTTCGACCAGCTCCTCGAACCCGGCGCGGTTGGGCAGGCCGGTCAGGCTGTCGGACACCAGCTCGCGACGCAGGTTGCGCTCGGTCATCATCTCCTGCGTCCGGTCGACCAACGTCAGCAGGAACAGCCCGTCGTCGCCCGTTTCGGTGGGCAGCGGGCCGATCGATCCGCGCAGGTCGCGCGCCGCGGGCCCGTCGCCCAGCTGGCACGAAAATTCCTGGGTGTCGCCCTCATGCTGCGCTGCACGTTCGATCGCGCGGAGCAACTCGATCGGCGCGTTGGCACCGACGGGCGACAGGTTCAGCCGGTCGAACGCGGCATTGCTGGCATGGAGGCGGAAATTGCCGCGCGCCATCGGCCTGATAAGCGCCGCGGGAACAGGAAGCGCGTCGATCCAGCCGACAAACAACAAGGGCCGGTCTTCGCCGGTTCTATCAATAGGCATAACAGCGGGTTTTGTGCGACCTTTCCCCATTGCCCCATGCCTAGGGTGCGGGGAGTAAATAAGGAATTTACGGCGAGACGCTTTTGTCGTCAGCCGAAGCGATTGCTGCGCGGGAAACCGGTTGGCGGCATCCGCCCCGCGGCGCCGCGCGCGACGCGCCATGGGGCCAGGTCGGTTTCGGTGCGCGTGCGGCCGCTATCTCCCCCCATCGCCCAGCTCAGCCCTTCGGCAAAGACAAAGCTCACCGCGTCGGACAGGCCGCCGTCGCGATAGCGTTGCAGCATCACGCCCTGGCCGCGCGCCATCACCGGCACTTCGGCGAGCGGGAAGACGACCAGCTTGCGGTTGTCGCCGACCACCGCGACGCTGTCGTCGCCGCTCGCGATCGGCCGCACGACGGTCAGCACCGCCTTGGGCTTCAGATTGACGACATTGCGGCCCTTGCGCGTTTCGGCGGTGACGTCGCCTGCCTGGACGACGAAACCATGCCCGCTCGACGAAGCGAGCAGCAGCCGGCCGTCGGCGCTCGCGGGGACCATCGCGACGATCCGCGCGTCGGGGTCGATGTCGACCATCAGGCGCAGCGGCTCGCCAAAACCGCGACCGCCCGGCAATTTATCGGCGCCGACAGTGAAAAAGCGCCCGTCGCTCGCGGCGATCAGCAGCTTGTCGGTCGTCTGCGCGTGCGCGGCGAACAGCAGCTCGTCGCCGTCCTTGAATTTGAAATCGGCCCATTGGTCGGCGACGACATGGCCGCGCTGGGCACGAATCCAGCCGCGCTTCGACAGGATCACCGTCACCGGCTCCTTTTCGATCATCGCATCCAAAGGAATCTCGCGCGTCGGTGCGGCCTCGGCGATCGTTGTCCGGCGTGCGCCGAGCAGCGTTTCGAGGCCATAGACGTCACGCAGCTTTTCCAGATCCTTGCGCAGCCGGGTGCGCTGCCGCGCCGGGCTGTCGACCAGCTTCGCCAGTTCCTCGCGCTCGGCGACGAGGTCGGCCTGCTCGCGCTTCAGCTCCATTTCCTCGAGCTTGCGCAAGCTGCGGAGGCGCATGTTGAGGATCGCCTCGGCCTGCCGATCGGTCAGAATGAATTCGGCGATCATCACCGGCTTGGGCTCATCCTCGGTGCGGATGATTTCGATGATGCGGTCGAGGTTGAGGAAGGCGATAATATAGCCCGCGACCAGCTCCAGCCGGTCGTCGATCTTGGCAATGCGATGCTGCGCGCGGCGGACGAGCACGACGATCTGGTGCTGGAGCCACTCGGTGAGCAGCTGTTTCAGCCCCATCACCTTCGGCGTGCGCGTCGCATCGAGCACGTTCAGATTGAGCGCGAAGCGGGTTTCGAGGTCGGTCAGCCGGTAGAGGCTTTCCTTCAGCACCTCGGGGTCGACATTGCGGCTCTTGGGTTCGAGGACGATGCGCAGATCTTCGGCGCTTTCGTCGCGGACATCTTCCAGGATCGGCAATTTCTTGTCGGCGATCAGCTGCGCAATCTGTTCGATCAGCTTGCCCTTGGCGACGCCGTACGGGATTTCGCTGATGACAAGCTGCCAGGTGCCGCCGGACAGTTTCTCGATGCCGCTGTCTTCCCAGTCGCCACCATCCAGCTTGCCGGTCGAAAAGCGCGCGCGGACGCGAAACCCACCGCGTCCGGTTTCATAGGCGTGCGCGATCGTCTCGGCGCTGTCGACGACGATGCCGCCGGTCGGGAAGTCGGGGCCCTTCACATGATCGAGCAGTTCGGCGAGCTCGGCGTTCGGATTTTCGATCAGCAGCAACGCGGCGCCGATCACCTCGGCGGCATTGTGCGGCGGGATGTTCGTCGCCATGCCGACCGCAATCCCGCTCGCGCCATTGGCGAGCAGGTTCGGGAACAGCCCCGGCATGATCTCGGGCTCTTCATCCTCGCCATTATAGGTCGGCCGGAAATCGACCGTGCCCTCGTCGAGCCCCTGCATCAGGTCGATCGCGACGCGCGTCAGCCGCGCCTCGGTATAGCGATAGGCGGCGGCATTATCGCCGTCGATATTGCCGAAATTGCCCTGGCCGTCGACGAGCGGATAACGCAGCGAGAAATCCTGCGCGAGGCGGACCATCGCGTCGTAAACCGCGGTGTCGCCGTGCGGGTGGAATTTGCCGATGACATCGCCGACGACGCGCGCCGATTTCTTGTAACCCTGGCTCGGGTCGAGCCGCATCGCGCGCATCGCCCAGAGCAGACGGCGGTGGACCGGTTTCAGCCCGTCGCGCAGGTCGGGCAGCGAGCGCGCGGTGATCGTCGACAGCGCATAGACGAGATAGCGTTCGGACAGCGCACTGTCGAACGGGGTGTCGCTCTGGCCGGGAACGGGGTCGATGCTGCCTGGATCGTCGGTCGTATTCGCCATGGTCGCGGCGCGATAGCAAGGCTGGCGCGCCAAGGCAAAGGGGGAAGCGCGCCGAGGTTCACGTCCTAATAGAGATTGTCCTTATAATCCTTGTCGAGGCCCTTCTGCATGAAGCCGGGGATCGCCACGACCGCGCTCGCGATCCGCGCGCCGAGGCCCTTGTTCTTGTTGAGCCGCAGATGTTCGGTGAGCATCTTTGCGGCGCTGATCCCCTCGGGAGCCGGTGCCGCGGGCCAGAGTGCCGCGCGGCGCAGCGCCGCGCTGGGAGCAATGCGGACGGCCGGTTCACCGACGCGCGCGGCGAGCAGCGGCTGCTTGCCCTGCACGGTGAAAGGCGCGCGCGCGGCTTCGTCGCTGGTCAGTGTCGCCGACCCGGTGAAGGTCGCAACCAGATCGCAGCCGGGGATCAGCAGTGCCCCGCTGACATGCGGCTGAGCGATGATGTTGCGGAAACTGTCGGTGCGCCGGTTGCCCGGCCGGTCGGCGAACCACAGCGCGTCGGCATCCTTGCGTATCATCGTGCCGGCCGGATCGCCCTTGGGGCTGAGGTCGGCGGCACCGTTCGGGTCGACGGTCGCAAGCGCCATAAAGCGGCTCGCCGCGACGAAAGCGTCGATGTCGGCGGGGGCGTCCGCGCCGGGTGCGGCTTTCCAGAAATCCGAACGGATCAGCGCCTTCGCGCAATGGACATAGCATTCGTCGACCGCGATTCGCGCCGCGCCGTCGACGCTCGCGACGCGGCCGTTGACGCGCAACGTCTCGCCGATGCCGGGTAACAGGAAAAGCGATCCGAAGCCCGCGCCCGGACGCAGCAGGCCGGGGTCGTCGAAATGGTCCAGCGGAATCGCCAGCGTCGCCGCATCGGCCTCCGCGAAACCGCGCGCGCCGCCCGCGAGGGTGATCGCAATGCCCGGGCCTTTGCCGACCCCGGCAAACATCAACGGTGCGGCGGCAAGCCAGCGCAACGCCGTCGCGTCGAGATGATCGATGACCTTGAGGTCGATCGCGGGCGGCGCTTTGCCGACCGCGGCTTCGAGCGCGGCGATGCTGTCGATGGCGGCCATGGCCTCTCCTCTTCCGGTCGGCATCAGGGTGCTATTGAGATTAATTCGCAATAATTTTCGGGGCCCGGCCTTTTGTTCGCAAGCACTTGAGCTCGCGCCGCGGTGCAGTAGGTTGGATGATGGATCGGGGAGGGACGGGATTTTGACCGAAAGCAGCAAGGGCGCGGGCCGCAAGAGCATCTGGTCGCGCGCGAAGGACATGGCGGTGCAGGCCCCGCCCGAGCGCAACCGCTATGTCGATTTCCTGCGCGCGCTGTCGATCCTTGCGGTCGTCGTCGGCCATTGGCTTGTCGCCGCGCCCTATATGAAGGATGGCGCGGTCGAGGGCGGGCACCTGCTCGGTATCTTGCCGTGGACGCAGTGGCTGCCCTGGGGGTTCCAGGTGATGCCGCTCTTCTTCCTCGTCGGTGGCTTTTCGAACGGCATGTCGTGGGCGGCGACGCAGCGCAAGGGCGGCAGCTATGAAAGCTGGTACAGCGGACGGCTGCAAAGGCTGATCAATCCGGTGTTGCCGCTGTTCC
>JASBSJ010000056.1 GCA_030148985.1 Sphingopyxis sp.
GCCGATTTCACCTATGTCGCGATGGCGTGGGTGACCGAAAATGGCGGGCGTTCGGGGGTGATGGACCTCGACCGCGCCGCGCTCGGCATCCCCGAGCTCGAGGAGATGGTCGAGCGTTATTGCGCCGCCACGGGGCGCGACGGCGTGCCCGACATGAACTGGTATTTCGCCTATAATTTCTTCCGCCTCGCTGGGATCATGCAGGGGATCAAGAAGCGCGTCATCGACGGCACCGCCTCTTCGGCTCATGCCAAGGCGATGTCGGAACGCGTGCAGCCGCTGGCGGCGCGCGCGTGGGAATTTGCCCGGAAGGCCGGCGCATGAGCCTGTTCGACATGACCGGGCAGGTCGCGCTGATCACCGGATCGTCGCGCGGCATCGGCAAGGCGACGGCCGAGGCGATGGCCGAACAGGGCGCCAAGGTGGTGATTTCGAGCCGCAAGCAGGGTGCGTGCGACGCGACCGCGGCGGAGATCAACGCGAAGTTCGGCGACGGCACCGCGATTGCGGTCGCCGCGAATATCTCCTCGAAAGACGACCTGCAAAATCTGGTGAACGAGACGCGCGCCGCGTTCGGCAAGATCACCGCGCTTGTCTGCAACGCCGCGTCGAACCCCTATTATGGCCCAGGCCTTGGGATCAGCGACGAACAGTTTCGCAAGATCATGGACAATAATATCCTGTCCAACCACTGGCTGATTTCGATGGTCGCGCCCGAAATGCTCGAGCGCGGCGAAGGATCGATCACGATCATCAGCTCGATCGGCGGCCTGAAGGGATCGCCGATCATCGGCGCTTACGGGATTTCCAAGGCCGCCGACATGCAGGTCGCGCGCAATTTCTCGGTCGAGTTCGGGCCGCGCGGCGTCCGCGTCAACTGTATCGCACCGGGGCTGATCCGCACCGACATGGCGCGCGCCTTGTGGGAAAATGAAGACAATCTGCGGCGCTCGACCGCCGCCTCGACCCTGAAGCGCATCGGCGAACCGCACGAGATCGCGGGCGCCGCGGTCTTCCTTGCCAGCAAGGCGGGGGCATTCACTACGGGCCAGACCATCGTGTGCGATGGCGGGGCGACGATTTCGGGAGGCGGATAATGGGCGCATTGGACGGCAAGGTTGCGATCATCACCGGTGCCGGTTCGGGGATCGGCCGCGCGAGCGCGCTGCGCTTCGCCGCCGAGGGCGCGAAGCTGGTGCTCGGCGACAAGACGGCGGCGGTGCATGAAACCGCGCAGCTGGTGAAGGATGCGGGGGGCGAGGCGATTGCGCTGGAGATCGACGCAGGCGTCGAAGCCGATGTCGTGTCGATGGTCGCCGCCGCGAAGGAAAATTTCGGCGGACTCGACGTCGCTTTCGCCAACGCCGGGATCATCGGCGACATGGGCGGCATTTTCGATTTCGACCCCGCCGCCTGGGCCGAGACTTTGCGCGTCAATCTGATCGGCCCCGCGCTGATGGTGAAACATGCCGGGAAAGCCATGGTCGATCAGGGGCGCGGCGGCGCAATCGTGCTGACCGCGAGCGTCGCAGGGATCAACTCTGGGGCCGGGCCGGGCGCCTACTCTGCATCGAAGGCGGGGGTCATCAACCTTGCCAAGGTCGCGGCGCAGCAGCTGTCGACGAGCGGCGTGCGCGTCAACGCGGTGTGCCCCGGCCTGACCGAGACGGGGATGACCAAGCCGACCTTCGATTATGCCAAGGCCAAGGAGGTCACGCACAAGCTGGGCCAATTGAACCCGCTCCGCCGCGCGGCGCAGCCTGAGGAGCTTGCCAATGTCGCGCTGTTCCTCGCGAGCGATCAGGCGAGCTATGTCAACGGGCAGGCGATCGCGGTTGACGGCGGGCTCACCAGTTCGCATCCGGTGACGCGCCAGTTGCTTGGCCAGACTTCGCATTGATAGGATAGATATGGGTCACGGTTTCGACACGGCGCGCCTCGACCGCATTCCCGCCTTTCTCGAGGCCAAATATGTCGGCACGGGCCGCCTGCCGCACGCCGCTACTTTGGTGTCGCGGCGCGGCGAGATCGCGCACCAGTCCGTCATCGGCGAAGCGCGGCCGGGCGAGCCGCTGAAGGACGATGCGATCTTTCGCATCGCGAGCATGACCAAGCCGATCACCAGCATCGCCTTCATGATGCTGGTCGAGGAGGGCAAGGTCGCCCTGTCCGACCCGCTGGTGAAGTTCTGCCCCGAGTTCAAGGACACCGGCGTGTTCGTCGCGGGGGGCGGCAATGTCCCCTTCCTGACGCGGCCGCCGGCATCGCCGATCCGCATGGTCGATCTGCTGCGCCACACGTCGGGGCTGACCTATGGCTTTCAGGAGCGCACCCCGGTCGATGCCGCGTATCGCAAGGCGCGGATCGACGATTTCGACGCCGATTATACGATGGATAGCTTCATCGCCGATCTTGCGAAAATCCCGCTGCAATTCGATCCCGGCGCGCACTGGAATTATTCGATGGCGACCGACGTGCTCGGCGCGGTGATCGAGCGGATCGAGGGCAAGCCCTTCGCACAAGTTTTGCAGGAGCGCATCTTCGGCCCGCTCGGCATGGTCGATACCGGGTTCAAGGTGCCCGCCGAGCAGCAGCACCGGCTCGCCGACGCCTATGCCTTTCACCCGAAAGACAAGATGCAGGGCTTTGACGAAGGCGCGCGCAGCCGCTGGGCGAAGAACAGGAGCTTTCATTCGGGCGGCGGCGGGCTGGTTTCGACCCTCGCCGACTATCACCGTTTCTGCCTGATGCTGCTCGGCGGCGGCAAGCTCGGCGATGTCCGGATCATCAGCCGCAAGACGCTCGATCTGATGACATCGAACCATCTGCCCGGCGGCGGCGATTTGACGCAGCACAGCGTCGGCCTGTTCAGCGAAGACGAAAATGCCGGCGTCGGCTTCGGACTGGGCTTTGCGGTCACGCTCGATCCGGCGCGCGCGGGCATTCCCGGCTCGGTCGGCGATTTTTACTGGGGCGGCATGTTTTCGACCGGCTTCTTCGTCGATCCGGTCGAAGAAATCTGCATGGTGTTCATGACCCAGCTGATGCCCTCCTCCACCTATCCCGTGCGGCGTGAGGTCAAGACCTTGATCCACGCCGCGATTGATGACTGATTTGAGAACCCACCCACCGTTCGTGTCGAGCGAAGTCGAGACACGCCAAGCGCAGCGCTAGACGCTTCTCGACTTCGCTCGAAGCGAACGGAATCATTTAAGGAGCCTGAAATGTCCGAAGACACCCCCGTATCCGTTACGATGGAAATGGATGGCGACGTCGCCGTCATCATCGTCAACAATCCGCCCGTCAATGCATTGAGCTGGCACGTCCGTCAGGGCCTCGAAGAGAAGTTCGGTGCCGCGCTTGGAGACGACAGCGTCAAGGCGATCGTGCTGCGCTGCGCCGGCGCGACCTTCATCGCGGGCGCCGACATCAGCGAGTTTGGCAAGCCGCCGCGCGGTCCCGATTTCAACGCGGTGCTGAACAGCATCGAAGCGGCGTCGAAACCCGTCGTCGCGGCGATCCACGGCACCGCGCTCGGCGGCGGCTTGGAAACCGCGCTCGTCTGCCACTACCGCATCGCGGTGCCGTCGGCGAAGCTCGGCGTGCCCGAGGTCAAGCTCGGCCTGCTCCCCGGCGCGGGCGGCACGCAGCGGCTGCCGCGCGTCGTCGGCGTCGAAGCCGCGGCGACGATGACCTCGACCGGCGACCCGGTTCCGGCGCCGAAGGCGAAGGAAATGGGGCTGGTGGACGAACTCGCGGCCGAGGACAGCCTTGCCGCCGACGCCATCGCCTTTGCGCGCGCCAAGATCGCCGACGGCCCGCGTCCGACGCGCGAACGCCCGGTGTTCGGCGACGTTGCAGTGATCGAGGAGCTGAAAGCAAAGAATGCCAAGCGCTGGCGCGGTTTCGAAGCACCTTACGCCAACCTCGCCTGTGTCGAAGCGGCGACGCGCCTGCCCTTCGAGGAAGGTCTCGCCTTCGAGCGCGAGCAGTTCATGAAGCTGATGTTCGGCAGCCAGTCGGCGGCGCAGCGCCATATTTTCTTCGCCGAGCGCCAGGCGGCGAAGATCGACGGCCTGCCCAAGGACACCCAGCTGCGCGACATCAAAAAGGTCGGCATCATCGGCGCCGGGACGATGGGCGGCGGCATCATGATGAACTTTCTGCAAAAGGGCATCCCGTGCTCGATCGTCGAGATGCAGCAGGACGCGCTCGACCGCGGGCTTGGCGTCGTGCGCAAGAATTACGATGCGTCGGCCGCCAAGGGCCGGTTCAAGCCCGAACAGGTCGACGCGATGATGGGCCTGATCACCCCGTCGCTCAGCCTAGACGACCTCGCCGACTGCGACCTGATTATCGAGGCGGTCTATGAGAATATGGACGTCAAGAAGGACATCTTCGGCAAGCTCGACAAGATTGCCAAGCCCGGCGCGATCCTCGCGTCGAACACCAGCTATCTCGACATCGACGAAATCGCGACCGCGACGAGCCGTCCCGGCGACGTGCTGGGGATGCACTTCTTCTCGCCCGCGAACGTCATGAAGCTGCTCGAAGTCGTGCGCGGCGACAAGACCGCGCCCGATGCGCTGGCGACGGCGATGGCGATCGGCAAGAAGATCGGCAAGGTCGCGGTCGTCGCGGGCGTGTGCGACGGCTTCATCGGCAACCGGATGCTGAAACCCCGCCAGGTCGAGGCGATGAAGCTGCTGCTCGAAGGCGCGACCCCGGCGCAGGTCGACAAGGTGCATGTCGAATTCGGGATGCCGATGGGGCCATTCCAGATGAGCGACCTGGCCGGTGTCGACATCGGCTGGCACCGCGACCCCAACCGCATCGAAAGCATCCGCGACGCGCTCGCCGCCGAAGGACGCTGGGGGCAGAAGAAACAGGCGGGCTTTTACGACTATGACGACAAGCGCCAGCCGTCGGAAAGCCCGCGCGTCGCCGAGATCATCGAGGAGTTCCGCCAAAAGGCGGGGGTTGAGAAGCGCGAGATCACCGATCAGGAGATCATCGAGCGCACGCTGTATCCGATGGTCAACGAAGGCGCGCTGATCCTTGCGGAGGGCAAGGCGCAGCGCGCGAGCGACATCGATGTCGTATGGATCTATGGCTATGGCTGGCCCGTCTATCGCGGCGGCCCGATGTTCTGGGCGGGGCTGGAAGGCACCGACAAGATTGTCGCGGCGCTCGAAAAGCACGGGTTCGAGATTGCGCCGCTGCTGAAAGAGAAAGCGGAGGCGAAGTCGGGGTTCTAAGCCCGCCTGGGCTTACGAAAACAAGGCCGTCTGTCCCGCTGCGGGGCAGACGGCCTTTTCTTTGCCTCGGAAGCGCCGCAGCCATGACCGAAAAGCTGCGATTCACGGTTAAAGCGCTGGCAAGACCTGCCGTTAGGGCAGAGCATGAACGCCATGTCCCTTGCCGCCGCCCTGATGCTTGCCGCAAGCGCACCCGCCGCCGCGCCCATGCCGCAGCGGCCGCAGGCGAGCGCGGTCGGTGTCGCGCGCGCGCGCATCCTGGCGCCTGCCGAGGTACGGCGCATAGACGGACGGCTGGAGGTGCGCAGCGGCAGCCGCGACGCGCCGACGCAGGTCCACCGCACCGAACGGCGCGATGGCGGCGAAACCGCCGACTTTTATTGAAGCGTCCGACTTAGCCCTTTTCGCCGGGAAAGAAGCGCGCGATCACGTCGCTTGCGAGCCGCGCGGGGCGCAGCGTTTCGGCGTCGATGCAGCACCAGCTCGACTTGACCTCGGCCAGCACTTCTTCACCGCGGCGAATCACCGTTTCGTAAAAGGCGCGCGCGCCCTGCACCTTTTCGAGGATGACGGTCGCAATGACCTGATCGTCGAGGAAGGCGGGGCGGCGATAGGTGATTTCATGCTTGAGCGCGACCCACAGGTGCGCGGCAACGGCATCGGGCGGAGCGATGTGCCGCCAGTGCGACAGCACTGCTTCCTGCACCCAGCTCAAATAATGGGCGTTGTTCACATGCCCCATGAAGTCGATGGCGTCGGCGCCGACGGCGATGGGATGATCGTGCGGGAGCGAGGCTGTGGTCATAACGTTTACACTAGTGTCAACAAAATGTGTCGGAAAGATGAAATATCACCCGCGCCCGCGATAGGGCGCAACACCCTGATCGGGGAGCCACAGCCCCGCGGGTGGCGGCCCCGATTGCCAGAACACGTCGATCGGGATGCCGCCGCGCGGATACCAATAACCGCCGATGCGCAGCCATATGGGCTGCATCTCGTCGAACAGGCGGCGGCCGATGCCGACCGTGCAATCCTCGTGGAACCCCGCATGATTGCGGAAAGCTCCGAGAAAAAGCTTGAGGCTCTTCGATTCGACGATCGTCTTGCCCGGCGCATAATCGATCACCAGATGCGCGAAATCGGGCTGGCCGGTCACCGGGCAGAGCGAGGTGAATTCGGGCGCGGCGAAGCGGACGAGATATAATTCGCCCGCACGCGGATTGGGCACATAGTCGAGAACGGCCGCCTCGGGCGAGGCAGGCAGTTCGCTCGATTGGCCGAGATGTTTGGGCGCGAGCGGCGTAGGGGTGGAATCGGGCATGGAAAGGCTCTAGTGCGCAGCGCGGCCGATGTCACCGACCTCTTGGGACGGAGTGCGGCCGGGTTCAGCGCCAATTCAGCGGCGCGGCCGAGATATGGGCAGTTTGGGATCGCGGACAAGATGAGCGTGCGGAATTTCGGGCAGGATCGAGCGGCATACGCCGCGCTGGCGGCGGCAATGCTGGCCGCGAGCACGTCCGCGGGCGCGCAGGACAGCGGGACCGCCACCCAAAATCCGCCGCGCCCGATCGATTTCCGCCTCCAGCCCGAAGACGAGGGCCGCGCGCCGGGCGTGCAGGGCCCCGCCGACAACGGCCTGCCGCCCGTCGCACCGGGCGAGCGCCGCGGACAACCGACGCCGACGCCGGCACCAACACCCGCGCCGACATCGCCCGCCCTCCCGCCGCGCGTCGTTCCGACCCAGCCCGACTCGGCCGCCACTCCGGCCCCCGCACCGGCACAGCGCCCGGCGCCGGCGGCGACCGACGCACAGCGCGCCGCCCCGTCAGCCGCCACGCCGCAGCCCGAGTCCGCCCCCGATGCGGCGGAACTGCCGCCGGTGGATCCGGCGACATCCGCGCCGGACATTTTGTCCAAACCGGCCGATGATGCTCCGGCAGACAGTCCCGCCGTCCCGGCGCCGTCGGGCACACCACTCTGGGCATGGGCGCTGGCCGCGCTCGCCGCGGTGGGCGCTGGCCTTTGGTATTGGCGTCGCCGCATGGCACCGGCCGGACCGGCGTTGAACGAGGCTCCCGAAGCTGCGCCTCCGCCGCCCGCGCCACGTCCGGCCCAACCGCCGCTTCCCAAAGCCGCCGCGCCGCGCCCGCCCGCGCCTCCCGCTCAAGCCCCGGCAGCACCGCGCCCCGCTTCGCCGCTGGTCACGCGCCCGGCGGCCGAGAATCGCGCGATCGTCGCGATGACGCTCGAGATTCGCGCCATCCGCTTTGCCGCCGATCATGTCGCGGTCGGCTTCGCGCTCAACCTGCGCAACCAGGGCAGCGCCGAGGCAACGGGCCTGATGGTACGGATCGCGCTCAACCAGGGGTCGGCGATGACCGAGCCCGTGCTCGGCCGCTTCTTCGACGGCGCAGGCGGCAGCATTTTGCGCGACGACATGACGTTACTGCCCGGCGCGGGCGAAGAATTGTCGACTGAGGTGATGCTGCCGCGCGCGACGATCGAACCGCTGATGATCGGCGGCAAGCCGATGCTGGTTCCGGTGATGGCGATCGACGTCACCTATCACTGGGACGGCGAAGGGGACGCATTCGGTCAGAATGCCGGCAGCTTTGTCCTCGGCCGCGAACAGGGGCCGGGAGGCAGCGACAAGCTCGCGCCGCTCGCGCTCGACCGCGCCGTCTATACCGTCGATCGCCCCGCCGCCCGGCCGACCGCGATCCGTCGCAGCCAATAGCGTTTTACGACGCCGATCGAACCGCTTTTCTGTTGCGGCGCAACAAAGGCTGAGGCAGGACGGAGCCCGCTTGAAAAAGCACAGGTGGGGGCATAGGCTTGACGGCCCCAGGAACAAAGCCGCAGCAGGATGGCGGGGCGAGGGACAGGAAAAAGGTTCCCGACCGGCCGTAACAGGAGCATGACATGGACGCCTTGGTCTCAACCGACTGGCTGGAACGCGAACTGGGTGCATCGGACCTGCGGGTCGTCGATGCGACGAAATTCCTCGGGACCGATCGCGACGCGCGCGCCGAATATGAGGCGGGCCACATTCCCGGCGCGGTGTTCATGGACCTGGCCGACCTGACCGACACGTCGAGCGCGGTCGAGAATATGGCGCCGCCCGCCGAAAAATTCGCGAGCCGGATGCAAACGCTCGGTCTGGGCGACGGCAGCCGCATCGTGCTGTACGACGACAGCCCGCTCAAGAGCGCGGCGCGCGCCTGGTGGCTGCTCAAATTGTTCGGTGCGCATGACGTCGCGCTGCTGGACGGCGGGCTTGCCAAGTGGAAGGCGGAAGGCCGCGCGCTCGAAATGGGCAAGCAGACGCTGCGCCATCGCCACTTCACCGTGTGGCGCGACGCCAAGGCGGTGCGGACGAAGGAAGAGATGCTCGCGAATGTGGACAGCGGCGCCGAACAGGTCGTCGATGCGCGCCCCGCCGCGCGCTTCACCGGCGAGGATCGCGACCCGCGTCCGGGTCTGGCCCCCGGCCATATCCCGGGCTCGCGTAGCCTGCCGCACAGCGAATTGTTCAACGCGGACGGCACGTGGAAGCGCGGCGACGAGCTGAAAGCCGCCTTCGACGCCGCCGGGATCGACCTCGACAAGCCACTCGTCGCGACGTGCGGCAGCGGCATGACGGCGACCGTCGTCGCCTTTGGCGCGCACCTGCTCGGCAAGGACGATGTTGCGGTTTATGACGGCAGCTGGCTCGAATGGGGCGCCGACGCCGCGACGCCCAAGGCGACCGGCGCCGCCTGATCCGGCGCGGCGGTCCAACGTGCCGCCCCCTGTTGCTCCCAGCTTCGGCGAGGCGGTGCGCACCTATGCGCGCGTCGGCTTGCTGAGCTTCGGCGGTCCCGCGGGGCAGGTCGCGCTGATGCACCGCGAGTTCGTCGACGACCGGCGCTGGGTCGATGAAGCGACCTTTCTGCACGCGCTCAATTTCTGCAACCTGCTGCCCGGCCCCGAAGCGCAGCAGCTCGCGACGTGGATCGGCTGGCGGCTGCACGGGGTGAAGGGTGGCCTCGCGGCGGGATTGCTGTTCGTCCTGCCGGGCGCGCTGGTGATGCTCGGCCTGTCGACCCTCTATGTGCTTGCGGCGGGGCCAGGCTGGTTCGCCGCGCTGTTCCTCGGCATCAAGGCGGCGGTGCTCGCGATCGTCGTGCAGGCGTTGCTGCGTATTGCGGGGCGTGCGCTCAAGACCCCGCTCCAGCGCGGCATCGCGATCGCCTCCTTCGCCGCCATTGCAATCCTGACCTTGCCCTTCCCGCTCGTCATTCTGGCAGCGCTGCTGATCGGCTGGGCGGCGGGGCGCTGGCGGCCGGGCTGGCTCAGGCTCGCGCCCGCCGCCGCGGTGCCGATTGCGCCTTCGCGTTCGGCGTGGCGGCAGAGCGCCTCGGCGGTGCTGATCTGGGGCGCGATCTGGGCGGCGCCGATGCTGCTGATCCTCGTCACCCTGGGGCAGGAACATGTCCTGTGGGACATCGGCGTCTTTTTCTCGCAGCTTGCAGTGGTAACCTTCGGCGGCGCCTATGCCGTGCTCGCCTATATGGCGCAGGAAGCGGTGTCGGGGTTCGGCTGGCTGCGGCCCGGCGAGATGGCTGACGGGCTGGGGCTTGCCGAAACGACGCCGGGACCGCTGATACTGGTGACGCAGTTCGTCGGCTTTCTTGCCGCCTATCGCGATGCGGCGCCGTTCGCGCCTTTTGTCGCGGCCCTGCTCGGTGCGGGACTGACGCTGTGGGTCACCTTCGCGCCCTGTTTCCTCTGGATTTTTACCTTTGCGCCGTGGATCGACCGGCTCGAGCGTGCGGCCGGACTGAAGGGCGCGCTTGCGGCGGTGACCGCGGCGGTGGTCGGCGTGATCGCCAACCTGTCGCTGTGGTTCGCGCTGCATGTGCTGTTCCGTGACCTGATCCGCAGCGGATGGGGCATGGAGCTGCCGGTGCTTGCCAGCCTCGACATTCGCGCGCTGGCGCTGGCGCTGCTCGCGGCGCTGCTGCTCTTTCGCTTCAGGATGGGGATCGTGCCGGTGCTCGCAATCTGTTCGGCGGCGGGGCTCGTGGTCGGCTTTGCCGGCGCGCCACTGGATTTTACCTAGCGCTTCGCTACCATTGCCCGATGACGAACGACGACGAGACCCTTCGCCCCGCCACCAAGCTGGTACAGGGCGGGCGGCGGCCCGAATGGACCGGCGATCCGCGGCTGGGCGGCGGCATCGTCAATCCGCCCGTCTGGCGCGCCTCGACCATCCTTTACGACAGCATCGCCGACCTGAAGGCGCGCGGCCACGCGACGCACGACAAGCTCTATTACGGCCGCCGCGGGACGCCGACGGTGTGGGCGCTCGCCGATGCCCTGACCGCGATGGAGCCGGGGGCCGAAGGGACGTTGCTCTATCCATCGGGGGTCGCCGCCAATTCGGCAGGGCTGCTCGCGCTGCTGTCGCCGGGCGATCATCTGCTGATGGTCGACAGCGCCTATGAACCGACGCGGGCGTTCTGCGACGGGATGCTCGCGCGGCTGGGCGTGACGACGACCTATTATGATCCGACGGGTGGCGCGGACATCGCCGAGCTGATCCGCCCCGAGACGCGGCTGATCTTCCTCGAATCGCCGGGCAGCCTGACTTTCGAGGTGCAGGATGTGCCCGCGATCACCCGCGTCGCGCGGACACGCGGCGTGCTGACGATGCTCGACAACACCTGGGCGACGCCTTTGCTGTTCCCCGCGCTGGCGCATGGCGTCGATGTCGCGATGATGAGCCTCACCAAATATGTCGGCGGGCACAGCGACGCGATGATGGGCTCGCTCACCGCGACGCGCGCCGTGTGGCCGAAGCTGCGCAGCGCGGCGTATCAGCTTGGTCAGTCGGTCTCGCCCGACGATTGCGCGCTCATGCTGCGCGGGCTGCGCACGCTCGACGTGCGGATGCAGCGACATGGCGAGAACGGGCTGACGGTCGCCAACTGGCTCGCCGCGCGGTGCGAGGTCGGCCGCGTGCTCCATCCGGCGCGGCCGGATGACGCGGGCCATGCGCTCTGGTCGCGCGATTTTACTGGCACCAGCGGGCTGTTCGGCTTCACGCTGAAGGGTGCCGACGAGGGCGCGCGCACGCGCTTCATCGATGCGCTCGCGCATTTCGGCATCGGCTTCAGCTGGGGCGGTTATGAAAGCCTGATCGTGCCCGCCGACCCCGCGGCCATCCGCACCGCGACGCGCTGGGCCGATCCCGACCCGCTCGTTCGCCTGTCGATCGGGCTCGAAGACCCCGCCGACCTGATCGCCGACCTCGAGCGCGGCTTTGCCGCGATGGCCGCATGAGCGCGTTCGACGATCTGCTCGCCCGCCTGGGCTTTCCCGCGCTTGCCGAGGCGCAGCTGGTCGAACTGGCGATCGCCGCGGCGCTGGGTGTCACCGCGCTCGCCGCGAGCTGGCTGGTCAGGAAGCGGATCGGTCCGCGGCTTGCCGACTGGTTGCACGGGCAGGATTTCGGCGCGCGCGGGCCGCTCACCGAACGCGCCGGTGCGATCCTCGGCTGGATCGCCGCGCTGCTGATCGTCGGCGTCGCGGGGGCGCTCTGGCCATGGGATCCCTATGCGCTGCTGCTGCTGAACATCCTGTTCGCGCTCGGCGTCGCGGCGCTGGTGCGGCACATATTGATCGGCGTCGGGCTGGGCGACGGGACAGCGCTGGCCGGAGCGTTCGTCGCGCTCGGCGTCATGCTGTCGCGCGCGGTCGGCGGGCTTGAGCTGTTGCAGGAACGGCTCGACGCCTTTGGTTTTACGATCGGCGCGCGGCATTTCTCGCTGCTCACCGTCGTCAACCTGCTGGTGACCGTGGTCATCCTGTTCACGCTGGTGCGGCTCGCGACGCGCATCCTCCGCCGCACGATCAGGGGCAGCGACCGCTTCGATCCGACGCAGCGGCTGCTGATCGAGAAAATTTCGGCGGTGGTGATCGTCGTCGCCGCCTTTTTTGTCGGCATCGACATATTGGGCATCGACCTCACCGCCTTTGCGGTGTTCTCGGGCGCACTCGGCCTCGCGATCGGGTTTGGGCTGCAAAAGACCGTCGGTAATCTGATCGCGGGGATCATCCTGCTGATGGACCGCTCGATCAAGCCGGGCGACGTCATCGTCGTCGGCGACAGCTTTGGCTGGGTCAACAAGATCGGCGTGCGCGCGGTGTCTGTGATCACCCGCGAGGGCAAGGAGCATCTGATCCCCAACGAAATCCTGATGACGCAGGAGGTCGAAAACTGGAGCTATTCGAGCCGGTCCGTGCGCGTGAGCATTGCGGTGGGGGTCGCCTATGACACCGATCTGCGGCTGGCGCAGCGGCTGATGATCGAGGCGGCAACCGAATCGAAGCGCGTGCTCGCCGACCCCGCGCCGGTGTGCTGGATCACCGGTTTCGGCGACAGCAGCGTCGATCATGAGCTGCGCTTCTGGATCACCGACCCCGAGGCCGGCGTCGGCAACATCAAGGGCGGCGTGTTCCTGAGCATCTGGGACAAGTTCCAGGCGGCGGGGATCGAAATCCCCTATCCGCAGCGCGACCTGCATGTGCGCTCGATGCCCGCGCCCGAAGCGGCGTCGGCGCCGAAGCCCAAAAGTTGAATCGTCGCCCCCGCGAAGGCGGGGGCCGTTGGCGATCCTGCTCAGCGCGCCTGGAACAAACCGATAGCGGCCCCCGCCTTCGCGGGGGCGACATATCCTTCAGAACCCCGCTTTTTTCGCGCGCTCGACGCATTCGACGATGATGCGCTTGGCTTCATCGACGTCGCCCCAACCGTTCAGCTTCACCCATTTGCCCGGCTCCAGGTCTTTGTAATGCGCAAAGAAATGCTCGATCTGTTGCAGCACGATCGGCGGCATGTCGGTGTAGCTCGCGACATCCTTGTAATAGGGGAAGGTCTTGTTGACCGGCACGCAGAGCAGTTTTTCGTCGCCGCCGGCGTCATCCTCCATCATCAGCACGCCGATCGGGCGGCATTTGACCACCGCGCCCGCGACGATCGGCGAGCGCGCGACGACCAGCGCATCCAACGGGTCGCCATCATCGCCGAGCGTGTGCGGGATGAAGCCGTAGTTCGCCGGATAGCGCATCGGCGTGTGCAGGAAACGGTCGACGAACAGTGCGCCCGAGGCCTTGTCGAACTCATATTTGACCGGCTCGCCGCCGATCGGCACTTCGATCAGGACGTTGAGGCTGTCGGGCGGGCTGTCGCCCGCCGGGATGAGGTCGATACGCATGGGAGAAATCCTGTCTTTTCTTGATTCGCGCGCGGCCTTAGCCCCGGAGGGCGCGACAAGTCGAGGCCAATCAACCCTGGAGCGTGCGGATGATCGCCGAAAAGTCGCGGCCGTCCTTGTCGGCATCGACGAATGCCTCGTAAAGCTCGCGCGCCCTGTTGCCCATCGGCACTTGCGCATCGACGCTGGCGGCGGCCTCCATCGCGAGGCGCAGATCCTTGAGCATCAGCGCCGCGGCAAAACCGCCCTTGTAATCATTGTCGGCGGGGGTGGTCGGCCCGACGCCGGGAAGCGGCGCGTAGCTGGTGAGCGACCAGCATTGTCCCGACGACACGCTGGCGATGTCGAAGAATTTCTGCGGATCGAGCCCGAGCTTTTGCGCGAGCGCCAGTGTCTCACACGTCGCGACCATCGAGGCGCCGAGCAGCATGTTGTTGCAGATTTTCGCCGCCTGCCCCGCACCGGCGTCGCCGGCATGAATTACCGCCTTGCCCATTTTGGCGAGAATCGGCTCGGCGCGCGCGAAACCTTCGGCGGTGCCGCCGACCATGAAGGTCAGCGTCCCAGCATTGGCGGCGGCGATGCCGCCCGACACCGGCGCGTCGACGGCGACGAGGCCCTTGGCGGTCGCGGCCTCGATGTTCGAGCGCGCGGTCGCGACGTCGATCGTCGAGCAATCGAGGAGTAGCGTGCCGGGCGCGGCGTTCGGAAAGACGTCGCTTTGGTAGACCGACGCGACATGTTTGCCCGCGGGGAGCATGGTGACGACGGCTTCGGCGCCGGTGACGGCTTCGGCCGCCGATACGGCGCGGGTGCAGCCGGCTTCGACGGCGCGTGCGAGCGCCTCGTCGCTGAGGTCGAAGGCGCGGACTTCGTGCCCCGCCTTCGCAAGGTTCGCGGCCATGCCGCCGCCCATGTTGCCGAGTCCGATAAAAGCGATCTTCATTTAATCTCCCCTCCCGCTTGCGGGAGGGGCCGGGGGAGGGCCTGTCCCGATAATTTCACTGGCGGGGAGGAAACAGGCCCTCCCCTAACCCCTCCCGCAAGCGGGAGGGGGACCGGGCTTACCGCCCCTTCCACACGCCTTCGCGCTTCTCGATAAACGCCGCCATGCCTTCGGCCTTGTCTTCGGTCGCGGCGAGGATCTGGAACAGGCGGCGTTCGTAGATCAGCCCCTGATCGAGCGTGGTTTCGAACGCGGCGTTGACCATGTCCTTGTTCACCATCGCGGCCATCGGCGGCATCGCCGCGATCGTCGTCGCGGTCTTTAACGCTTCGTCGACCAGCGTCGCATGTTCGACGACGCGCGCGACGAGGCCCGAGCGTTCGGCCTCGGCGGCGTCCATCATCCGGCCGGTGAGGCACATTTCCATCGCCTTCGCCTTGCCGATCGCGCGCGTCAGCCGCTGCGACCCGCCCATGCCCGGCGCGACGCCTAGCTTGATTTCGGGCTGGCCGAATTTCGCCTTGTCCGACGCGATGATGAAGTCGGCCATCATCGCCAGTTCGCACCCGCCGCCCAAGGCAAAGCCGTTCACCGCAGCGATCCAGGGCTTCCTCACCTTCTTCACGAAATCGCTCGTCCATTTCGAAAAGAAATCTTCGAGATAAAAATCGGCGGCGGGCTTGTCGGCCATTTCCTTGATGTCCGCGCCCGCGGCGAACGCCTTGTCGCCCGATCCCGTAAGCACGGCGCAGCGCTGGCCGGCGTCGGCTTCGAAGGCCGCGAAGGCGGCGATGAGGTCGTCGAGGACGCTGGAGTTCAGCGCGTTGAGCGCCTGTGGGCGGTTGAGCGTCACCAAGGTGACGGCACCGCGCTGTTCGACGAGGAGGGTTTCGTAGGTCATTCGGCAATCTCCTTCGTCATTCCGGCGAAGGCCGGAATCTCGACGGTGAGACCCCGGCCTCCGCCGGGGTGACGGTTTAGGTTAGAGGGGTCCATTTTTTATCATCCGCCAAAGGCGCAAAGATCGCGTCGATCCAGTCGTCGGTCACCGCCTCCGGTGTAGCCGGATTCCATTTCGGGCTGTTGTCCTTGTCGATAATCAGCGCACGGACGCCTTCGATGAAGTCGTGCATCTGAACGACGCGGCTGCCGATGGCATATTCCTGCGTCATTTGCGCGGCGAAGTCGTGCATCTCGCCGCCTTCTTTCAGCTGGCGCAGCGCAACCTTGCACGTCTGCGGGCTTTTGGTGCCGAGCGTGTCGCGTTGCTTCGTCGCCCATTCGCCGCCATCGGCTTCGAGCGCGGCGAGTATCTCCTCATAGCTGCCGCTAGCGAACAGCCGGTTGATCTTGTCGATATGCTGGGTGATGTCGGCGGGCGGTGCGGTGACCGACAGCTCGCCTAAAATGCCGCCGATACGGTCGGGGTGCGCGGCGATGCGCGCCTTTGCCTCGCCCAGCTTTTCGGACGGCAGATAATGGGTCGCAAGGCCGAGCGCGAGGCACTCCGCCCCATCGAGCCGCGCGCCGGTGAGCGCGAGGAACACCCCGACGCGCCCCTCGAGCCGCGGCAGATACCAGCCGCCGCCGACGTCGGGAAACAGGCCAATTCCCGTTTCGGGCATCGCGAAGCGCGTATGCTCGGTCGCGACGCGATATTTCGCCGGCTGCGAAATGCCGACTCCGCCGCCCATGGTGATGCCGTCCATGAAGGCGACAACCGGCTTGGGATAGGTGAAGAGCAGATGGTTGAGACGATATTCGGTGTGGAAGAAGGCGCGGGCTTCGACACCGTCCTTCGCGCCGCTTTCCGCAAGCATCCGTATGTCGCCGCCAGCGCAGAAGCCGCGGCCCTCGCTATGGTCGATGATGACGGCGTCGATGCCATCGTCCGCGCGCCATTTCAAAAGCGCGTCGATCATCGACTGGCACATTGCGAGATTCAGCGCATGAATCGCCTTAGGGCGATTGAGCGAGATGCGGCCGACACGGCTGTCGACGCTGATCAGAACATCTTCGGTCATTGGCGCAGCAAGTCCCTTCCGACGATCATCCGCATCACCTGGTTGGTGCCCTCGAGGATCGAATGGACGCGGAGGTCGCGCCAGAAACGCTCGATCGGATAATCCTTCAAATAGCCATAGCCGCCGAACAGTTGCAGCGCGTCGTTGACGATCTTGCTGCCATTGTCGGTCGCGAGCCGCTTGGCCATTGCCGAAAAGCGCGACTTGTCGGGAGCGTTCGCGGTGACCTTCGCGGCCGCCATGTAAAGCAGCGAGCGCGCGGCCTCGAGGTCGGTCGCCATGTCGGCGAGCATGAACTGGGTGTTCTGGAAATCGGCGATCGGCTGCCCGAACTGCTGGCGGTCCTTGGTATAGGCGACCGCTTCGTCGAGACAGCGCTGCGCACCGCCGAGCGAACAGGCGCCGATGTTGAGCCGTCCGCCGTCGAGCCCCGCCATCGCAAACCGGAATCCGTCACCCTCCGCCCCGACGCGGTTTTCGACCGGCACCTTCACATTGTCGAAGATCACTTGTGCCGTGGGGGATGCATTCCAGCCGAGCTTGCGTTCCTTCGCGCCAAAGCTGACGCCGGGCATGTCCTTTTCGATGACAAGGCACGAAATGCCCTTCGCCCCGGGCTCGCCGGTGCGCACCATCGTCACATAGATGTCGTTGACGCCGGCGCCCGAGATGAACTGCTTAGTCCCGTTGACGACATAATGGTCGCCCTCCAGCTTCGCCGACGTCTTGAGCGCCGCCGCGTCCGACCCGCTGCCGGGTTCGGTCAGGCAATAGCTTGCAATCTGGTCCATCGTGACGAGGCCGGGCAGGAACTTCGCCTTGACCTCGGCGCCGCCGAAGCGGTCGATCATCCAGCTCGCCATATTGTGGATCGAGATGAAGGCGCTGGTCGCCGGACAGCCATAGGCCATCGCCTCCATGATCAGCGCGGCCTCCAGTCGACCAAGCCCGATCCCGCCCGATTCCTCGCTGACGTAAATCGCTGCGAAACCGAGTTCGGCCCCCGCCTTGATCACGTCGCGCGGGAAATGCGCTTTCTCGTCCCATTCGGCGGCGAAAGGCGTGATCGCGTCGGCGGTGAATTTGCGCGCCATATCCTGAATGGCGAGCTGGTCGTCGGTAAGCTGGAACTGATCGGTCATATCTCTTCCCTGTCGTCATGCTGACGAAAATCAGCATCGATTGCCGATGCCGCCCGTCCGTCAGCCACAGGTTACCTGCGTGATCTTCGACGCGTCGTCGTACATGATGTTCACGCGGTCCTGACGGTAATCCATCGTCATCGCCGAACGCGGCGGACCCCAGCGGAGCGTGCGCGCGCCGGTGGCCTTCAGGACCGCCGCGCCGACGTCGGACGTCGCGGTCTGGCCGACGTAGCTTTGCGCCGCATCGGCGTTGCACGTCATTTCGCCCGGCGGCGGTGCCGGGGTCGATCCGGCAGGAGCCTCGCTGCTCATGCAGGCGGCGAGCGGCAGGGCGGCGGCGATGGCAAGCAGGCGAACGTCCATGGTGAGTCTCCCTTTCAAAAAGCCGTCATCCGGCACAGCGCGTATAGCGCATCGCACCCGCGGCGGCACCCTCGCCCGCATCGCGGCGCACGAGCGTCTTGCCGCCGTCGGCTAGCGTGAGCGTCATCCGCCGATCCCATTGCTCGCCCTCGCCGCTGAAGCGGTAATCGGCGACGATGCGGCTGGCATCGCTTTCCTGCACGCGCGCGAGTTCGCCGTGCGATTCGTAGAAACGCAGGTTGGTCGCGTCGATCGTCAGCGCGGTGAGGTCGGTGCCCTTGCGCGCGGTGCAGTCGGCGGCCTTGAGCGCCCAGCGACCACGGATTGCGGACGGGATCGTATCGCCGTCGATGCGGGCGCCGGCATCGTCCGGCGCGGGGGCATCGGCGTCGCCGCCCGCGGCCCCGGTTTCGGCGGGCGCCGGGCGCTCGGCCTTTTTTACCGGGCTGATCGCGGCGCTATCCTCGGGGCCTTTCTCCTCGTCCTGCCCGCCGCTGCACGCGGCAAGCAGAAGGGTCGCGGCAGGCATCGTCCATCGCATCATCGTCCTTCTCCTTCGCACGGAGAAATGTCCGACCCGGCGCATGGGTTTCATCGGCGCTTGCCGATCAACCCATGGTCGGGATGACGAAGGCGTTGCCGCCGTCCGGCGATCCGTCGGGCCAGCGCGCGGTGATCGTTTTCACCTTGGTCCAGAATTTCACGCCTTCCATGCCGTGCTGGTTGGTGTCGCCGAACGCCGAGCGTTTCCAGCCGCCGAACGTGTGATAGGCGACGGGCACCGGGATTGGCACATTGATGCCAACCATGCCGACCTGCACGCGCGCGGCAAATTCGCGCGCCGCGTGACCGTTGCGCGTGAAGATCGCGACGCCATTGCCGTACTGATGCTTCGACGGCAGTTCGAGCGCAGCCTCGAAATCTGCCGCGCGGACGATCTGGAGCACGGGACCGAAGATTTCTTCCTTGTACGATTCCATGTCGGGGGTGACATGGTCGAACAGCGTCGGGCCGACGAAGAAGCCCTGTTCATGCCCCTGCAAGGTGAAGCCGCGGCCGTCGACGACGAGTTCGGCGCCTTCGTCGGCGCATTTGGCGATCCAGCCTTCGACCTTTTCCTTGTGCGCCTGAGTCACCACAGGGCCGTAATGCGCCTCGGCATCGGTCGATACGCCGACGCGCAGCGCCTCGATCGCGGGGATCAATTTCTCCCGGAGCCGGTTGGCGGTATCCTCACCGACGGGGACGACGACGGGCAGCGCCATGCAGCGCTCGCCCGCCGAGCCGAAGGCGGCGCCGGTGAGGTCGTTCACCACCTGATCGAGATCGGCGTCGGGCATGACGATGCCATGATTCTTCGCGCCGCCCATCGCCTGCACACGCTTTCCGTTCGCGACGCCGCGGTTGTAGACATAATGCGCGATGTCCGACGAGCCGACGAAGCTGACCGCGCCGATGTCGGGGTGGTCGAGGATCGCGTCGACCATTTCCTTGTCACCGTGGACGGTCTGGAAAATGCCCTCGGGCATCCCGGCCTCGAGGAACAGCTCCGACAGGCGGACGGGTACGCTGGGGTCGCGCTCGCTGGGTTTCAAAATGAAGGCGTTGCCCGTCGCGGTCGCGACGCCGCCCATCCACAGCGGGATCATCGCGGGAAAATTGAATGGCGTGATCCCCGCGCCGATGCCGACCGGCTGGCGCATCGAATAGACGTCGATGCCGGGGCCGGCGCCCTGCGTATATTCGCCCTTCAGCACATGCGGGATGCCGCAGCAAAATTCGATGACCTCCAGGCCGCGCTGGATGTCACCCTTTGAATCGGCGATCACCTTGCCATGTTCGGCCGACAGCATTTCGGCGAGCTGGTTCATATTGGCTTCGACGAGGCGTTTGAATTCGAACATCACGCGCGCGCGGCGCTGCGGGTTGGTCGCCGCCCAGGCGGGCTGCGCGGCCTTTGCGGCGGCCACCGCACGGTCGAGGATGGCGCGGTCGCCGAGCGCGACCTGCGCCTGCACGCCGCCATTATTGGGGTCGAGGACATCGCCGAAGCGGCCGGAACGCTGTGCGCCGCCGCCGGCACCGCCGACGATATGGTGGTCGATCTGTCGCATGGATGTGAGTCTCCCAAAAGATGTTGCCGCTGCAACAGACCAATCGGGGCGCGATTGCAAGGGATAGACTTGCAGCACGATCCTGCATATTCGCAGCATATGGGCTGGGACAGGCTGCAATATTTCCTGATGGTCGCGCGCCACGGCACGCTCGCGCGCGCAGCGGCGGCGCTGCATGTCGATGCGACGACGGTGAGCCGTCATGTCAGCGCGCTGGAAGCGGCGCTCCAGCAGACGCTGTTCGAACGCGCGCCGACGGGATTCGTTCTGACCGCCGCGGGCCGGGCCCTCGTTCCGCACGCCGAAGCGATGGCGGCGGCAGCGGCGCGCATCCATAAGGCGTCCGAAGGCTCATCGGCGCTGTCGGGGCAACTCCGCGTCAGCGTGTCTGAAGGCTTCGGCAACAGCTTTATCGCGCCGCGGCTCGGCCGCTTCGTCGCGGCGCATCCCGAGCTTGAGATCGACCTTGTCGCCTCATCTGGGTTCCTCAACCCGTCGCGGCGCGAAGCCGATATGGCGGTGCTGCTCGCGCGGCCGCGCAAGGGACCGCTGATCACGCGCAAGCTCGCCGATTACAGCCTCGGCCTCTACGCCCCCGCCGATCGGTCCGACTGGCAGGCGGCGGTCACCGCCATGCCGTTATCGCGCGCGGGCATTCCGGTGATCGGCTATATTCCTGACATTCTCTATGCGCCCGAACTCGACTATCTGGGCGAGATCGAACCGGGGCTGCGCGCCACCGTTCGCTCGTCGAGCATCCTTGCACAGCGGCGCATGATCGCGGGCGGTGCGGGGGTTGGCGTGCTGCCCTGCTTCCTCGCCGCGGGCGATCCGGCGCTGGTCCGCGTTCGGCCCGATCAGGCCATCGCGCGCGCCTTCTGGCTGGCGCTCCACCGCGACGTCGCGCCGCAGCCGCGGATCAGGGCGTTTATCGACTGGCTGGATGCCGAGGTAAGGGAGAGCCGGGGGTTGCTGGTTCCGGACTAAACCTTCGTCATTGCGAGCGAAGCGAAGCAATGACGGGATTAGTCGCGATTGCGGGGCCGCCATTCCGACGCGATCAGGCCGCCGTCGCCGAACAATTTTTCTATCGCGTCCGGACCCGCCGCCGCCTCGCGCAACCTGTCCGCCAGCGGATCGTCGATCGGATGATCGCTCCGCAGAAAGGCGATCCACGCCGCAATCGCGGTTTCGATCGACACGCAGCGCGCACCGCGCGCCTGATGCCATGCCAGCGTCTCCAGCCAGCGCTGCGGGATCTTCTGGCTGCCGTCCATCGCGATCTGGATCAGCCGATGATCGAGCGCGGGGTTGGCGAAGCGATCGAGCAAGGCATCGGCATAGGCGCCAAGATCCTGCCCCGGCGCGGCGTCGATCGTCGGCGCGGCCTCGGCGCGCATCAGCCGCTCGATCACCGGGCGGATGGCGGGATCGGCGATCGCCTGATGGACAAAATCATGCCCGCGCCCCAGCCCGATATAGGCAAGCGCCGAATGCGCGCCGTTGAGCATCCTGAGCTTCGCGGTCTCATAGGGCGCGACGTCGGCAACGAGTTCAGCCCCGACCGCCTCCCAGCGCGGACGCGGGCCGGCGAAATCATCCTCGATCACCCACTGGCTGAATCCCTCGGTGACAACAGCGCCCTCATCGCGCGCGCCGAGCGCGGCTTCAACCGCGGCACGATCGGCGTCGGTGGTCGCGGGGACGATGCGGTCGATCATCGTCGCCGGACAGGTGCATTCGCGATCGAACCAGTCGATGAGACCCGGCTGCTCGGCAGCAAGATATTGCCGCATCAGCCGTCGCAGCACGGCGCCGTTGTTCGCCAGATTGTCGCAGCTGAGCAAGGTCAGCCCGCCGAGCCCCGCCGTCTGGCGCGCGGCGAGCGCGGCGCCGACGAAGCGGTACAGGCTCGACGCACGCTTTGCCGCATCAAGGTCGAGCGACCCGTCGGCGGCACGCAAATAGCCCTTTTCGGTCACGGTAAAGCTGACGATATGCGTCGTCGGTGCAGCGATGGCATCAATGATGGCCTGCGCTTCGTCAGCCGCGACGAGCACCTTTTGCACCGCGCCGATGACGCGCAACTCGGTGCCCGCCGCACTGCGGCTGCTGACCGTGTAAAGCCCGTCTTGCGGGTTCAACTGCGCCGCGACGTCGCCCGAACGCAGCGACACGCCGATGATGCCCCAGTCGCGATCGCCCGCGTTCATCGCGTCGTCGGTATAGACCGCCTGATGTGCGCGGTGGAAGGCGCCGATGCCGATATGGACGATGCCCGCCGCCTGCGCGCCGCGGTTGTAGCCCGGCGTCTGCACCGACGCCGGGAGCGGCGTTTGCGCCGACAGCCTCACAGCTTGTACGCGGCCTTGGCGAGATTGTAGCTGAGGTCGGCCGCGAGTTCGGCGGCTTCCCATTCCTCCAGCCGGCGCTCGGCAACAAGCTGCGCCAGAAAGCCGCAGTCGATACGCCGCGCGACGTCGTGGCGCGCGGGGATCGACAGGAAGGCGCGCGTGTCGTCGTTGAAGCCGACTGTGTTGTAGAAACCGGCGGTCTCGGTCGTCTGCGAGCGGAAGCGCCGCATCCCCTCGGGACTGTCGTGGAACCACCAGGCGGGGCCGAGCTTCAGCGCCGGATAATGGCCCGCAAGCGGCGCGAGCTCCCTCGCGTAGCTCGTCTCGTCGAGAGTGAAGAGGATGATCGTCAGCGCCGCTTCGTTGCCATATTTGCCGAGCAGCGGGCGCAGCGCATGAACATAGTCGGTGCCCATGGGGATATCCGCGCCCTTGTCGCGACCATAATTCGCGAACAACCAAGGGTTGTGATTGCGGAACGCGCCGGGGTGGATCTGCATGACGAGGCCATCGTCGAGGCTCATCCCCGCCATCACCGTCAGCATATGCGCGCGGAACAGCTCGGCATCGGCAGCGCTGACGTCGGCGCTCGTGACGCGCGCGAACAGCGCCTCGGCCTCGGCGTCGGACAGGTTGGCGGTTGCCGCGGTCGGGTGACCATGATCGGTTGAGGTTGCGCCCATGCCGGCGAAGAAGGCACGGCGATTGCGGTGCGCGGCGAGATAGCCGGCATAGCTGAACGCATCCTCACCCGACAATTCGGAGAAGCGCGCGAGATTATCGCGGAATCCTTCGAATTCGGGATCGACCACGGGGTCGGGGCGATAGGCGGTGATGACGCGGCCCGCCCATTCGCCGCTGGCATTGGCGGCGCGGATGACGGCGTGATGGTCGAGCGTGTCGAGCGGGCTTTCGGTCGTCGCGATCACCTCGATCCCGAAGCGGTCGAACAGCGCGCGCGGGCGGAAAGCATCGGTCGCCAGCGCCTCGGTGATCCGGTCGTAATAAAGGTCCGACGTTTCAGCCGAAAATTGCACGTCGAAACCGAAGGCCTCGGCGAACACCCAGTCCATCCACATGCGCGACGGGGTGCCGCGGAAGAGATGATAGTTTTGCGCGAATATCCGCCAGCTCTCGCGCGGGTCGGCCTCCGGGTTGCCGATGCCGAGCGCATCGAGCGACACCCCCTGCGAATAGAGCATACGGAACACATAATGGTCGGGATGAAGCAGCAGTTCCGCCGCATTGCCAAAGGGTGCGTTGCCCGCGAACCATGCCGGATCGGTGTGCCCGTGAGGGCTGACGATCGGCAGGGCCGCAACCTCCCTATAGAGCCGGCGCGCAATGTCGCGCTGCGCCGGGTCGGACGGAAAGAGGCGATCGGGTGACAGGTGCAGCGGGCGCGCCATGGCGCTATTTTGCGCCTTCCACGCCGACCGGCGCGAGGCGCGGGCTGAGGATATGCACCGCGAGCACCGCGAGGAAATAGACGGTCGTGCAGGCGGCGAAGATGAGCGTGTAATTGCCCCCCGTCGCATCGAGCACGAGCCCGGTCGACTTCGCCATGATCATGCCGCCGACGCCGCCCATGAAACCGCCGAGCCCGATCACCGATCCGACCGCGCGTTTCGGGAACATGTCGGGCGGGATCGACAGGATCGTTGAGGAAAAGGCCTGATGTCCGGCGAGCGCGATACCGATCAGCACGACCGCGAGCCACATATTTTCCAGCCCCGTGACGAACAAGAGCGGCAGCACGCAGAGGCCCGCGCCGATCATCGTCACCTTGCGCGCAAAATTGACGCTGTGCCCGGTCTGGATCAGCTTCGACGACACCCAGCCGCCAAGGATGCTGCCGACATCGGACAGCAGATACATGATGATCATCGGCAGCAGCACGATCTTGAGATCGACGTCATAGGTCGAGGCGAAATATTTGGGCAGCCAGAAGAGCATCAGGAACCACACCGGGTCGGTCAGGAATTTCGCCATCGCAAAGGCCCAGGCCTCGCGCTTGGTGACGATCTTGCCCCAGCCGATGCGCTCGACCTTTTCGGGCGGGTCATGTTCGATCCACGCGAGTTCGGCCTCGCTGACCTTCCCGCTTTCGCGCGGATTGCTGTAGAGCCAGAGCCACAGAATGAGCAGAACAACGCCGAATAAGCCCGAATAGATGAAGGTTTCGCGCCAGTCGAAGCCCATCCAGACCATGAAAAGCCAGATCGTCGGGGCCGTCAGGATCACGCCGATCGTCGTCGCGCTGTTGACCCAGCCAATCGCATAGGAGCGTTCCTTTTGCGGGAACCACTCGCTCGACGCGCGCACGACCGACGGGAAGTGCCCCGCCTCGCCGACACCCAGCACGATGCGCGCGAGCATGAAGGACGCGACCGACGATGCAAAGCCGTGCGCGACATGGCCGACGGTCCAGATCGAAATGGCAATCGCATAGCCGACCTTGGGTCCGAAGCGGTCGATGAGCCAGCCCATGAGTAGGAAGCCGAGCGCATAGGCGGCCTGGAAAGCGGTGACGATGTTGCCATAGTCATTCTCGCTCCACCCCAGCTCGGTGCCGAGCGTCGGTGCGAGCAGGCCGAGCATGGTGCGGTCGATATAGTTAACCGTCGTCGCGGCGAACAGCACCGCGACGATCATCCAGCGATAGCGCCCGGATCGTGGCACCGGCACCGCCGCACCCGTGTCTGCGATTGCCTGTGCCATCATGCTCTCCCGTGTTTTGCTTCTAATAGCTTGTGATCGTGCAGCCGACGCGGATTTTTCCGTCGAACAGCGCTTCGGCCCGCTGGCCGGGCCGGACCTCGTGAATACCGGTAATCGCGCCCGCCGACACCCAGGTGCCGGGCGTGATCGCGATGCCGCGCGCGCGCAATATGTCGATCAGAAACAGCGCCGAGCCAAAGGGGCCATCGAGCATCGCCTCCATCGTCGCGGCGCCGACGCGTGCGCCATCGACGAACATCTCGACGGGCATGTGGATCAGGTCGGCGTCCTGCCAGCCGGGGATCGAAGCGCCAAGGATCAGCCCCTTGTTGTTGCCATAGTCCGACGTGGTGACCGCGGGACCGTGGCGGTTGATGTCGGCGAAAGGCGAGCTCGCAATCTCGATCCCCGTGCGGACATCGGCGATGCACTGTTTCACGCTGTCGATGTCATAATCGCGCGTGCCGACTTCGCCCAGGCAGAGCAGCACCTCGGCCTCGGCCGCGGCAAAGCCGTCGGCATAGACGGGCATCGCCGGATCGGCCGCGGCATCGAAAATTTCGTCGGCGAAGATCGGACCGGTCAGGCGGTTGCCGCCAAAGCGATCGACGAGATCGGGAGCGATTCGCCCGACCTTCCACCCGCCGACACGCCGCCCGTCGAGGGCGATCGCGCGATCCTGGATCGCATAGGCCTCCGCCATCGTTTGCGGCATCGCGCCGGGATAGGCGGTAAGCGGTGTCTTTCCCGCACGCGCGTCGATAAATGCGCGCGCCACATTTTCCTGATCGCTTGTTGCCGCCATCTTTCTCATTTCCCTCTTCCGCGAAGCGGTGTAAGAGACACCGGTGTCAAAGGCAAGCGAATATCCGATGAATGTCGCGATCCGTATCGCTGACGGCGACAATGTCGCGACCGCGATTGCCGACATTGTGCCAGGCCAGCCGCTGTTCGCCGATGAGGAGGTTCGCGCCGCGGCCGCAGTGCCGCGCGGACATAAAATCGCTCTCGCGCCGATCGCGCGCGGCGCGCCGGTCATCAAATATGGTTTCCCCATAGGGCACGCCACCACGGACATCGCGCCGGGCGAGCATGTCCACAGCCACAACCTCGCGACGGCGCTCGGCAACACGGACGAGTATCATTACGCGACCCCGCCGGTTCGCGCGGTGCCCGCGGCCGCCGCACCCGGCTTTTGGGGCTATGTCCGCGCCGACGGCCGCGTCGGCACGCGCAACGAAATCTGGGTGCTGCCGACGGTCGGTTGCGTCGGCAATCTGGCCGCGCGCGTCGCGCGGATCGCGGGCGAGCGCCACGCCGGGCGCGTCGACGGCGTCCACGCCTTCAAGCATCCCTTCGGCTGTTCGCAGCTTGGCGACGATCTGGGGCATACGCGCGCGCTGCTCGCGGCGCTGGCGCAGCATCCCAATGCGGGCGGGGTGCTGATCGTCGGGCTGGGGTGCGAGAGCAATCAGCTTGGCGCGCTGATAGACCTGATTCCCGTCGACCGCCGCGGACATATCCGAACGCTGTCCGCGCAGGCGGTCGAGGACGACGAAGCCGCGTGCCTGACGCTGGTCGACGAACTGGTCGCGAGCTGCGGCGGTCTGGCGCGGACCGACGTGCCGCTGTCGCAGCTGGTGCTGGGGGTCAAATGCGGCGGATCGGACGGCCTCTCGGGCCTTACCGCCAACCCGCTCGTCGGTCGCATGGCCGATGCCGTCGCGGCGGCGGGCGGCAAAGTGGTGCTGACCGAGATTCCTGAAATCTTCGGCGCCGAACAGATATTGATGGATCGCGCCGTGTCGCGCGCGGTGTTCGACGACGCGGTCACGCTGGTCGATGATTTCAAGCAATATTTCATCCGCCACGGCGAGCCGGTGAGCGAGAATCCCTCGCCCGGCAATATCGCCGGCGGGATCACAACGCTGGAGGAAAAGTCGCTCGGCGCGGTGCAAAAGGGTGGGCAGGTGCCGCTCGTCGATGTCCGGCGTTACGCGGGGGAAGCGCGCCTCCCCGGCCTCACGCTGCTCGAAGCGCCGGGAAATGACGCCGTCTCCTCGACCGCGCTGACCGCGGCGGGGGCGACGATCATTCTTTTCACCACCGGGCGCGGCACCCCGCTCGGCTTTCCGGCACCGACGCTCAAGATCGCGTCGAACAGCGACCTCGCGGCGCGCAAGGCGGGATGGATCGACTTCGATGCTGGGACCGTGCTCGAAGCGGGATTCGATAGCGCGGCGGACGCCTTGCTCGGCCTGATCGCTGCAACGGCCTCGGGCGCCGCAACACGCGCCGAGAAAAATGAGGAACGCGACATCGCCATCTGGAAATCGGGTGTCACGCTGTAATTGCTCGCGAACAAAAGAGAGATTTTCGCACGAAGCCACGAAGCCACAAAGGGGTCTGTGCGGCAGAGTTTTTGTGGCTTCGTGGCTTTGTGCGAAAAAATCGCTACCCCAGTGCTTTAAAACTGAAATTGCGAAAGCGCGCTTCGCCCGTTCCCGCCGAATAGAGGCCGGGGCGTAGCATCAGGAAGCCGCCGCGCACATTATGGTGGTATCCCGACACCTCCATCCCGCGGTCGAAGCGCACCCACGTCTTTCCGCCGTCACCGCTGGTGTCATAAGTGACGATGTGGCGGTCGTTAGTGACGCGCATCCGCATTTTTCGCCCGTGCGGATTGGCGGGACGCGCGCGTTCGATGCCATATTGATGCGTCACGAAGCGGTCCCCGTCGAAGCCGAGCCCGCAGTAGAGCTTTTCATCGTAAAAGAGGATGAGCCCCGCGGTGCCGCCCGGCGCAATCTCGATATCGCATTCGAACCGATAGGCCTGATCGCCCGCAATCAGCAGCAGGGGCGAGCTGTCGGCGGGCGCCTTGCCGCGCGCTGCCAGCACCAGCGCGCCGTCCTCGACGCGGGCGCGGCGGCTTTCGTCGGGCGCGGGTTTGAAGAAATTCCACTTGGCGCCGAGCGCGAGCGAGGAAAAATCGTCGGACAGCGCCATGCCGTGCGGACCCGCGATTGTTCCCCCCTTCGGCTTGGCGATCGGCTGCGACAAATCGCCGCCCGTCATGCGCAGCCAGCCGTCGTCGGTCCATTCGACGGGGTCGAGCAAGGCCTGCCGCCCCAAGGTCCAATAACCATTCTCATAACCGTGATAGACCGCCCACCAGTCGCCCGCCGATCCCTCGACCAGCGTCGCATGGCCGCGCGACCACCATTTTTCAGCCGCCGACACGGTGCGGACGAGCGGGTTCGCCGGGCAATTTTCCCACGGCCCGTGGATCGATTTCGAGCGTGCGGCGATGACCATATGTCCCGTGGGCGGCCCCGCGGTGCCGCCGACCGCGGTGATCATGTAATAATAATCGCCGCGGCGCGTGATCTTTGGCCCCTCGGGCGCGAAGCCTTCGACCACCCAGTCGGCGGGATAGCGCCACGGGTCGTAGACATGCTCGGGTTCGCCGATGCGGTTCAGGCCATCGTCGGACAGCCGCACCCGGTCGCCGCCCGACAGGAACAGCCAGCGCGACCCATCCTCGCCGACGGCATGGCCGGGGTCGATATGGTTGGGCAGGTGCAGATCGACCGGATCGCTCCACGGCCCCTCGATCCGGTCGGCCCAGATCACCCAGCTGGTGTTCGGGCCTTTGGTCGGGATGTAGAGATAAAAGCGCCCCTCATGCTTGCACAGTTCGGGCGCCCAGACCGCGCCGATATTCCGGTGCAGCGCAGGGCCAACCGGGCGCCAGTTCACCAGGTCGCGCGAATGCCAGATGACCAGCCCCGGATAGGAGTCGAAGGTCGAGAAGGTCATATAATAATCGGCGCCGTCCTTCAGGATCGACGGATCGGGATGGTCGCCCGCCATGATCGGATTGAGGAAGCGCCCATCGCCAAGATCGGCGATGCGCTGGCCGTCGAAGCCCCTGGCCCAGGCCGGCGCCGACCGCGCGGGCACGCGGGCCGCCTGCCCGACGGCCGCGGGAGCCGCGAAACCCGAAAGCCCCGCCGCAACAAGGCCGGTCCCGGCCAGTTTGAGCATCTCGCGACGATCGGTCACCTGTCTCTCCTGCCAAAGAAAAAGGCCCGACCCTCGCGAACGCAGGCCGGGCCTTTTCCGGGACGAACCTTGACGCGTCAGATCTTGACGCGCGCACCGAACAGGAAGGTGCGGCCGTAGTGGTTGTTCTCATAGTTACGATTCGCTTCGAGGTCGGTGAAGCGATAGCGATAATCGTCGGTCAGGTTCGTACCCTCGATCGACAGTTCGATATTTTCGGTGATCGCATAACGGATCGACGCATCGACGTTGAACGAGCTGCCATAGCCTTCGAACACATTATTGTTGCCGCTGGTGCCGTCATTATAGCCGCTGCGCCAAGCCGCCGACGCACGCGCCGAGAATTTGCCGTCGTCATAATAGACGGTGGCATTCCACGCCCGCTTGGCAAGGTTGAGCAGCGGCTGCGTATAGACGCCCGCCGGCTGTGCCTCGAGCCGGTTGTCCACAGGATCATATGCCAAAGGCCCGGCGATCGTGTAGTCGACATCGCTCTTTACGAAAGTGGCGTTGCCCAGGACGCCGAAGTGACGCAACGAGTCCGAGAAAACCGAGAACGGCAGCTGGAGGGACAATTCCATGCCCTTGAGACTCGCGCCGGGGCCGTTTCCAGTGGTGCGGAACTCGAAGGCCCGGTTGGGGTCCGAACCGCCCACGACAGCGTCATAAGCCGGGGTTCCCGGCGTCAGAAGCGAAAGCGGCAAGCCGCTGTCGGCATATGTCCCCTGAAGCGAAGTGGCGATGGGGAAGCTTTCGATATCCTTGGCGAACAAAGCCACCGAAGCGAGTGCTCCCGGAGCGAAATACCATTCGGCGGCCAGATCGAAAGTCGTCGCGCGGAACGGATCGAGGAACGGGTTACCCGAGTTGATCCGAAAATTGAACTGATCGACCGCGCCGCCGGGCGTCAGATTGCCCAGCGTGGGGCGCGTGATCACCTTCGCGATCGCACCGCGCAGAATGATGTTCTCGGTCGGATGCAGGTTCAGGTTGAACGACGGCAACCAGTCGTCATAGGTCCGGTCGACCGTAACGAATGTTCCGCTTGTGAAACCCGACGACGATTGCTCGGTTTTGGCATAGCGCACGCCGGCATTACCGGTCAGCCGCATCCCGGCGAGTTCGGTTTCGAACTCGGTCATAAACCAGCCGCCATAGGTTTTTTCGGTGACTGCGCGCTGTTCACCTTGCTGCAGGACGGCCGGACGGTTGTAGAGGTCGATCAGCGCCGTTCCGGCATCGAGATCGGGGACGATCCAGGCATTGGTATTGCCCGAGGGTTGCCCCGCGTTGCCCAGCTTGAACAGCTCCGCAATATCATCGGTCACCGGCAGGCCGGTGGTTCCCGGCGCACAGGTGAAGGCGGCACAATAGGTGCTGTCGCGGCGGAAGCCGACCGTATCGAAATCGAACTGACGATAGAAACCGCCGCCCAGCAGCTTGAACCGGTCGGCCACGTCCCAGTCGAAATCGAGCGACACGGTCTTGAACTTGTTGGTCAGGAATGACGGGCGATCGCGGAATTCGGCGAGCACGAAGGACGAAGGATCCTCGATGCCCGGGCCGAAGCTCAAAACCGGGAACTTCATGTTCGTGTAATCATACCGATACCCGGTGCCGTCGCGGTCATCGAACGCCAGCGTCGTTTCGATCGGAATATCGGCCTGCGACTTCGAAAAACCGCCAAGCAGATTGACCTTGAACGTGTCGGTCAGCCGCTGTTCCAGTCGGCCCGACAATTGGTAAAATTCGGTCTCGCTCTCACGCGAATAGCGTTCGGTGCGGATGTACACGTTATCGAGATCTGCCGCGATCAGATTGTTGTTCGCATCGATCGTATAGTTGGACACATCGATGCCGCGCTCTTCGCTGCGTAACAGCACTTCGCCCCAATATTCGTCGCGCACTTCCTTGAACCGCGAATAAAGCCCGTCGATCGAAATCTTCGTGTTTTCGCTTGGCTCGAACTGGATCGAGGCGGTGGCGCCCAGACGTTCGCGTTCGTGCCGCACCAGACCGTAACGCGGGATGCGCGGGTGGAAAGCTTCGGCGACTTCGATGCAGGCGGCCGAAGGGTCTGCGACGAAAGCGGAACCCGAAAGGCATGTCTCGCCGTCCACGCTGCGGAACGGCGCCTGTGCCCAGCGGACACTGTTGTTACCCAGTTCGTCGGTCGTATAATCGGACCAGGCGACCGATGCCGACACACCGAAGGTGCGATCGGCATTGGTCCAGGCGATCAGGCCCGCCAGCCGCGGATCGACATTTTCGGTGAGGTCGTTGTAACGCGCCTGCGCCGAGCCAACGATCGTCAACCCTTCCTTGCCGCCCAGCGGATTGCCGGTGTTGAGATCGACCACCGCCCCCAGCGAGCCTTCGTCGAGCGAGGCCGAGGCCGTCTTGTGAACCACCAGCGAGGTGAAGAGTTCGGACGCAAAGACGTTGAAATCGAACGCGCGGTCGCGGTTCGCCGCGGCGCCGTCGGTCGATGTCGCAATGGTCTCCATACCGTTCAGGCGAACGCGCGTGAACTGCGCGCCCAGCCCGCGAACCGTGATCGCGCGGCCTTCGCCAGCGTCGCGCTGGATGGAGATGCCCGGAATGCGTTGCAGCGATTCAGCCAGATTCTGGTCGGGGAATTTCGCAATATCCTCTGCCACGATGACGTCGACGGCCGAGATCGAATCGCGTTTCTGGTTGAGTGCTTCGTCGAGCGAGGCGCGGAAGCCGGTGACGACGATCTCGTCTTCGCTCGCGACCGCTTCTTCAGCGGTATCCTGCGCCCACGCCGGCGACGCCGCCATCACGGCAAGCGAGGCTCCGCACGCCAGCCGGGTCAAAGTGCGCACGCTCCGCATTGCTTGAATTGACATTTCCATCCTCCCTTAATCGCCCCGCATCCTCGCTCGCGCAAGAAATGACACCGGTTACTTTGCTCGACAAAATGACGCGGCGCGTCATCCCGTGCTTCGATTGTCAGAGAGTGATGATGGTCCGCCCGTCGTTGCGGCGGCTCCGATCAGATCCTCTCCCTTGGAAATATTTTCTCGTTGACCGATTGGGGTAACCGGTGTCAGAAAGATTGAAGGATAGGCGACGCCCTGTCAAGACCCAAAGAACAAGGGAGAGAATTATGCGCCAGACCCCGTGGATAACCGCGCTTTTGCTGGCGTTTGCGCTACCCTCCGTACCGCTTTCTGCCGCCGAAGCGGCGCCGCGCGCCTTCCCCGGCGCGGTCGGCCCGGCGGCCGAAACCCCCGGTGGGCGCGGCGGCAAAATCCTGCGCGTGACGACGCTGGCCGCCGACGGGCCGGGGTCGCTGAAGGCCGCGATCGACACACCGGGACCGCGCATCATCGTGTTCGAGGTCGGCGGCGTGATCGACATGGGGCGCCGGTCGATCGAAATCAAACATCCCTATCTGACGATCGCCGGACAAACCGCGCCCGGCCCCGGCATCACGCTGATCCGCACGGGCATCGACGTGAAGACCCACGACGTCATCCTGCGCCACCTGCGCGTCTATACCGGCGTCGACGGCCAGCCGAAGCGCAGCGGGTGGGAAGCCGACGCCTTTTCGACCGTCGCCGCGCATAATGTCATCGTCGATCATTGCACCTTCCTGTGGGCGATCGACGAAAATATGTCGGCGTCGGGGCCGCGCTTCACCGGCAAGAGCGTCGAGGAATGGCGACAGGGCACGAGCCGCAACATCAGCTTCTCGAACAATCTCGCCGCCGAGGGCCTTGCCGATGCGAGCCACCCCAAGGGCGAACACAGCAAGGGGTCGCTGATCCACGACAATGCCACCGGCATCGTCTTTTACCGCAATATCTGGGCGCATAATGTCGAGCGCGCGCCATTGGTGAAGGGCGGCGCACAGGTGCTGATGATCAACAATCTGATCTACAACCCCAAGCACCGCGCGGTGCATTATAATCTGATGAACCTCGAATGGACCGGGCACGATTATGTGACCGGCCAGATCACCGCGGTCGGCAATGTCATGCGCGGCGGCAACGACACCGACGACGGCATGCCCTTCCTGATGCTCGGCGGCGACGGCGACCTCGAATATTATGGCAAGGACAATCTGGCGGTCGACCGCCACGGCAAACCGCTGCCCGAATTCGGCCGCTATGGCGAGACGCGCGCCGAGCTGATCCGCGCCAAGGCGCCGCTTGCGCCGGTCGATGGTTATACGATCTTGCCGGTACGCGATGTCGAAACGTCGGTGCTCGCGACCGCCGGCGCGCGGCCGTGGGCGCGCGATGCCGAGGAGATTCGCGTCCTCTTCTTTGTTGCCGAGGGGCGCGGCGAGATAATCGATGACGAGAAGGAAGTGAGCGCTTACCCGTCGGTCAAGCCGCCAGTGCGCGCGCCTTTTGTAGAGGCCGACTGGGATCTCGCGACGATGGAGCCAAAATCGGGGCTGTATCCGGGGCAGACCGCGCCGATGCCGCAGGAGCATCTGTCGGCGCGCGACCGCTCCTCGCGCGGAGAAGCGCCGTGAGCGCGCTGCTCGCAATATTGCTCGCGGGCGCTGGCGACGCCCCCGCGATGGTCGTGATCGACGAAGCCGCGACGGTGCGCGAGGAGGCGCCACCGCATGGGCAAATCGGCATATCGACCGCGTGGCGGATCAGCGATGCCGTGCCCGCTCCGCGCAGCTTCGAATTCAGGAAGCGCGCGCTGCACGTCGGCGCGGCGATCGGCGTCCATCCGATCGATCATGACGAGATTTATTATGTCGTGTCGGGCACCGGCATCGTCCATTCGGACGGCAGCGAGCAGGAACTGCGCGCCGGCATGGCGGCATGGCTCTATAAGGGCGCCAGGGTCGGCATTCGCCAGACAGGTTCCGAGCCGCTGGTGCTCATCATCGCCTATCCCAACAAGGGCGCCGGACAATGACGGTCGGCCGCCGCGCGCTGCTGAGCGCCAGCCTTGCGCTGCCCTTCGCCAGCGCCGCCGCGCGCGCGGCATGGACGCGGCCCGCGGGTGTCATTCCCGACGCAAGCGTACCGCTGTGGCCCGAAGGCCATGTCGTCCCACCGCGCGGCCTGATCGAGCGCGTCGTCCAGCGCAGCGACGACCCGGACGCCAGCGACCGGATGCTCGAAGGCATCACGCGCCCGCGGCTCGACATCTTCCGCCCCGCGCAGCCCAGTGGCGCCGCGGTCATCCTCGCCCCCGGCGGCGGCTATCGCTATGTCGTGATCGACAAGGAAAGTTATGAGCTGGCGCGCTGGCTGAAGGAACGCGGCGTCACCGTTTACGTCCTTTTCTATCGCCTGCCCGGCGATGGCTGGACGAACGGGGCCGACGTGCCGCTCGCCGATGCGCAGCGCGCGGTGCGGCTGGTGCGCAGCCGCGCAGGCATCGACGGCATCGACCCCAAGCGCGTTGCTTTCGGCGGCTTTTCGGCGGGCGGGCAGGTGGCGACGAGCCTGCTCACGCGCTTCGATGCACAGGTCTATGCGCCCGTCGATGCCGCCGACGCGCTACCCGCGCGGCCCGATGCGCTCGCCGCCATCTATCCGGTCGTGTCGATGGACCCGGCGATCGCCCATGCGGTGAGCCGCGAGAAGCTGATCGGCGCAAATCCCGATGCGGCGCGCGAGGCGCTCTACTCGCCCGAACGAAATGTCCGCGCCGACCAGCCGCCGCTGTGGCTCCTCCACGCCGAGGATGATGATGTCGTCAAGGTCGACAACAGCGTCCGCCTGCGCGATGCGGCGCGCGCCATCAATGCGCCGTGCGAAGCGCATTTCTTCGAGCGCGGGGGCCATGGTTTCGGGCTGATGAAAACCGCGGGGCGGCCCGTCGCGATCTGGCCCGAATTGCTGTGGAACTGGCTGGGGTCGCACGGGATCGTTTGATTACCGTCATTGCGAGGAGCGAAGCGACGAAGCAATCTCCAGCCATCGTCGTCGGTTGTTGCTAGCTGGAGATTGCTTCGCTCCGCTCGCAATGACGCCCTGCTATGTCCCCGGCTGGATATAGGGTACGCGCGCAAACAGCTCGCGTTCCCACCGGCGCGGATCGCTTTCGACACGGCTGTCGGTGTCGAAGATCATCGTCTGCCGCGTGCCCAGATCATAGGCGGGCCAGCCCGGATCGCCCGTGCGCGCGAAGCGGACGAAGGCATCCATCATCCGGTCGCTCATCGCCCGCTGCGCCGGGCTCGCATTGGGTGTGGTGCCGAACGCGAACCCGATGTCGTCGGTGTGCTTCGCATCCTCGAAATCGAGCTGATAGACAAAGGCCGGCGCCCCGGCACGCGCGCGCGCCTCGGCCTCCTCGACCTGCCCGCGCCAGCTGCGCCCCGCGGTAACGATGCGGTGGAACAGCTCGAGCGGCGCGGCCTCGGGATAGCGCGCGCGAAACTGCGCCACCACCCATTCGGGATGCGCGTCGACCTTGATTTCGGGCGCGATCCGCGCGGCAAGATTGTCGAAATTCAGCCCCGCAAGCTGCTTGCCATCGGGCGCGTAGAACGCGCGCGTTTCGAGCACCGTGTTGCCGAGCATCATCGGAATATCGAGCGACTGCGGCGCGGCATCGGGCCAGAAAGGGTGGCGCGTCAGATGCGTCATGTCGAGCACCGGGCCCATGTAGACGCCGCCGCCCAGAATCGGGTCGGTCGCCTCCAGCGCAGCGATCAGTTGCCCGATGGGTGCGGTCGCGGGATCGACGCCCTTGCCGAGCGCGTGCAGGAAAGCTTCGGCGCGCTTTGTGGCGTTGAGCGGGCCCGATGCCGTCACCTGCTGCCCGCTCATCGTGATCGCCTTGTGAAACAGGCCCTTCGCCGCAGGCATCGCCATCAAGGTCGCGATCTTCGCGCCGCCGCCCGACTGGCCAAAGACGGTGACATTGGCGGGATCGCCGCCGAAGGCCGCGATATTGCGCTGCACCCATGTCAGCGCCGCGATCAGGTCGAGCTGCCCGGCATTGCCGCTGTCGCGAAAGCGCGGATCGAGCCGCGCGAGATACAGATAACCGAGCGCGTTGAGCCGATGGTTCACCGTCACGACGACGACATCACCACGCGCCGCAAGCGCGGCGCCATCGTTGATCGGATCGGTCACGCTGCCGGTCGAATAGGCGCCGCCGTGGAAATAGACCATCACCGGCCGCTTCGCATCGTCGGCCGCTGCGGGCGTCCAGACGTTGAGGAACAGACAGTCTTCGGACTGCGGCGCATATCGATCGCCGCGCTGCGGGCAGGCGGGACCGAAGTCGCCCAGCGCCGCGCGATTATCGGGCGATGGCACCGGCGCCTCGAATCGCTTGGCGGTCGCGTAGCGAATGCCTTTGAAGGTCCGGACGTCTCCCCCCGTTCGCGCGAAAAGCGGCGGCGCCAGCACGGCGGCGGCGCCTGCCGCGAGCAGCGCGCGGCGGGTAATGTCAGCGCCGGACATCGAGCCCGCCGCCATGGAAGGCGTCGATGTCGGCCTGGCCGAAGCGGCTCCCATCGCCGGGGAGCGAATGTTTGAGGCAGGTGAGCGCGAGGCCGCTCACCGCCATCGCTTCGGCGGTGCCCCCGCTCAGATGCGCGTGGAGCACACCCGCGGCAAAGGCATCGCCCGCGCCGATGCGGTCGACGATTCCGGTGACGTCAATCTCGTCGGTCTGATGGCAACTGCCGCGAAGATCGACGCGCGCCGCGATGCGGTGATGGTCGGCGGTGACCGTATGACGCGCGGTCGAGGCGATGAGGCCGAGGCCGGGAAAAGCCGCGAAGCCCGCTTCGGCCGCCTCGCGCCGCCGATCCTCGCCCTCGCCGCTGAACTCCTGCCCCAGCACCAGCGACAGGTCGCGGTGATTGCCGAACAAGATGTCGGCGCTGCCGATCAGTTCGGACAGAATCGCGCGCGGATCGCTGTCCCATGCTTCCCACAGCATCGCGCGGTAATTGCCGTCGAAGCTGACGGGTACGCCCAGTCGCTTCGCCGCACGCGCCGCCGCGAGCGCGGCTTCGGCCGAACGCGGCCCCAAGGCGGGGGTGATGCCCGACAGATGGAGGAGCGCTGCGCCATTCAGCAGCACGTCCCAGTCATAATCACCCGCGCCGCTCGCCGCGAAACTCGATCCCGCGCGGTCATAGACGATTTCGGACGAGCGCAGTCCTGCCCCGACGCTGAGGAAATAGAGCCCCATGCGGCCCGGCGCGGTCGTGACGGCGGTGCAATCGACGCCTGCGCCGCGCACCGCCGCCACCGCGCCGCGACCCAGCGCATTGTTCGGAACGCGCGATACCATCGCGCAATCATGGCCAAGATGCGCGAGCCCGATCGCGACATTGGCTTCGGCGCCGCCGACGTGGAGCGTGAGCGACGGCGATTGCATCAGCAGCTCGTTGCCTGGCGCGTTGAGGCGGATCAGCAGTTCGCCGAAAAAGACCAGCTTGCCTTGCGCCATCCCTACTCCGTTCGCCCTGTCCCGGACCTGATCCGGGATTGTCGAAGGGCTGTTCTTTTCTTTAGCGCCAAAGGAAGAATGGTGCTTCGACAAGCTCGGCACGAACGTCCTTTGACAATATATTTACCGCGCCAGCCAGCCACCATCGACGGCGAGGATATGGCCCTGCACATAGTCCGACGCGCGCGACGCCAAGAACACCGCAGCGCCGCCGATGTCGGCGGGGTCGCCCCAGCGGCCCGCGGGAATGCGCTCCATGATCTGCCGGTTGCGCGTCTCGTCGGCTTGCAGCGCGGCGGTGTTGTTCGTCGCGATATAGCCCGGCGCGATCGCGTTGACGTTGATCCCCTTTGCCGCCCATTCGTTCGCCAGCAGCTTGGTGAGTCCACCGACCCCCGATTTCGACGCGGTATAGCTCGGCACGCGAATGCCGCCCTGAAAGGTCAGCATCGAGGCGATGTTGATGATCTTGCCGCTGCCGCGCGCGATCATGTGCTTGCCCGCCGCCTGACAGAGGAAAAACAAAGTCTTGAGATTGGTGTCCATCACCGCATCCCAGTCTTCCTCGGTGAAATCGACCGCATCGGCGCGGCGTATGATCCCGGCATTGTTGACGACGATGTCGATGCGCCCGAACGCGGCGAGCACGGCATCGACCAGCGGCTGCACCGCGGCGACGCTCGACAGGTCGGCGGCGAAATTTTCGCCGCGGCGCCCGAGCGCGCGGACCTTGCCGACGGTCTCATCAGCCGGCGAGCGGCCCGCGGCGGCGATGTCGGCGCCCGCACCGGCGAGCGCGAGCGCGATCCCCTGCCCGATGCCCGTATTGGCGCCGGTGACGAGCGCGACCTTGCCCGAAAGATCAAATGATTGCGTCATGTCAGGCGAGCGCCGGCTCCGCCGACAGGCTCTTCAGATAGGCGCTGATCGCCTCATCCTGCGAATTGGCGTAGAAATAGTCGGCGAATTTCTCCCCCCCGATCGCCGCGCGCAGGAGATCCTGATCGACGGTCTTCAGCACCGTCAGCATGTCGTTGCACGATGCGGCCTTCAGATCCTTCAATATGCCGCGGTTCGTCCGCATGATTTCGGCGCGCTCCTTGGGATAGCCCAGCCCGCGTTCGCCGTCGAACAGCTTGGCGTATACATCCTGGAGGTTGAGTTCGGCGGCCCAGCCGAAACCCTTGGCATAGGGCATCGAAATCGCGTTGCCGTCGTTGATCTGGCCAAAGAGGAAGGCGTCGGTCGGATCGATCACCAGCCCGCAGAAAACGCCGGGCATCGCGTTGCAGGCGAGCATCGAACCCATGCCCGTGCCGCAGCCGGTCACGACGAAGTCGGCGGCCTTCGAATTTAGGAGGATGCCCGCGAGCAGGCCGTTCATGACATAGGTCAGCGACGCCGCGTCGTCCGCCGAATACATGCCATAGTTGAAAACCTGATGACCCAGCGGCTCGGCGACCGTGGTCAGCGCTTCATGGATGATGCCGTTTTTGGCGGCCTGGCTGTTCTCGGTGATCAGCGCGATCTTCATGATGTGTTCCTTTGCTGGGTTTGCGCCAAGCTACTCATTCCGGTAACCGGTGTCAATATCGACGATGCTCCGATGGCCGAATGGCATGCTGGACACCGGTATCAATAATTGCCCGATGCCCGTAGCGATGGTTGATTTTGACGCGCCGGGCGCCCATCACGAAGCGGGAAAGGCGGGACGGAAACCAAAGCCCGCGGAGGACAAGCGCATATGGCGGCACAAACCAAGGGGCCGGGGGGCAAGCAGCCGACCATCAACGACGTCGCGGCGCTGGCGGGGGTGTCGAAAAAAACGGTGAGCCGGGTCATCAACCGGTCCGAATTCCTGACCGAAAAAACGCGCGCCGCGGTCGAAAAAGCGATCGAGCAACTGGGTTTCGTTCCCAATCCGCAGGCGCGCGCGCTCGCCTTTCGCCGCAACTTCCTGATCGCGCTGCTCCACGACAATCCGAACGCGCAGACGGTGCTTAATTTCCAGCGCGGCGTGCTCGACGCGATCAAGGACAGCGACCTCGCGCTGCTCGTCCGTCCGGTCGACCGCGGGTCGGACAAATTGCTCGACGATGTCCGCACTTTCCTTGAAAAACAGCGACCGATCGGCGCGATGCTGTTGCCGCCGATTTCGGAAAATGACGATCTGGCCGCGCTCTGCGAGGATCTGGGCGTGCGCTATGTCCGCATCGGCTCGGCGCCGCTCGACGATGCCAAGCATTGCATCTCGTCGAACGATCGCGAAGTGGTGGCGGAGGCGGTGCGCGGCCTGATCGCGCTGGGACATCGCCGCATCGGTTTCGTGCGCGGCCCGGTCGGGTTCCGCTCGGCCGCCGAACGCGAGAAAGGCTTTCTCGAAGCTCTGGCCGAGGCGGGGCTTACCCTGCCTGCCGAACTCAACGCACCCGGCAATTACCGTTATACCGCGGGGATCGAGGCGGGCGAGGCGCTGCTGTCGCGCGCCGATCCGCCGACCGCAATCTTCTGTTCGAACGACGAGATGGCGGCGGGGGTGATGAGCGTCGCGCACAGCAAGGGCATCAAGGTGCCTGGCGAGCTGTCGATCATCGGTTTCGACGACAGCCCGACCGCGACGCATATCTGGCCCGCGCTCAGCACGGTGCGCTGGCCGATCCGCGAAATGGGCATCCGCGCCGCGCAGACGCTGGTTCCCGATTTTCTGAGCCCCGGCGCCAAGGCAGACGACGAAGGCAATGTCCTGCCCTCGACATTGGTCGAGCGGCAATCGGTCGCCGCGCCGCCCGGACGTTAGCACTGGCACTGCGGCGCTGACGCCACGCCCGCCCCTCGCGATAGTTTTAACCCGCCTGTCCTGGAAAGGCAGAAAAATTGTCGCAATTTGTCGCATCCGGGGCGCGGGGCTTGCCAGCGGCAGGACAATGGTTTGAATAGGGGTTGATCCTCCCTAGCCCGCGGCGGCCTGTAACGAGAAAATCATATGCTGAACGACCGGCCGGCGCTCCGCCTCGGGCTTCTTTGCGCCATTGCCTTGTCGATGGGCGCCTGCACGGCCGAGGAGAAGAATGGCGGGCGCGGTGCGCCCGAGGTCGGCTATGTCACCGTCGCGGTGCAGCCCGTTCCCGTCACGACGTCGCTCGGCGGCCGCACCGTCGCCTTTGAAATGAGCGAAGTGCGGCCGCAGGTCAATGGCCTCATCCGGCGGCGGCTGTTCACCGAGGGCGGCTTCGTGCGTGCGGGCCAGCCGCTGTACGAGATCGACGCCAGCCTCTATCGCGCCGCCGTCCAGCAGGCCGAGGCCAATCTGGCGAGCGCCAGCGCCAGCGCCGAGGCCGCCGAGGAACGCGCGCGTCGGCTTGAACCGCTGGCCAAGATGCAGGCGGTCGCCGAGCAGGATTATACCGACGCGCTCGCGGCGGCGCGCATGGCGCGCGCCGCGGTCGCGCAGACCCGCGCCGCGCTCGAAACCGCCCGCATCAACCTGCGCTATGCGACGATCACCGCGCCGATCGGCGGGCGGATCGGGCGCAGTCTTGCGACGCCCGGCGCGCTCGTAAGCGCCAGCCAGGCCGAACCGCTCGCGACGATCCAGCGTATCGACCCCATCTATGTCGACATGCAGCAGTCGAGCGCCGAACTGACAACGCTGCGCCAGGCGATCGCCAGCGGCGGCGTTTCGCAAGGCGGCGCCGCCGTGCGCCTGCGGCTGGAAGACGGCAGCGCCTATGCCCTGGCCGGCATCGTCGAGTTTTCCGAGGTGACGGTCAATGAAGCGACCGGGACCGTGACCCTGCGCGCGCGCTTTCCCAACCCGAACGGCTTGCTGCTGCCGGGCATGTTCGTGACCGCGATATTCGATCAGGCGATCGATCCGACCGCCATTCTGGTGCCGCAACCTGCGGTGCAGCGCGATTTCGACGGATCGGCCTTTGTCTATCTGGCGGGCAAGAACAACAAGGCGGTGCGCCGCAAGATCGCGACATCGCGGACGGCCGGCGCCAGCTGGATCGTCACCGACGGGCTGCGCGCCGGCGACCGCGTCATCACGCAGGGAATCGCCAATCTTCGCGACGGCGCCGACATTCGTCCGGTCCCGGCCAGCAGTCCGCAGCGGGTGGGGGCACCCGCGTCGGCCAAGACCGCAGAAAAGAGTAAATAGCCCCCATGTCACGGATCTTCATCGACCGGCCGATCTTTGCCTGGGTCCTGGCGATCGTCGTCATGCTCGCGGGCTTTGGCGCGCTGCGTTCGCTGCCGATCGAACAATATCCCGACATTGCGCCGGTGCAGGTCAATATTCGCGCGAGCTATCCGGGCGCATCGGCCGAAACGGTCGAGAACAGCGTCACGCAGATCCTCGAGCAGCAGCTGACCGGAATCGACGGCCTGCTCTATTTCAGTTCGCAGTCGAGCGCGAGCGGACAGGCCAGCATCACCGCGATCTTCAACAAGGGCACCGATCCCGACATCGCGCAGGTGCAGGTGCAGAACAAGATCGAGTCGGCGGTGTCGCGCCTGCCAGCGCAGGTGCAGCAGCAGGGGGTAAGGGTCAGCAAATCCAATTCGGACATTTTGCTGATCGTCAGCGTTTACGACAAGACGCGGACGCGCTCGAACTATGACGTGTCGGACTATCTGACCACCAACATCCAGGATCCGCTGTCGCGGGTCGAAGGCGTCGGCGACGTCAATATTTTCGGATCGCCGCACGCGATGCGGATCTGGCTGAACCCGCAGCGACTGGCCGCGGTGTCATTGATGCCGGGCGACGTGATTGCCGCGATCTCGGCCCAGAACAGCGAGGTCGCGGCAGGCGAGGTCGGCGGCCTGCCGTCGCCGCAAGGCCAGTTGCTGACCGCGACCGTCACCGCCCAGTCGCGCCTGCAAACGCCCGAGGAATTCCAGAATATCGTCCTGAAAACCCTACCCGACGGATCGGCGGTGCGCGTCCGCGATGTGGCGCGGGTCGAAATCGGGGCCGAAAATTACAGCTCGGTCGGGCGGATGAACCGGCAACCGAGTTCGGGCATGGCGATCTCGCTGTCGCCGGGCGCCGACGCGCTGGCGACCGTCGACCGCGTGAAAGCGCGAATGACCGAGCTTGCGCGCAACATGCCCGACGGGCTGGGCTATGCCTATATCAATGACACGACGACCTTCATCCGCCTGTCGGTGAGCGAAGTCCAAAAGGCGTTGTTCGAGGCGATCCTGCTCGTCATCATCGTCATGTTCGTGTTCCTGCAAAGCTGGCGCGCGACGCTGATCCCGGCGATCGCGGTGCCGGTGGTGCTGCTCGGCACCTTCGCGGTTTTCTATCTTGCGGGTTTCTCGATCAACACGTTGACCTTATTCGGCCTGGTCCTGGCAATCGGATTGCTCGTCGATGACGCGATCGTCGTTGTCGAGAATGTCGAGCGCCTGATGGAAGAAAATCCCGGCATGAGCGCGCGCGAAGCGACGATCCAGTCGATGAAGGAATTGCAGGTCGCGCTGATCGCGATCGGGCTGGTCCTGTCGGCGGTCTTCCTGCCCATGGCGTTTTTCGGCGGTTCGACCGGGGTCATCTATCGTCAATTTTCGATCACCATCGTCTCGGCAATGGCGCTGTCGGTGTTCGTCGCGCTGATCCTCAGCCCGGCACTGACCTCGACCCTGCTCAAGCCGCGCGACCATGGCGAGCCGCCGCCGCGCCGGTTTCCGCGCGTCGATGCCGCGCTGACACGCGCCAAGACCTGGTTCAACACCGGTTTCGAGCGGACGACCAATCGTTATGTTGGCAGCGTTGAGCGCGTCGTCGATCGCAAATGGCGTTTTCTGGGTATCTATTTGATCATCCTTGTCCTGCTGGCGTTTCTGTTCCTGCGCCTGCCCGGCGGCTTTTTGCCCGGCGAGGATCAGGGGCGGGTGCAGATTCAGTTCCGCCTGCCCGCGGGCGCGACGCAGGCGCGGACGCTCGAGGTGCGCGATGCGATTGAGGATCATCTGCTCAGCGCCGAAAAGGCGAATATCGACACGCTGTTCGTCAATGTCGGTGGCGGCGGCGGCGGCGCGTCGGGGCAGAATACCGGGCGCGGGTTCGTCAACCTGGCCCATTGGGACGACCGCCCCGGCAAGGAAAACACCGCCGACGCCATCGCCGCGCGCACCCGCCAGGCCTTCGCGGGCCTGCGCGACGCCCAGGTTTTTGCGCTCGTCCCCGGCTCGGTGCGCGGGCTGGGCGATACATCGGGCTTTACGATGCAGTTCCAGAACCGCAGCGGCATGACGCGCGAAGAATTTGCCGCCGCGCGCGACCAGTTGCTCGCCGCCGCCAATGCGAACCCCAGGCTGACCTCGGTGCGGCTGAGCGACCTGCCCGACCTTGCGACGCTGAAGATCGATATCGATACGCAGCGGCTGACCGCTTATGGTTTGACCAACGCCGATGTGAACAGCACATTGTCGACCGCCTGGGGCGGCCGCTACGTCAACGACTTCATCGACGAAGGTCGGGTCAAGCGCGTCTATGTTCAGGGCGATGCGCCATATCGTTCCAAACCCGAAGACCTCGGCCAATGGTATGTGCGCTCGGCCGATGGCGAAATGTCGCCTTTTTCGGCCTTTTCGCAGATCAGCTGGTCGACGACGCCCAGCACGACATCGCGCTTTCAGGGCATTCCCGCTTTCGAAATTTCGGGCGCGCCAGCCGACGGCACCAGTTCGGGCGAAGCGATGGACGAGATTGCCGCGCTGGCGGCCGAAATTCCCGGCACCAGTGTCGCCTGGTCGGGCGCCTCTTATGAGGAACGGCTGTCATCGGGACAGGCGCCCCTGCTCTATGCGCTGTCGCTGCTCGTCGTGTTCCTCTGCCTCGCCGCGCTTTACGAAAGCTGGTCGATCCCGGTCGCGGTGCTGCTCGTCATTCCGCTCGGGCTGGTCGGCGCGGTGTTCGCGGTCACGCTGCGCGGCCTCGAAAATGACGTCTATCTGCAAATCGGGCTGCTCACGACAATGGGTCTCGCGTCGAAAAACGCCATCCTGATGATCGAATTCGCCGAACAGGAAGAGAAAAAGGGCAAGCGCGTGATCGAGGCCGCCATCGCCGCAGCGCGCATCCGCCTGCGCCCGATCCTGATGACGAGCTTTGCCTTCATCTTCGGCGTGTTGCCGCTTGCCCTCGCGTCGGGGGCGGGCGCGAACAGCCGCATCGCGATCGGCACGTCGGTGATCGGCGGCATGTTGACGGCGACCCTGCTCGCGATCTTCTTCATCCCGCTCTTCTTCGTCCTCGTCCGCCGCGGCGTCCGCGACGGGCTCGCCGCGGCGCGGGCCCGCTTCAGCAAGGGCAAGGACGGCGGCACCGAGGTGCCGGCATGATCCGCCTCCGCGCGCTCATCGCCTTCGGCCCTTTGCTGCTCGGCGCCTGCTCGCTCGCGCCGAAGACGGCGCTGCCCGCGCCGCCGGTGCCGCAAAGCTGGCCGGTCGGCGATGCCTATCTGCTGCAAAGCGAGGCGGCGCTCCCCATCCTCTCGTACCCGCAGGTCTTTACCGATCCGCGGCTCCAGCAGCTGATCGAACAGGCGCTCGCGGACAACCGCGACCTGCGCGTCGCCTATGCCAATGTTGCCGCGGCGCGCGCGCAGGTGCGCGTCACGCGATCGGCGCAATTTCCCGAGATCGGCGTCAGCGCGGGGGCGGGTTATTCGGACAGCGACAGCAGCAGCGGCGTTGGCGATTTTTCGCTGCGCGGCGGCGTCACCGCGTTCGAGATCGATCTGTTCGGCCGCCTTGCCAATGCGACCGAGGCCGAGCGCAATCGCGCGCTGGCGACCGAGGCGGCGTCGCGCACCGTGCGGCTCGCGCTGATCGCCGAGCTGGCGAATGCCTGGGCGGCCTATGGCGCCGACCGCGACCTGTTGAAAATTGCCGAGGACACCGCCGCCAATGCGCGCGACAGCGTAAGGTTGACGCAGGCACGCCTCGATGGTGGCGTCGCGCCGCGTATCGACCTGCGGCAAGCCGAACAAATTCTGGCAACCGCCGAAGATGCGATCGCGCAGCAACGAACCGCGCTGGCGCAGGACAAAAACCTGATCCGCCTGCTCGTTGGCGGCGACGTCGATGCCGCGCTGCTCCCCGCGAGCCTCGCCGAGGTCGCCCCCGCAATCGCACCGCTGCCCGCCGGGGTCCGCTCCGACATATTGCTGCGCCGCCCCGACGTGATCGAGGCCGAATATGGTCTGCGCGCCGCCAATGCCGACATCGGCGCCGCGCGCGCGCGGCTGTTTCCGTCGATCTCGCTCACCGGGCTGCTCGGCTTTGCGAGCGATGCGCTGTCGGGTCTGTTCGACGGCGGATCGTTCGGCTGGTCGGCGGGGGGCGATGCCACCGCGACGATTTTCGACGCCGGCGGCCGCCGCGCGGGCGTCGCGGTCAGCGAAGCGCAGCGCGATGCCGCGCTCGCGGCCTATGAAGGCGCGATCCAGACCGCGTTCCGCGAAACCGCCGACGCGCTCGCGGTGCAGGGCACGATAGCCGAAAGGGTGCGCGCCGCCGCGGCAAACAGCGAAGCCGCCGCCGACACCGCGACGCTCACCGAAGCGCGCTATCGGGGCGGCATCGACAGCTTCCTCGCCAGCCTCGACGCCCAGCGCAGCCTTTATGCCGCGCAGCGGAGCGAGATTGCGACGCAGCTGCTGCTCGTCCAGACCCGAATCGCGCTGTTCGGCGCGCTGGGCGGCGACAGCAACGCGGGCGCTACGACTGAGATGACGCGTTAGAATATTTCGCACAAAGCCACGAAGCCACAAAGAGACCCGCTCTGAGCCGATAGGCTCTTTTCTCTATATCAGTGCGGCTGGCCGCAAAGCTGAAAAAGACGGCCGCTTCGCGGCCAGCACGGCTTCTTTGTGGCTTCGTGGCTTTGTGCGAAACAAAATCTGCGCAGCCCTCGACGCCTTGACAAACATTGCCTCAAAAGCGCTAATAGAACATATCAGGAACAAATGATGCGCGAGTCGTCCCATCCTCTCGCCGGGCTGCGCCAACGCATTGCCCGGATCGCCGCCGACGGCGGTTTCGAAAGCCGCCCGGCTGCGGGCTGGCTGGCGAGCGGACATGCGCCCTTCGACAATGCGCTCGGCGGCGGGCTCGCGACCGGGCGCACCCATGAATTTTTCGCCGCCGACGCGCTCGATGCGACCAGCGCCGCCGCCTTCGCCGCGCTGCTCGCGCTGCGCACCCCCGGCAAGGCGCCCCTCATCTGGCTGCGCACCGTCGATGCGGGCAGGCGCGCGGGCCATATCTATGCCCCCGGGATCGCCGAACTCGGCGGCGATCCCGACCGGCTGCTGCTCGTCGAGGCGGCTGACCCCAAAATGCTGCTCGCCTGCGCCAATGATGCGGTCCGCTGTGCCGGATCGGCGGCGGTGATCGTCGAAAGCTGGGGCAAATTTCCCTTGCTCGATCTGACCGCCGGACGCCGCCTCGCGCTCGGGGCGCGCGATGCCGGCACCACGCTGCTGATGCTCCGCCTGAATGCCGCGCCCGCGCCGAGCGTTGCCGAAACGCGATGGAGCGTGACCGCCGCGGCATCGCGCGCGCTGGAAGCGAACGCACCCGGCGCGCCCGCTTTCGACCTTGAACTGCTGCGCTGGCGCGGCGGCGCCGCGGGCGCGCGCTGGCGACTGGACTGGAACCATGACGAACAAAATTTCGGGCAAGGCGCCGGGGACGCGGCGCTATCTGGCGCTCTTCTTCCCCTTCCTGCCCGCCGAGCGCTGGCTGCGCACGGCGCCGAAGCCGCCTGACGCGCCGCTGGTCTTTGCCGCGAAGCAGCGCGGCGCGATGCGCCTCGCCAGCGTCGATGCCGCCGCGCTCGCGGTCGGGCTGCGCCCCGGCATGCCGCTCGCCGATGCGCGTGCGCAGCTGGGGGAGCTTGTCGTCGTTCCGCACGATCCGGTGGCCGATCAGGACTGGCTCGACCGGCTCGCGCAGGGCTGCGCGCGCTATACCCCGCTCGTCGCGCTCGATGCCCCCGACGGGTTGATCCTCGACATCGCGGGCGCCGAGCATCTTTTCGGCGGCGAGGCCGGGCTGGTCGCCGATGTCGAAAACCGCTTCGCCCGCCTTGGCATGACGCTCCGTCCCGCGCTCGGCCCCACCGCCGACGCCGCGCGCGCGCTCGCGCGCTATCAGGCGCGCCCCGCGCCCGACGAAGCGCAGGCGATCCGCCGCCTGCCCGTCGCCGCGCTCGAACTCGATGCCGAGGCGACGACCGCGCTGGTGCGCGCGGGCCTCAAAACGATCGGCGACCTTGCGAGTCGCCCCATGGCGAACCTTGCCGCGCGGTTCGGCGCCGACGCCGCGATGGCGCTGCGGCGGATGTTGGGCGACGCGCCGAGCCCGCTCGACCCGCGCACCCGCCCGCCGCCGGTCGCCGCCGAACGCCGCTTTGCCGAACCGCTCGGCAGCACCGCGCACGCCGCCAAAATACTGGCCGAACTGGTCGGCGAGGCAATCGGGACGCTGGCCGAACGCGGCAAGGGCGGGCGCCATTTTCGCGCGACCTTTTTTCGCAGCGACGGGCTTGCGCGCAGCATCGCGATCGAAACGGGGCATCCGACGCGCGACGCCGGCCTTGTCATGCGCCTGTTCGCCGAGCGGATGGACAGCCTTGCCGATCCGCTCGACCCCGGTTTCGGCTTCGACATGATCCGCCTTACCGTGCCGCGGATCGAAGCGCTCGGTGCGAGCCAGCTCAGGCTCGAAGGCGGCGCGGTAAAAGAGGCGGCGATCGACGAACTTGCCGACCGGCTGGCGACGCGGCTCGGGCGCGGGCGGGTCAGGAAATTCCGTCCCGCCGACACGCATATCCCCGAACAGGCGCTGCTCGAACTGCCCGCGATCGACGCGCCGCCGCCGCTGCCCTGGCAGGCCCCCGAACCCGGCGAACCGCCGACGCGCCCCTTTCACCTGTTCGACCCGCCACAGCCGATCGAGGTGATCGCCGAAGTCCCCGACGGTCCGCCGCAGCGCTTTCGCTGGCGCCGCGCCTTTCATGCCGTGCGCCGCTACGAAGGCCCCGAACGCATCGCTGCCGAATGGTGGCGCCGCCGCGACAATGGCGGGCTGACGCGCGACTATTACCGTGTCGAGGATGTGCAGGGGCGCCGTTTCTGGCTGTTCCGCCACGGGCTTTACGACGAAAAACCCGATCCGCGCTGGTATATCCACGGGGTTTTCGCATGAACGACGCGCCCGAAACCGGCCCCGACCCCGGCTTCGCCGAACTGGTCGCCGCGACCAACTATAGCTTCCTGCGCGGCGCCGCGCATCCCGCGGAGATGGTCGCCGAGGCGATCAACCTGGGGATGGTGGGCATCGGCATCGCCGACCGCAACAGCGTGGCGGGGGTGGTGCGGGCGCTGACCGCCTTGCGCAAGCTCGGCGAAGAAGCGGCTGAAAAAGGGATTGAGCTTCCACCCTTCAAACTCGTTGTCGGTGCCCGGCTGGTTTTTGATGATGGCACCCCCGACATCATCGCCTATCCGACCTCGCGCCTCGGCTGGGGCCGCCTGACCCGCATGCTCACCATCGGTAATCGTCGCACCACGAAGGGCGATTGCGTGATGAAATTCAAAAACCTGCTGGTCCATTGTCAGGATATGGTGCTGATCGCGATGGCGTCCGAACAGCACGAATTTATGTTGCGGCGTCTGGCTCGAACCGCCCCGGGCGCCGTGTGGCTTGGCGCCACGATGCCGCGGGGCGGGAGCGATCGACGTCGTCTGGCCCGGCTGGAGGCTTTGGCCGACCGCGTCGGCATTCCCCTGCTCGCGACCAATGACGCACTTTACGCAACGCGCGGGCAAAGGCCTTTGCATGATGTGGTGACCTGCATTCGCGAAGGCACAAATTTGAACGAAGCGGGGCGTCTGCTGCGCGCCAATGGCGAACGCCATCTGAAGTCCCCGCACGAAATGCGGCGCCTCTTTCGGTCCTGTCCTCACGCCGTGGACGAGAGCACCCGGATTCTCGATCGCATCGACTTTTCGCTTCGCGATCTTGAATATGAATATCCGCACGAGCCGGTTCCCCCAGGCTGGGATCCGCAAAGCTGGCTCGAGCATATGGTGCTGGATGCTGCCCACAGGCTGCACCCGGAGGGATTGCCGCAGCGCTGGCAGGAGGTGCTCGACGAGGAACTGTCGCTTATCCACAAATGCAAATTTGCCTGCTACTTTCTGACCGTTCACGACATTGTCCATTTCGCCCGCTCGCAGGATCCGCCCATCCTGTGTCAGGGGCGCGGGTCGGCCGCCAATTCGCTCGTCTGCTATCTCCTTGAAATCACCTCGATCGATCCGATCGCCAACAATCTGCTCTTCACCCGCTTCCTGTCCGAGGAACGGCGTGAGCCGCCCGATATCGACGTCGATTTCGAGCACGAACGACGCGAAGAGGTGATGCAATATATCTATCGCCGCTACACGCGGCGGCGCGCAGGCATCGCCGCGACGGTGATCCACTACCGGCCGCGCAGCGCGGTTCGCGAGGTTGGCAAGGCGCTGGGACTCAGCGAAGATATTACGCAGCGGCTCGCCGACACGAACTGGGGCAGCTGGGGCAGCGAGATGCCGGTCGAGCGCTTCATCGAAGCGGGTCTTGATCCCGAGCAGGACGACATCGCGCGGCTGCAATGGATCGTCGCGCAACTGCTGACCTTTCCGCGCCATTTGTCGCAGCATGTCGGCGGCTATGTGCTGACCGAAGACCGGCTCGACGAGACGGTGCCGATCCACAACGCCGCGATGGCGGAGCGCACCTTCATCGAATGGGACAAGGACGATATCGACGAACTCAAATTGATGAAGGTCGATGTGCTTGCGCTCGGGATGCTGACCTGCATCCGCAAATGCCTCGACCTGATGCGGCAGCACGATCTCGGCGACCACGACCTCAAATCGGTCCCGCCCGAAGACCCGGTCGTTTACGACATGCTGTGCAAGGGCGACAGCATCGGCGTGTTCCAGGTCGAAAGCCGCGCGCAGATCAACATGCTGCCGCGGCTGCGCCCGCGCGAATTTTACGATCTGGTCATTCAGGTCGCGATCGTCCGGCCAGGACCGATCGAGGGCGATATGGTCCATCCCTATCTGAAACGCCGCAATGGCGAGGAGCCGGTCGACTATCCGTCGCCCGCCCCGCCGCACGATCCCGACGAACTTTACCATCTGCTTCACAGAACCTTCGGCGTTCCGCTGTTTCAGGAACAAGCGATGAAACTCGCTATCGTCGCGGCCGAATTCACCCCCGACGAGGCCAATGGCCTGCGGCGGGCGATGGCGACTTTTCGCAATGTCGGGACAATCAATCAATATCAGGAAAAAATGATCGGCGGCATGGTTCGCCGGGGGTATGAGCGCGACTTCGCCGAACGCTGCTACAATCAGATCAAGGGATTCGGCAGTTACGGCTTTCCCGAAAGCCACGCCCAATCCTTTGCCAAGCTGGTCTATGTCTCGTCATGGCTGAAATGCCATCACCCCGCGGTTTTCGCGTGCGGCCTTCTCAACTCGCAGCCGATGGGCTTTTATGCCCCGGCGCAGCTCGCGCGCGATGCGCAGGAGCATGGGGTCGAGGTGCGCGCGGCCGATGTGAACGCCAGCCACTGGGACAACAGCCTGGAGCGGCGCGCGGACGGCAGCCTCGCGCTGCGGCTGGGTTTCCGGCAGGTCGACGGGTTTCGCGAAGAATGGGCGGCGCAGATCGTCGCGGCGCGCACCGCCCCCTTTGCTTCGATCGAGGAGCTAGCGCGCCGCGCGAACCTACCGTCGCGGGCGCTGCGCCTGCTCGCCGATGCCGATGCGTGCGGGTCGATGGGGCAGGGTCGGCGCCCGGCGCTGTGGGACGCGCGGCGCGTGCGCCAGGGGGTGCTGCCGCTGTTCGGCGCGGCCGAAGCGAACGAGCTGGGGCATGAGGAGGGTGCCGCGCTGCCGCCGACGCCGATGGTCGAACATGTGCTCACCGATTATCAGACGACGCGGCTGTCGCTGAAAGGCCATCCGATGGCCTTCCTGCGCCGCGATCTCGAACGCGAAGGCGTGCTGAGCGCCGCCGAGGTCGCGGCGGCGAAGAACGGCGCGATCGTCCGCACCGCGGGCGTCGTGCTGATCCGCCAGCGGCCGGGCAAGGGCAATGCGATCTTCATCACGCTCGAGGATGAAGGCGGGATCGTCAATGTGCTGCTGTGGGCGCGCCATTTCGAACGCTATCGCCGCGCCGTCATGGCGTCGCGGCTGATGCTCGCCGAGGGCGAGGTGCAGCGAAGCAAGGAGGGCGTCATCCACCTGATGGCGACGCGCGTCGCCGACCGCACGGCGATGCTCGATGCGCTGGGGACGGAGCGGCGTTTCGATCCCGATCTCGCACGCGCCGACGAAGTGAAGCATCCGCAATATCCGCGCGAACATGCGGCGCAGCATGGCCATCCGCGCAATGTCCGAATCCTGCCAAAATCGCGGGATTTTCATTGAGGGGGGCGAGGCGCGGCAGGGGGGTTTGGGGGGAGGCCGCCGTTAAATCCTCCCTGTGGCGAAGCCATGGGGAGGTGGCAGCGCGAAGCGCTGACGGAGGGGCAATGACGCCGACGCGCGGCCCCTCCACCACTCGCTACGCGAGCGGTCCCCCTCCCCACGGCTTCGCCGCAGGGAGGATTAATAGCCACTACCGGTCGCTGTCGGACATTGCCTGCCACTCGCATAAAAAGATGCCCCGGCTGTGGGGGCCGGGGCATCCGATCAGGCTATTTAAGGGACCAACCGAATATAGCCTGAATTTTGTCGTCCGACTTAACGGAGCAGGTTCATCACGCCCTGCGAGCTCTGGTTCGCCTGGGCGAGCATCGCGGTCGACGCCTGGGCCAGAATACCGGCAGCGGCGAGGTTCGTCGATTCGACCGAGAAATCGGCGTCTTCGATACGCGACTTCGATTCCGCCAGATTCGTGACGCTCGACGTCAAATTGTCGACAGCCGAGGTCAGGCGGTTCTGCTGCGCACCCAGGTTGGCGCGTTCGGTGGCGACCGTGTCGATCGCGGTGTCGAGCGTCGCAAGCGCGCCCTGGGCACCCGCCGCGGTCGAGAAGTCGAGCGCGTCGACACCGAGGGCAGCAGCCTGAAGGTCGGAAACCGTGATGTTCACGACCTGGCCGCTATCCAGACCCGTCTGGATGTCGAAGCCCGCGGCAACGCTGCCGTCGAGCAGCACATTGTCGTTGAAGGTGGTGCGGGTCGCAACGTCGCCGATCTGCGAAATCAGCGCGTCGACTTCTTCCTGCACCAGCGCGCGGTCGTCGTCGCTCAGCGTGCCGGTCGAGGCCTGCATCGCCAGGTCACGCATACGGATGAGAATGTCCGAGATGCTGCCGGCGGCGCTGTCGGCGGTCTGCGCCAGCGAAATACCGTCGTTGGCGTTGCGGATCGCCTGGGTCAGGCCGCGGCCGGCGGCTTCCATGCGGGTCGCGATGGCGAGGCCGGCGGCGTCGTCCTTCGCGGCGTTGATGCGCTTGCCGCTCGACAGGCGTTCCATCGCCTGCGACTGCATTTGGTTCGCGACACGCGAGTTGTTCTGGGCGCGCAGGGCGCTCACATTGGTGTTGATGACAGTCATCTTAGTTCCTTTCCGGCCCCGATGGCCATTCCCGTGATGTGAGGGCTCGAGGAGCGGTCACGGAAAGCAGTAACGGCGGACGGCGGCGCGGCTTAAGCCTGGCATGTCAAAAAAACGCCGAAAGCCGCCGATAGCGGATCAGACGTTCAATCAAATTACTGAAAAACAATATATTTTATTTCTGGCACGGGCTTTGCATTCTTCTTTGTGCGTGCGGCGCATCGCCGCGCATCAGGACGGATGAAGAAGCAATGAGCACGATTGACCCGAGCCGGCTGCTGCAAATGCGCAGTTCGATCCTCAATCAGAATCAGGCGTTGCAACGCGCCGCCGGGCGCGGCGGCATCGGCGCCGGCGAAGGCGGTATCGAGGGCACCCCCGATTTCGGCGCCGCGATCAACAATGCGCTGCAACAGGTAAACGGCCAGCAGGCGAAGGCGAGCGAGCTCAGCGAAGCCTATGAACGCGGCGACACGCACGACATCGTCAGCGTGATGATCGAACGGCAGAAGGCCTCGCTCGGTTTCGAAACCACGCTGCAAGTCCGCAACAAGCTGCTGTCCGCGTATCGCGACATCATGAACATGCCGGTATAACCCATGGCCGATGCACAGACCCTGACCCCTATCGACCCCGGCGGTGCGAACCACCTGCCCGCTCCCATTCTCGGCGGCCGTCTCGCGCCGCTCACCCAATTCGTCCGCCAGCCCGCCGTGCAGCGCGCGCTGCCCGCGATCGCCATGACCTCGGCGATCGGCATCGCCGCGCTCGCCTATTTCACGATGCAGGCGGCGCCGCAGGCGCAGCTTTTCGCCGGGCTCGACGACGCCGACAAGGCGGCGGTCGCCGAAGCGTTGCAGGCGCAGGGCATCGGGCACAGCATCGATAGCTCGACCGGCGCGCTCACCGTCGATGCCGACAAGCTGCATCAGGCGCGCATCGCGCTCGCCGGACAGGGATTGCCGAAAGCGGCGCCGAGCGGCGACAGCCTGATCGCGGCGCTGCCCATGGGGTCAAGCCGCGCGATCGAGGGCGAAGCGCTGCGCTCGGCGCGCGAGGCCGACCTGTCGCGCACGATCGAAACGATCGATGCGGTCAAGAGCGCGCGCGTCCATGTCGCCGCCGCCGAACCCAGCCTGTTCGTCCGCGATGACAAGCCCGCGACCGCATCGGTGATGCTGACGCTGCAAAACGGCCGCTCGCTGTCCGACGGACAGGTGCAGGCGATCCGCTTCCTCGTCGCTTCGTCGGTTCCCGGCATGAACGCCGATCAGGTGTCGGTGATCGACCAGCGCGGCGCGCTGCTCTCCGACACCGCGAGCGGCAGCGACATGAAGGCGTTCCAGCTGCAATTGCAGGTTGAGGACCGCTTCCGCCGCGCGCTCGACACGCTGCTCGGCCCGATGCTCGGCGCGGGCAATTATACCGTCGAAGTCCATGCCGACGTCGACATGTCCGAAAGCCAGGCGACGCGCGAAAGCTTCCCCGAAAACGACCGCGCGATGACCAGCGAACAGATCACCCGGTCGGTCAGCGGCACCAGCGCCGCAGCGGTGGGCATCCCCGGCGCGCTCGCGAACCAGCCGCCGCAGGCGACGACGATCACCGCCGAGGGGCCGCAGCCCGCGCCGGCCAACGCGCCCGCGCCCGGCACCGAAAGCAACGAAAATGCCGCGCGCGCCTATGAAGTCGGGCGCGAGATTTCGGTGACGCACTCGCCGCAGGGCAAGCTGCGCCGCGTCTCGGTCGCCGTAGCGCTCAATCAGGGCAAGAAGGCGCTGACGCAGGCCGACCTCACCAAGATCGACGCGCTGGTCAAAGGCGCGATCGGCTTTGACGCCGCGCGCGGCGACCTGGTCGCGATCAACCAGCGCCCGTTCGTCGCGGTCGAAGATAGCTCGCCCCCTTTCTACGACCAGGGCTGGTTCCTGCCGCTCGTCAAGCAGGTCGGCGCGATCCTCGCCGCGCTGCTCGCTTTCCTCTTCATCGGCCGCCCGATGATCCGCGCCGCGAAACAACGCGCCGCCGCGCGCATCGAACAGAATCAGGCGCTGGAGGAATCGCTGCTCGCCGCGACCGATCGCCCCGCGCTCGCCAGCGGTTCGAACAACCGCGAAATCACGCTGGAAATGATCGAGGCGGCGCCGAGCTACGAAGCCCGCGCCAACCTGGTCCGCGCCTTTGTCCGTCAGGATTCGGCGCGTGCCGCGCTCGTCGTGCGCCACCTGATGCAGGAGGGCGCCCGTGCCTGACGCCGCCGAAATCGACGCCATGCCCGACAAGCCCGCGATCGACGGGTCGGCCGCTGCCGCGATCCTGCTGATGCTGCTCGACGAAAGCGAAGCCGCGACGATCCTGAAGCATCTGGGCCCCGAGGAAGTGCGCCTGCTCGCCAAGGCGATGTTCGACACCGCCAACGCCAGCGAGCAGGAAATCGGGCAGGCGCTCGACCGCTTCGTGACGCGCAGCCGCGACGTCAGCGCGCTGGCGATCGGCGCCGATACACGCATCCGCACCGTGGTGACGCAGGCGGTCGGCAACGTCCGCGCTGATAATATCCTCGCCGCCGTCGCGCCGCAGCGCAGCGCCGCCTCGCTCGAAATGCTGCGCTGGATGGACGTCGATGCGATCAGCGCGCTGCTCGCCAGCGAACATCCGCAGGTCGGCGCGCTGATCCTCTCGGTCCTCGTCCCCGACGTCGCCGCACGCGCAATCGAGACGCTCGACGAGCTGCTGCAGGCCGACCTTGTGCTGCGCGCCGCGATGCTGACCTCGGTCCCCGCCGCCGCGATCGAGGATCTGGAGGCGGTGCTCGCCAGCGCCAATGTCGACGGCCAGCGTGTCGCCAAGCAGACGATCGGCGGCCCGAGCGACGTCGCCAAGATCATGAAGAAGATGCCGAAGCAGCTGTCCGAACGCACGCTCCGTTCGCTCAAGAAGCATGACCGCGTGCTTGCGCAGACGATCGAGGAAGAAATGTTCATCTTCGAAAATCTTCGCGACCTCGACAAGAAGAGCCTTAGCAGCGTACTCCGCTCGGTCGATGCCGCGCAG
>JASBSJ010000060.1 GCA_030148985.1 Sphingopyxis sp.
TGGTGGTGAGCTGCCGCTCCCAACATTCGTCATTCCCGCGAAAGCGGGAACCCAGAGCGTGCGTCGGCTGACCCCTCCCTGGGTTCCCGCTTTCGCGGGAATGACGATGTTTTAAAGATGCGAAATGTCCGCAATCGGTCGACTTCGGCCATCCCCCTCTGCCTAGGGCGCGTTACACCGCGTCCAGCGCCTGCGCGAAATCGGCGATCAGATCGTCGGGGTCTTCGATGCCGATCGACACGCGCACCAGATTGTCGGTGATGCCGAGCGCGTCCTTGCGCTCCTGCGGGACCGACAGGTGCGTCATCGCCGCGGGATGGCTGGCCAGCGTTTCGGTGCCCCCCAGGCTGACCGCGAGCTTGGCGATCTGCAACGCGTCAAGGAAGCGGAAGCTCTCGGCCTCGCCGCCCTTGATGAACAGCGAGAAGGTCGATCCCGCGCCGGTGCAGTGGCGATCGAAAATATCCTTCTGCCGCGGATCGGCAATGAAGCCGAGATAGCCGAGCCCCTCGACCTTCGGATGATCGCGCAGATAGGTGCAGACCTTCAGCGCATTTTCGCCCGCGCGCGTCATGCGCAGTTCAAGCGTTTCGAGGCTTCGCAGCAGCATCCACGCGGTATTGGGGTCGCAGATCGTGCCGATCGTGTTGCGCATCGGGCGGATGATGTCGAGCAGCCGCTGGTCGCCCGACACGCCGCCCGCGACGAGATCCGAATGGCCCCCCGCATATTTTGTGAGGCTGTAGATGACGAGTTCGGCGCCCTGTTTCAGCGGCTGTTGCCACAGCGGGCCGAGGAAGGTGTTGTCGATCGCGATTGCGGGCTTTTGTTCGCCGGGGAAGGTGGCGTCGCGCGCGCCGCGCACCGCTTCGACATCGACGAGCGCGTTGGTCGGGTTCGCCGGGCTTTCGAGATAGACGAGCGCGACCTTGCCGCCCTTTTCGTCGGCGAGCGTCTTGGCGCGGGCGAGGATCGCGTCGATTTCCTCGCGCGTCGCGCCCGCGGGGAAGTCGACGAAGCTGACGCCGAAGCGCGACAGGATACGCGCGATCAGCGATTCGGTCGCGGCATAGAGCGGGCCCGAATGAACGATCACGTCGTTCTGGCTCACCAGCGCGAGGAGCAAGGTCGCGATCGCCGACATGCCGCTCGAAAAGACGAGGCTGTCGTCGGCGCCGTCCCACACCGCAAGCCGGTCTTCGAGGATTTCCTGATTCGGGCCGTTGAACCGCGAATAGACGAGGCCGTCGGCCGGGCCTTCGCGCTTGCCGGTGATATGCTCGAAGAAGCGCTTGCCCGCCGCCGCGCTTTCGAAGGCGAAGGTCGATGTCAGGAAGATCGGCGGTTTGAGCGACCCTTCGGACAGCACGGGGTCATAGCCCAGCCCCATCATCAGCGTCGCGGGGTTAAGCTCCCGGTCGCCGATCTTCTTGCTGTTCGTCTTGGGTTTGCCGCGCATGGCCATGAATCTGCTCCTGATGATGGTGTCGCCCTTATACCGCGATAAGTTTCGTTTGAAACTATATTGCGCGGGTTCAGGCGATGGCGGCGATTGCCCAGACAACACCGATGAGCAACGGCACGCCGATGATGTCGAGCGCAAATCCCGCCTTCAAGATGCGCGGCAGCGCGATATGGCCGGTCGCCCACGCAAGCGCATTGGGGCCGGTGCCCGACGGCAGCATGAAGCCCCAGCTCGCCGCCATCGCGACGGGCAGCGCGAGCAGGATCGGATCGGCGCCGGTCGCGGCGATCAGCGCTGCTAGCACCGGCATGATGCCGCTCGCCGTCGCGACATTGCTCGCAAATTCGGTGATCAGGATGGTGAGCGCGACGATGATCGCGGCGAGGGCGATCGTCGGGATGCTGCCGAGCGGCGCGAGGACGGCGCCCAGCCAGGCGGCCAGCCCGCTCGCGGTGATCGCCGCGGCGAGCGCAAGGCCGCCGCCGAACATCATGATGACGCCCCACGGCGCGCGGTCGGCCTCTTTCCAGACCAGCAGCGGGCGGCCGGTGCCGTCGGGCAGAACGAACAGGAGCAGACTGCCCGCGACCGCAATCGTGCCGTCGGTCAAGGCGCCGTCGGGCAGGAAGGGTTCGAGCCAGGGCTGCGCGATCCAGGCGATCAGGACGAGCAGAAAGACGGGAACGACGCGGCGCTCGGCGGTCGACCATATCGCCTGATTGCCGAGCGCCGCCGCGGCGCCTTGTCCGTCGAAGGGATTGGCTGACAAGCGCTGGACGCGCGCGACGATGACCATCGCGGCAGGGGTGGCAAGCAGCACGACGGGGATGCCGTAGATCATCCAGTCGAGGAACGAGATGCGCAGGTCCAGCGCCTTTTCGATCAGCCCCGCGGCGATCGCGTTGGTCGGGCTGCCGACCAGCGTGCCCAGCCCGCCGATCGACGCGGCAAAGGCGATGCCCATCATCACCGCCCCGGCAAAACCCTCGGTCTCGTCCTCGCGAATGCCGCCGGCGCGCACGACAGCGATCGCGATGGGGACCATGATGAGCGCCGTCGAGGTGTTCGAGATGAACATGCTGAGCAGCGCGGTTGCCGCCATGAAGGCAAACAGCAGCCCGGTCGCGGTCGGGGCGGCGCGCTTGAGCAGCGCGAGCGCGAGGCGCCGGTGCAGTCCGACGCGCTCGATCGCGAGCGCGAGAAAGGCGCCGCCGAGGATCAGGAACAGGATCGGCGAATAATATTCCTTGGCGATGGCATTGGCGTCCATCACCCCGAACGCAGGGACCGTGAGAAACGGAAGCAGCGCGGTGACGGTGAGCGGCAGCGCCTCGGTCATCCACCAGATCGCCATCAAGACGGTGAGGGCCGCGACATGCCAGGCGGTGAGTTCCATGCCCGCCGGGGCAGGGAGGAACAGCATGGTGCAAAAGACGACGAAGCCGCCGATCAAGCCGAACAGGCGCGTCCTTGTCATCGTGCCCCCAATTTTCTTCTCAGTCATCCCGGCGAAGGCCGGGATCTCATCGTTTCGGTTAATCGCACCGGCGAGATCCCGGCCTTCGCCGGGATGACGGCTATTGGATGCTGGCTATTTTGCCAACCCGATCACCGACAATTGCCGACCATAGGAATTTTCCCCTTTATGGCACGCACGCCGATAGCTGAAATAATCGTGGGGCAAGGCATAGGTGTCCTCCCCGCCGATGGCAATTCGCGCGACCCCGGCGGCAGCAAGCCGCGCGGCGACATAGGCGGCGATGTCGAACATCGCATGGCCGGGCTTGCCCGCGGCAAAAAAGCGCTCGTTCGCCGGATCGTCGGCGACGAAGCGCTGCACAAAACCCTCATCGACCTCGTAGGAAGCGCGGCCGATGCACGGGCCGATCGCCGCGGCGATCCGCGCGCGGTTCGCGCCAAGGCCTTCCATCGCATCAAGCGTGGCGTCGGTGATGCCCGCGAGCGCGCCTTTCCACCCCGCGTGCGCCGCGGCGACGACCCCGGCTTCGCGGTCGGCGAACAGCACGGGCACGCAATCGGCGGTCAAGATGCCAAGCAGGATGCCGGGCGTGCGCGTCGCCAGCGCATCGGCCTCAGGCCGCGAGGCGAGATCGCTGCTCTCATCGACAATGACGCAGCGATTGCCGTGGACCTGATAGAGCCCGGTAAGCGTCGCACCGGGACACACCGCTTCGGCAACGCGCCGCCGGTTTTCGGCGATCAGCGCCGGGTCGTCGTCCGATCCCAGCCCGCAGTTGAGCGAGGCGAGATCGCCCGCCGACACGCCCCCGCGCCGCCCGAAAAAGCCGTGCGCGATGCCATCGAGGGTGGGCGCGGTGACGAAAGGCGCGCTCACAGATCGAGCCGGAAGAAACGGTCTTCGTCGATATGATTGCCTACGCGAAAGGCGTTGCGGCCGACATCGACGAAACCATAGCGCCGGTAAAAGGCCTGCGCGCGCTCATTGTCGACAAAGACCGACAGATAGAGGATCGACGCGCGCGCCCGCGCCCATTCGATGCCCCAGTCCATCAGCGCCGCGGCGACGCCGGTGCCCTTCGCGGCTTCGGCGACGTAAAGCTGGTGGAGTTCGACCGCATCGTCCGCCGGCTGGTCCGGCGGCAGGTCGAAATCGACCGGCCCCATCTTGATGAAACCCAGCATCGCCCCATCCGCGCCGCGCACCAGCGCGATGTCATGGTCGGCGCCGGCGATCTGCGCGCGCACGCGCTCGGGCGGGTTCCAGTCGGCGAGGAAGGCCGCAAGGTCGGCGGGATCGTAAAGATGGCCAAACGTATCGGTGAACGACGCCTCGGCAAAGGCGGCGATCGCCTCGGCATCGGCGGAGGTTGCCAGTTGCACGGCGGTCATGCGGGGTCTCCTGTAAATCCTGCGGGCGCGGGCCAGTGCGGCGCGGTGAAGGCGATCACCTTGAACAGATCGCCCATCGCATCGGCCTTGACCAGCCGGTCGCGCTGGCCCTGCAATTCGTCGGCACGCGCGGGCGCTGCCGCGGCAAGCGACGCCAGCCGCGCGTCGATGCCCATGCGGCGCAGCCAATCACCCTGCGGCACCGGGCCTGCGACCATGACGCCGCCCGACCGCGCGGCATCGGCCAGCGCGGTGAAATCGACATGCGCGGTCAGGTCGACCTCGCCGGGGTCGGCGAACGGGTCGGCGAAGCGGTGCGCCTTCACCGCCTGCAACGTTTCGCCGGCGGCGGGGCCGCTATAGCCATAATCGATCGCCAGCATCGCGCCGCCCTGCCGCGCGAGGCGAAAGGCGCAGCGCTGCATGATCGCGGCGGCGACGGGCATGGTTTCGACGATTGCGCCTTCGGCAGCGCCGCGCAGCGCGGCGGGGATGGCCTCGTCGGCGGGGACGTCGCCCGCGACTGGTACGCGTGCGTCGCCCGCGCGCTCGACCATAAGTTCGCGCCAGCCGTCCACCGTGCGGACATATTGGTGAATCGGCAGCGCGTCGAAAAATTCGTTGGCGACGATCAGCAGCGGCGCGTCGTCCGGCAGCGCATCGACCTCGTCATGGTGCGCGGCTGCGGGCAGGCGGGCCAGCTGCGCTGCGCGCAGCGCCGGGCTGGTTTCGACAAGGTGGATGCCGACGGGTTCGCAGCCGAAGCGCGCCATCGTCCGCAGCGCATCGGCGGCGAGCGTGCCGCGGCCGGGGCCAAGCTCGACATAGCGAAACGCGGGACGGCCTTCACGGGTCCACAGGTCGGCGATCCAGATGCCGATCATCTCGCCGAACATCTGGCTGATCTCGGGCGCGGTGGTGAAATCGCCCGCGGCACCGAGCGGGTCGCGCGTCGCATAATAATGCGCGTTCGCCGCCGCCATATAGTCGGCGACCGTGACCGGCCGCGCCGCCGCGATGTCGCTTATCAGCTGGGCAGGCGTCGGCGGTTCGTCACGCAACGGCATCGGGTCCGGCGATCGGCTCGACCCGCTGGCGGCGCCCTTTCGCGGTCGCGACGAGCCAGATACCCGCGAGCAGCATCGGGATGGTCAGCGTCTGCCCCATCGTCAGCCCCCACGACAAGGTGCCGAGCTGGACATCGGGTTCGCGCACGAACTCGACGGCAAAGCGGCTGAGGCCATAGATGATCGCCGCCATGCCGAACAGGAAGCCGGGCTTGTAGCGCGCGTCGGTGCGCCAAAAGAAAAAGGCGAGGATCGCCATCATCAGCAGGCCTTCGAGCCCCGCCTCGTAAAGCTGGCTCGGGTGGCGCGGGTCCATCGTGCCGCTGTCGGGAAAGATGATCGCCCACGGCACCGTCGTCGCGCGGCCCCACAGCTCGCCGTTCACGAAATTGGCAAGGCGCCCGAAAAACAGGCCGAAGGGGACGACGCACGCGACATAGTCGCAAAAACGCAGGAAGCTGAGCTTGTCCTTGCGCGTCACATACCAGATCGCGACCAGCACGCCGACGACGCCGCCGTGCAGCGACATGCCGCCGTCCCACAATTTGAAGATCGACAGCGGCTCCTCGATATAGGCGCCAAGGTTATAGAAAAGCACATAGCCAAGCCGCCCGCCGATGATGATGCCGAGCATCGCATAAAAGATCATGTCGTCGGCATGGCGCCGCGCCATCGGCGCGCCGGGCTGCGCGATCAGCTTCAGCAAATACCAGTAGCCGACGAAAATCCCGGCGAGATAAGCCAGCGCATACCAGCGGATCGGCAGGCCGAAGACGCTGAACGCGATCTCGCTGTTCGGCCCCATCATATCTTCAAAGTTAAGATATTGCGTTGCTTCGGCTAAGGTTGCAAAAAGAAACATATTGTCGCGCGGTCCTTCCCCAGGAGAGGCCTCCCCATAAGGGGTAAGGCGAGCGAGACCAAGAGGAGAGATCAAACATGCCATCAGCGCTCGATTTGCGCCTGGAAGCCGCCTATAATCTGATCACCGGTCCGGGCGGACCGATCCAGGTCGGGTCGGTCGAACGCTTTGGCCGCCAGCTGCCCTTCATCACCAATGCGCCGACCAACCTCGCCGACTATGTCGCCTATTTCGCGATGCAGCACGGCGATGCGACCTTTCTGGTCGAGGGCGACGAGCGCTTGTCGTTCAAACAGGTCTATATGGCGGCGCGGCAGGTCGCGGCGGGGCTGGTCGATGGGTTCGGCGTGCAGCGCGGCGACCGCGTCGGCCTGGCGATGCGCAACGCCAATGCCTGGTGCGTCACCTATATCGGCATATTGATGGCGGGCGGCTGCGCGACCTTGCTCAACGGCTGGTGGCAGGGCGGCGAGCTGGCTGCGGGGATCAGGGACAGCGAAGCAAAGCTCGTGATCGCCGACCCGCAGCGCGCGGCGCGGCTTGCCGAACCGGGCCTTGACCATGGGGCCGAGGTCGTCACGCTCGACATCGCGCGGCCGATCGACGAAGCGATCGCGCCGATCGCGTCAAAGGGAAGCGCCGAAACGGTGCTGCCGACGCTCACCGGACAGGATCTCGCGACGATCCTCTTCACCTCGGGCTCGACCGGCCAGTCGAAGGGCGCCTATTCGCGCCACGAGGCGGTGGTGCAGGCAATCTTCAACTATGTCACCCAGACCGCGACCATCGTCCACCTGCTGACCCAGGACGGGCAGATGTCGGACATCCAGCCCGCGACCTTGATCTGCACGCCCTTGTTCCATGTGACGGCAGAGGTTCCGGTGTTCCTTCAGAGCATGGCGATCGGCCGGAAACTGGTGCTGATGCCGAAATGGAACGCCGAGGAGGCGATGCGGCTGATCCAGGACGAAAAATGCAATTATTTCGTCGGCGTGCCGCTGATGAGCTATGAGATCCTGACGCATCCGAACCGCAGCAATTACGATCTGTCGACGTGCAAAAGCTACGCTGGCGGCGGCGCCCCGCGCCCGCCCGAGCATGTGAAGCGCCTCGCCACCGAAATGGGTGAGGCGAAGCCTTTGCTCGGCTATGGCCTTACCGAAACCAATGCCGTCGGCTGCGGCATCATCAACGAAAATTACGTCGCCAAGCCGCTCTCGACCGGCCCGGCGTCGAAGCCGCTGGTCGATCTGGCGATCCTCGACGACAATGGCGAGCCGGTGCCGCAGGGCGGCGTCGGCGAAGTCTGCATCCGCTCGGTCGCCAATTTCGAAGGCTATTGGAACAATGAGGCGGCAACCAAGGCGGCCTTTTTCGACAATGGCTATTTCCGCTCGGGCGACCTCGGCTATCTCGACGCGGACGGCTATCTGTTCATCGTCGACCGCAAGAAGGACATCATCATCCGCGGCGGCGAAAATATCAGCTGTCAGGAGGTCGAGGCGGCGATCTACGAACATCCCGAAACGAACGAATGCGCGGTCTTCGGGCTTCCCGACGAGCGGCTCGGCGAAGTCGTCGGCGCGGTGATCTGGATGAAATCCGAAAGCCAGGTCACCGCCGACGACATGTGCTCCTTCCTCAGCGCGCGCCTCGCGGCCTATAAGGTGCCCTGCAAGATATGGATGTCGAACGACGCCCTGCCCAAGCTCGGCAGCGAAAAGATCGACAAGGTCAGCCTGCGGAACCAGTATCGCGAAACCTATGCGGCGGAGGTCGCCGCGTAACCGAACGGCATGAAGGAGCGAACCGGGATCATGGTCGAGGCTGAAACTCCCGTCGCTCCTTCGGAAACCGCCCCGTCGCCGACGCGCGTCTATCGCCACCGGCTGCCCGTGCGCATCTGGCACTGGGTCAATGCCGTCACCTTGCTCGTCCTTTTGATGAGCGGGCTGATGATCTTTAACGCGCACCCGCGGCTTTACTGGGGGCAATATGGCGCGAACGACGATTATGCGTGGTTCGCGATCGGATCGACGCCCGACACCGGCTATGTGCGGATCGGCGCGGCGCGGGTCGAGACCACCGGCGTCCTCGGCCGCTGGACCGATGCTGAGGGCGTGGAAAAGACCTGGGCCTTTCCCGGTTGGGCGACGATCCCGACCAGCTACAGCCTCGCCGACGGGCGGCGCTGGCATTTGCTGTTCGCGTGGGTGCTGGCGATCAGCCTGACGCTCTACATGCTGTGGACCGCGATCGGCGGGCATCTCAAAAAAGATCTGCACGTCCGCCGCGACGAATGGTCGCCGCGCCATATCTGGCACGACATCAAGGATCATGCCCGGCTGCGCTTCCCGACCGGCGAAGCGGCGGCGCGCTATAATATCCTCCAGAAACTCAGCTATATCGGGGTGATCTTCATCCTGCTGCCGCTGATGATCGCGACCGGGCTCACCATGTCACCGGCGATCAATGCGGGGGCGCCGTGGCTGCTCGACCTGTTCGGCGGGCGCCAGTCGGCGCGCTCGATCCATTTCATCGGCGCCTGGGTGCTCGTCGCCTTTTTCCTCGTCCATATCCTTATGGTGCTGCTCGCGGGGCCGGTGAACGAGCTCAGGTCCATGGTGACGGGCTGGTTCCGTCTGCCGGTGGAGAAGGCGAAATGAGCGGAGTGATGATGCCTCGCCGCGAGCTGATCGTCCGCGCGGGCGGGCTTGCCGCGGCGCTGCCGCTGCTCGGTGCGTGCGATGCGATCAACGATGCGCCCGCGGTGCGCAAGATATTGTCGATGGGCGAGGAGATGAACCGCGCGAGCCAGCGCGCGCTGATCGACCGCGACGCGCTCGCGCGCGAGTTTACCCGCGCCGACCTGTCGCCCATTTTCCGCTCGAACGGCACGCGCCTGCCGCCGGGGGCGGGCTATGCCGCGCACGCCGCCAAGGGGTTCGCCGACTGGCGCGTCGCCGTGACGGGGCTGGTTGCGCGGCCGCTGTCGCTGTCGATGGCCGATATTCGCGCGATGCCGCAGCGCACGCAGATCACGCGCCACGATTGCGTCGAGGGATGGAGCGCGATCGGCGAATGGACGGGGCCGCAGCTTCGCCATATCCTGACCGCGGCGGGGGTGAAGGAGCGCGCGCGCTATATCGTCTTTCGTTGCGCCGACCGGCTCGGCGACGCGCTCTATTATGAAAGCTGCGACATGGTCGATGCGCTGCATCCGCAGACGATCCTCGCCTGGGCGCTCAACCGCGAAATCCTGCCGATCGCCAATGGCGCGCCGCTGCGCCTGCGGCTCGAACGCCAGCTCGGCTACAAGCACGCCAAATATGTCACGGCGATCGAGGCGGTCGACAGCCTCGATGGCATCGGCGCGGGCAAGGGCGGCTATTGGGAAGACCGCATCGATTATGAATGGTATGCGGGGATTTGATCGCAACCATTTCGCGGTCCAAGATGTTTGCTTCGTAAAATGTCGATCCTGCGTCCGTTTCTCTCCCGCGTCGTTCGCAAGGGACGCCTGACCGTCGTCGCCCCGGGCGGCGCGCGCGAGGCGTTCGGCGAACCCGCGCCGGGCTATCCCGACGTCACCATCCGCTTCACCAGCCGCCGCGGGATGCGGCGCATCCTGTTCGACCCGCGGCTGGGCGGGGGTGAGGCGTTCATGGACGGCGAGATGGAGCTGATCGAGGGCGACATCATGGAGCTTATCGGCCTCCTCCGCATGAACACGCCATGGGATCGCGGAGCGAAGCTCAAGGACAAGACATGGCTCGGCCGCCGCGCCGACTGGCTGAAGACGCGGCTCGGTTCGATCAACCGCCAGCGCCAGTCGCGCGCGAACGTCAAGCATCATTACGACATCGGCAACGACCTCTACCGCCTCTTCCTCGACGACGACATGCAATATAGCTGCGCTTACTGGTCGCGGCCCGACATGACGCTGGAGCAAGCGCAGGCGGCGAAAAAGGCGCATATCGCCGCAAAACTCGCGCTCGCGCCGGGACAGCGCATCCTCGACATCGGCTGCGGCTGGGGCGGGATGGCGATCACCCTGGCAAAACTCGAAGCGGTCGAGGTGCTGGGGATCACCCTGTCCGAAGAACAGCTGATGCTGGCCCGCGAACGCGCCGCGGCGGCGGGGGTCGCCGACCGGGTGACGTTCGAGCTGATCGACTATCGCGACCTGGCCGCGCGCGAAGCGGGGCGGTTCGATCGCATCGTCTCGGTCGGCATGTTCGAACATGTCGGTGCCGCAAATTTCGAGGCATTTTTCCGCGCCGCCGCCAATCTGATGACCGCCGACGGGGTGATGCTGCTCCACACGATCGGACGCTTCGGGCGGCCGGGCGCGACCGACGCCTTCACGCGCAAATATATCTTCCCCGGCGGCTATATCCCGGCATTGAGCGAAACATTGGCGGCGAGCGAAAAGAGCCGCCTGATCGCCACCGACATCGAAACGCTGCGCCTGCATTATGCGCTGACCTTGCGCCAATGGTATGCGCGCACGCTGGCGCACGAGGGCGAGATCGTCCAAATGATGGGCAACCGCTTCTTTCGCATGTGGTGCTTCTATCTCGCCGGCGCGACCGCGGCGTTCGAAAGCGGCGGGATGGGCAATTACCAGATCCAGTTCGCGCGCAGCCGTCATGCGCTGCCGCTAACGCGCGATTATATGGCGGCGGCGGAAGCGGACTATCTCTAGCAGGGTGCCAACGGACGATCGGCCGCCGCGAATAAGCCGATGCCGGCGGATTAAGCGATCCTCCCCGGCACGGGGAGGGGGACCATGCGAAGCATGGTGGAGGGGTACGCGCAGTCTGGCGCAGCGTATGACCTCGCGTACCCCTCCACCACCCTGCGGGTGGTCCCCCTCCCCCTTGGGGGAGGACCGCTTCAGGCCGCAATCGGTCGTCTCCAGACCTTGCAAGTGACTATCCTCCCTGTGCCGCAGGCATGGGGAGGGGGACCGCCGCGAAGCGGTGGTGGAGGGGCCGCGACGTCGGCGCAGAAGCCCCTCCGTCAGCGCTTCGCGCTGCCGCCTCCCCATGGCTTCGCCACAGGGAGGATATTACAGGCCCAATCGCCCCTTGCCGCGCCACCCCCTCCCGCAAAACCGCTGTCCTACAAGGCCGGGCCGCGCTAGCCTCCCGCTCATGCCGTCCAGCTTGCGCCTCCCCATCCTTCGCTTCGCCGCCCTGCCAAACGCCGCCCCTAAAGCCACAAAGGAGACAGTTTGGGGCCGTCCATCGGTATCTTTTGTCGCTTTAAGCGTAGCCGGACCGACTCCAAGGGCTGCCCCACCGTGAATCGCGAGTGAAGTTGCGCAGTTTTCCGTGCCCCCGTCCGATCATCCCGTTGCGCCGCGCCCGCCCGCCTGCTAGCCGCGCCCGCGTCATTCCCTCGTTCAAGGTGCAGCCATGTCCGATTCCATCAAGCGCGTCGTCCTTGCCTATTCGGGCGGCCTCGACACGAGCGTCATCCTGAAATGGCTGCAGGTGACCTATGGCTGCGAGGTCGTGACCTTCACCGCCGATCTGGGGCAGGGCGAGGAGCTGGAGCCCGCGCGTGCCAAGGCCGAGCTGATGGGGATCAGGCCCGAGCATATCTATATCGACGATCTGCGCGAAGAGTTTGTGCGCGACTTCGTCTTTCCGATGATGCGCGCCAACGCGCGTTACGAGGGCGACTATCTGCTCGGCACGTCGATCGCGCGGCCGCTGATTTCGAAGCGGTTGGTCGAGATTGCCAAGGAAACAGGCGCCGACGCCGTGGCGCACGGCGCGACGGGCAAGGGCAATGACCAGGTGCGCTTCGAGCTTTCGGCCTATGCGCTCAATCCCGAGATCAAGGTGATCGCGCCGTGGCGCGAATGGGATCTGACGAGCCGCACCGCGCTGATCGATTTTGCCGAAAAAAACCAGATTCCGGTGCCCAAGGACAAGCGCGGCGAAAGCCCGTTCAGCACCGATGCGAACCTCCTCCACACCTCGTCGGAGGGCAAGGTGCTCGAGGATCCGTGGGAAGAAACCCCCGACTATGTCTATTCGCGCACGGTGAACCCGGAGGATGCGCCCGACACGCCCGAATATATCACGATCGATTTCGAGCGCGGCGACGGCGTCGCGCTGAACGGCCAGGCAATGTCGCCCGCGACCCTCCTCGCGGCGCTCAACGATCTCGGCCGGAAACATGGCATCGGCCGCCTCGACCTCGTCGAAAACCGCTTCGTCGGCATGAAGTCGCGCGGCATGTACGAGACGCCCGGCGGCGAAATCTATGCGCGGGCGCATCGCGGCATCGAAAGCATCACGCTCGACCGCGGCGCGGCGCATCTGAAAGACGAGCTGATGCCCAAATATGCCGAGCTCATCTACAACGGCTTCTGGTTCGCGCCCGAGCGCGAGATGTTGCAGGCCGCGATCGATCATAGCCAGGCCAATGTAACCGGCACCGTCCGATTGAAGCTCTACAAGGGCAATGCGAGTGTCGTCGGCCGCAAGTCGCCATTCAGCCTGTACAGCGAACGCCATGTGACGTTCGAGGATGACGCCGGCGCCTATGACCAGAAGGATGCGGCGGGCTTCATCAAGCTCAATGCACTCCGCCTGAAGCTGCTGGCGAAGCAGGGACGGTAAGGCGCGGCGCATGACCGCAACCCGTTTCTTTTCGGATAATGCCGCCGCCGTCCATCCGGCCGTGATGGACGCGCTCGTCGCCGCCAACCATGTCGACACCGCCTATGACGGCGACGCGCTCAGCCAGTCGCTCGACGCGGCCTTTTCGGATCTGTTCGAAACCGACTGCGAGGTTGTCTGGGTATCGACCGGGACCGCGGCGAACAGCATCATCCTCGCGCATTTCGTGCGGCCGTGGCAGGGCATCCTCTGTTATGAGGAAGCGCATATCGAGGTCGACGAATGCGGTGCGCCGTCTTTCTATTCGGGCGGCGCCAAGCTGATGCCGCTCCCCGGCCGCGGCGCGAAGATCGACACCGCGGCGCTGAAGGCGCGGATCGCCGGCATCCGGCAGGACGTGCATCAGGTTCAGCCCGCTGCGGTAAGCATCACGAACGCGACCGAATATGGCCTCGCGTGGCGGCCGGACGAAATCGGCGAGATCAGCGAGATCGCCAAGCGCAAGGGGTTGAAGCTGCATATGGACGGCGCGCGCTTCGCCAATGCCGTCGCCTTCCTCGGCTGTGCGCCCGCCGATGTGACCTGGCGCGCCGGGGTCGACGCGCTGTCGTTCGGTTTTACCAAGAACGGCGCGATGATGGCCGAGGCGATCGTCTTTTTCGGCGGCAGTGGCGGCGCGGGGGTGCGCGAACTCAAGAAGCGCGGCGGGCATCTGCTCAGCAAGGGGCGCTTCGTCGCGGCGCAGATTCGCGCGATGCTGAAAGATGATTTGTGGCTCGCCAACGCGCGCGCCGCCAATGCGGGCGCGGCGAAACTCGCCGCGGCGTGCGGCAGCCGGCTGATGTATCGGGTCGAGGCGAATGAGCTGTTCGTGCGCTTGTCCGCCGACGAGGCGGCACGGCTGCGCGGCGCGGGGTTCGACTTCTATGACTGGGGCGATGGCGCAGCGCGGCTCGTCGTCAGCTGGGATCAGGATGCCGACGCGGTGGCGCCGCTTGCCGCCGCGATCGGCGCGTTATGACCGACGAGCAGCCGACGCTGCTCAGCCCGCGGGTGCTGCTGCCCTTCATGCTCGTCACGCTGATCTGGGGGTCGACGTGGATCGTCATCAAGGGGCAGCTTGGCGTCGTGCCGCCGAGCTGGTCGGTGACCTATCGCTTTGCGGTGGCCGCGGCGGCGATGTTCGCCTTTGCCGCGATCCGCGGCGAGCGGCTGCGGCTCGAACCGCGCGCGCTGCTGTTCGCTGCGGTGCTCGGAATCGCGCAATTCGCGCTGAACTTCAACTTCGTCTACCGGGCCGAGCAGCATATCACCTCGGGCCTTGTCGCGGTGCTCTTTGCGCTGCTGATCGTTCCCAATACGCTGATGGGGCGCGCCTTTCTGAAAACGCCGCTGGAGGGACGCTTCCTGCTCGGCGCGGGGATTGCGATCGCCGGCGTGGGCCTGATGATCCTGCACGAATATCGCGCCGCGGCGCTGGGCGCGGGCGAGGTGCTGATCGGCACCGCACTGACGCTGGCGGGGGTGATCAGCGCCTCGATCTCCAATGTGATGCAGGGCACGGCAATCGCGCGCGCGCAGTCGATGGTCGTGATGATCGCCTGGGCGATGTTGCTCGCGGCGATCGTTGACGGTTGCTATGCGTGGATCACCACAGGGCCGCCGGTGATCGAGGCGACCGCGGCCTATCTTGGCGGCGTCCTCTATCTGGGCGTCATCGCCAGCGCGGTGACCTTTCCGCTCTATTTCAACGTCATCCGCGCGGTCGGGCCGGGCCAGGCCGCCTGGTCGAGCGTGCTGATCCCGATCATCGCCATGGGCTTTTCGACCGCGTTCGAGGATTATCGCTGGGCGATGCTGTCGGTCGCGGGCGGCGTCGTCGCGCTGATCGGGCTGGTGATCGCGGTCGCCAGGCGCCCCGAGCGCCCCTCGGTCAGCGGCAATATGGTGTCTTTGCCGGTCGATTCCGACGGTTGATCGAAAGCCGTTGCGACGGCGCCGGTGCGGGCGCTAAGACGCTGCCATGATACGCAAATTGCTCGCGTTCGCCCTCGCGGTGACCCTCGCCCCGCCCGCTCTTGCGCAGGAATCCTGTCAGGTCGGTGCCTATCGCAGCGCCGACGGCGACTTTGTCGCTTTGGCGAAATCGACGATCAATCCCGCGGGCGGGTTGCGCTATCTGTTCCGCGACGGGCGCCGCGGGTCGACGGGCGACGCCGACGCCCCGCTCGATTGCGCCCCCGACGGCGTGCGCATCGGTCAGGACGCCAGCGCGAAGACGTGGGCGCGCGTCGCCTTCCGTGAAACCCCGGCGACGTTCGACAGTGCCGGAAGCACGCTCGCGGGCGTGTTGATCGAACCGCCGGGCGCCGACCCGCGGCGGCCGCTGGTGGTCATGGTCCACGGGTCCGAACGCACATCGCCGATCGGCGGCCTCTATGGCTATGCAATGGCGGCGCAGGGGCTGTCGGTCTTCGTTTACGACAAACGCGGCACGGGCGCGTCGGAGGGTGAATATACGCAGAATTTCGAACTGCTCGCGAGCGACGCCGCCGCCGCGCTCAAACAGGCGCGCGCGATGCTGCCGGGGCGCACCGGGCGCACAGGTTTTTTCGGCGGCAGCCAGGGCGGGTGGGTCGCCCCGCTCGCTGCAACGCTGACCCCCGCCGATTTTGTTGCGGTCGGTTTCGGCCTCGTCGCCTCGCCGATCGAAGAGGACCGCGAGCAGATGATCTCCGAAGTGCGCGCGGTCGGGCTGGGCAAGGATGCCGAAACGCTCGTGAACCGCTTGTCGGCGGCGACCGCCAAGCTGCTGCTGACGAACTTCAAGGATGGCTATGTCGAACTCGACGCCGCGCGCACCGCGCTTGCCGACAAGCCGTGGGCCGCGCAGATCAAGGGTGAGCACAGCGGGACGATCCTGCGGACGCCCAATGCCGAGCTGCGCCGGATCGGGCGTCCGCGCTTCGACAGTCTGGAGCTGATCTGGGATTATGACGCGGTGGGCGCCCTCCGCCGACTGCGCACGCCGCTCCTGTGGGTGCTCGCGGGCGAGGATCGCGAAGCACCGATTGAAACGACGCGCGCCGCGCTGGCGGATTTGCAGGCGGCGGGACAGCCCATCGACGTCTATCTGTTCCCCGGCACCGACCATGGCATGATCGAGTTCACGACCGGCGCGGACGGAAAGCGGTCCTACACGCGCATCACCGACGGCTATCTGACGCTTCTCGGCGACTGGATGAAGGGTGAGGTGCGTGGGCCTTACGGCCGCGCCGAGAAGCTGGGCGTTACCCCGCGCTGATCCGTTCGATGTCTGCGCCGACGGCCTGGAGCTTTTCCTCCAGCCGCTCGTAACCGCGGTCGAGGTGATACACACGGTTGACCTCGGTCTGCCCCTGCGCGGCAAGCCCGGCGATGATGAGGCTCATCGACGCGCGCAGGTCGGTCGCCATCACCGGCGCGCCGATCAGATGGTCGACCCCGCGCACCACCGCGGTGCGGCCCTTGACCTGGATGTCGCAGCCCATGCGCGCCAGTTCGGGGACGTGCATATAGCGATTCTCGAAGATCGTTTCGGTGAACAGCGACGCGCCGGTGCCGAGCGTCGCCATCGCCATGAACTGCGCCTGCATATCGGTGGCGAAACCGGGATAGGGCGCGGTGCTGAGCGTCACTGGCTGCGCGCGGCCCGACATGGCCACGCGGATTCCGCCCTTGGTGTCTTCGATGGTTGCGCCGGCTTCGCGCAGCGCGGCGAGCGTCGCTTCCATCTCGCTCGCCTTGGCGCCGACCAGTTCGACATCGCCCTGGGTGATCACCGCCGCGCAGGCATAGCTTCCCGCCTCGATGCGGTCGGCCATCACACGATAGGTCGCGCCGTGGAGGCGATCGACGCCTTCGATCGTCAGCGTTTCGGTGCCGATCCCCTCGATATGCGCGCCCATCGCGACGAGGCAGTTGCACAGGTCGACGATCTCGGGCTCGCGCGCCGCATTTTCGAGCACGCACGTTCCCTTGGCGAGCACCGCTGCCATGACGGCATTTTCGGTCGCACCGACCGAGACGACAGGGAAGGTGAACTTGCCGCCCGCGAGGCGCCCGCCGGGGGCGACGGCCTTCACATAGCCCGAAGCCAGCTCGATCTCGGCGCCAAAGGCTTCGAGCGCTTTCAGGTGCAGATCGATCGGGCGGTTGCCGATCGCACAGCCGCCGGGCAGCGAGACGGTCGCTTCGCCCGCGCGCGCGAGCAGCGGGCCGAGCACGAGGATCGACGCGCGCATCTTGCGCACAATGTCATAGGGCGCGACGGTCGAGGTCAGCGTCGTCGCGCGCGCGGTCATCACGCGGCCGAAATCCTCAGGGCGCGACCCCTCGATCGTCGTCGAGCAGCCGAGCTGGTTGAGCAGGTGCCCAAAGCCGTCGACGTCGGCGAGGCGCGGCAGGTTGCGCAAGGTCAGCGGCTCGTCGGTGAGCAGCGCGCAAGGCAGCAGCGTGAGCGCGGCGTTCTTGGCACCGCTGATGGGAATACGGCCCTTGAGTCGCTGGCCGCCGCGAATGACGATTTGATCCATGCGCGGTCTTTAGCGGATGCGCGGTGCCGCGCAAGCGCGCCGCGTCAGCCAGCCTGCAACAGCGCCTCCTCGATCTGGCCCAGCCGGTCCTTGCCGAAAAACATCTCTTCGCCGACGAAGAAGGTCGGAATGCCGAACACGCCGCGCGCGACCGCGGTGTCGGTGTTTTGGGCCAGCTCTGCCTTGATCGCGGGTTCCTGCGTGCGCGCGAGCAGCGCGGGGCCGTCGAAGCCGTTCGCTGACAGGAAGGCCGCGATGATCTCCGCGTCGTCCATCTTCAGCCCTTCCTCCCACATCGCGCGGTTCACGGCGTCGATATAGTCGTCGAGATTGCCTTCGTCCTCGGCGACGAGCGCGCCGCGCATGATCGTCAGCGTGTTCACCGGGAAATGCGGGTTGATGCGAAAGCGCGTCAGGCCGTGGCGCTCGATGAAGCGGCGCATTTCGAGATTTTCATAGGCGAGCTTTGCGGGCGCATCGGCATATTGCACCATCGGCGCCTTGTTGCCCGTCGCCTTGAAGATGCCGCCGAGCAGGCAGGGCGTGATGACGAGGTCGGCGCCGGTGCGGTCAAGCAGGTCGGGGAGCGCCTTCATCGCCAGATAGGCGTTGGGGCTACCGAAATCGAAGATGAGTTCAAGGCTTTTGGTCACCATGTTTCTCCCCACGGGCGAAGGTCGAGTTCGTGCGTCCACGCGCTTTTCGGCTGCTTGTGCAGCATCACATAATTGGCGGCGATGGCCGCCGGGTTCAGGATCAGATCCTGCGCCTTTGCATTGTCGAAATCGGGGTGGCGGCCTTTGATGAAGTCGGTGTCGATCGCACCGTCGATCACCGTGTGCGCAACATGGATGCCCTGCGGCCCCAACTCGCGCGCCATCGATTGTGCGAGCATGCGGAGCGCCCCTTTGGCGCCGGAGAAGGCCGCGAAGCCCGATCCGCCGCGCAGGCTTGCCGTCGCGCCGGTGAAGAGGATTGTACCGCGGCCGCGCGGCGCCATGCGCTTCGCCGCCTCGCGCCCCATCAGGAAACCGCCAAGGCACGCCATTTCCCAGACCTTTGTGTAAACGCGCAGCGTCGTCTCGGTGATCGGGAAATTCACATTGGCGCCGATGTTAAACACCGCGACCTCGACCGGCCCAATTTCGGCCTCGACTGTGTCGAACAGCGCGACCATCGCCTCCTCGCTGCGCGCGTCGGCGGGGAAGGCGCGGGCCCTATGTCCCTCATCGCGGATCGATTGCGCCAATGCTTCCAACTGCTCGGCGTTGCGTTCGCGGCGGTTGACGCAGGCGGTGAGACCTTCGGCGGCAAAGGCGCGGGCGATCGCGCCGCCGGTGGCGTCGCCGGCGCCGATGATGACGGCTGCGGGATGGGACATGCGCGACTCTCCTCTTGCGCCTAATAGTAACTATGATAATCATAGTGACAAGCGAATTTGTCAAACATCAAGGTTGCAAGACTATCGCGACAAAGAATCTCGTCATTGCTTCGCTTTGCTCGCAATGACAGGCAGGGAAGGTGGTTGATGCCCAAACGCGCAGACCTGTCGGACACTTTCTGCCCCGTTGGGCGTTCAGCCGAGATTCTCGGCGACCGCGCGGTGCTGCTGATCCTGCGCGAGCTTTTCTTTGGGCGGCGGCGGTTCGAGGCAATCGCCGCGAATACGGGGCTCGGCCCCCAGCTCGTCTCGGCGCGATTGAAGCTGCTGGAAAAGGAAGGGGTGGTCGAACGCCACGCCTATCAGGAGCGGCCGCCACGCCACGAATATCGCCTGACCGCGAAGGGCAAGGATCTGTTCGACGTCCTCTATGCGATGCGCAACTGGGCCGAGCGCTGGGCCTATGAAGCGGGTGAGACGGGGTCAGGCCCGGCGATGCGCTATATCCATCGCGCTTGCGGCGCCGACGTCGGAACGTCGACAGTCTGCCCCGAATGCGGCGAGATATTGCGCTACGGTGACCTTAAGGGAGAGCCTTCCGTGGCACTCAAGGCCGAGCAGACGGCCAAGGGGACTTAGATCAGGCCTTCTCCAACGTGCATTGCAGCGGGTGCTGGTTTTGCCGCGCGGCGTCCATCACCTGATTGACCTTGGTTTCGGCGACTTCGTAGCTGAACACGCCGCACACGCCGACGCCCTGCTGGTGGACGTGCAGCATCACCTGCGTTGCCTGTTCGATGTCCATGTTGAAAAAGCGTTGCAGCACCATGACGACGAACTCCATCGGCGTATAATCGTCGTTGAGCAGCAGCACCTTGTACATCGAGGGCTTTTTCGCCTTGGCGCGGGTACGCGTGGCGATGCCGACACCGGGGGTGCCCGGCGAGCCGTCGTCCTTGTCCGCCATCGCGCGGATCGGGTTTATGGTCGGGACTGGAAACATCATGCGCAGGAATATCGCAAGGCGCGGCCGAAGCGCAAGGGGCGCGGTGTCACATTAACCCCCTTTTCGTCATCCTCGCGAGGGATGACGGAGCCAAAAAACAAGAACCGCCCGCTTCCTGGGAAGCGGGCGGCCTTGGGGGTGCCGACGCAGACGGGGAGGGAGGGGGAAGTGTCCGCGTCGACGAAGGAAGGTGAAAGCGCTTACGCGGCCTTCATCTTCGAAGTGATGACCGAAACGCGGTTCGAGATCGGCGCGAAGCTGTCGTTCGTCAGCTTGACGACGAGTTCGCTGGTCTTCGAGGTCTGCGCAACAGCGGCGTCGAACGCCTTCTTGCTGTTTTCAGCATAAAGCTTGAAGAAGTCGGCCGGGGTCTTGACGGCGGTATAGCCCTTCAGTGCGGCGGTCGTGTCTTCAAAGCTCTTGCGAGCGAAGCTGACGCCTTCCTGGCCGAGCGTTTCCATGCCCTTGGCGGCAATCTTGCCCGATTCGACGAGCGCTTCGAGGTTCGCCTTGTTGAACTCGACGGCTTCTTCGGCGATCTTGCTGGTCTTGGCCATGGCTTCCTTGGCCTTTTCGTTGAAATCGGCGGTCAGGGCTTCGGTGCGGGCCTTGGCGTCTTCGGCCATTTTCTTGACAGTGTCGTTCATGGTCTTGAATCCTTTGCTGGCGGTGGCGGCAACCGGCTTCGGTGCAGCCTTGGGGGCAATTTTCTTCACGGCCGCCTTCGCAGGGGCGGCTTTCTTGGCAGCGGCCTTGGGAGCAGCAGCCTTTTTCACAGCCGGCTTGACTTTTGCCTTCACGGGCTTGGTCTTTGCGGGCGCCGCGGCGGGCGCAGCTGCCGGAGCAGCGGTCGGGGCCGGGGCGGCCGGAGTCGCCACCGGCTTGGCGGCGGTTTCCAGCGTCGCGGCTTCGAAAGCCTTTTCGGCACTATCCATCTTGGTAGCCATCGGGACAACTCCTTTTATGTTGCAGTGCACAATATAGGAGTGGATCGGCGATTTCAAGAGTATTTTTTGTGCAGCGCACAATAAATGAAAATCCCGGCCCGATGCCGGTGTAGCGGCAAGATATTACCGCAGTTTGACGTAGCGTCCGGGCGCGTCCTCAATGGCCTTGCGGCGGCCCTTTCCAGGAATGCGCGCGCCCTTGGCGGGGGTCTTTTCGTCATCCTGCGCCGCGATCCACTCGATCCAGTGCGGCCACCAACTGCCCTTGGTTTCGCTCGCGCCGGCGATGAAGTCATCGAGCGTCGCGGCGTCATTGTCGCCGGTCCAATATTGATATTTGCCCGCGGCGGGCGGGTTGACGACGCCCGCGATATGTCCCGACCCGGCAAGCACGAAGGTCTTTGGCCCCGACAGATGGTGCATCAGCCGCCAGACGCTTGGCAGCGGCGCGATATGGTCCTCGCGCCCGGCCTGAATATAAGCGGGGGTCTCGATCTTGCGAAGATCGATGGGGGTGCCGCACACCGTCAGGCTGTTCGGTATCACCAGCCGGTTGTCGCGATACAGCTCGGTCAGATATTGGCGATGCCACTTGGCGGGCAGGTTGGTCGTGTCGCCATTCCAGTAAAGCAGGTCGAAGGGCGGATAGTCGTTGCCGAGCAGGTAATTGCTGACGACATAATTCCAGATGAGATCGCGCCCGCGCAGGCTGTTGAAGGTCGCGGCCATATAACGCCCGTCGAGGTAGCCGGGCGCCGACAGCTGTTGGAGCAGCGCCAGATAGGTTTCATCGACGAACATCTTGAGGTCGCCCGCCAGCTCGAAATCGACCTGCGCAGTGAAAAAGGTGACCGACTTCACCTTGTCCGCCTCGCCGCGTGCGGCGAGCATCGCCAGCGTTGCGGCGAGCGTCGTGCCCGCGACGCAATAGCCGATCGTGTGAACCTGCGGGACATCCAGAATGTCGCGCACCGTGTCGATCGCATCGACCTGTGCCGCGACATAATCGTCCCAGACGATCTCGCTCATCGACGCATCGGCCGACTTCCACGACACCATGAACACGGTCAGCCCCTGTTCGGTCGCCCATTTGACAAAGCTTTTCTGCGGATTGAGGTCGAGGATATAGAAACGGTTGATCCACGGCGGAAAGATGACGAGCGGGACAGTGAACACATCCTTCGTCGCCGGATCATATTGGATGAGCTGGTACAGATCGGTTTCGTGGACGACCTTGCCCGGCGTCGTCGCGATATTGACCCCGACCTCGAAGGCTTCGGGATCGACGTGGGAAAGCTGCCCGCGCGACAAGTCGGTCAGCATATGCTCCAGCCCCTTGAGCAGGCTTTCGCCGCGCGTCTCGATCGCGCGCTTGATGACCTCGGGATTGGTGATCGCAAGGTTCGAGGGCGACAGCGCCTCGGCCATATTCTTCGCCGCAAACTCCAGCTTGGCGCGGGCGTGTTCGTCGAGCCCCTGCATCGAGCGCGTCGTCGCGAGCAATTGCTCGGCGAGCAGGCCATAGGTCTGACGGATCAGCGCAAACACGGGGTTTGCGGTCCAGTCGGGATCGGCGAAACGTCGATCCTTCGGCGCGTCGGCGGCGGGGGCAAAGGGTGGCTGAAGCGCGGCGAGCGAGGCCCAGAAGGCGGCGCCCTGTTCCCACATCTTCGCCGATTGTTCGGCCCAGAGCTGTGTCGTCGGATTTTGTAGCCAGCTTGCGGGGTCGAACAGGCTCGCCGCCGCACTATTGCCCTGGTTCGCCTGGCCCAGCGCATAGTCGAGCATCATCTGCTGCGCCCGGCCCATCACGCTCGCCCAATGCTGCACATCCTCGGGCGAGGGCATGAAGGGATTGGCCGTGCCGCTGCTCTTGTCCTCACCCATATCGGTCATGCTGGTTCCTGCTGGTCAGTGCCGTGAGAATCCCTATAACAAGCCGCGTCGCGGCTGGCGAGGCGCCGCTCGCGGCTATTTGAACGCATACGTAAAGGAGTTGTTCTAGTTCCCCATGTCCGACGATGAATTCTATCGCATCAAGCGCCTGCCGCCCTACGTCATCGCCGAAGTCAATGCGATGCGTGCGGCCGCCCGTGCCGCGGGAGAAGACATCATCGACCTGGGGATGGGCAACCCCGACCTGCCGCCGCCCGACCATGTGATCGACAAATTGTGCGAGGTCGCGCGCAAACCCGACGCGCACGGCTATTCGCAGTCAAAGGGCATACCGGGACTGCGCAAGGCGCAGGCTAATTATTACGGCCGCCGCTTCAACGTCGAACTCGACCCCGAGAGCGAGGTCGTGGTGACGATGGGGTCCAAGGAGGGGCTCGCGAGCCTCGCGACCGCGATCACCGGGCCCGGCGACGTCGTGCTGGCGCCGAACCCCAGCTATCCCATTCACACCTTCGGCTTCATCATCGCCGGCGCGACGATCCGCAGCGTGCCGACGACGCCCGACGAGAATTACTGGCGCGCGCTCGACCGCGCGATGGCCTTCACCGTCCCGCGCCCGTCGATCCTGGTGGTCAATTATCCGTCGAACCCGACCGCGGAAGCCGTCGATCTGGCCTTTTACGAACGGCTGGTCGCGTGGGCGAAGGAGAACAAGGTCTGGGTGCTCAGCGACCTCGCCTATTCGGAGCTCTATTACGACGGCAACCCGACGCCTTCGATCCTGCAGGTGCCGGGGGCGAAGGACGTCGCGATCGAGTTCACCTCGATGTCGAAAACCTATTCGATGGCGGGCTGGCGCATGGGCTTTGCGGTCGGCAATAAGCGGCTGATCGCGGCGATGACGCGCGTCAAATCCTATCTCGACTATGGTGCCTTCACCCCCATTCAGGCCGCGGCGTGCGCGGCGCTCAACGGGCCGCAGGACATTGTCGAAAAGAACCGCCAGCTCTATCAAAAGCGCCGCGACGTGATGGTCGAAAGCTTTGGTCGCGCCGGATGGGACATCCCCAGCCCGCCTGCGTCGATGTTCGCCTGGGCGCCGCTGCCGCCGGCGCTGAAGGATATGGGCAGTCTGGAGTTCTCCAAACAGCTGCTGACCCACGCCAAGGTCGCGGTCGCGCCGGGCGTCGGCTATGGCGAGGATGGCGAGGGCTATGTTCGCATCGCGATGGTCGAGAATGAACAGCGCATCCGGCAAGCGGCGCGCAATGTCCGCAAATTCCTGGCCATGCATGGCGTGAACACGCCTTCGGTCGCCGCGGGCGGCGCCGGATAAATGAGCCTCGACGCGAGCGCCATCGCGCAGACGATTCAGCTGTCCGTCACGCCGGTTTTCCTGCTGGTGGCGACCGGCAGCCTGCTGAACGTCATCGCGGGGCGCCTCGCGCGCGTGGTCGATCGCTCGCGCGTGCTGATGGAACGCTGGCCCGATACCGAAGGCGCCGAGCATGATCGCATCGTCGCCGAACTGCGCGTCGCCGACCGGCGCATGGCGGTGATCAACAATTCGATTCTGGCCGCGGTCGCTGGCGGCATCGTCGTCTGCCTGCTCGTCGCCCTGCTGTTTACGCAAGCCTTCACCGGCGCCAATCTGGCGGTCGCGGCGTCATGGGCTTTTGCGGTAGCGATGCTGCTGCTGCTCGTTTCGCTGATCCTGTTCCTGATCGAGGTGCGGCTGGCGATCCGCACCATCCGCGTCCCGATGGATTTGCTCGAACTCGAAGAAATGGGGTGGCGCCAGCGGCAGCGATAGGGTGCCCGGCGATCGGGGTGGAGGCCGCTGGATAGTTCCAAAGTTCAGTAAAGGTCAGCCTTGCGCGGTGCCCCGATTGGCCACCCTGGTGGACAATGCCGTGCCGGTTCACAGGCTGGGCTGCAATCGCTTTTTTTTTTCCACATATTGAAAGAGCTGGCATTAAGGCTGGCACAGCCAGGTCATGTAGGACAGCGTTTTTTTTGCCTGTCGGGCGAAGGCTGTTTTGGGGTGGTGAGTTGACATTGCGGCCGCCTAAGCCCCTCCCCTTCAGGGGAGGGGTTGGGGTGGGGCCTATCTGCCCTGCGCGAGGCCGATAGGCCCCGCCCCACTACGACTAGGCAGCAAGCTGCCAAGTCTTCGTTGCCCCTCCCCTGAAGGGGAGGGGCTGGCTTTTCCCTATGTCCGCCATTGGTCGCTTTCGGCCATACCGCCCCGTTGAAACCACCACACAGCAAAACGCCCGCGGAAATCCGCGGGCGTTTTGTTCTCAGCCATGCCGGAGCGGTCAGCTCTTGGCGACGCCCGCGATCGCCTGATCGACCAGCGCCTTGTCGGCCGCGGCGTCATGCTTATCGGCGATCAGTCTCGCCGCCGCTTCGGTCGCCGCCTTGGCGGCTGCAGTGCGGACCTCGACCAGCGCGGTCGCTTCGGCGGCGGCGATGCGATCCTCGGCCATCTGCTTGCGGCGCGCGATCAGCGCGGTTGCATCGGCCTTGGCCTTGGCGACCAGCGCTTCGGCCTCGGCATCGGCGCGCGCGCGCATCTCGTCGGCTTCCCGCGCGGCGTCGGCAAGCTTCGCCTCATATTCGGCCTTCAGCGATTCGGCGTCGAGGCGCAGCTGTTCGGCTTCGTTCAGCTGCTTCGAAATCTCGGCAATCCGCTTGTCGAGCATTGCGGCGATCGCGCCGGGCACGCCCTTCCAGACGAGAATGCCCAGAAACACGAGCATCGCGATCGAGACCCATACGGTCGCGTTGAGACCGAAGGCCGTAGGTTCGGCAACGCCTTCGGCAAGGATCAGGGTGAAATCAGCCATGAAGCACCGCCTTAACTGCCGCCTTGGCATCCGCCGCAGCGACCTTCACGCCCGACAGCTTGGCGACGAGCTCGCCCGCCGCTTCGGCTGCGACCGATTCGATTTCCGCCATCGCCGACGAGCGCGCTGCCGCGATGTCAGCCTCGGCCGCCGACAGCTTGCCAGCGAGTTCGGCGTCGACCTTCGCCAGACGCTTTTCGGCGTCCTTGGCCGCCTTGTCCTTGGCCTCGGCCACCGCTTTCTGCGCCGCAGCGCGGCTCGCCTCGCCTTGCTGGCGATAGCTGTCTTCCAGCGTGTCGGCGGCGGCGTGCGCCGCTTTTGCAGCCGCCAGATCGTCGGCGACCTTGCGGTCGCGCGCGTCCACCGTCGCTTCGATCTTGGGCAGCATGCCGCGGCCGATCACGACATAAATGCCGGCGAACACGACCAGCAGCCAGAAAAGCTGCGAGGCAAGATACCAATTGTCAGCGGTGAGCTGGGCTATCTGGGGCATGGAAGGCGAACCTTGAAAAGGTGAGAATCTGCAAATGGCGAAGCCGGTCCCGAAGGACCGGCGTCACCCGATCGTCGTAATCAGACGACGAAGAGCAGGATCATCGCAACGACGAACGCCAGCAGGCCGAGAAGTTCGGCGGCGGCGAAGCCGATGAACAGGCGGCCCTGCTGGCCGTCGGCGGCGGCCGGGTTGCGCAGCGCGCTTTCGAGGAAGCTGCCGAATACGTTACCCACGCCGATGGCGGCCATGCCGGCACCGATTGCGGCGAGACCAGCACCGATCAGCTTTGCTGCTTCTGCGTCCATTATCGTAACTCCTTGGTATAAACGTTTGTTATAAACGGGATTAGTGAAGGTTGACCGCGTCGTTGATATAAAGCGAGGTCAACAGGGCGAAAACATAGGCCTGGATACCGGCGACGAGCAGTTCGAGCGCGCTGATACCGATCATCAACGTGAAGCTGAGCACCGAAACGATCGAACCGAGCCACAGCGTTTCGGCGTTGAAGCCGTTGATCACGAAGCCCGACAGCACTTTCAGCAGCACGTGCCCCGCGGTCATCGCGACGAACAGACGCAGGCCAAGGCTGAACGGGCGGACCATGAACGACACGAACTCGATCGGCGCGATGATCGGGATCATCGGCAGCGGCGTTCCATGCGGCACGAAGAGCGAAAAGAAATGCAGGCCATGGCGCCAGAAACCGACGACAAGGACGATCGCGAAGCTGATCAGCGCAAGGACGCCGGTGATCGCAAGATGGCTGGTGACGGTAAAGGGATGCAGCCCCAGAACGCCGAGCGGCAACATGCCGAGCAGGTTGCAAAAGAGGATGAACATGAAGAGTGAGAAAACATAGGGCGTATATTTGCGGCCCTCGGTGCCGATATTCGCCATCATCATGCTCGAAATAAAGCCGGTGAAGCCTTCGACCGCCGCTTGCCAGCGGCCCGGAACGAGCTGGCGGCGCATCCCGCCCCACATGAACAGGCCAAGCGTGATGGCCGCAACCACCATCCACAGCGCGCTGTTGGTGAACAGGATGTCCTGCCCGCCAAGGTTGAAACCACCGCCGAGCGGGGTCACCTCGAACTGGTGCATCGGGTCGATCTTGCCGGATTCCGCCGCCACTCTTCACTCCACGCGCAATGCGGGGCGGCGCACCCGGCCGTCCCGCCAATAATATCCTTTGCGTCCCGCTATTTGCGGGGCGTTGTTGTCAGGCGGATGATGTTCCGGAACGCCACGACGATCCCCATCAACAACATGCCCAACAGCCCCCAGGGTTCGGTGCCCGCGAACCGGTCGATCAACCAGCCGAACAGGCCGCCGCCGATCAATCCGCCCAGCAGTTCGGCCAGCACCCGGTTGCCGAGCCGGTAATTGGCATCGGATTCCGGTCCGGCGTTCACTGCGGTCCGTTTTGCCTCTGCGGCTTCGGCCCGGTCCAATCGCTCTTCGAGCGAGACCAGGCGCGAATCCTCCGAGCCAAGTTCCGGATCGCTGCCCTTGCCCGTCATTCCCTCGCCATCCTCCTGAAACGAAACCGGAAAGCCCCGATTCCGCCTGCGAAAAAAGGCCCGAAAATTCGGGGTACCCCTAAGGCGCGGCCCGTTTAGGAACGCCGCCCCATTAAGTCAATGCTTCTGCTTGCGCGCGCAAAAATGCCGCCGCGTTTAGGGGCGCGGCGGCATCTGGAGGGCCCCGCAGGGCCCCGTTATGCGTCATATGGCTTACGGGCAGCGCGCATCGCGCTCGGGCGGACTCGCATCGCGTGTTTTCCATGCACCGCCGGGGGTCAGATATTTCTCGCCCGGCTTGGTGCTCGCAATCAGGTTGCAGCCGCTGGTAAAGGCGAATTGCTCCACAGTGCTGCCGGTCGCCTGTGCGCGCTCGGTATAGGCGGCCTTGCGTTTGATGTTGATGTCCTGCACCAGCGCGCGGATCGCCGGGGTCGGCGCAGTGGCAAAGCCCAGATAGCCGTCGGGCTGCTCGCCGACCTGCCCTGCGGCGCGCGCCGCGGCGTAAGCCGGATCGCGCTGCGCCATTGCCGACGGCACGGCAAGCGCCACCGCCGCGGTCGCGGCAACGGCGGCCAGCGCCAGTCCGGTGAGTTTTCCTGAATTCCAACGCATCATGTTCATCCCTGTCATCAGAATATTTCGCTATTCTGCTCGATGAGCTTCTTGGCATCGCCGTCGAGCCTGTACACCACTTCCTGACGGATGTTGATATTCAGGTTGATCTCAATGGGCTTGTCGGGCGTGTCGATCTGAACGCAGCCCGTAAGGGCCGGGATCGCAATCATCACCACCAGACAGCGCGCCTTGACGGCCAGCCTCCTTGCTCCGGTCTTGGTTATCGTCATTGCACAGGCTCGCTTTCTGGGGGCTGAACGGGGGCGGTTGCGCCGCGCGCGGCGGCCTCGGCTTCTTCCTGCGCGCGCATCAACGCCGGCAGATTCTGTTCGATCAGCAGCGACGGGTCGTAAAACCCTTTTGCCGAGGTCAGCAGTTGGCGGAAAGGCGCCGTAATCTTCACATTGAACACGAACGGCAGTTTCGCGATCTGGTTGGTCAGGAAATTGCGCGACGCACCCTCTCCCTGTCCCACGCCCCCAAAGCGGATATCGGTCACCATTTCGCCGTCGAGATCCCCGTTCAAGATGATCGTCAGATCGTCATATTGCAGGCTGCGCAGCGCGCCAAAGGCAAAATTGGCGATCGTGCCAAGGTTGCGGTTCGTGAGTTCGCCGACATAGGCGAGCGTGCCGCCGCCTTCGCGTGCGTCGATCCGCCCGCCCTCGATCCGCCCGCCCAGCCCGTCGAACACGACCGGCAGCGTGCCGTCGAACTTGCCCGTCGCGTTGATATTCTCGAACCCGAAGCTTTGCAGAAACACCGCGGCATCGACCCCCACCACGTCAAAGGTCATCCGCCGCGGCTGGTCGGCGGCGAAGTTCAGCGTCGTCGGATGGAGCAGCAACTCGCCGCCCGCAAAGGGCCAGCGTCCACCCTCGATCCGCACGCGATTGTCGCCGAGCAGGCTATATTCGATGACCCCTTCGCGTACCGGAATGCCAGGGTTGACCTCATCGATTCGCGCGACCTGCCCCGGCGCCGAGCGCAGGCCGATGAGGTCGTCGAAGCTGAGCGTCGCGGTGAGCCCTGTAACTGGGCCAAAAGCGGCGGCCAAATCGGCGTCGGCAGTCGCGAAAGTGCCGCGGCTAGTGACACCCGCGGCGTCCCATTCGATCCGCCCGTCACCGACGACCGATCCCTGCACGTTGGCGACGACACCCTTGGCCAGATAGGTAAGCTGATCGGGCTGGAAGGCCTCGTCGAAGCGCAATTCGTCGACCTTCAGGTCGGCGGCGCCGCTGCTGTCGGCGAAACGGTGGCGAATAACGGTGTCGAGGATTTTCGTCCCGGTCGTCCGCTCGGCAAAACCCGCGGTCGCCTCCATCGCGCCGTCAGCGAAGCGCAGCACCGCGTCGCGGCTGACGAGCGGATAGAAGCGCGCCTCGGGGGTTGCGCTGTCGGTAAGCGTCAGGCCACCCTCCAAGGTCAGCGCGCCATCCGCCCAGCGCCACGCGCCTGCGATCTCACTCATGTCGAGCGGAACCGCGCCGATCTTCCCCGCCGCGCCGACAAGCTCGCCCGCCATGCCCCTGCCCGCGGCACGACCCGAGATGCGTTCGGCGCTGAAGCGCGTGACACTCTCGCCCTCGCCCAGCCGGACGTCGGCGCCCGACAGCGACCAGCGCAGCGTGCCTAGGTCTATGGTCCCCGGCCCGCTTACGATTCGCAGCGGAGAGTCGCCGCTCGTTCCGGTAAGCGCGATGCGAGGCACGCGAACAGCGCCGCGCAGTCCGCCGGGCCCGGCGCTCAGCAGCGGCGCCCGGGCGCGGCTGCACAGATCGATCATGCTCCTCGTCAACCGGAAGCCGCCGACCTCGATCCGGTCGGCGCCAACGCGGTGGCATCCGCCATCGAGCGCAAATGCACCGGTCGGCGCAACCGTGCCCGCCAGTGGCACCCGCAGCCGTTCGACCCGTCCGCCTGCCAGCGGCCCCGACAGCAACGCAGTCGTGGCGAAGCGCAACGCTCCGCCGGGGCTGCCCGAAAAACGCACCGGATCGAGCGCCAGACGGCTGCCTTTGGCTTCATAGGCAGAAAACCGCGCTTCGCCGCGCACCCTCCCGTCGGCGCGCCGATCGAGGCTAAGCGTTCCCGAAGGCAGGTCGCCGCCGCCCAGACTCCATTCGCCCGCCACGAGCAAGGCCGGCTGATCGGCGCCATAGAGATAGCCGATTCGGCTGTCGGCGTCGCCGGTGAAACGCGCACCGCTCGCGCTTGCCAGCTGCGGCGCGATCAGGTCGATGCGCGCCAGCGGCCCTTCACCCGTCAACTGAAAATCGGCACGGCCGCGCGTGCTGGCCAGCGCGCGGCCGATCGCCCCGGTCGCCTTTGTCGCAAGGGGACCGAGGGGAGTGCCGTCGAGGCCGCCCGCACTACCCGCGATGGCGCGCCGCGCCGCTGCGCTCAAGCTGGCGTTGGCGAAATCGACCGTCCCGTCGAATCGCGGCGCGGCGCTGCCGACGCTGCCTGCCGCCTCCAGACGTACCGTATCGGCGGTGAATTCGGCGCCGCGCAGCCGCGCCATTTCCGCATCGACGTCAATTTTGGTTTTCACCGCGCTGCCATCGAAGCGCGCCAGCACACCGAGCCGGTCGGCGCGGAGCGAAACGGCGGCGAGCGAGGCAATGCTCGCATCGGCGCTGCCGCGCCACTGGCGCAAATCTTCGGATAGGGAAAGGTCGATGGCCACCTGGGGGGACGCCGCACGCACCGCGCCATTATCGCAAGTCAGCGACTGCCCATGCAGCGGCCCCACCAGCGCGGGGCGCACGTCGCGCACGCGCAGATCGCCGTAAAAGCTGACTCCGCGCGCGCTGCACCCTCCTGCCGTCAGTGTCGGGGCGACGAGCGCAAGCTTACCGGCGAAATTCTCGCGCAGATTGCCTGAACCGTTGAGCGCGGCGCCGACATCGCCCCACGGCGTTTCGACGCGCGCGCGCGCGTCACGGAGCAGCACCGACAGGTCGGGCAAGGCAAAGGGATCGGTGCTTTCAGGATCGCGAAACTTGTCGAGCGCGCCGAACGACAGGCGGCCATCGACGAAGCGGCCATAGAGGCGCACACCTTCGGCGCGGATCCCCGATACATAGGGGCCGGTGAAACCATAGCCGAGCAAGACCTCGACCTTCCGCGCGGTCAGGTCGGGCCGCGCCGGGTCACCGACGACGATATTCGACAGTCGTTCGCTGCGAAAGCCGATCGCGTCGATGCGATATTGTGCGGGCACGCCGCGGCTTTCGAGCTGACCGCGGATGAACTCATCGGCGATCGGCTCGCGCGCCAGCCACGTCCCGGTCGCCAGCGCGGCAACCGCACCCGCGGTCATCCAACGCTTCTTGAACAGCAGTTTTCGGGGATGCCATCTCCGCCGCTCCGCGCCACCGCCCTCGGTCACGCCGTATCTCTCGCAACAACGGGTGTTTGCCGGACTGAAAAGGCGTCGAATGACGGCATGGCGTGCGAAATATTGTCCCTCGGCCCCATCCTGTGCAGGACACCAACGCCGGAAATTGCGTTTCGCTCCAGCAAATTGGTCCACATCGCCATCATCCCGTCCTATTGCCGTTGAGTGCGCCGAACAAGGCGGTTATTCCGGGCATCATGGGGGACAGCGAGACACCGGATCACCTTGGCCATCGCGCGCGGCTGCGCAGCCGTTTGCTGACCGATGCCGACGGCCTCGCCGATTATGAGCTGGTCGAATATTTGCTCGCGCTTGCGGTTCCGCGCCGCGATACCAAGCCGCTGGCGAAAGCGCTGCTGCGCGAATTCGGTTCGCTGGCGCAGCTTGTCAGCGCCGATCCCGAATCGCTGCGCCGCGTCGACGGGCTGGGCGACACCGGCATCGCCGCGCTCAAAATCGTGCAGGCCACCAGCTTGCGGATGCTCAAGGGCGGGTTTCGCGACAAGCCGCTGCTGTCCAGCTGGGATGCGCTGCTCGACTGGCTGCGCGCCGACATGGGGCCGATCGACGTCGAGCGCGTGCGCATCCTCTACCTCAACTCGCGCAACATGCTGATCCGCGACGAGCTGGCGAGCGAGGGATCGATCGATCAATCGGCGATCTATGTCCGCGAGATCGTCAAGCGCGCGCTCGACCTCGGCGCCTCGGCGATCATCATCGTCCATAATCACCCCAGCGGCAGCCCCGAACCCAGCCGACAGGATATTGCGATCACGCGCGAGATTGCCGACGTCGGCGCGCGGCTGGGCATCGTGCTACACGATCATATCATCATCGCAGGATCCGATTATCGCAGCTTTCGCGCTCTCGGACTGTTGTAGCGGGCGCCCGCATTTGACTTGCACGGCGCCGCGCGACATCATCGCGCGTATGAAGATTCGGCAGCGCCCCCTTCGCATGCATTCCCACGCGGGACAGCTTCTCGCGGGCATCTAGCCCCGGGTTCCGGCGCACCGCGCCCTGAGCCCGGGGGCGCATTTCCATTCAACTCATCTCGTCGGCGGCGCTCGACTGTCGCCGCCCTTCTGCCTGTCACGAAAGCCGAAACCATGACCACGCCCCGCGCGGCCAAAAGCCCGCCCATCCAGATGATCGACCGCGAAGCCGACCGCCTGACCCAGCTTGCGCTCAGCAAGGAAGAGGATTTGCCGCAGATATGCGGCCTGTTGCTGCGCGAGATCAATCGCGCGACGATCCGCACCGCGGCGCGCTTTCCGTCGGGGGTCGTGACGATGCAGTCGCGCGTCACCTTCGTCGATGCCGCAACCGATGCCGAGCGAACCGTCGAACTCGTCTATCCGGGCGAGGCCGACATTTCGGCGGGGCGCATTTCGATTCTCACCCCGGTCGGGGCGGGGCTGATCGGCCTGAGCGAGGGCCAGTCGATCCTTTGGCCCGACCGCGACGGGCACGAACGCAAGCTGTCAATCGTGAAGGTCGAACAGGCGGTCGATCGCGTCGCCTGAATCAACTGCGCAGCAAAACAGCCGCCGGATCGCTCCGGCGGCTGCTCGCCCGCACAAGGGTAATCAGTTGCCGCGCGACAGGAAACCCGTCAGTTCGGCCTTGTCGACGCCGCCCGACTTGTCGGCGTCGGCGACAGCATAGGCCTGCCCGATCCACGCCTTCACTTCGGCCGATTCAGGATCGGCACTCGGGTCGGTAGCGGCGCGAAGCTTCTTCATCCAGGCGCCGAATTCGGCCTCGTTGAGGTTGCCGTTCGCGTCACCGTCATAGGTCGGAAATTCCTGATCGACGATCTGCGAAATCTGGGCAGGGGTCGCCGCCGTTCCCGACGGCGCAGGCTCGCTTGCAGCGGGCGGCGTCGAAGCGTCGGGGGCCGGCGCCGGAGCCGGGCTGGTGCTATCGGGCATCGGCGCGGGCGTCGCCGGTTCGGTGGTTGTCGGCGGGCTGGCGGGGTCGGACGCGGGGGGTGTCGTCTGCGCGAGCGCCGGAAAACTCACGGCTGCAGCACCGATTAAAAACATCTTTTTCAACATCGTATATCTCCTAAATAGGTTCGTTATTGCGGTTCCGCTTCGGTCGGCTCGTCGGGTTCGGCGGGCTCATCGGTCGGCGGTGTCGGTTCGGCCGGCGGCGTATCGGGCACCGGCTCCTCCATGGGCGTGCTGTTCTTGTCATCCGGCGCGGTATCGTCCGCCGGTTCATCGTCGCCGGGCGCGGGCTGCGCAGTCGGCGCTTCGTCTTCGGCCGGCGGCGTGGCCTGAGCAAACGCCGGCGCGGCGATGGCGACGGCACCGATCAAAAGCATATGTTTCAGCACGATCATTCTCCTTTGGCGGCGACTTGAGCGGGGTGCGACCTGTCGCCATTCTGATGGGGCATGGAAGCAACCCGCCATATTTCGCCAAGGTTGCGGCGCCGCGGCATTTGGCGAAACGCCCCGTCCCTGCTAGGGGGCGCCCCGTCGCGGTTCCGCCGGGATTCCGCGACAAGGCGCCCGAAAAGGAAGGAAATTCAATGGTTCCGCGTTATGCACGGCCGGAAATGACGGCGATCTGGTCGGCCGAGAATCGCTTTTCCATCTGGTTCGAAATCGAAGCGCACGCGACCGACGCGCTCGCCGAACTCGGCACCGTGCCCCAATCGGCGGCGAAGGCGCTGTGGGACTGGTGGGCGACGAAGCCCGTGATCGACGTCGCCGCGATCGACGCGATCGAGGCCGTGACCAAGCATGATGTCATCGCCTTCCTGACCTGGGTTGCCGAAAATGTCGGCGACGAAGCGCGCTTCATGCATCAGGGCATGACCAGCTCCGACGTGCTCGACACCTGCCTTGCGGTCCAGCTCGCGCAGGCCGCCGACATATTGCTCGCGGACCTCGACGCCTTGCTCGACGCGATCAAGCGCCGCGCGTTCGAGCACAAGCTGACCCCGACGATCGGCCGCAGCCACGGCATCCACGCCGAGCCCGTCACCTTCGGGCTGAAAATGGCCGAAGCCTATGCCGAATTCTCGCGCTGCAAGGCACGCCTTCAGGCGGCGCGCGCCGAAATCGCGACCTGCGCCATCTCGGGTGCGGTCGGCACCTTCGCCAATATCGACCCGCGCGTCGAGGCGCATGTCGCGGCCAAGCTCGGCCTGTCGATCGAGCCCGTCTCGACGCAGGTCATCCCGCGTGATCGCCACGCAATGTTCTTTGCGGTGCTAGGCGTCATCGCCTCGTCGATCGAGCGCCTGTCGGTCGAGGTCCGCCACCTCCAGCGCACCGAAGTACTCGAGGCCGAGGAATATTTCTCGCCCGGCCAAAAGGGTTCGTCGGCGATGCCGCACAAGCGCAACCCCGTGCTGACCGAAAATCTGACCGGCCTCGCACGCATGGTCCGCAGCGCCGTCACACCCGCGATGGAGAATGTCGCGCTGTGGCACGAGCGCGACATCAGCCATTCGTCGGTCGAACGCTTCATCGGGCCCGACGCGACGATCACGCTCGACTTTGCGCTCGCGCGGCTCACCGGCGTCGTCGACAAGCTGCTCGTCTATCCCGAACGGATGCAGAAGAATCTCGACCGCATGGGCGGGCTTGTCCACTCGCAGCGCGTGCTGCTCGCGCTGACGCAAGCGGGCGCCAGCCGCGAGAACAGCTATGCGCTCGTCCAGCGCAACGCGATGAAAGTGTGGGAAAGCGACGGCCAGCTCTCGTTGCTCGAACTGCTCAAGGCCGACGCCGACGTCACCGCGCGGCTGTCGGCGGAGCAGCTCACGGAACTTTTCGACCTCGACTATCATATGAAGCATGTGGACACGATCTTCGACCGGGTGTTCGGCTGACTTGATCCTCCCTGTCGCGCAGCGATGGGGAGGTGGCAGCGCGAAGCGCTGACGGAGGGGCTTTGACGCGGCCCCTCCACCACTCGCTACGCGAGCGGTCCCCCTCCCCACGGCTTCGCCGCAGGGAGGATCAGAACTGGAATAGCCGGGCATTCTGTCATACTGTCCGCGCCGGACCGACAGAGGGAGCAAGACGACGTGGGTATCCTGCGAACGATCATCTGGGTCGTACTGACCGCGGTGCTGGTCATCTTTGCGATGGCCAACTGGCAGGTCGTGACCGTCACCATCTGGCCGGGCTGGGAGGCAGAGACCAAGCTGCCCGTCGTCATCCTCGCTGCCTTCCTGATCGGCAGCGTCCCGATGTGGATCGCGCTCCGCACGACGCGCTGGTCGCTGAAACGCCGCCTCGATGCCAGCGAGCGGCAGGCCGCCGATCTGCGCGCGCTCGCGCACCGCCCGGTCGAACCGGCGCCCGCGGCCACGGCGCCGGTCAACGACATTCCCCCTGCCCCCACCGATCTTTTCTCTCCGGATAAGCCATGACCTCGCCCATCTATCTCGCGATCGATACCCCGCATCTCGACGCCGCGCTGACGCTGGCGCAAAAGGTGCGGCATCATGTCGGCGGGCTGAAGCTGGGGCTCGAATTTTTCTGCGGCAACGGCCATCACGGCGTGCATGAAATGGCGAAGCTCGGCCTGCCGATCTTCCTCGACCTGAAACTCCACGATATTCCGAACACCGTGGCCAAGGCGATCCAGGCGCTGCGCCCGCTCGAACCCGCGATCCTGACCGTCCACGCCGCGGGCGGGCGCGCGATGCTCGAGGAAGCCAAGGCGGTTGCGGGCAAGGACACCAAGGTTATCGCCGTCACCGTGCTCACCAGCCTCGACGCGCCCGATCTCGAAGACATCGGCGTCGCCGGTTCGCCGCACGATCAGGTCGTCCGCCTCGCCGCGCTCGCGCGCGAAGCGGGACTCGACGGCATTGTCTGCTCGGGACAGGAAGTGAAATCGGCGCGCAAGGCGTGGCCCGGTGGCTTCTTCGTCGTCCCCGGCGTGCGCCCGGCGAACGGCCGGATTGGCGACCAGAAACGCATCGTCACGCCGGCACAAGCGATGTCCGACGGCGCCTCGATCCTCGTCGTCGGCCGCCCGATCAGCCAGTCGTCCGACCCCGATCTTGCCGCGCGCGAAATCGAAGCGACGCTTTAACGCTCCCATCCGTCATCCCGGCGAAGGCCGGGATCTCGCCCTCACGTCATATCGCGCCGGTGAGATCCCGGCCGTCGCCGGGTTGACCACAGGATAAAGATGACCATGCCCCCTCTCGTCAAAATTTGCGGCCTCTCCACGCCCGAAAGCGTCGATGCCGCCATCCGTCACGGCGCGACGCACATCGGCCTTGTCCACTATGAGCCGAGCCCGCGACACGTCGACCTCAAGACCGCGGCGGAGCTGCGCAAGCGCGCGGGTCCGCACGTCAAGGTCGCGCTGCTGCTCGTCAACGCCTCGCAGCAACTGACCGGCGAGGCGCTCGGCGCTGTGCGCCCCGACATCGTCCAGTTTCACGGCAGTGAGACGCCCGAATGGCTGACGGTGGTCAAACGGCTGACCCCCGCCGAAATCTGGAAGGCGATCGGGCTCAAGGACGCCGAAACGCTGACCCGGATGCAGAAATATCATGGCATCGCCGATCGCATCCTGTTCGACGCCCCCGCCGCGGCGATGCCCGGGGGCACGGGCACGCGCTTCGACTGGTCGCTGCTCAAAAATCACCGGCATACAATGGATTGGGGCATCGCCGGCGGTCTGACTCCCGCCAACGTCACGCAGGCGATCGCCGAAACCGGCGCGCCGCTCGTCGATGTCTCGTCGGGCGTCGAAAACGCACCGGGCGTCAAGGATGTGGACAAGATCGCCGCTTTCCTTAAAGCGGTCGGCAGATGACCACGCTGCGACCCCTCGTCCTGCGCATCGGGAAACGATGGCGCTGATCGCTTGAGACCTGCTCTTCAAGTGAATGCCCACCCGTAACCGATGGATATGACGATGACCGACGCCCCGACCCTGCCCAACAGCCTTCGCTCCGGCCCTGACGATCGCGGCCATTTCGGCCAGTTCGGCGGCCGCTATGTTGCCGAAACGCTGATGCCGCTGATCCTCGACCTCGAACGCCATTATCGCGCCGCACAGGCCGACCCGGCGTTCAAGGCCGAGTTCGATTACCTGCTGAAAAACTATGTCGGCCGCCCCAGTCCGCTGTGGCTGGCGCAGCGGCTGACCGACCATCTCGGCGGCGCGAAAATCTATCTGAAGCGTGAAGATCTCAATCACACCGGCGCGCACAAGATCAACAATTGCATCGGCCAGATCCTGCTCGCCAAACGCATGGGCAAGACCAAGATCATCGCCGAGACCGGCGCCGGCCAGCATGGCGTCGCAACCGCGACCGTCGCGGCGCTCTTCGGTCTGCCCTGCACCATCTTCATGGGCGCGGTCGACGTGGCGCGGCAACAGCCAAATGTGTTCCGCATGAAGCTGCTCGGCGCCGAAGTCGTCGCGGTCGAAAGCGGCGCCAAGACGCTGAAGGACGCGATGAACGAGGCGCTGCGCCACTGGGTCGCCAACGTCCACGACACCTTCTACATCATCGGCACGGTTGCGGGGCCGCACCCCTATCCGCAGCTCGTCCGCGATTTCCAGTCGGTGATCGGCGACGAAGCTCGGGCACAGATTTTGGAGGCAGAGGGCCGCCTGCCTGACATGCTGATCGCCCCCGTTGGCGGCGGATCGAACGCGATCGGCCTGTTCCATCCCTTCCTCGATGACACCGAGGTCGAAATCGTCGGCGTCGAAGCCGCCGGCGAAGGGCTGGGCGGCAAGCACGCCGCGAGCCTTGCGGGCGGCAAGCCCGGCATCCTCCACGGCAACAAGACCTATCTGCTGCAGGACGAAGACGGACAGATCACCGAGGCGCACAGCATCTCGGCGGGGCTCGACTATCCGGGCATCGGCCCCGAACATAGCTGGCTCCACGACATCGGCCGCGTCCGCTACGAACCCGTCACCGACGCCGAGGCGCTTGCGAGTTTCCAGAAGCTGACGAAGCTCGAAGGCATCATTCCCGCGCTGGAGTCCGCCCACGCCATCGCCGCCGCCGAACGCATCGCGCCGACGCTGGGCAAGGACAAGATCATCATCGTCAACTGCTCGGGCCGCGGCGACAAGGATATTGCAACGGTGGCGGACGCGCTGGGGGTGGGGCTATGACCCGCTTCGCCGCCGCCTTCACCAAACCCCATCCCGCGCTCGTCGCCTTCATCACCGGCGGCGATGGCGATACCGCCGCGAACCTCGACGCGCTCGTCGCGGGGGGCGCAGATGTGATCGAGCTTGGCATGCCCTTCACCGATCCGATGGCCGATGGCCCCGCGATCCAGCGGGCGAACCTGCGCAGCCTCGCCAAGGGCACGACCACCGCCGACATCTTCGCCATCGCTGCCGCCTTCCGCAGCCGCCATCCCGAAACTCCGCTCGTGCTGATGGGTTATGCCAACCCGATGACGATCCGCGGGGGTGACTGGTTCGCCGCCGAATGCGCCAAGGCCGGCGTCGATGGCGTCATCTGCGTCGACGTTCCGGCTGAGGAAGACCCCGAACTCGGCCCGGCGCTCCGCGCCGCCGGGGTCGACCTGATCCGCCTCGCCACCCCGACCACCGACACCGCGCGTCTGCCCGCCGTCCTCGAAGGCGCGGGCGGATTTCTCTATTATGTCTCGGTCGCCGGGATCACCGGCCAGCAACAGGCCGCACAGGCGAGCATCGACGAAGCCGTCGCGCGCCTGAAGGC
>JASBSJ010000068.1 GCA_030148985.1 Sphingopyxis sp.
CGGCGGATGATCCGCAGCCGGATGGCGCGTATCCGGCGCAGCCTGGAGGATGCGCGGCGCACGCGGCAACTCCAGCGATCGAAACGCCAGCGGGCGCCGTGGCCGGTCATCGCGCTCGTCGGCTATACCAACGCTGGAAAATCGACCTTCTTCAATCACTTGACGGGAAGTGACGTCATGGCGGAGGATATGTTGTTCGCAACACTCGACCCCACGATGCGCGAGATTCGCTTACCGGGCATCGACAAGGCGATCCTGTCCGACACGGTGGGATTTGTCTCTGACCTGCCCACCGAGTTGGTAGCGGCGTTCCGCGCGACGTTGGAGGAAGTGACGACGGCCGACCTGATCGTCCATGTCCGCGACATCGTGCATCCCGACACCGAAGCGCAATATGACGATGTGCGTGCGATCCTCGACTCGCTTGGCGTCAACGGGCCGGAAGAGGGGGAGGGCGCCGAGCTTGCAAACGCCATCCCGCAGATCGAAATCTGGAACAAGATTGACACCGCCGACCCCGATCGCCGCGTTCTTATCGAAGAAATGGCGGCGCGGCGTACAGACGTCGCCATTATTTCCGCGGCCACGGGCGAGGGGGTAGAGGCAGCCCGCACGCTCATGGCGTCACAATTGACCGCAGGGCATAAGGTTCAGCGTATCTACCTCGGCTACGAACAGGGTGAGGCGATGGCATGGCTCCACGCGCGCGGCGAAGTTCTCTCCGACGAGCCCGATGGCGAAGGACATGTGCTGACGGTCCGGCTCGATCCTGCAGACCGTGCGCGTTTTGAAAGGTTGTGGCCGCCTAGCGACCTTCCGATGCCTTGACCGCCTGCCAATGCGCTTCTTGCGCTTCGAGCGGCAGGCCGGCCAGAGTGCCGCCCGCTCGGTCCTCCATCGCCGCAAAACGCCGCGCAAACTTCAGGTTCGCGTCGCGCAGCGCGCCTTCGGCATCGACGCCGAGCTTGCGGGCATAGTTGACGACCGCAAACAGCAGATCGCCGACCTCTTCATGGCGTTCGGCGGCATCATTGGCCTCGGCGACCTCGGCCAGTTCCTCGGCGATCTTGTCGCGCGGGCCGTCGGTATCGGGCCAATCGAACCCGACGCGCGCGGCGCGACCCTGGAGCTTCTGGGCGCGCAGCAGCGCGGGCAGCGAAAGCGCGACACCCGCCAGCGCGCTTTGCGGGCCATTTTCGGAACGCTCATCGGCCTTGATTGCTTCCCATTGGCGGCGCACGTCATCGGTCGTGGTGCTGCCGAAGATATGCGGATGGCGCCGCTCCATCTTGTCGCTGATCGCGTTGGCGATATCGTCAAAGCCGAACAGGCCGCCATCAGCTGCGATCTGGGCGTGAAAGACGACCTGAAGCAGCAGGTCGCCAAGCTCGTCGCAAATCGCCGCGGGATCGCCGCCGGCAATGGCATCGGCGACTTCATAGGCTTCTTCGATCGTATAGGGCGCAATCGTGGCGAAGCTCTGCGCGAGATCCCATTCGCAGCCGCCGTCGGGATTGCGGAGCTGACGCATGATCGCAAGCAGGCGATCGATGGGGGATTGGGTCGCCGTCTCGAGCATATAATTATCCGATAATATATATTATGTTAAATTCACAAGTAGAGTGAAGGGGCCTAGGTAACCGCCTGCCACGTTCGGATCATCAGGAACACCAGCCCGAAGATGGCCACCCACGCGAGCCCCATCTTCAACCAGTCGGCCATCGGAAGCCGCCGCGCCAGAAGCGAGCTAAGCACCAGCGCAAATGCGCCTGCAAACCACAGCAGCTGGACCGTCGTGTCGCCATTCATAACTGCACCTCCAACCCATCATAACCGGGTTCGACGCCACTCGGCAATTCGGCGGCGAGATCCGCATAATCCATTGTATTATCCATATGCGTGATAATCGCGCGCGGATTGCCTACTTTTGCAAGGCCTTCGAGCGTCATCGCCAGATGCGGATGCGTCGGATGCGGATAGCGACGCAGCGCGTCGATCACGAACAGGTCAACTCCCTGGAAGAAGTCGACCATTTCTTCTGTAAATCTAGAAAAATCAGTCGCATAGCCGATTTTATGCGCACCGTCACTAAAGATCAGGCCGCTTGCCTTGATCGGTCCGTGCGGCATTTCGATCGCCGACACCTCGATGGGGCCGATTGACTGATGATCCTCAAGGTCGATCGGATCGACCGACGCTGGATAGCCCGCATTGCCTGCAAAAGCATAGGTGAAGCGCCACTTCAGTATGTCGAGCACATGATTCCGGGCGTAACAGGGAACGGCCGATCCGCGCAGGTGCATGACCTGGCGCAGGTCGTCGAGCCCGTGCGTGTGGTCGGCGTGCTCGTGCGTCCAGATGACGGCGTCGACCTCACCCACGCGGGCATCGAGCAGTTGCAGTCGCATGTCGGGGCTGGTGTCGACAAGGATACGAAAGCCGCCGAGCGACACAAGGATCGACGCGCGGCTGCGCAGGTTGCGCGGATTGTCGGGGTCGCACTGACCCCAGTCGTTGCCGAGCCGGGGAACGCCCGACGAAGTGCCACACCCTAGGATTCTGACCTTCATGCGCCGCGTGACGTCATGCCGCCGCCTTGTTGAAAAGCGCATAGAAATTGGCGCTCGTCGCGGCGGCGAGGGCCTCTGGCTCTTCGCCGCGAAGGTCGGCGAGGAACGCCAGCGTGTCGGCGACGAACGCCGGCTCGCCCGTCTTGCCGCGATGCGGGACCGGGGCGAGGAAGGGGGCGTCGGTTTCGATCAGCAGCCGGTCCTGCGGCAGCCATTTAGCCGTCGCCTGCAGGTCGGCGGCGTTTTTGAATGTCACGATGCCCGAGATCGAAATGTAAAGGCCGAGTTCGAGCGCCTTACGCGCAAAACCGTCGCTCGCGGTAAAGCAATGGATCACGCCGGGGAAGCGCGCCTTCCCCATTTCTTCGCCGAGCAGCGCCAGCGTGTCGGCCTCGGCATCGCGCGTGTGGACGATTACCGGCAGGCCCGTCGCTTGCGATGCGTGGATATGACGACGAAAGCTGTCCTGCTGCCGCGTGCGATCGCTTTTGTCATAATAATAGTCGAGCCCGGTCTCGCCGATGCCGACCACGCGGGGATGCGCAGCGCGCTGGATCAGCTTGACCGTATCGACATCGGGATGCTGGTCGGCGTCATGCGGATGGATGCCGACACTGGCCCACACATCGTCGTTCGCCTCGGCGGCGGCGAGCACATCGTCCCACTCGCTCTCGCGCGTCGCGATGTTGAGCATCGCGGTCACGCCCCTTGCCCGCGCGCGCGCCAGCACGTCGCCCTGCTGCTCGGCGAGCCCCTCGTAATTGAGGTGGCAGTGCGAATCGACGAGCATTACGCCTCCCCTTCCCCCTCGTCTTCGGGCAGGTCGAGGCGCGGGAAAATCGGCACGGGTTGTCCAACGGTGAAGTCGCTCGCGGCGAGCTTCGCAAACCAGTCGGCATCGGCAAGCGCCGCAAAGTCGCGCGCGTCCGCGGATATGCCCATTTGATCGAGCAGCGCGTCGGCCGCGGTCGGCACAACCGGGCGGATCGCGATCGCGAGCGTGCGCACGGCCTGGAACAGCGTCATCAGAACGACGCGCATCCGTTCGGGATCGCTCTTGCGCAGCGCCCAGGGCGCCTGCGTATCGACATATTGGTTGCAGGCGAAGACGGCGCGCAGCCAATCCTCGATCCCGACCGAGAAGGCCAGTTCCTCGAACGCGCGCGGCAGCGACGCCCCCGCAACCTCATCGACGGTCGAGAGCAGCGCGGCGTCATCGTCTGCCGGCAAATAATCGCTCGACAGTTCGCCGTTCAAATTCTTGAAAATCATCGACAAACTGCGCTGCGCCAGATTGCCGAAGCTGTTGGCGAGATCGGCGTTAGCGGTGCGGACGATCGCTTCGGCCGAATAGCTGCCATCCTGCCCAAAGCTGACTTCGCGGAGCAGGTAATAACGCAGCGCGTCGACGCCAAAGCGCTCGGCGAGCGCCATCGGATCGACGACATTGCCCAGCGACTTCGACATTTTTTCGCCGCGGTTGAGCAGAAAGCCGTGGCCGAACACCTGTTTGGGCAGCGGCAGACCGGCACTCATCAGAAAGGCTGGCCAGTAAACTGCATGAAAACGAACAATATCCTTGCCGATCATATGGATGTTCGCCGGCCAGAATGTGCCGAAATCGCTCGCCGGATCGGGATAACCAAGCCCCGACAAATAGGTGGTCAGCGCATCGACCCAGACGTACATGACGTGCCCAGGCGACCCCGGCACCGGAACCCCCCAATCGAAGCTGGTGCGAGAGACGCTGAGATCCTTGAGACCGCCCTCGACGAAGCGCAGCACTTCGTTGCGGCGGCTCTCGGGGCGGATGAAGCCCGGATTGTCGCGATAAAGCGCGAGCAGACGGTCCTGATAGCTCGACAGGCGGAAAAACCAGCTTTCCTCGATGGTCCATTCGACGGGCGTGCCCTGCGGCGAAAGGCGGACATCCCCTTCCCCGTCGGTCAGCTCGCTCTCGTCGTAAAAGGCTTCGTCGCGAACCGAATACCAGCCCTCATAGCGGTCGAGATAGAGGTCGCCATTGGCCTCCATCGCCTTCCAGATCGCTTGCGATGCGGCGTGATGCGCCGGATCGGACGTGCGCATGAACGCATCATAGCTTATATTCAGCCTGGCATACATCTCACGGAAATATCCGGACATTTCATTTGCCAGATCAATCGTCTCGCGCCCCTGATCGCGCGCGGTCTGAAACATCTTCAAACCATGTTCGTCGGTGCCGGTGACCAGCCGAACCTCGCGCCCGCGCGCGCGCTGAAAACGTGCCATGACGTCGGTGGCGATCGCTTCATAGGCGTGGCCGATATGCGGGCGGCCGTTGGGATAGCTGATCGCGGTGGTGATATAGAAGGGGGCGTTCTGTTCGGACATGCGCGCGCCTTAGCCGCTGCGCCGCGCGAGGGAAAGCGTCAGCGTGCCGTCTGCGCCGGTCTTGGTGCAAGTTCGGCGAGGCAATTGCCGATTTCAAAGCCGACCATCGTTCCGTCATAGGAACCGCGGATCGCGTCGCGCACGGTGCGCTGCACGCGGTCCCACTGGGCAAGCACCAGCGCAATTTCAGCGACGGGACGTTCGCGGGCCATCGCCGCCAGCAGCCCCGGAACGATGTCGATCACCAGTTCGAGCCGCGCGCGATTGGTCGTGCCCCCCACCTCGCGCGCAAGCGCCTCGCGCAGCCGGTTTTCGGGGTCGCCCGAGACGGCGATGGCGAGCAGCTTTTTCTCCATCGCGGCGACATCGCTGTCGATCAGCGCCAGCGCCTTGCCGGGCACACCGCCCGACGCGCCGACGATCGCGCGTGCCTCGGGCATGTTGAGCATCGGACGCAGGCCGTGCAGCCATGACAGCATGACGTCACGATCAACCGGCTGAAAACGAAGGATTCGGCAACGCGACCGGATTGTCGGCAACAGGCGGCCCGGCGAATGGCTGACGAGCAAAAAGAGCGTCTTGGTGGGTGGTTCCTCGAGCGTCTTGAGCAACGCATTGGCGCCATCATTCTCCAGATCGTCGACCGCATCGACGATGATCACGCGCCAATCGCCCAGCGACAGCGACAGGTGCAGGCGGCGGATCATCTGGCGCACCTGATCGATCGTGATGTTGCGCGCGAGATCCTTGCCCTTGTCCTTTGGCTGGCGCGTCAGCCGGATGATTTCGGGGTGGTTGCCGGCATCGACCAGACGCGCCGCCGCATCGTCGCCGCGATCGTCGAGCGCGACCGCCGTCCGCGCGCCGCCTGGCCCGTGGGTGACGAGAAAACGCGCCATCCGGTCGGCAAAGCTCCCCTTCCCCATCCCCTGCGGCCCCGCGAGCAGCCAGGCGTGATGGAGGCGGCCGCCCTGCCACGCTTCCAGAAACGCCTTTTCGGCGTCCTGATGGCCGATCATCGCAGCCATTGGGCAAGCTCCGCAAGAATGGTGGCAGTGACGTCGGCCGCGGGCGCGTCGGCATCGACGATCCGCCAGCGCGCCGGTTCGGCCTCGGCCATTTCGGCGAACCGCGCGGCGAGGCGGGCCTGATAGTCGGCGGGTTTGTTCCCCATGCGATCGCTGCCCCCGCGCGCTGCCAGCCGGCGCGCCGCCTCGTCGGCGCTGACGGTCAGCAGGAAGGTGCGGTCGGGCAGCAAGCCTTCCGACCCGAAGCGATGGAGCGTAAGAATGTCGGCGTCGGTGATGCCGCCACCGCCGCCTTGATAGGCGCGGCTCGAATCGACGAACCGGTCGCACAGCACCCACGCGCCGCGCGCGAGCGCCGGGCGGATGGTGCGCGCGACATGGTCCGCGCGCGCGGCAGCGAAGAGCAAAGCCTCGCTCCGCGCATCCCAGCGATCGTCACTCCCTTCCATCAGCAGCGCGCGGATCGCTTCCGCACCCGCGCTGCCGCCGGGCTCGCGCGTCGCCACCACCTCGATCGATCGCGCAGCGAGCGCCTCCGTCAGCGCACGGATCTGCGTCGATTTGCCGACGCCCTCGCCGCCCTCGAGCGTGATGAAACGTCCATGGGTCATGGCGTCAACACGGAATGAGTCTGGAAGCGTTGCGGTCGCTGCATCGGCTGGCGGTAACCCGCCCGGCGGGCTTTGTCATCTATGCGTCGCGCCCGCGGCCCGGCTCGCCGAGGCGCCTTCGCGCCGGGCTTGGCCCGTCGCCGCGTTCGCGCGCGCGGCAAAACCCCATTCCATCAGCCTTTGCGCCTCGTCGCGCCGCGCTTTCGCGCTCGGCAGACCGGCAACCACCATGATCAGACGGCGGCCATTGCGCTCGGCCGATCCCAGGAAGCAATAACCCGCCTCACTCGTGTGCCCGGTCTTCAGGCCGTCGGCGCCATCGAATCGTCCCAGGATCGGGTTGCGGTTCGCCTGGACGATCGGTCGCCCGTCGGGCGAGATGCCGTACTGCAGTTTCGGGATGGAGAAGTAGCGTGCATAACCGTCGGGATGGTCGCGGATCAACCGGTTGGCAAGCGTGATCAGGTCGGCGGCGCTGACCTTGGTGATGCCGCCGTCGGGCCAACCGTTCGGCGTCCCGAACCGGCTCGAAGTCATACCAATATTCGCCGCCACCACATTCATTCTTTTAACAAAAGCATCTTCGCTGCCGTCGATTCCTACGGCCAGTACCGCCGCCGCGTCGTTCCCCGACACGGTGATCAGCCCTTTCAACAGATCGTCGACCGACACCCTCTCGTTCGGGCTGAGGAACATGGTCGATCCGCCGGTGCCGCTGTTCCATTTTCTCCACGTCGCTTCGCTGACGCTGAATTTCGTCTCGCGCGTCAACTCGCCCTTCTTGATAAGGTCGAGCACGACATAGGCGGTCATCACTTTCGCCATCGAAGCCGGGGCAAAGCGTTTGTCCGCGCCGCGCGAAAAAAGGATCGCGCCCGAATCCATATCGTTGAGCATGACGATCGGCGCCTGCGTCGCATAGGACGCCGAGCTGACCGGCGCAGTGTTCGATGTGCGACTATCCTTCGCCAAGGCAGCAGGCAGAAACGCCGCATTCGCCGCGAGCAGGGCCAGCGCTGCGGCCGCGCCATTCGCCAGAGCCGACTTGCCCCTAACCCGCATCGTCAGCGATCGCGCTGGATCACCGCATCGCGGAAGCCGGTGGACCTGGCTTTGGCCAGCGCGCCCTGCGCGTCGGCCTCGCTGGCGAACGGGCCCATCCGCACGCGCCAGAGATTGCCCGCCTTGGACACATAGCCGCCGACCGGCCTGGCCGCGGCATTGGCGCGCGCTTCGGTGCTGAACGCGCCGACTTGCACGACATATTGGCCGGTTGCCGCGGCGGGCTTCGCTGCGGTGGCAGGTTTCGCAGCCGCCGACTCGACGTTGCCCTGAACCGCCATGCGATCGTCGCCGGGCTTCGCTTTCGCCGACGCGACCGGCGGTGCGGGTTCGCTCGCGACTTTCGGTGCCGGCAAGGCCTTCGCCTTGGTGCGCAGGATCGCCAGCAGCGATGCCGGGGTCGCGAGGCGCTCCGGAACCGCCTTGCCCGCGCGGAGCTGCGCGCGCTCGGCTGCGGGAGGATTGGTACGGCGAACGCGAACCGCGGTCATTCCCTGTGCCAGCCCCAGCTGTGCGGCGGCGGCGGGCGACAGCGCAATCAGCTGGTCATTCGCCATCGGTCCGCGATCGTTGATGCGGACGAGGATCGTTCGCCCGGTGTCGAGCGCGGTCACCTCGACATAGCTCGGCAGCGGCAGCGTCTTGTGCGCGGCGCTGATCCGGGCCGGATCGAAAACCTCGCCATTGGCCGTCGTTTTTCCGGCAAAATCATCGCCATACCAGCCGGCATAGCCAACATCGTCATAATCCATGACATCGGCGGGCGTATAGGTGACGGCGCCGACCTTATAGGGTTCGCCGACGATCACCGGCACATCGGCAACCCCAGTGGACGCCGGTGCCGGATTGGCGACCGGACCCGCGCCGCTCGCGCTACCGCAACCGGCCAGCATCAGCGCCCCTGTGATCAGGGCCCCGCCTCTAACGATCGATTTCATCCGCCAGCAACCCCACAGATAATGCGTAAAAATTGGAACAATTATAGTCCAATATCGCACGATAGTTACCGGTCAGCAAATAAGCGGTGCGCCCCGGCCCGTCGGGTTCGAGCAAGGTCGCCTGAATATTGCCATCGGGCCAGCGCCCGCCAACCGGCTGAATCCCGGCGGCGCGCCACTCGGCCATAGTGCGCCAGCGGCTGTGACGCTCGAAAACGCGGGGGCAGCGCGTGGGGGTCAGGCGGTTCGCGATGGCAGCGCGATCGAAGGAGGAGGGCACGGTCACCGCGACGCCCCACGGCTGTCCAGCGCGCCAGCCGGCGTTGCGCAGGTACGCGCCGATCGACTCGATCGCATCGGCCTCGCTCGACCAGATGCGTGCGACGCCGTCGCCGTCGCCGTCCTCGGCGACGCGCAGATAGACTGACGGCAAGAATTGCGGATAGCCAAAGGCCCCGGCCCAACTTCCTTTCAGCACATCGCGCGGCACCCCGCGTTCGACCATCACCAGCGTCGCGATCAATTCGGGCTCGAACAGGCTGCGCCGACGCCCTTCATACGCCAGCGTCGCGAGTGCTTCGGGCAGGTCGAAACTGCCGGTCACCTGACCATAGGCGGTCTCGTGGCCATAGATGGCGATCATGATGCTCGTCGGCACGCCGGTCCGTGCTTCAATGCGCGAAAGCAGGGGCAGCAAGCGGTCGTGGACACGGCGCCCGCCGTTGATGCGCGGGGCGTCGACATGCCGCGCCCTATAGGGCGCGAAGGCCGGAATCGGCGTATTCGGGTTGGGCGGAGAACCCAGATTGTCGCGGTCGAGCGCGACAACGCGGGCGTTATAGCGCAGCCCCGTAGTCACCCGGTCGAACGTCGCGCGCGATACGCCCCGCGCCTGAGCTTTGGGCCACAGCGACTGGACATAGGCGTCGAACCCCGCCTCCCCGCTTTGCGCATGGAGCGGCGCAGAGGAGGTCAGCATCCACGCCGACAGGATCGCCGCCGACAGCGTGAAAAGTCGTCCAATTTTGAAAACAGTAGCGTTCTTCATGTTCCCACCCATAGGGCCGGTCTCGCACAGATGCGAGCCGCTTGGCTAGGCGGGCGCGGGACGAGGCGAGTCATTCGCGCGACAGGGCGTTGGGGCAAGGTTTTGCTTGCCGCACCGCGCCCGCGCGCTATGGCGACGCCACCGGACAGGTGGCCGAGTGGTTTAAGGCAGCGGTCTTGAAAACCGCCGTGGGTGCAAGCTCACCGTGGGTTCGAATCCCACCCTGTCCGCCAATCACGCGAAATGCAGCCGCCGGTATTTTCCGCGGAAATAGAGCAGCGGATCGCGGTGCGGTTCGAATTGGGCGCGCACGACGCGGCCGACGAGGATGAAATGGTCGCCCGCCTCGTGAAGCGATTCGTGGCGGCATTCGAAGGAGACGAGCGAACCTTCGAGCAACGGGATTCCCGTCTGGCCCGGCGCCCAGGGCTGGTTGGCAAAGCGGTCCTCGCCTTTGGCCGCGAAGCGGGTCGAGGTCGGCTGCTGCCCGATCTGCAGCACATTGACGCCGAAATGCGCGGCCGCGCGCAGCGCCGGGGCGGTTCCGGCGGTGTTGGCGATGCACACCAGCAGGAGCGGCGGATCGAGAGAGACTGAGGTAAAGCTGTTTGCCGTCAGCCCCACAGGTACCCCGTCGGCGTCGAGCGCGGTGACGATGGTAATGCCGGTCGCGAAACAGCCCATCGCATCGCGCAGGGTGCGCGGGTCCGATCCGGCCTTGAATTCCATCGCCTCGCGCGGCTGATGCCGCTCGAGAAATTCGAGAAGCTGGCCGAGCAAAGCCTCCTTGCGGTCCGACGCGAGCGCCAGGTCGCAATCGTCGATGTCCGCGCGCTCGCCAGCAGGCAGCGCGGCGGCGAATGCGACGCTGGACATGCTGCTTTCGGAGGGCGCAAAGCCGCCGCGTACAACAAGCGTCGGAAGGGTAAGGCGTGACGCCACCCCGCTCGCGAGGGCATCCTTATCGACCGGAATGTCGACAAGGACGAGACCGGCTGCGAGGTGCGCGCCCTCAAGCCCCAGCGCGCGTGCCGCGACCCAGCCGCCGCGTCCGGCGGTGACGACGACCGGTCGCGAGCCCATTTGGGCGAGCACGGCGCGCAAATCTTCGACATGGGGCGCCAGATCGCGGTTCCCCTCTTCCGCGCCGCCGCGCAGGTCCAGATTGACGACGCGGCGTCCCGAAAGCACCAGCGCCTCGGCCACGTCGCGCCACGCGGAGCGGCTCTGCCCAAGATCGGGCACCAGCAGCACCGCGGGGTCGTTTTCGTCGCCCAGCATGTCGGCGGACAGGCGAACGCCGCCGAAACCCTTATAGTCGATGAGGCTCAAACATCCCCCTTGCCGCGCCGGCAGGCCATGACGCCGGCGGGCCTCGATGCGATCGGATTGCGAAGAATCGGATCATATCGAAAGCCGTGCCGATGCGCCAGCGCGCAGGCGCATCAAGCGCGCATCGCCGCCAGCCGCTTGTCAACGATGGCGTCGGCGTCGGCGATGATCCGGTCGATCAGTTCCTTGCAGGTAGGGATGTCATGGATCAGCCCCTGCACCATGCCGGCCCAGAACACGCCTTTGCTGAGGTCGCCGGTTTCGAGCAATTCGCGGCCCGCCTTG
>JASBSJ010000081.1 GCA_030148985.1 Sphingopyxis sp.
AGAGGCACCCGACAGCTCGCTCCCATCATATTACGTCCTTATTACGCGAGGCAAAAATCGAGCCCGCGTAACGACGCATATTACGTCGCCATTCGGCGTAAGTGTCTGAAATTGTTAGGAAAACTGGAGCGGGCGAAGGGATTCGAACCCTCGACCCCAACCTTGGCAAGGTTGTGCTCTACCCCTGAGCTACGCCCGCTCTGGCGGCTGGCGACCGGGTGGGTGCCAGCGGGTGAGGCGGGCGATTAGCACCGGCTTTTTGACTCGGCAAGCCCTGTTTGCGTTTTTTGGCGAAGGGTTGGCATATCGGGGGGAATTCCCACATAAGCAGCCAAGCACATAACAAGGAGCATTGCTGCCGTGGCCACTCTCGGTCTGAACCCGCAGGAAAAGGAAGCCGTCGAAGCCTTCCGCCGCGACGTCGTCGAGCCGTCGATGACGAACCTCGTCATCCTCGATTTCTGGGCCGAATGGTGCGGGCCGTGCAAGCAGCTCGGCCCCGTGCTGGAAAAGGTTGCCGCCGATTATGCCGACAAGGGCGTCGTCCTGGCCAAGGTTGACGTCGATGCGAATCGCTTCATCGCTAGCCAGTTCCAAGTCCAGTCGATCCCGACCGTTTATGCAATTTTTCAAGGGCAGCCCGTCGCGAACCTGACCAATGCGCGCACCGAAAGCCAGCTCAAGACGATGCTCGACCAGTTGCTCGCGCAGCTGCCGATCGAGAGCGAGGCGACCGCCCGCGCGGTCGAGATCGCGCCGCTCATCGAAATGGGCGAGAGCGTGCTGACCGAAGGCGATGGCGCGCGCGCCGCGAGCATCTTTGGCCAGATCATCGAGATCGCCCCCGACAACGCCGCCGCCCACGGCGGCCTCATCCGCGCGATGCTGATCGCCGGCGATGTCGCGGGCGCGCAGTCTGTGCTTGATGCGCTTCCCGCCGAGATGGCGGCCGATCCGGCGATCGCGCAGGCAAAGAGCGCGCTGGCATTGGCTGCCGATGCGCCTGATGCGGGCGAACTTGCGGCGTTCGAGGCCGCGGTCGCCGCGAATCCCGACGACCATCAGGCGCGCTTCGACCTCGCCGCGGCGCAGATCGGCGCGGGGCAACGCGACGCCGCCGCCGACAATCTGCTTCATATCATCGCCGCCGACCGCGATTGGCAGGACGGCGCCGCCCGCGCCAAATTGCTCGCGCTGTTCGAAGCGGTGGGGCTGGAAGATGCCTGGGTTTCGGCGCAGCGCCGCCGCCTGTCGCTGATCCTGTTCGGGTGATGAGCGCCGCCGCGCCTTTGACCATTCAGCGGATCGCGATCTTTCCGCTCACCGGCGCGGTGCTGTTTCCCGGGCTGCACCTGCCGCTGCATATTTTCGAGCCGCGCTATTCGGCGATGGTGCAGGAGGTGCTGGCGCGCGACCGCCAGATCGGGATGATCCAGCCGCGCCAGCTTCCCGGCGAAGAGGATCGTGAGCCGCCGGCGCTTTATGATGTCGGCTGTGTCGGACGCATCGTCGATGTCGAGGCGCTCGACGAAGGGCGTTTCAACCTGGTTCTGGAAGGCGTTGCGCGCTTTCGCGTCCGCCGCGAACTCGACGTCACGACACCGTTCCGGCAAGTCGAGGCCGAGATCGAGCCGGAGGCCGAAGATGATGCGGTGCTGGCGAGCATCGAGCGCGCGAGCCTGGAACGCGAGGCCAAGCGTTTCGCCGCGCGACAGGGTTATATCGTCGATTGGGATTCGGTCGGCCAGCTCGACGACGAAACGCTCGTCAACGGGATCGCACAGGTCGCGCCGTTTGACGCCGCGGCCAAGCAGGCGCTGCTCGAAGCGACGCCGATCGACGCGCGCGCCGAACTGGTGATCCAGCTGATGCAGTTTTTCGGACGGTTCGACAGCGACGACGGGCGCGCGACGCTGCAATAATCGGTATCTAAAGACGCGCGCCTAGATCTCTGCCCCGGCGAGCAGACGCGGCAGGTCGCCCGCTTCGCCGCGTGCTTCGTCCATGAAGAAGCGTTTGAGCATCGGCAGGCGCTGCACCGCGCCGAGCCCCGTGCGGCGCACCGCGGCGGCGGCGCGGCCGGGGATGCCGAACAGGCGCGTGAGCCCGTCGGTCGCCAGGCTGACCATCAGATTGTCGAGCCCGCGCCAGCGCTGGTAGCGCGCGAGAAGCGCGGCGTCGCCGAGATCGAGGCCGAGCCGCGCGCCCTCGACGAGCACTTCGGTGAGCGCCGCGACGTCACGCAGGCCAAGGTTCAGCCCCTGTCCCGCGATCGGGTGGATGCCATGCGCGGCGTCGCCGACAAGCGCGATGCGCTCCGCGACGATTGACGCGCTGTGGTGAAAGCCGAGCGGATAGGTCATGCGCGGCGCGACGAGCTGCATCGCGCCGAGCACGCCGCCCGCGCGCTTTTCGAGTTCGGCAGTGAAACCGCGGTCGCCAAGCTTGGCAAAGCCGGGCCCGTCCTTTTCGGACACGGTCCAGACAAAGGCGGAGCGGTGGCGGCCCTGTTCGTCATTGATCAGCGGCAGCAGCGCGAACGGTCCCGACGGATAGAAGATTTCGTAAGCGGCGTTGCCATGCGGGCGCTCATGCGCAACCGCGCCGATGATCGCGTGATGATGATAGGACCAGTTCGCGATGTGAAAGCCCGCGGCGTCGCGCGTCGGCGAGCGGCGGCCTTCGGCGACGATGAGCAACGGCGCGGCGAGTATCGTTCCGTCGGCGAGCGTCAGTGTGACGCCATGGCTGTCGACCGCGCGCGAGATCACCGTTGCAGGCATGATCCGCCGCACCAGCGGTGCGTCGGCGAGCGCTGCCGCGAGCGCGATGCGAAGCTGCCGGTTTTCGACCATCGTGCCCAGCGGCGGATCGCCCTCTTTGGTAACGAAATCGAGATCGCCGCCGCGGCCGCTGTCGGGCGCGCCGTCGCCGACCTTGATCGCGCGGATCGGGCAGCCGTGGCCGGCAAGGCGGTCGGCGATGCCCAGCACCTCGAACATTTGCCACGTCGCGCTGGCAATCGCCGAGGCGCGGCCATCGAAGCCCGGCGCGATCGCGGCTACCGGATCGGCGGGATCGACGACCTGCACCGACAGGCCGTGATGCGCGAGCGCAAGCGCAAGCGTCTGCCCGACGAGCCCGCCGCCGGAGATGATCACGTCGCTGCGTTGGATTTCGGTCATGGCTCCGCACTAGACCGCAATGCGGTTCTTGAAAAGCGGGAGCAGCTTGAATCAAAGATCGGGAAAATCGTTTCGCACAAAGCCACGAAGCCACAAAGGGGTTACGGGCCGAGCGATACATATCGGGTCCGGCGGCGCGACAGGCGCGAGGATCTTTATTTGGAGCCGCGTCGCGGCCCGGCCTGTCTTTGTGGCTTCGTGGCTTTGTGCGAGTCCCCGCCAACCCGCCACCGTGCCCCACGCTTGACGGCGACTCCGCCCCATGCGCATATCGCGATGGGACATCATCAGGGACATGAAGAGAGCATGGCTAGCCGCAAGGCCGCACCCGGAAAGGCCGATTGGCGGACGGTTTTCCGCCAGAGTATCGCCCGATCGATCGTGATCGCGGCGGCGGCCGCGCTCGGCCTGTTCACGCTGTTCCTGACCCTGGCGTTCGCGACCTATGACAGCACCGACGCGGCGCTCAACACGGCGGCCGACGGCACCGCGGCGAACTGGATGGGCAATGCCGGCGCGTGGTTCGCCGACATCGGCCTGTCGATCGGCGGTGTCGGCGTCGTCCTGCTGCTGCCGCTGCTCGCGATCATCGCGTGGCGGATGTGGAAGGGGGAAGCGCAGCCGCACTGGCCGCGCCAGCTGTCATACAGCTTCATCGGCATCCTGCTCGTCGGGTTGGGCGCCGAGCTCTGGTCGCCCGCGACCAGCGCGCCGATGCCTGCGGGCTGGGGCGGGATCATCGCACTGCTGGTCGGCGGTGCGATCGCGCCGCTCTTTGCCAGCGCGGGCGAGCCTGCCGCGGCGCTGATCCGCTTTGCGACGATCCTGCTGCTCGTCGGCGTCGGGCTGTTCCTCGCGTGGCGCGCGCTGCGGCTGGAAAAGGGCTGGGCGTCGCGCTTCCGCCTGCCCGCGGCGACAAGCAGCCGTGTCGTCGAACCCGGACGCCCCGCGCCATACGAGGCCGAAAAGGCGCCCGGCTTCATGGACCGCGCCGTGCGGCCGCGCGCCGTCGCCGAACCCGTCGATCGCGCCCCGCCCGAGATCGCCGAACCGGTGCAGCGCGCCATGCCGTCGAAACCGAAACCCAAGCCGCAGACCGAGCTGTTCACGCACTACGAATTGCCGTCGATCGACTTGCTCACCCCAGCGCCCGAACGGCCCGCCGGACAGATCGACAAGGCGGCGCTCGAACGCAACGCCCGGCTGCTCGAATCGGTGCTCGAGGATTTCCAGGTCAAAGGGGTGGTCACTGCGGTGCGCCCCGGCCCCGTCGTCACCATGTACGAACTCGAACCCGCGCCCGGCACCAAGGCGAGCCGCGTGTCGAACCTGGCCGACGACATTGCGCGCAACATGTCGGCGCTGTCGGCGCGCATCGCGCCGATCCCCGGCCGCACGGTCATCGGCATCGAACTGCCCAACGCGCACCGCGAATCGGTGGTGCTGCACGAAATCATCGGCAGCGCGCTGTTTCAGGATCATACCGGGGCGCTGCCGATTATCCTCGGCAAGAATATCAGCGGCGACCCGATGATCGCCGACCTGGCGCCGATGCCGCACCTGCTGATTGCGGGGACGACCGGTTCGGGCAAGTCGGTGGGGCTTAACGCGATGATCCTGTCGCTCCTCTATCGCCTCGGTCCCGATCAGGTGAAGATGATCATGATCGATCCCAAGATGCTGGAACTCAGCGTCTATGACGATATTCCGCACCTGCTCGCCCCCGTCGTCACCGAGCCCAAGAAGGCGATTCGGGCGCTCAAATGGGCGGTCGAGCAGATGGAGGATCGCTATCGGATGATGTCGTCGCTGTCGGTGCGCAACCTCGCGAGCTACAACGACAAGGTCCGCGCTGCGCTCGCCAAGGGCAAGTCGCTCGGCCGCCGTGTCCAGACCGGATATGATCCCGACACCGGCCAACCGGTTTATGAGGAAGAGACGCTCGATTACCAGCCGCTGCCGCAGATCGTCGTGGTGGTCGACGAGCTCGCCGACCTGATGATGACCGCGGGCAAGGAAGTGGAATTCCTGATCCAGCGGCTCGCGCAAAAGGCGCGTGCGGCGGGCATCCACCTGATCCTCGCGACGCAGCGCCCGTCGGTCGACGTCATCACCGGCGTCATCAAGGCGAACCTGCCGACGCGCATCAGTTTCAACGTGACGTCAAAGATCGACAGCCGCACCATCCTTGGCGAAGCCGGCGCCGAACAACTGCTGGGCAAGGGCGACATGCTGTATGTGCCCGGCGGCAAGCAGATCACGCGCATCCACGGCCCCTTCGTATCGGACGACGAGGTGCGCGCGGTCGCCGATCACTGGAAGGGGCAGGGCCGCCCCGACTATATCGAAAGCGTCACCGAAGATCCCGAGGATGGCGGCTTTGCTATGGAAGGCGCGCCCGCGGGCGGCGACAGCGCCGAGGACCGCATGTATGCCAAGGCCTGCCAGATCGTCGTCGAAAGCCAGAAAGCATCGACCAGCTGGCTCCAGCGGCAACTCCGCATCGGCTATAACAGCGCCGCGCGCCTGATCGAGCGGATGGAGGAGGAGGGGCTGGTCAGCCCGCCCAACCATGTCGGCCGCCGCGACGTGCTCACCGACCAATATGGCCAGCCGCGATAGGCCGATTGAACCATCACCCTCTTTCAATCGTCATCCCGGCGAAGGCCGGGATCTCAACGAAGCACCATGCTGAAACGGCGAGATCCCGGCCTGCGCCGGGATGACGGTCAGATGAAACAACAGTTCAGGGCGGGTTCAATGCCCGGTTGCGATGAACGATCTGCCGAAATGAGAATGAGAGCCAAATGACCAAAAATAATATGACCCGCCTTGCCGCCTGGACGTTGACGCCATTGGCAGCGGCCGGGCTTGCCCTCACCGCCCCCGCGATTGCCCAGTCGGCGAACGCGCTGTCGTCGGTGCAGTCGCACCTCAAAGCGACGAGCACGATGACCGCCGATTTCGTGCAGACCGACCGCAACGGCCAGCGCCTGTCGGGCAAGCTGACCCTCAAACGCCCCGGCAAGATCCGCTTTCAGTATCAAAAGGGCGTGCCGATGCTGATCGTCGGCGACGGCAGTCGTTTGACGGTGATCGACTATGAAGTGCGGCAGGTGCAAAGCTGGCCGGTGAAAAACTCGCCGCTCGGCGCGCTGCTCGATCCCGACCGCGACCTGTCGAAATATGCGCGGTTGCTGCCGACGGGGAACAACGACGTGCTGAGCGTCGAGGTCAAGGATCCGAAGCGCCCCGAATATGGCACGATCACGATGGTGTTCGTGCGCGACGGCGCGTCGCCGGCGGGGCTGCGGCTGCGCGGCTGGGTCGCGCTCGATTCGCAGAACAACCGCACGCGGATCGACCTTTCGAACCAGAAATTCAACGTCGCGGTCGCTGATTCGGCGTTCCGCTGGACCGATCCGCGGCCCAATCGCCGCGGGCGCTGATCGGGTTTCGGGCGACCGGCACTGCTTGCGGATGCCGCGATGCGCCGGTTCGCCGACCAACCGACGTCAGGCATCGACGAACGACAAATGTGGCGGCGCGGCGTCGCTTTTCGTTCAGCTTGGCGACAGGGAAAAGGGGGTATTTCAACTCTCGAAGGCGCCAACACGGCCCCCGGATTTGGGTTTCCCCCTGTTGCCCCACCCGGGCTGCCAGGCACCTTCATTCAAGAGCGTGACGAACGCTGACCTTGAACCCCCGTTCCACCGCCCCTGGGACGGGG
>JASBSJ010000078.1 GCA_030148985.1 Sphingopyxis sp.
GGCCGTCAAGGCCGCCGCGCAGGACGCGCCCGACGGCTATAATTTCGCGCGCGGCAAGATCAAAGGCATGAGCTATCTCGGTGACATCACGCTGTTCGAGATCGAACTGGAGTCCGGTGCGCGCATCCGCGTTTCGCGCCCTAACCTGTCGCGCCACGACCAGGAGGATTTCACCTGGGACGACAAGGTCAGCATGCACTGGCGGGCCGATAGTCCGGTGGTATTGCTGGGGTAATATGGCCCCTCCCCTTTTAGGGGAGGGATTGTAGTTGGGCCTGTCGGCGTAGCGTCAGGCCGCGAAACCCCACGCGCTGCGACCAGGCCAGCAAGCTGGCAAGTCTCGCTGCCCTCCCCTGAAGGGGAGGGCTGGATCAGGAACCCACCACCCGCCAAGCCAGCCCCGCAAACTCGCACAGCAACGGCCGCGTTTCGCGCGGGTCGATAATATCCTCGACCCCGAATTTCTCCGCGGTCCGGAACGGCGACCGCACCCGGTTCAATCGTTCCCTGATCGCCCCCAGATGCGCCGCCGGATCGTCGGCCGCCTCCAGCTCGCTCTTGTACGCGACCTCGACCCCGCCCTCGATCGGCAGGCTGCCCCAGTCGCCCGACGGCCAGGCGAAGCGATATTGGAAGCGCTCGGCATTCGACATCGCGCTCCCCGCGATGCCATAGGCGCGCCGCACCACGACCGACGCGAGCGGCACACTCGCGCGATAGATCGCGTTCATCGCCTGCACCCCATAACGGATCGTCCCCGTCCGCTCGGCCTCGCCGCCGATCATGAAGCCGGGATTGTCGACAAGGTGGACGATCGGCAGCCGGAACTGGTCGGCCAGCTTGACGAAACGCTCGGCCTTCTCGCTCGTCTTCGCGTCCCATGATCCGCCAAGGTACGACGGATCGCTCGCGAGCACCGCGACCGGCCAGCCGTCCAGTCGCGCGAACGCAGTGATGACGGCGCGGCCCCAGCGTGCACCCATCTCGAAAAAACTGCCCTTGTCGAACACCGCGTCGGCAATCCGCCGCATCGAATAAACCTGCTTCGCCTCACGCGGCACGACCGACAGCAGCGACTCCTCGCGCCGATCGACCGGATCGCTGCATTCGGTGCGGAGCGCGCGATCGTGGATCGACGACGGCAGATAGGACAGGAAGCGCCGCGCCGCCGCGAACGCCTCGGCCTCGCTCGCCACCTCGTCATCGACGACCCCGTTGCGCGTATGCACGTCGCTGCCGCCCAGTTCTTCGCGGTCCAATGTGTCGCCGATCGCCGCCGCCACCGCCGGCCCCGCCGCGAACAGCTGCGACAGCCCGCGCACCATCACGCTGTAGTGGCTCGCGACAACCCGCGCCGCGCCCAGCCCCGCGGTCGGCCCGAGCGCCAGCGCGACGACGGGCACGGTATCGAGATTGGCGATGATCTCGTGCCACCCCGGCACATGCGGGATATAGGTGTATCCCATATCCTCCAATGTCTTGACCGACCCGCCGCCGCCGGTGCCGTCGATCATGCGGATCAGCGGCAGGCGATATTCATGCGCCATCGCCTCGCACTGCACGAACTTTCGGTGCAGCGCCGCGTCGGCCGCGCCGCCGCGCACGGTAAAATCGTCGGCGCTGGCAACTACCGGCCGCCCGTCGATATTCGCGCGGCCAAAGATGAAATTGCTCGCGGCTAGGTCTTCCAGCTCGCCATCGGCGCCATAGGTGCCGCGCCCGGCGATCTTGCCGATCTCGCGAAAGCTGCCCGGATCGACGATGCCCGTGAGCCGCGCCCGCGCATCCATCTTGCCGCGGCTGTGCTGGCGCGCGACCTTTTCCGCGCCGCCCATCTTCTCGGCCATCGCGCGGCGTTGACCCAGTTCGTCGATCTCTTTTTCCCAGCTCATGAGACGAAAGCTATCTTACGTTGACGGAAACGTCATGCAAAACCTATCGTCGGCAAATGAAGCGCCCGATCACCCTCGCCTTCGCTACCGCGCTGCTCACGCTTGCGCCCGCCACAGCCGGCGAAAAGCGCACGATTCCGGGCGTCGAGGATGCCTATAAGAGCGACGCTTTTATCGCCGATCCGATGCCCGCGATCGACGCCGCGCTCGCCGCCGCAAGCCAATCGGGCAAGCGCGTGCTCCTCATCATGGGCACCGGAACCTGCCACGACAGCGCCTGGCTCGCCAACCTGATCGCCACCGACCGCTTCGCGCCCGTCCGTGACCGCTACGAGATCGTCTATGCCGACATCGGCATGCCGCATGTCCGCGGGCTCGGCCGCAACCCCGATGTCCCCAAGCGCTTTCGCGTTCGGATCAAGGGCACACCGACCGTCACCATCCTCGACGCTAAAGGCCGCGTCCTCAACCGCAAGGCCGCCCCCAAATGGCGCAACGCCGCGAGCCGCAGCGACGACGACATTTATAACGAGCTGATGAATTAGGGAGAGAAACATGGCCGAGATGAACCTGGCGGGGCGCGTCGCGCTCGTCACCGGCGCCTCGCGCGGGATCGGGCGCGGCATCGCGATCGGGCTGGCCGAAGCGGGCGCCGACGTCGCGGTCAATTATACGCGCGGCGAAGAGGCCGCCGCCGAAACCGTCGCCGCGATCGAAGCGCTCGGCCGCAAGGCGAAAGCCTATCAGGCGTCGGTCACCGACGAAGCCGCCTGTGCTGCGATGGTCGCCGCCATCGAAGCCGATTTCGGCCCCATGTCGATCCTGATCAACAATGCCGGCATCGCGAGCCGCGGCCTGTCGGTGGCCGACACCACGCCCGAAGAGATCGACAAGCTTTTCGCCGTCCACGCCGCCGGCCCGCACCGCCTCAGCCGCCTCGCGCTGCCGCAACTGCGCACCCACGCCCGCAGCGACATCATTATCATCTCCAGCATCGCGACCTATGTGAACTCGCCCAACGGCGCTCCCTACACGATGGCAAAAGCCGCAGGCGAAGCGCTCGCACTCACACTCGCCAAGGAGGAACTGGCGAACGGCGTCCGCGTCAACATCGTCGCCCCTGCGCTCACCGTCAGCGACATGGGCGAGAAACTGTCGCGCGCGATCACCGGCGAGCCCGACATCCACCACCTCGACGCAAAAATGCCCTTCGGCCGTGTCGCGGTTCCAGCAGATGTTGCGGCGGCGGTTGTATGGTTCGTTAGCGATGCGAACAGTTATTGCTCGGGGCAAAAGCTCAACATCGACGGCGCGGGTCAGGCGACGTTTCGATAAGCGGCAATCCTCCCTGTGGCGAAGCCATGGGGAGGTGGCAGCGCGAAGCGCTGACGGAGGGGCTTTGGCGCTACCGTCGCGGGACCCTCCACCACTTGCTTCGCAAGCGGTCCCCCTCCCCATCGCTGCGCGACAGGGAGGATTGGAAATGCCGCATCTTTCTCCCTCCATTTCAGAAGCTCGGCTAAGGCTCACCCCATGCGCCCCGATTCGCCCTCGCCCGTCATCCCCTTCCTGATCGCCTGCGCGGGCATCGCGACCTTTTCCGCAATGGACGTACTGATGAAGGGGCTGTCGATCGACATCGGTGCCTATAATGCCGTGCTGTGGCGCACCGGCGCGGGAACGATCCTCAGCGGCGCGATCTATTTCGCCAGCCGCCCCGCAATGCCCGACCGCGCCACGCTGCGCATCCACGCCGTCCGCTCGCTGTTCGTGTCAGGCATGGCGGTCAGCTTTTTCTGGGCGCTCGCGCGGCTGCCGATGGCGGAGGCGATCGCGATCGCCTTCATCGCACCGCTCGCGACGCTCTATATGGCGGCGATCTTCCTTGGCGAAAAGATCGGCCCGCGGTCGATCATCGCCTCGCTGCTCGGCATCGGCGGCGTGCTCGTGATCGTCGCGGGCAAGCTCGGCCGCGGCGACTATGCGCCCGACGCCTTGTGGGCGGTCGGCGCCGTCGTCGGATCGGCGCTCCTCTATGCCTATAACCTCATCCTCGCGCGGCGGCAGGCGAAGATGGCCGAACCGATGGAGATCGCCTTTTTCCAGAACGGCT
>JASBSJ010000082.1 GCA_030148985.1 Sphingopyxis sp.
GCAGGGTGCGCGGGATCGGCGTAGCAGTCATCACCAGCAAATGCGGCGGGCGCACGGCCTTTTGCGTGAGCATCAGCCGCTGCGCGACGCCGAAGCGATGCTGTTCGTCGACGACGACGAGCGCCAGATCCTTGTACGTCAACGCCTGCTGGAAAATAGCATGGGTGCCGATCAATATGTCGATGCTGCCATCGGCGAGCCCCATCAGCGTCGATTCGCGCACCCGGCCCTTGTCGCGCCCGGTCAATATGGCGAGGTTCACCGGCAGCCCGGCGAGCATCGCCTGCAAGGTCGCAAAATGCTGGCGCGCGAGGATTTCGGTCGGCGCGAGCAGCGCCGCCTGCGTCCCTGCCTCGACCGCGGTCAGCATCGCGCGCAGCGCCACCAGCGTCTTGCCCGATCCGACATCGCCCTGCAGCATCCGCAGCATCGGCGTATCCTGGGCCATGTCGCCCGCAATCTCGCGCCCGACGCGCTCCTGCGCCCCCGTCAGCCCAAAGGGCAGCCGCAGCGCATCGGTCAGGCGGCCGTCGCCGACGATCGCCCGCCCCTTGCGGTTGCGCAGCCCCTGCCGGATCAGCATCAGCGCGACCTGGTTTGCAAAAATCTCGTCATAGGCAAGCCGGTCGCGCGCCGCCTCGTCGCGCGGGCTGGCGTGCGCGCGTGCGACCCCCTCGCTCCAGGCGGGCCAGTTGCGGCTGGCGAGCAGCGGCGCGTCGATCCACTCGGCCAGCTCGGGCCGCCGTTCGAGCGCGACCGCTGCAAGCTGCGACAGCCGCGCGTTTGTCAGCCCTTCGGTCAGCGGATAGACGGGCTCATGCTCGGCAATGCCGCCTTCGTCGCCGAGTTCGGCGACATGGTCGGGATGCACGATCTGGCGCATCTCGCCATACAGGTCGAGCCGTCCCGACACGCGGCGCGTTTCGCCCAGCGGAAACAGCTTGCGCGCCAGCCCCGACGTCCGCCCGAAATAGACGAGCCGCACATGGTCGCCCGCACTGTCGAACGCCTCGACGCCAAAGGGCGCACGCGGACTGCGGCCCGGGCGATAATCCTGCGCGGTCAGATCGACGATAATCGTCTGCCCGGCCTGTGCCTGATCGAGCCGATCGACGGGAATGCGCGAGATGAGCCCCGTCGGCAGATGGAACAACACATCGACGACGCGCTCCAGCCCGAGCCGCGTCAGCGGCTTGGCCAGCTGCGGTCCCACGCCTTTCAGGTCGGTGAGCGCGGCAAAGAGTGGATTGAGGATTTCGGGTCGCATGGACCCTCATCTCTAACGCTGACCGCGCAAAGTTACACCCCCTCTCCCCTTGCGGGAGAGGGTTGCGAGACTTACGAGCTTGCTCGTTAGTCGCAGCGGGTGAGGGGTAGCGCTTGCAAAGCAAGCGCGCGCTCGCCATGCGAGCGCTCACCCTCATCCAACTTCGCCCAGGCGCTTTGCGCCAAGGCTTCGTATCCTTCTCCCGTCAAGGGAGAAGGGAAAGAGAAATAGATGACCGACCGCCTCAAACGCCTGAAATTCCGTGCCTGGCACCGCGGCACGCGCGAGGCCGATTATATGATCGGTGGCTTTTTCGACCGCTATTCGCCCGTCTGGGGCGAGGCCGAGATCGCGTGGTTCGAGCTGGTGGTCGAGGAAGACGACGTCGACATCATGGCATGGGCGCTCGGCACCGCCGCACCGCCCGCGCATCTCGACCGGCCCGAACTGATCGCGGCGATGCGCCGGCTGGACTATATCCCGCTGCCATGACCCAAAGCGCTGCCGACATATCTGCCGCGATCGCATCGTCCGCGGCGCCGCTGACGCTGGCGCGCGCCGCTGACGGCTTCCTGCCGCTGCTGCTCGCCGACTTGGCGCGCGCGAGCGACAAAAGGCTGGTCTATGTCGCGACCGACGACGCCGCGATGCAGGCGATTGCCGACGCCGCGCCCTTCTTTGCCCCCGACCTTGTCGTTCATCGCTTCCCGGCGTGGGACTGCCTTCCTTACGACCGTGCGGGGCCGTCGATGCGCGTCAGCGCCGACCGGCTGGCGACGCTCTCCGCCTTGCAGGCGCCGCCGAAACGCGGCGAACTGATCCTGACCACCGTCGCTGCGATCACGCAGCGCACGCTCACCCCCTTCCGCATCCGCCAGCTCGCGACGACGCTGGCCCCCGGTCAGCGGATCGACCGCGACGCGCTTGCCGAGCTGCTCGTCGCCAATGGGTTCAGCCGCGTCGATACCGTCGCCGACCAGGGCGAATTTGCTGTGCGCGGCGGCCTGCTCGACCTGTTTCCCGCGGGTGAGGAGACGGGGCTGCGCGTCGATTTTTTCGGCGACGAGATCGAAAGCATCCGCCGCTTCGACCCCGCCGACCAGCGCAGTCTGGGGCCCGCCAAGGCGCTGCAACTGCTCCCCGCGTCCGAAACTTTGCTCGACGAGGCGACGATCAAGCGGTTTCGCTCGGCCTATCGCGAATTGTTCGGCGCGCAGGGGACCGGCGATCCGCTGTATCAGGCGGTCAGCGACGGGCGGCGGCAGGCGGGCATGGACCATTGGCTGCCGCTGTTCGAGGAGCGGATGGCGACCCTGTTCGACCATGTCGACCCTGCGACGCCGGTGCTGCGCGGCCACCGCACCGACGCGACGGCGGAGACGCGCTTTGCCGCGATCGCCGACTATCATGCGAATCGCGTCGCCGCCGAGCGCGAATCACCGGGCAGCTATCGCCCGCTCGCGCCCGAAGCGCTGTATCTGACCGAGGCCGAGTGGGGCACCGCCGCGTCGGGCCGCCCGATCCATGTCGTCACGCCTTTCGACGTCCCGCCATCGGCAACGGTCGTCGATCTCGAAACCTTTGCCGCGCGCGACTTCACGCCCGAGCGCGCCGCCGACCTCAACGTCTATCACAAGGTCGCCGACCATCTGTCGGACGAACGCCGCAAGGGGCGCCGCACGATCATCGCCAGCTATTCGGGCGGCGCGCGCGAACGCCTGTCCGGACTGCTCCGCGACCATGGCGTGACCTCGCTGGTGCAGGTCGATACGTGGCAAGAGGCGCTGGGTTCAAGTTCCGCTCGTGTCGAGCGAAGTCGAGACACCCCGCAGGAAAGCGCTACCCCGACGAGTGTCTCGACTTCGCTCGACACGAACGGGAATAAAGGTGCGGCGGGAACGAGCACGGTGGCGATGGTCGTCCTCCCCCTCGACCATGGCTTTGCGTCCGACGCGATCAGTCTCCTCACCGAGCAGGACATCCTCGGCGAACGCCTCGTCCGGCGGCAGAAGCGCCGCAAGAGCGCCGACGCCTTCCTCGCCGAGCTGGCGACGCTCAGCGTCGGCGATTTGGTGGTCCATCTCGACCATGGCATCGGCCGCTATGAGGGACTGACCTCAATCCCCGTCGGGAACAGCCCGCATGATTGCGTCGCGCTGACCTATGCGGGCGGCGACAAGCTTTACGTTCCGGTCGAAAATCTCGACGTCCTCTCGCGCTATGGCGGCGAGAGCGACGGCGTCGCGCTCGACAAATTGGGCGGCGAGGCATGGCAGCGGCGCAAGGCGCGGATGAAGGAGCGCATCCGCGAGATTGCGGGCGAGTTGCTCGCGACCGCGGCGCAGCGCGCGCTGCGCTCGGGCGAATTGCTCGCGGCCGATGCAGCTTATCCGGCGTTCGCCGACCGCTTCCCCTATCAGGAAACCGACGATCAGGACCGCGCGATCGGCGACGTGCTCGCCGACATGGCGTCGGGGCGGCCGATGGACCGGCTGGTGTGCGGCGATGTCGGGTTCGGCAAGACCGAGGTCGCACTGCGCGCCGCCTTTGTTGCGGCGATGGCGGGGGTGCAGGTCGCGGTGGTGGTGCCGACGACCTTGCTCGCGCGCCAGCATTTCACCAATTTCGCCGAACGCTTTAAAGGCTTCCCGGTCAATATCGGCCGCCTGTCGCGCCTCGTCCCCGCCGGCGAGGCGCAGCGAACGCGCGACGGGCTGGCGAGCGGACAGATCGACATCGTCGTCGGCACCCATGCGGTGATCGCCAAATCGGTCGAGTTCAAAAACCTCGGCCTCGTCATCGTCGATGAAGAACAGCGTTTCGGCGTGGTCCACAAGGAGCGGCTGAAGCAGCTGAAAGCCGACGTCCACGTCCTCACCCTCACCGCGACGCCGATCCCGCGCACCTTGCAAATGGCGATGTCTGGGCTGCGCGAACTCAGCGTCATCCAGACACCGCCGGTCGATCGCCTCGCGGTGCGCACTTATGTGGCGCCGTGGGATCCGGTCGTCCTGCGCGAAGCCTTGCTGCGCGAACATGACCGCGGCGGGCAGAGTTTCTTCGTCGTCCCGCGGATCAAGGATCTGCCCGACATCGAGGAATTTTTGCGCAACCGCGTGCCCGAAATCAAATATGTCGTCGCGCATGGCCAGATGACCCCGACCGAGGTCGAGGACCGGATGAGCGCCTTTTACGACCGCAAATATGATGTGCTGCTGTCGACGACGATCGTCGAGTCCGGCCTCGACATTCCCAGTGCCAACACGCTGATCATCCACCGCGCCGACCGCTTCGGCCTCGCGCAGCTGTACCAGCTGCGCGGGCGCGTCGGGCGCGCGAAAACGCGCGCTTACGCCTATCTCACCACCCCCGAACATGGCGCGATCACCGACACCGCCGAAAAACGGCTCAAGCTGCTCGGCGATCTCGACACATTGGGTGCAGGCTTCCAGCTCGCGAGCCACGACCTCGACATTCGCGGCGCGGGTAATCTCGTCGGCGACGAGCAGTCGGGGCATATCCGCGAAGTCGGCTTCGAACTGTATCAGTCGATGCTGGAAGAGGCGATCCTGATGGCCAAGGCCGAAGGCGCGGGCAAGCTGCCACCGCGTGAAGCCTTGTCACCGACGATCACCGTCGACGCGCCGATCCTGATCCCCGAAGATTATGTCCCCGACCTGCCGCTGCGCATGGCGCTCTATCGCCGCCTCAACGATGCCGAGGACCGCGCCGCGCTCGACGCCTTCGCCGCCGAGATGATCGATCGCTTCGGCCCGCTGCCGCCCGAAACCGCGAACCTGGTGCAGCTGATGGAAATCAAGGCGAACGCCCGGATCGCGGGCATCGCCAAGCTCGACGTCGGCACCAAGGGCGCGCTCGTCAGCTTCCACGGCGACCAGTTCGCCAACGTCCCCGGCCTGATCGCCTATGTCGAACGGCTGAAAGGCCGCGCGCGGCTGCGCCCCGACAACAAACTGTCGGTCAGCGGCGACTGGACGAGCACCGGCGCGCGCCTGAATGGCGCTTTGCAGCTGTCAAAAGGGTTGGGGAAGCTCGCGAAACAGGCCACCTAAACCACGCCCTCCCCTTCAGGGGAGGGCAGCGAGACTTGGCAGCTTGCTGCCTAGTCGCAGCGGGTGGGGTCCATCGGCCTTGCGCAAGGCCGATGGACCCCACCCCAACCCCTCCCCTGAAGGGGAGGGGCGTTACTGGCCCATCAACCCCGGCAACTGATCCCCCGGCACCGGCCCCGATTTCAGAAACCCCTGCCACGTCGCCACCCCGATTTCGGACAGTCGCGCAAGCTGGCGTTCGTTCTCAATCCCCTCGGCGACGACGAGCAGCCCCAGCGCGCGCGCCAGATCGACGATCGCGCGCACGACGATGCGGTCGCGGTCGCTGCCGTCGATCGTCCGCGTAAAGCCGCTGTCGATCTTTAGATAATCGATCGGCAGCCGCGCGAGCAGCGACAGGCTGGAATAGCCGGTACCGAAATCGTCGATCGCGATCGCTGCGCCCAGCGCCCGAAGCTGCTTTAACTGTTCGGCCGCGCTCGCGGGGTCGCTCAGCATCGCCTGTTCGGTAAGTTCCAGCGTCAACCGGTCGGGATCGACCTTCGCATCCTTGGCCATCGCCGCGAACCGCGCGGCAAATTCGGGATCGCCCAAATCGGCGGCGGTGATGTTGAGCGAGACGCGCAGCCGGTCGAGCTGCCGCGGCCAGCGCGCCATTTCGGCAAGCGCGACGCGGTGCGCATGTTCGGTCAGCTCGCATTCGAGCCGCGCCGCGCGCGCCGCGGTGACCAGCGGGCCCGCGCCGAGCAGGCCGAGTTCGGGATGCTGCCAGCGCAGCAGCGCCTCGACCCCCGTCATTTCGCCCGTCGCGACGTCATATTGCGGCTGGTAATGGATCACGACCTCGTTCCGCGACAACGCCGCATGGACCATCACCCCGTCGCGCGCCGACGCCGGCCGCGCGAGTTGGTCGCACGCCTGCAACAATTGTTCGGCGACCGATTCGTCGCGCACGATCAGCGCGGCGGCGATGCGGATCGACAGGCGGCCGTTCGGATCGCCGACGATCGGCTCGGCGAGCGCGACGTGCAGCGCGCGCTCCTGCGCGCGCAGCGCCCCGAGCGCCAGCGGCGTCGCGGGCACGATCAGGAAGCGCGGTCCGTCGAGCCGTTCGACGCACGAACCCGGCCCGAACTCGTCGCTGGCGAAATTTTCGAGCCTTCGGCCGATTTCGTCGAGCACCGCGTCACCCGCCGCGGTCCCCGCGCTGTTGTTGATGCGCGCCATCTGGTCGATCTGCACCAGCAGGACTCCCGCGTCGCAGTCGTGGCGGACGTGCTGGGTTTCGATTTTCCGGGCGCAGGCGGTCAGGGATTCGGACAAGCGATTCATCGGGGTTCCCTAGCAGGCTTTGCTTGCCAAACGCTTGCCTTTTGCATCACAAGGCGCGCGTGGCTGCCACATTTTCCCAACCCGCCGCCGCCGCGGCGCCGCTGATCGACGGTCATGGCCGCCGGATCAGCTATTTACGGCTCTCGGTGACCGACCGCTGCGACCTGCGCTGCCGCTATTGCATGGCCGAGGATATGCAGTTCCTGCCCAAATCGGCGGTGCTCAGCATCGAGGAAATGGCTGAGCTTGCCGAGCGATTCGTCGCGCGCGGCGTCCGCCGCATCCGCCTGACCGGCGGCGAGCCGCTGGTGCGGCGCGGAATCGACACGCTGGCGCAGCGGCTCGGCGCGCTGATCGGCCACGGCCTCGACGAGCTGACGCTCACCACCAACGCGATGCGGCTCGCCGACCATGCGCCGATGCTCGCCGCGGCGGGCGTGCGGCGCATCAACGTCAGCCTCGACACGCTCGACGCCGACGCCTTCCGCCATATCACGCGCATCGGCGACCTCGCCGTTGCGCTCAATGGCATCGCCGCGGCACGGCGCGCCGGGCTGGCGGTCAAGATCAACATGGTCGCGCTCGCCGGGCTGAACGAGGACCAGCTGCTGCCGATGCTCGGCTGGTGCGCCGACAATGGCTGTGACCTCACGCTCATCGAAACCATGCCGCTCGGCGAGGTCGAGGAGGATCGCAGCGACCATTATATCCCGCTGCACCAGTTCATCGCCCCGCTGCGCGCCACGCACGCGCTTTATCCGGTGGACAAGCGCACCGGCGGCCCCGCGCGTTATTTCGCGGTCGAGGACAGCCCGGTCACCCTGGGCCTCATCACCCCGCTCAGCGACAATTTCTGCTCAACCTGCAACCGCATCCGCCTGACGGTCGAGGGACGCGTCTACATGTGCCTCGGCCAGGACGATCACGTCGATCTGCGCGCGGCACTTCGCGAGGGCGGCGACGTCGACAGGTTGATCGACCGCGCGCTCGCTGGCAAACCCCGCGCGCACGACTTTCACATCGAACGCGAATCCAGACCGGCGGTCGCGCGTCATATGAGTGCAACGGGCGGCTGACACGCCGACCGCAAGGGGGAACCGGACCACATGTTTCGCAAGATTGCGCTTGTCGCATCGAACGCGCCCGCGGCGATGGAGGCCGAGGCCGAGTTGCGCCCGCTCTACGACTTCGTCGACATCGGCGAGGCCGATCTGCTGATCGCGCTCGGCGGCGACGGCTTCCTGCTGCACATGCTCCACCAGCTACTCGACCAGCGCCGCAGCCTCCCCGTGTTCGGGATGAACCGCGGCACGATCGGCTTTCTGATGAACGAGTTTCGCGTCGAGGGTCTGCTGGACCGCATCGCCGCGGCGCGCCCCTATCTGATTCACCCGCTGTCGGGCGACATCATGACGGTCAGCGGCGAGCGCCACATCCTGCCCGCGATCAACGAGATTTCGCTGCTGCGCGAGACGCGCCAGGCGGCGAAGCTGGAGGTGATGATCAACGAGCGGACGATGCTGGAGGAGCTGTCGTGCGACGGTGTGCTCGTCTCGACCCCTGCGGGATCGACTGCCTATAACCTCAGCGCCAACGGCCCGATCCTGCCGCTCGATTCGGCGATGCTGGCGCTCACCCCGATCAGCCCGTTCCGCCCACGGCGCTGGCGCGGCGCGCTCGTCCCCGAATCGACGAGCATCCGCTTCAACGTCCGCGAGGCCGCCAAACGCCCGGTCAGCGCGGTCGCCGACCAGCGCGAGATCCGCGACGTAAAGACCGTCCTCGTCACCACCGACCGCAGCCGGCCGCTGACCTTGCTGTTCGATCCCGACCAGGGATTGGACGAACGCATCGCGATGGAACAATTTATCGTCTGAGAGACACGAAAGACGGCAAAACCCCCTTGATAATTGTCCCGGTTGGCGGCAAAGGGGCCGCCTTGCCCGCATCGGCGGCGTGTTCCTCGGTAGCTCAGCGGTAGAGCAATCGACTGTTAATCGATCGGTCGTAGGTTCGAATCCTACCCGGGGAGCCATTTCGCTGTTTCAGCAGATTTCATTGCACTGAGGGTTTTCGAGCGGCCGGGGTCGTTCGAAAGCCAAGACGGTTCGTGCTTCGGCACGCGGGGCAACCAGGTTAAGGCTCGCTTCTCCCTGACGGGCGCCGCTCGGCGGCCACCATGCTTGTCATCTTCGGCGGGTTAATTTACGCTCTCTCGCGAGTGAATAATGCCATCGAGAGCGCTTGCGCCCGGCGGCGGCGCGAGGGGTCCGAACGATTCAGGCGGGAATAGCATGAACGACCCAAGCCGGCGCGGTTTCCTCGTTGCGGCGGGGGCGTTGCCGTTGACGGCGGCCGCCGCGCCGACAGGCGGCGCTGCCGCAGCGAACCGCGTCGCTGCCGATCTGCAAACCTATATCGGATTGGGAAACAAACAATCGGGCGGCACCGGCGACAATGCGTGCGGTCACTGGCTCGCGACCGAGCTGGAAACGGCGGGCTTCGCGGTTCGAAAGCCCGTGCTTTCGGTACCCTTTTTCGACGGCGCTCACTGCACGATTCAAGCGGGCGAAGCCCGCGCAGCAGTCTGGCCGCAGCCGATCGTCGTGCCTACGCCGGCAAGCGGTGTTTCCGGGCCGCTGGTGCGGGTCGATCGCGACGGACAGGCCAGCGCCCCGCTCGCCGGGGCGATCGCGCTGATCGACCTGCCCTATGGCCGCTGGTCGTCGGCACTGGCAAAGCCGATCCGCGGTCCGGTCGACGGCGCCATCGCCGCCGGGGCAAAGGCGGCCATCGTCATCACCAACGGCCCGACCGGCAAGATCATCGCGCTCAATGCCGACGGCCGTGCGCCGATGTTCGCCGCGCCGGTGGGACTGATCGCTCCCGTCGATGCAGGGCCGTTTCTCAAGGCCGCGATGACGCATGAGATGGCAACCGTCACGCTGACGGGCGCAGGCGGGCGCCGACCGGCATTCAATGTCGTCGGCCGCATGGATCGCGGCAAGGGCCGTTGGCTCACGGTCTCGACGCCGCGGTCGGGCTGGACCGATTGCGCGGGTGAGCGCGGCGGCGGGATCGCCGCGTGGCTCCACCTCGCGCGCAAAGCGCCTGCGCTGTTTCCCGATCACGACCTCGCTTTCCTGTGTAACAGCGGGCATGAATATGAAAATCTGGGCGCCGAAGAGGCGTTGAAGGCGGCCGCGCCCAAACCGGCCGAAACGCAATTCTGGCTCCACCTTGGCGCCAATCTCGCGGCGCGCGACTGGCACGAAGGGCTGTTCGGGCTGGCACCGATCGCCGGAACCGACTCGCAGCGCTATCTGGTCGTCAGCCCGCCGCTGCTGCCCGTCGCGCGTCGCCTGTTCGCCGGCTTCGCGGGGCTGGAAACCCCCTACCCCAGCGACCAATTGTCGGCGGGCGAGCTGACGGCGATCATCGCCGCCGGCTATCCTTCAGTGGCGGGAATTTTCGGCGTCCACCGCTTTCACCATGTCGAGGGCGACGATGCGCGCTGCGTCGATGCCGCCGCCGTGGCGGCGACCACGGCGGCATTTGACGAACTGCTGCGCGTCGGCGCTCAGGCTTCGATGTCGCGCTTGTAGGTCTCGGGCAGAAAGAGGATGCCGACGACCGCCGTGATCGCCGCGATCGTCACCGCATACCACAATCCCTGATAGATGTTGCCCGACGCCGCAACCATCGCGAAGGCGACCGTCGGCATGAAGCCGCCGATCCAGCCGTTGCCGATATGATAGGGCAGCGACAGCGAGGTATAGCGGATGCGCGCCGGGAACAGCTCGACAAGCAGCGCAGCTAGCGGGCCATAGACCATCGTCGCCAGCACACCGAAGACACAGAGGATCAGGATCACCTCGACCTTGTTCACCTGCGCCGGATCGGCCTTGTCGGGATAACCTGCCGCGTCGAGTCTGGCCTTGGCCGTCGCCGCGAAGGCAGCGACCGTCGCCGCGCGGCTTGCGGCGTCCAGCCCCGAAGGGTCGGGGACGGGCAGCACGGCATCCCCAATCCGCACCGTCGCCCCCGTTCCCGCGGGCGCATCGACATTGGCATAGCTGACGCCCGCCTTTGCCAGATAGGATTTGGCGATGTCGCAGCTCGTCCGGTCGAACGTGTTTTTGCCGATCGGATCGAACTGGAACGAACATTCGCCGTCGTGCGCGACGACCGTGACCGGCGCGCGCTCGACCGCCGCAGCCATCGCCGGGTTGGCGGCAACGACCAGCGCCTTGTACAGCGGGAAATAGACGAAGATCGCGATGACGCAGGCGGTCATCATGATCGGCTTGCGCCCGATCTTGTCGCTGAGCCAGCCGAAGAAGACGAAGCTGGGAATAATCAGCATCAGCGCGGTCGCGACAAGGAAATTGGCGGTCGCCCCATCGACCCGCGCGATGCGTTCGAGAAAGAAGAGCGGATAAAGGTGCGCGGCAAAGCCGATCACCGCCTGCCCCGCCACCGCGCCGAAAAGCGCGATCAGCACGATCTTCAGGTTTTTCCACTCACCGAACGCTTCGGTCAGCGGTGCTTTCGATGTCGCGCCCTGCGCCTTCATCCGCTGAAACACCGGGCTTTCCTCCAGCTGGAAGCGGATCCACAGCGTGACGGTGAGCAGCACGATCGAGAAGATGAAAGGAATGCGCCAGCCCCAGGCGAGGAAGGTTTCGGCATCCATCACCGTGCGAAGCCCCACGACGAGCGACGAGGCGAGGATCAGGCCGAGCATCGCCGTCGTCTGGATAAAGCTGGTATAGAAGCCGCGTTTTCCGGGCGGCGCATGTTCGGCGACATAGACCGCCGCGCCGCCATATTCGCCGCCGATAGCGAGGCCCTGGAGCAAGCGCAGGACCATGAGGGTGATCGGCGCCGCGATGCCGATGCTGTCATATCCGGGCAGAAAGCCGACCGCAAAGGTCGACAGGCCCATGATCGCCATCGTGACGAGGAAGGTGTTTTTGCGCCCGACAATGTCGCCGATCCGCCCGAACACCAGCGCCCCGAACGGGCGCACCGCGAACCCCGCGGCAAAGGCCATCAGCGCCAGGATGAAGCCCGTGGTCTCGTTCACCCCCGAAAAGAAATGATACGACAGCGCGCTCGCGAGCAGGCCATAGAGGTAGAAATCATACCATTCGAACACCGTGCCCAGCGACGATCCGATGATGACGCGCCGTTCGGTCCGTGCCTTGTCCGCCGCGGTCGGCAGATCATTCGCTTCGCTAGCCATATGTCTCTCCCATTATGACCCGTTGGAGGCGGCGGGCTCTTGTCCGGCCCGCCCGCTGCATCCGGGGATTTCAGTGCGCGGCCGCCATCGTCGGCGCCGTAAAGCCAGCGTTCGCAAGTTCGCGTTCGGCCTGCGAGAAGCCATAGGCGGGGACGATCTCGCCGCGACGGTCGGTCACGCGCTCCCATTCGGCCGCGACGCGCGCGGCCGCATCCGCGCCGCGTCCGATGAACGCGCCTTCGGTCAGCGTGACATGCGCGGCGGCGAAATGGCCCGCGCCTGCGCAAAGGATCGCACGCGTCGGCGCATCATCGCTCACCAGCGCGAGCAGTCCGGGGCTCACCGCGTCGGGCGCGAGTTCGGCCAGCGCATCGGGGGCGAGCACGCCTTCGGTCATCGCTGTCGCCGCCGTCGGGGCCAGGCAATTGACGCGGACATCATATTTCTGGCCCTCGATCGCCAGCGTCTGCATCAGCCCGACGAGCGCCATCTTCGCTGCGCCATAATTGGCCTGCCCGAAATTGCCGTAGAGCCCCGATGACGATGTGGTCATCACGATCCGGCCGAAACGCCGTTCGCGCATCTGGTCCCACACGGCCTTCGAACAGACCGCCGCGCCCATCAGATGCACGTCGACGACCAGGCGGAAGTCGGCGAGGTCCATCTTCGCAAAGCTCTTGTCGCGCAGGATGCCGGCGTTGTTGACCAATATGTCCACCCCGCCCCATGCGCGCGTCGCCGCATCGACCATCTCCGCGACCGCCGCCTCATCGGTAACCGAGGCCGCGGCGGCCAGCGCACTGCCTCCGCGCGCCACGATCTCGGCCGCGACGGCTTCGGCCGCATCGCCATGCATGTCGTTGACCACCACGCGCGCGCCGTGACGCGCCAGCAGCAGCGCGTGCGACCGCCCCAGCCCGCCGCCCGCGCCCGTTACGATCGCGACCCGTCCCGCCAGCTCCATTCCCATCGCCTCCTCATTTTCCATATTAATAACTCACTTGTGAGTGAATATAATGATCGATCGAATTGTCCCGTGCCGGACCGAGCTCAGCTCGCGCGGTCTTCGCGGCGCTGGTTGCAGATGTCGCGAAAGCCCGCGGCCATGAAGCGCGCCATGCGCGCCTTCACCGCTTCATAATCGTCCGAACGGCAAAGCCCGTGCGACAATTTGTCGATGCGCCCGGTGCGCGCGAGCGTCAGCATCAGCGCGCCGGTGACGAAATGATAGCCCCAGAAAATATCCTCCTCGGCGGCATCGGGCAGCGCCTTTTTCAATATCTCGATCAGGCGCAGCACGACGGGATCGAAATATTTGTCCATGAATTCGGCGCCCTCCGGGCTGTTCGACGCCTGCGCGCCGAACGCGCCATAATTTTTCCAGCCCTCGCCGCCCTGGATATAGAGATCGAGGTCGGTATCGAGGAAGGCGTGGAGCGCGCCCTCGACAGTCGGATTGTTCCCCGCGGCGCGCTCATAATCGTCGAGCGCCTGCATCCTTTTGTCGATCGTCACCACCGCGCGGCGCGCGAAGACCGCGTCGAACAGCGTTCGCTTGTCGTCGAAATAATAGTTGAGCAGCGTGTGATGAACGCCGACCTGCTTGGCGACGTCCTTCAGCGTCACGCCGTGGAAGCCGTGTTTCGAGAAGAGCAGCTCGGCCGTGTCGAGGATCTGCTCCATCATCTCGGCACGCTGTTCCGCCTTGGTCGGCCGCTTTGCCACGATCTTCGCCTTCGACGCCAAATTCGCTTCCTTCTGCACCAATATTTCCGCCGCCGCGGCTGTCATTCGGCCTACACCTGTCCGTATTCGGCCCGCAATTGCAATTTGTCGATCTTGCCCGTGGGCGCCAGCGGCATGACGTCGAGGCGGATGATCGCATCGGGAACCCACCAGGACGCGACCCTGCCGCTCAGCGGAGCAAGCAACTCGGCGTCGCTGACGGAGGGGTCGCAAGTTTCGACGAGCAGGATCGGGCGTTCGCCCCATTTGGGGTCCGACCGTCCGATCACCGCGGCGAGCGACACTTGCGGCAACGCGCCGACGATGGCCTCGATTTCGGCCGGATTGATCCACTCGCCGCCCGACTTGATCAGGTCCTTGGCGCGCCCGGTGATCGTCAGATTGCCCGCCGCATCGAGGCGCGCGAGGTCGCCCGTATCGAACCAGCCGTCGGCATCGGTCGCAGGCTCCGCCTGCCCGAAATAGCGTTCGACGACCGAGCCGCCGCGCACGCGCAAATGCCCTTCCCCGCCGCGCTGTTCGGCAAGCGCCGTGCCGTCGGCGTCGGTCAGCAACAGGTCGATCCCCATCGCGGGGCGGCCCGAAAGGCCAGGCTTGCGCGCGGGATCGCCGGGCAACGCCGCGGTGCCGAGCGGCGACAATTCGGTCATGCCCCAGCTCGTCTGCACCTCGGCGCCCAGCCGCTTTTCGATCCGATCCATCAGCGCGGGCGGCATCGGCGATCCGCCGACGAGGATGCGCTGGAGCGAGGGAACCTCGCCGCCCTCGGCCTCCAGATGTTCGACAAGGCCCAGCCAGACGGTCGGGACGCCGACCGCGGCGGTCACGCCTTCGTCGCGGATCAATCGCGCGAGATGCGCGCCGTCGCTGTGACGGCCGGGCAGGACCAGCTTCGCGCCCACCGCGGGCGCGGTGAAGGGAATGCCCCACGCGTTCGCGTGAAACATCGGCACGACGGGCATCACCGCATCGCGCGCGGTGATGCCGAGGACATCGGCCTGAAGCTGGCGCATCGTGTGGAGGAAGCAGCCGCGATGCGTATAGGTGACCCCCTTCGGCGCTCCGGTGCTGCCCGAGGTGAAGCAAAGCCCCGACGGGCTCGTTTCGTCGAACCCGCCCCACACCGCATCGGCGTCGCACGACGCGATCAGCCGATCGAGCGCGCGTTCTTCGTCATCGGCGTCAAGCAGCAGGATGTGACGGACCGAAGCCAGATTGCGCGCCGCATCCTCGGCCAGCGGCAACAGGTCGGGGCTGACCAGCAGCACCGCCGCTTCGGACTGCGACAGCATCGAGCCGAGCTGCGCGGGCGTCAGGCGCGGATTGAGCGTGTGACAGATCGCGCCCATGCCCATGATCCCGTACCACGCCTCGACATGCCCCTGCGTATTCCAGGCGAGCGTCGCGATCCGGTCGCCTTTCGCAACCGCGAGCCGCGCGAGCGCGCCCGAAACACGAAGCGCACGGTCGCGCAGCGCGGCATAGCCGATGCGCCGGACCGCACCATCCGCTCCCGCCGACACCACTTCGGCGTCGGGATGCCATTTGGCGGCGTGGGAGAGAAATTTGTCGAGCGTCAACGCATAGGATTGCATCGATCCGTCGATCATTGGCACCCCGCGACCTTCGGCGGCAGCGGCGGCGCGATGACGCCGACGTTCCAGTTCCACGGAATATCGCCCGCGGCGCGGCGGCGGCAGACCACCGCTTCGTGCAGCGCCGAAACGCCGGGAAACAGATTATGCCCCGCGCGCGGGCTCCCGGCGAAATGCATGAAACCGCGATTGTCGGCATAGTCGGGCCAGTCGGGCTGATCCTTGGCGCGCGGGGTGCCGCTCGCCGCGAAACTCGCCCAATAATCGGTCATCGCGTCCGAAAGCTTCTTTTCGGCGAGCGTATCGGGGATTTTCGGCCAAAGCGGCGGCGTCCGCGTCGCGGTTCCGAAAATATAGGGCAGTTCGGCGGCGTGAAAGGCGTGCAGGTTCCATTCCTGCATCGCCGGATAGCCATGGTCGAAATAATAAAAATAGGAGGGCTGCCCGAGCGCCGCCTGGTTCGACACTAGCCGTTCCGACGTCCAGCCGTACATCGCGTCGCGCGTCGCGGCGAGCATGCTTTCGTCGATATTTTTGGCCGGATAACGCGCAAGGAAAAGATCCGCGAGGTCGCCATAGCCGGCGCGGATCGCCGCCTCATACGCCACCGCATCGGCAGGCGCCTTGGGCAGCAGGAAGCGCAGCGAGCGAATTTCGCCGCTGTTGAACCCGGCCAGGATCGGAACGGGCGCCTGCTCGCCCTTGTCAAACGTCTCGACCAGCTGGCGCGGCACCACCTTGCCGTCGACGGTCGGAAACGGGAAAAAGCCCGTCGCCGGCGCTTTGGAAGCAATTTCTTCCGCCGGCATCGCGCGGAGCGCCGCGAGGTCGGTCGCGCCAAGCTTAGCGGCCAGCCCCTTGCCCAACTCTTCGGCAGGGACCATGCCGTTGATCGCACCGCTCAATCCGGATGCCGACACCATATAGGCGCTCTGCGCGATCGCCTTGTGGAACAGCCCGCGGGCCTGCGGCGCCGCCATCAGATACATGACGCTGAGCGCGCCTGCCGATTCCCCGGCGATGGTGACATTGCCGCTATCGCCGCCAAAGGCTCCAATGTTGCGCTTGACCCATTCGAGCGCCGCAATCTGGTCGAGCAGCCCATAATTGCCCGACACGCGATCGGGCGATTCCGCGCTGAGCTCCGGATGCGCCAGATAACCGAGCGCGCCGAGGCGATAGTTGATCGACACGACGATCAGCCCGCGTTTCGCCAGCGCGCTGCCGTCGTAAAGCGGCTCCGCGCCCGATCCGGCCGTCAGCGAGCCGCCGTGTATCCACAGAAACACCGGCGCACCGCGCGCATCCTTGGGCGCCCAGATATTGAGCGAAAGGCAATCCTCGCTCATCGTCGGCATATCCCCGGCATAGATGCTCGCCGCGCGCGGCTTTGGTTGCACACACGCCGCGCCGAACTTCGTCGCGTCGCGCACGCCTTCCCACGCCGCCGCAGGGACCGGCGGGCGCCAGCGGCGCTCGCCGACGGGCGGCGCGGCATAGGGAATGCCCTTGAAGACACGCACCCCGCGATCCTCGCTGCCGCGCACGCTTCCCGCCGGCGCCGCAACCACCACATCGTCGGCGGCAATCGCCGGAACGGGCGCGACCATTGCCAGGGCTAGGGCCAAATATTTCCATCGCCGGATCATCACCCTGCCCTTTCCGTCATGCCGCGCATCAGAAGCGATAATTGGCGCGAACGCCGATCGTGCGCGGACGCATCCGGGCATAGCGCGCCTCAAGGAATGCTTCGGGATGGACATAGGTGATCGACTTGTCGTCGAGGAGATTTTCGACATAGGCGCCCAGGTCGATCGCACCCAGCTTCGCCCCGGCATAGAGATTCACATTGGTCCACGCCTCGGTGAAGTCATAGGTCGGGCTGACCGCATTGGGATTGCCCGGCACGTTGGGGAACTGGTTCGGGAAAGAACCGGCGTGTGAGACGTTGACCGCAGCATAGGCCGTGTCGCCGCCGCCGATCCCGAAATCGTACCGCAGCGTGCCCGATCCCTGGAATTTCGGCGACGCCAGCCGGGTGCCGATCTCGGCGCCGGAGATCGCCGCTTCGATCGCCGTGAGGTCGGTCACCTTGGCGCGGTTGAACGATCCGTTCAGCGACAGGCTGAGCCCCTGCACCGGCCGCGCGATGAACTCATATTCAAGGCCATAGCTTTCGGCGCCGCCGATGTTCGTTGCGAACTGGATCGAGTCCGACACACGGTTCGCCTGAACCTGAATATCCTTCCAGTCGATATAATAGGCGGCGATATTGGCGGTCAGGTCGCCGCCCAGCCAGCGGCCCTTGAGCCCCACCTCATAGTTGGTGACGCTGTCCGATTTCGCGCCGTCGGGAATGACGATGTCGTTGGGATTGATCGCGCTCACCAGTCCCGCGCGCGCGTTGACCACCGGCGTGCGGAAGCCGGTCGAGATCGTCGCATAGGTCGTCAGGCTGTCGGTCGGTTTCCACGACACACTACCCTTCCACGACAGCCGGTCGTCCTTGACCTTTAGACCAGCGGCATAGTTGATCGGCGTGATCGTCAGCGGAATGTTCGACAGGCCGAACAGCGCCGCCGTCAGATAATTGCTGTTATAGCCGCCGCCGCGGGTAAAGCTCTGCACCTCGGTGCTGCCGTAACGCAGACCGCCGGTGACCCAAAAGCGGTCGCTGAAACGGAAGGTCGCTTCGCCGAAGCCGGCAATTTCGGTCTGGTCGGTGTAGGCGTTGAAGCGCTGATAATATTCGTCGGGCAACCCGGTCAGGCCGCGTGCATCGAGGAATTCCTGCGACGAGCGATAGTCGAAATCGACGGTCCGGCGCTTGTCGTAATAGAAAAAGCCCGCGACCCATTCGAACGACCCGTCGTGACGCGACACCAGCCGCGTTTCCTGCACGAACAGATCGTCGAACCCATAGGCATCGAGCGCGAAGGGAAAGGCCTGCCCAAAGGTGCCGGCAAGATCGACATAGAAGGACGCATCATAGTCCGACAGGGTGGTCGAACTGATGAGCTCTGCAAAATCGAACTCGTAATTGATCGTGAGATTATAGTTGGTGAGCTTGCCCTGGAACAGGTCCGGCCGATCGGAGCGGCGGACGAAATTGCCGAGCAGCGGGTTGGTCAGCGCCGAATCCGCGGGCTTGCTGTTTTCATAGGAGGCGAGCAGCTTCACCTTCATCCGGTCGGTCGGCTGGAGGAGCAGGATCGCGCGGCCACCAAAGGCTTCAAGGCTGTTCGAATCCTCGACGCCGGTGCCGATATTGTCGACCCAGCCGTCCTCGTTGCGATAATAGCCGGTGACGCGCAGCCCGATTTCATCCTTCATGATCGGGACATTGACCATCGCATTATAGCGCTGGCGCAGCGCACTCGATCCGGTCAGGCCAAGGTCGACGCTCGCCGACGCCTCGAAATCGTTAAGGTCGGGGCTTTTTGTGATGATGCGCATCGCCCCGGCGAGCGAGTTCGAACCGAACAGAGTCCCCTGCGGTCCGCGCAGGAATTCGACGCGCTCGACGTCGTACAGATTAGGATCGAGGATCGTCGAATTGCCGTTCGCCGAGATCGGCAGTTCGTCGACATAGATGGCGACGGCGCTTTGCAGCCCGGCCGAATAGCCATTGGTGTTGATGCCGCGCGCGGTGAAATTGTTGAAATTCTGCGTCGGTCGGTTGACGACGATGCCCGGCGTGTTCTGCGCAATGCCTTCATAACCGACGATGCCGAGTTCGCTCAATTCTTCCTGATCGAAGGCGGTCACGCTGAGCGGGACGTCCTGAAGGCGCTCGGTGCGCCGCGTCGCGGTGACGATGATGTCGTTCGCATCGCGTTTCTGATCCTGCGCCTCGGTATCGGCGGACGGGGGCGCGCTCGTCGATTGGGCGTGCGCGGCAACGGGTATCGCGAACAGGGCGGCCGCCGAGGCGGACGCAAAAAGCTGAGCCTTCATGTGAATCTCTCCCTCCAGATCGGCGCTCTTCGTCGCCGACTTGGCGGTGATTTATGCCGCACAGATCGCAATTGTCAATATTCACTATCGTGCGTGTGAATATTATTCCGCAGACCTCAGTGGGGCGCGCGACCCTCCAGACGTCGCCGCGCTGCGGTCAGTGGTCGATGGGGGCGCTCAGGGCGTGTCTTGCGGTGCGACGGACTCGCCGCCGACCGCGCGAGCAAGGCGCAGCCACAATTGCTGATCGAAATCCGCATCGGGAGCATCCGCACCCGTGCGCACCACCACCAGGTCCAGGCTGGGAACGATATAGAGGCGGCGATCGAGAAAGCCGAACGCCGCGACAAGATCCGCCGGTGCCGCCGGGATCAGGCGCCCCGTGCTGGGCCGACCATCGGCGCGGACGCCGCCTTCGCCGCCATTCAGCCACCACAGCCGCCCATAGGCCGAATTGCTCGGCGAGGGGGCGAAGAGCGCCGCCAGATTGGCGGCCGAAACGATCCTTTTGCCATTGGAAGCCACGCCGCCATTCAGGATCATCTGCCCGAACCGCGCAGTGTCGCGCGGCGAGGTGACGAAGCCCGTGTTGTTGCCGACTCCGGCCAGCGCCGCGGGCCGCTGCCGCCAATCGGTCTCGGTCATGCCGGCAGGCCCGGTCAGCCAGTCCTGCGTAAGCTGCTCAAGGGACAGCTTGCTCGCGGCGACCAGGATGCGCTTCGAGACCGCGTATACCGGGGTGTTATAGAAGAATTTCGTCCCCGGCGGGGCGACATAGGCGAATTTTTCGTCGAGGCCCGAATTCATCTGCAGGATATGGATCACGCGGATTCGTCGCTCCTGCTCGGGCGCCGCTTTCGACCAACCGGCGCCGATATAGTCGCTGACCGGCCTGTCGACATCGATCAGCGACTTGTCGGTGGCCACCGCCGTCAAGACCGCGATAAAGCTTTTCTGCTGCGAAGCCACATCCTCGAACAACGCGCCGCTGTTGGTCGGGCCATAGCGAAAAATCGCAAATGTGGGGTCTTCGGGTGCGGGCCAGTTTTCTTCGACCAGCGTTTTTCCGCCACGCACAACAATGAAGCCGGTGGTGTTCTGACTGCGCACATAATCGAGCAGATCGCGTACCACGTCGTCCTGTCCGATCGGCGTTGCAGGACTTCCGGCCGGGACCCCCACCGCTGCGGGCGCGCAAGCCGTCAGCGCGACCCCAATTGCCGTTGCTAAGAGTCCCCGCCAATGTCGCATGCCGCCTCCCTTCTGGTCTTTCGCGGGCATGGGTCATGTCCCCGATTCCGACGCCCCCTTCTATCGGCACAGCCCGCCGCGACCAAATGGCTATGACTTAGATAGGGTGCGTCGCAGTCCAGCCGCCAATCGGCTCGATCTGGCCAACCTCCCGCTTCCAGTTTCGTCGACTAAGCTTGATGGAGTGACTCCCGGTTGCTTCGAGGCATTTTGGACGGAAGGCTTGGGCGGATTGTTCAAACCCGCCGTTCGCCCCCGGCGGGTTTCATCACGGCTTTTCGTTCGGAAACAACAACAACCAATCGGCTTCCGCCTGGATCCGCGCAAAGAAGCTCCAGCTATCGACGTTGATCGAGCGCTGAAGCCACGGCTTCGCCTTTTCGGGCTCGCCGCGCAGGATATAATAGTTGGCGAGGCTGTACGCCGTCGACGCCGCCACCCCGTCGGCCGTGGCAAAGGCGCGACCGCTGTCCTTGTCGCTGAAAAAGCTGTCGGCGGCGCGGTTGCCCTTGAACAGCTGGATGCCGTCGAAATAGGTGTCCGATCCGCCTTTCGGGTGAACTTCGAACAGCGACAGGTCATAATCGTCGAGCAACGCCTGCGCCTCGCGAAGATTGCCGGCGCGCGCGAGCGACAGATATTCCCAATAGGTGTTCGCCGTGCGCGCCTCGACGTCGTGAGTGAAGGCGGCGGCTTCGGCCGACTTGCCGAACCATTTGGCGGCATTGTCAAAATCATGCTTGGCGAAATAGGCCTGGCCGAGATGATAATAGAGATAATATTGCACGACATCGGGGTCGCCCGGAAAATAGTCCGGGCCCGGCTTTTCGCGCTCGAGCGGCTGGTTCTCGTATAGCTTCGCGGCCTTCAGCCCCAGCTCGATCGACTTGTCGAATTCGCGCAGCGAGAAATGGCGGTGCGCGCGGTGGCGGAGCAGCTTGCCTGAATTGGGAAAGCGTTTGAGCGCCTGATCGTAAACCGCCGCCGATTCCTTGGTATAGCCCTGATAGAAAAGGATGCGGCCGTACCAGGTCGCGCTGTCGACGGTCATGTTCGCCTCGAACGCCGCCTTGGCATCGCGCGCCGCACGCTCGAGCGTTTCGGTCGCCGCGACATTCGCGGTGCGCGCCGGGGCCGTATACATCGGCTGGCCGAGCAGCGAGGTGCCCTGGAAGCTGCCTTCCTGTGCGAGCGCCGCCGGCATCGGCATCGCGACCGCGAGCAAGGCGACCGAGGCGATATATTTCAGATATTTGGCGTTCATTTCATCTCTCCGAACCAGGTTTTTCGTTTCAATCCACGTCGATGTCGAACTTCACGCCCTGCGCAAGCGGAAGCGATGTCGAATAATTCACCGTCGCGGTAACGCGGCGCATGTAATTCTTCCAGCTGTCGGACCCCGACACGCGGCCGCCGCCGGTGACCTTTTCGCCCCCGAACGCGCCGCCGATTTCGGCGCCGCTGGTGCCGATATTGACGTTGACGATGCCGCAGTCGCTGCCCTGCGCCGACTGGAATTTCTCCGCTTCGCGCACATCGCTGGTAAAGACGCACGACGACAGGCCCTGCGGCACGCCGTTCTGCAGCGCGATCGCCTCGTCGAAGTCGCTGTACGGCAGGACATAAAGGATCGGGGCAAAGGTTTCCTCGCGGACGATGGTGGTCTGTGCCGGCATTTCGACGATCGCCGGGCGGACATAATAGGCGTCGGGCGCACCCGCCACCTCGATCCGTTCGCCGCCATGGACGGTGCCGCCGTCGCGCCGCGCCTGCTCCAGCGCGCGCTGCATCGCATCGAATGCGGCCTTGTCGATCAGCGGGCCGACATGCGCCGCCTCGTCAAGCGGACTGCCAATGCGAAGGTCGCCGACCACCGCGATCAGCCGCTTCACGAAATCGCCGCGAATATCGTCATGCGCGATCAGGCGGCGCAGCGTCGTGCAACGCTGGCCGCAAGTGCCCGTTGCGGCAAAGACGGTGCCGCGCAGCGCCAGGCCGATGTCGGCGCTGGGCGTAACGATCGCAGCGTTGTTGCCGCCAAGCTCCAGCACCGCACGGCCGAAGCGGCGCTGCACGCGCACGCCGACATCCTGCCCCATGCGAACGCTGCCCGTTGCGCTGAGGATCGCGACGTCGGGATGATCGGCGAGCATCCCGCCGCACGCCGCATCGCCGACCGCGACCTGGACGAGATGGTCGGGCGCCAGCTCGTAATCGGCGACAACCTGTTCGAGCAGCCCCGCGAAAGCGAGCGCGGTCAGCGGCGTCTTTTCGGACGGCTTCCAGATCGCGCTGTCGCCGCAGACGAGCGCGACGGTCGTCCCCCAGGCCCAGACCGCGGCCGGAAAATTGAACGCCGAAATCAGCCCCAGCACGCCCAGCGGGTGCCAATATTCGGTCAGCCGGTGCTCGGCGCGTTCCGACGCGATGGTCAGGCCGAAAAGCTGACGCGAAAGGCCGACCGCATATTCGCAGATGTCGATGACCTCCTGCACCTCGCCGCGCGCTTCGGTCAGGATCTTGCCATTCTCGATCGACAACAGCCGCGAGAGCGGTTCCTTATGGTCGCGCACGAGCTGGCCGAAGCGCCGGACGAGTTCGCCGCGATGCGGCGCCGGTACGGCTTTCCACGCGGTAAAGGCGGTGCGGGCGTTCGCCACCATCGCGTCCATGTCCGCCGCCTTGTCGGTGCGCAGCGTCGCCAGCTGCGACCCGTCGATCGGCGAAAATATGGCGAGGTCCGATCCCCTGCGTCCATCGAGCGACAGGCCGAGCCCGGTGAAAATATCGGCCACGGCGCCGGCCAGACCGGCCGATGCGGAATCATTTGGCTGCATGGAAATCACTTTTTCAGGAGCGTTCATTTCATTGTCCGTTAAAAGGGAGAGAACCGAATTTCGATTGGGTCACGGGCGCGAGCCATCGTCATGCACGATAACCCGCCCGTCCTTGATGACGGTGGCGACGCGCTCCAATAGCGTCACGTCGCGATAAGGGTCACCGTCGACTGCGATCAGGTCGGCGCGCTTCCCGGCCGCGATCGTGCCGATGCGGTCGGACTGGCCAAGCAGCGCGGCGGCATCGACCGTCGCCGAGCGGAGCGCCGCCGCCGGCGTCATCGGCCCCTGCTCGACCATCAGGCGAAACTGCCGGGCATTCTGCCCGTGCGGCGATACGCCCGCGTCGGTGCCGAAAGCGATCCTGACCTTGTGCCGCACCGCAAGCTGGATGTTCCGGCCCGCGACCGCCCGCGCCTCCGCCATCTTGGCGCGCACTTCGGGACTGGCGTCGGCCTCCTTCCGGCCGTCGAGCAAGCCGAGCGTCGGCACCAGCCAGGTGCCGCGCTCCGCCATCTGGCGGGCCGTCGCTTCGTCGAGCCAGGTGCCATGTTCGATCGAATCGACACCCGCGCGCACCGACGCGGTCACCCCCGCGCCGCCATGCGCATGCGCCGCGACCTTCAGCCCCAGGCTGTGCGCCGTGGTGACGATCGCGGTCAGTTCCTCGTCGGTCAGATGCTGGCCAAGGCCCCTCGCCTGCTGCGACATGATGCCGCCGGTCGAGGTGATCTTGATGAGGTCGGCGCCATATTTCGCCGCCTCGCGGACGCGCAGCGCGCATTCGGCGCCGCCCGTGCAGGCACCCGTATAGTCATAAGGATAAAGCGCCTCGGTCGCCTTGCGGTTGAGGCCCGACATATCGCCATGACCACCGACGATCGACAGCGACGTCCCCGATAAAAAGATGCGCGGGCCGACGACGACGCCTTCGTTCACGGCATCGCGCAGCGCGTGGATCGAATAACCGTCCGACCCGACGTCGCGGACCGTCGTGAAGCCGGCCTCCAGCGTCTTTTTCGCATTGGAAAACGCCAGCAGCGCCACATCTTCCGGCGTGTCGATCGCAGCCGACCACAGCTTTGTGTCGGGCGTGAAGCTGAAATGGACGTGCGTGTCGATCAGGCCGGGCAGCAGCGTGCGATGCTTCAGATCGACGGCGCGCATTCCGGGGCGATCGACATATCCCGCCGCGATTTCGGCGATCTGTCCATCCTTGACGACAATCGTGCTCGGGCCCAGCGGCGCCTCGCCGGGTACGGCGATCACCGAACCCGCATGGATCAGCAGGCCCTCTTCGCCTTCGGCTCCGGCAGGAAGCGCGGCAGACGCACCCGAAAGCGATGCCGCAACCGCCAGTCCTGTCCATGTCGCGATGCCGCCCAAGCAAATTCTCCCCGTCGGCGCGTGGCCCAAGGCCGCCGGTGCGGCGCCTTCCCTTCGCATAGGAAGTTTTTGCTAGAATAGCAATTATTTTTATGATAGGAAAATTTTTAGAAATGAAGGCATGGATCGGAAATCAACGAATTTCCGGTGGGGAAACGAGTCCAAAAGGAGGGAATAATGTCGAAGTTCGTATCAAAGCTCTTGTTGTCGTCGGCGCTCGCGCTGACGATCACACCGATGGCACATGCCCAGTCGGCACCGCCGGAAGCGGACGGCGCGGAATCGGACACGGGCGGCAACGACATCGTCGTCATCGGCTCGCGGCGCAAGGACCGCTCGATCACCGACAGCTCGGTCGCGATCGACGTCATTTCGCCCGAACAGATCAGCACCACCGGCTATGCCGACGTGAACGACGCGCTGCGCACGCTCGTCCCCGCTTTCAATGCCCAGCGCCTGCAGGGCAATGACGGTTCGTCCTTCGTCCGCCCGGTCACGCTGCGCGGATCACCCGCCGACCACGTCCTTTTGCTGATGAACGGCAAGCGCCGCCACCGCGCCGCGATCGTGCAGATCGGTACTGGGCACGCCACCACGTCGGGTTCGCAGGGCCAGGATTTCAACGTGATCCCGCCGATCGCCCTGTCGAGCGTCGAAGTCCTGCGCGACGGCGCGTCGGCCCAATATGGCTCGGACGCGATCGCCGGCGTCATCAACCTCGAACTGAAAAAGGCACGCAGCGGCGGCTCGATCACCGGCCAGGTCGGTGAATATTACAGCACCGGCGGCCGCACCTATGACATTCAGGGGCACATCGCGGTTCCGGTCGGCGACAACGCCTATTTCAACCTCGCCGCCCAATATACCGATCAGGCCAAGGCGTTCGCCAGAAAGGCCTCGCACGCCGGCGCCGCAGCGCTGCGCCAAATGGGGGTCCAGGGGGTTCCCGAACATCCTGAGGGCAACCTCGACCCGCGCTATATGGCGTTCAAATCGGTGTGGAACGCCGGCATCGAGATCAGCGACGAGCTCGAACTCTATAGCTTCGGCAACTATATGACGGGCAAGAGCTCGGTCACCTTCGGCCTGCGCCAGCCTTTTGCCGCAGGCGGGCTGAACGGCCACAGCACCTATGCCAATTCGGCGTTCGACCTGTCCCCGGCCCATCCCGAAGAGTTCGACCTGACCGAGATCTATCCCGGCGGTTTCACGCCCGAGTTCGCCGGCCATCTGGAAGATTTCAGCGCCCTCGTCGGCCTGCGCGACCAGGCGGGACCGCTGACCTGGGATCTGTCGGCGCGCTATGGCACCAACACCGTCGACTATACGATCACCGGCACGATCAACGCTTCGATGGGCGTCGATTCGCCGACCTCGTTCAAGCCGGGATCGCTGACTCAGCGCGAAATTCAGTTCGATGCCGAAGTCGCCTATGAACTGAACGACGACATTCTCGTCTTTGCCGGCGCCAGCCACCGCAAGGAAACCTATGTCATCGGCGAAGGCGATGTCGCGAGCTACCTCACCGGGCCGCTTCAGGATCTGCCCGCGGGGTCGAACGGTTTCCAGGGCTTTGCGCCCGAATTTGCCGGAGCCTTCGATTCGAACAGCTATGCGGTCTTCGCCGAAGTCGATGCCGACATCACGCCCTGGTGGAACCTGTCGGCCGCGGCGCGCTACGAAGACTATGACCAGTTCGGCAATAATTTCAGCTACAAGGCGGCAACGCGCTTCGAGCTGAGCGACGCCTTTGCGCTGCGCGGTTCGGTCAGCACGGGCTTCCGCGCACCGGCCGCCGGCCAGGTTTTCGGCACCAGCCTGACGTCGCAGCTCGACGGCATGGGCGGCTTCATTCTCGACGCCGTGCTCGTCCCGGGCTCGCCCGCGGCGCAGGTGTTCGGGTCCGAGGCGCTGACCCCCGAAACCTCGTTCAACATGTCAGCGGGCGTCGTTTTCACCGGCCTCGACGGCTTCCTCGCAACGCTCGATTTCTACCAGATCGACGTTGACGACCGCCTGCTGCTGACGCCGTCGCGCAACACCACCGCGGCCGAACGCGCCGCGCTGGCGGCGATCGGCTTCCCCAACGGCGCCGACATCGAACAGGTGCGCTATTTCCAGAATGAAATGGACACGCGCGTGCGCGGCTTCGACCTCGTCAGCACCTATCGCCACAGCTGGTCGGACGATGCCTCGACCGATTTCAGCCTCGCGGTGAACTATAATGAACAGCATCTGCGCGGCGCCCCGCCGCCGGGATTCGATCCATCGATCGTTGTCGAATTCGAACGCGGCACGCCGCGCTGGCGCGGCAATTTCTCGGCCACGACCAAGGTCGGCGACTTCGGCTTCATGGCCCGCGCCGTTCATTATGGCGCATGGCGCCGCCGCGACGGCGCCGCCTTCCTGCCGCGCAAGGCGGTGACCTTGTTCGACGCCGAGGTGACCTATTCGGGAATCCAGGACGTCGACCTCAGCATCGGCGCGCGCAACCTGTTCAACATCTTCCCCCCGGGCCGTGGCCCTGGGCTGGAGCGCGTCGGCCTGATCTACGACAATCACAGCGTATTCGGGGTCGCCGGTGGCTTCTATTATTTGAATGCTAAGTATAGGTTCTGACCGATACCAATCGGGACGGCATTTTAATTTCCGGTGGGCATGTACGGAATTGGCATAGCTTATATGCCAATTCCGTAGCCTATCGGAAATTTCTGTTTTATGGTGGCGACACCCGATCAGCCGGGACGACTTGTCTTCCACGGTTCCTGATCGACGGTGACTGCGACGCTCAACAGACAAGGAATGGAGACATATGCCGCCCAGCCATGGAGACGCGCCGGAAATCCTGGGTGCCATGCGCAAGGCGAAGCGGCCGCGATCCGAAGGATTCCACCTTGGCGAGCGACTGCGATTGCTGCGCCGCGAACGCGGCATGACGCTGGAGGACGCGGGGCGGCTGACCGGCCTTGCCGCCTCGACCCTGTCGAAGATCGAAAATGACCAGATGTCGCCGACGTTCGACGTCGTGCAAAAACTTGCGGCCGGCTTTGACATCGATATCACCGAATTGTTCGCGGGTAATGGCCCGCACGACGCAGCCGGGCGCCGCAGCGTGACGATGGCGGGCGCGGGGCGCCTGATGGAAACCGAAGTCTATCGGCACCGCCTGATCGCCGCCGAACTCAAGAACAAGAAAATCCTGCCCTTCGTCACGACGATCAAGGCGCGCGGCCTCGAGGATTTCAAAAGCTGGTCGCAGCACAGCGGCGAGGAGTTTCTCTACGTCCTCGAAGGCGAGATCTGCTTTCAGACCGAACATTATGAACCCGCGATCCTGGGCGTCGGCGACAGCATCTATATCAACAGCAGTATGCAGCACGCCGCCTATTCGACGAGCGAGGAAGACGCCGTCGTCCTGTGGGTCAACACCGGCTGACCACCCGGCGTTTTCGGCGCCATCAATTCTCTTGCAATAATTTTCCTATCAGCTAAATTATTTCCAATAAGAATTTGGAGAGGATGGGGCTATGGACAGACGGAATTTCATCCTGTCGGGGGCGGCTTTGTCGGCCGCGATGACGGTTGCGCCCGCCGCTGCGGCGCGCGCTACGGCGCGCCCGCTGACCTTCGACGCGATGGGCGAGGTGCGCTTCGAATATGACGCCGCGCTGATCGGCCAGATGCGGGCCAGCGGGCTCGATGCCATCACCATCACGCTGTGCGATCCCAAGGTTTACGAGGGGCAGGCGTATGAGGAAGCGGTGCAGGCGGTGCTCGACCATGACGCGCATATCGCGAAGCACCCCGAACTGTTCCTGAAGGCGACGAAGACCAGCGACATCGACGTCGCCCGCAAGAATGGCCAGCTTGCGCTCTTCTATCTCTTCCAGAACAGCACCCAGTTCGGGCGCGACCTCGACAATGTCGACCTGTTCCGCAAGCTCGGCGTCACCTCGGCGCAAATCACCTATAATGACCAGAATTGGGCGGGCGCAGGGTGCAAGGAGCTGGGTTCGAACGGGCTGACGCACTTCGGCCGCGACCTTGTCGGCCGGATGAACGAACAGCGGATGCTGATCGACCTGTCGCACGCGAACATGCAGACGATGGCCGATACGATCGCCGCGTCGAAGGTGCCGGTGATCGTCTCGCACACCGCGTGCATGGCGGTGCACAGCAATGTGCGCAACACGACCGACGCGAACCTGCGCCTGCTCGCCGACCGCGGCGGTGTCGCGGGCATATGCCAGATGCGGCCGTTCCTCACGACCAGGCGCGACGATGCGCTGCCCGAATATTTCCGCCACATCGCCCATGCGGTCAATGTGATGGGCGCCGACCATGTCGCGATCGGCAGCGACCGCGACCACCGCATCGTCGAAATGACCGACGCCTATATCGCGGAACTGAAGGCCGAAGAGGGCGCCAATTTCAACGAGGCCGACTGGCCGCTGTTCATCAACGAACTGAACGGGCCGCGCCGCATGGAAGTCGTATGGGATGGCGTGCGCAAGCTCGGCTATCCCGAAGCCACGGTCGAAAAGATCATGGGAACCAATCTCCGCCGCATCTATCAGGACGTGATCGGATGAGCGCGCGCCGCATGGCTTCGGGCGCGGGCCTCATCCTCGCCTCGCTGCTGGCGGCGGTCCCCGCGTCGGCGAATGAAAATGTCCCTGGCGCCGACGCGGGGAATTGCACGACCAGCCTGATCGGCACCCCGCTGACGATCCCCGAATATCCGGCGGCAACGCAAAAGAAGCTCGACGAGGACATCGAAATCGCGCGCTTCGCACTCCGCATCGCACCCGACCGCGAGGAATCCCATTTCTGGCTCGGTCGCAGGCTCGGCTATGCGGGGCGCGTGTGCGAGGCCATCGTTGTGTTCAGCGACGGGCTGAAAGCCTTTCCGGACAGTTACAAGCTGCGCCGCTATCGCGCGCGTCACCTTGCCCGCGCGCGCGCCTTTGACGCGGCGCTTGCCGACTATCGCGACGCGCTGGCGCTGATGGAAGGAAAGCCCGACAGTTTCGAGCCCGACGGCCTGCCCAATGCGATCGGCCTTACGATCGGCACCTATCGCAGCAACATCGTCTATTATCACGCGCAGACGAGTTTCGCGACCGGCGACTATCCGACCGTCGTCGCAGGCATGGCCAAGGCGCTCGAACTGGCTCCCGATTTCGCGCGCAACGACATGCGCGTGCCGACGGCCTACTGGACCTATCTCGCCTATCGCAAGATGGGCGAGCACGAAAAGGCGCGCGCCGCGATCAACGCGATCGAGCCCGGCCTGGAGCTGATCGAGAATTTCACTTATTATCAGGCGGTCCAGATCATGCAGGGCCGCCTCGATCCCGCAGATATTGAGGACGTGCGCGACAGCACGATAAAATTCGCAATCGCAATGGACCGCCGCTTCGCCGGCGACGAGGCAGGCGCGAAGGCGCTGCTGACCGAGATCGTCCGCGAAAATCCGCAGGGACATTGGCCTGCCGAAGCCGAATTGGCGCACCGTTTCCAACGATTGTAGAGCGTCTTTGCCGGGCCATACTCCCTTGGCGCATCCCGCCAAGGGAGGGATCCGATGCTCAGCGCACCGGACATTGAATGACGGTATCGGCTTCGGCGGCGCTGCCAAGCGCGACGCGCGCGAGGCTGAATCCCAGCGATCCGGTCGTCGCCAGGCGGAATGGTGCTGCGATGCGCGTCATGTCGGCACCTGCCGTGGCAAAACATTTCAGCGGTACGGCCATCACCTGCCACTGGCCCGGCGCCAGCCTTGCAAATTCGGCAATCGGAATGGGGCGTCCGCACTCGGCGCTGTCGCAACGCATCGACATCGACACCGGAGCCGAGGGCGGCGCGTCGAGCCGGAGGGTGGCGAGAAGGAGAACGTCGCCATTGGTTTCGCGCGACAAATCGAGCGCGTCGAGCGCGCCGATTTCGACCGCCGCTCCCTCCGAACCGGCGATGATGGCAAATTGCCGCGCGCCTTCCTGAACGCCATAATCGGTAGCGGTTATCTGTGCGCGTCCGCCCAAGCCGACAGCGGGAACCGTGGTGACGCGCAGACTGTCGCCGCCATCGATCTGCGACACGGTCAGCGACCAGGATGCAGCCGGAACCCCCTTGTCGAAATAGACCCCGGGACCGTTGCCGTCGTCGGCGACAAGGCTGTCCTCGGGCAGGTCGATCCAGCGCTGCGGACCATCGGCATAGGTCAGGCCATATCCAAGCGGGAAAAGCGTCGCGCCGCCATGCTGCGCGGTGGCCGGCCAGGCGGTTGGCAGCCGGCCACGAAAATCATGGGCCGGCATGTTGTCCGTTCCCGCAAAAAGCAGATCGGCGACGCCGGCGCCCTCCGATCCGGGTAGCCAAGCGGTGACGAAGGCGTCGGACTGGTTGAGAGCCTCGTTCACATAAAGCGGCCGGCCGGTGATCATGACCGCGACGACCGGTATGCCCGCTGCCTTCAGCTTGCGCATTGTCGCAAAAGGACGCCGAAGTTCGGGACGAAGCTGGAGCGACGGAATATCGCCCTGAAATTCGGCATAGGGGGTTTCGCCGAAAATGACGATCGCAGCATCGGGACGCTGTTTATAGTCACCGTCGGGTGCGAGCTCGGCACTGCCCCCCGCCTTGGCGACGCTTTGCTCGATACCGCGCCAAAGCGATGTCGCCCCGGGAAACTGGGCGTTGGTCAGTCCGGTACCCTGCCAGCTCAGCGTCCAGCCGCCCGACTGGCGGGCGATGTCGTCGGCACCATCGCCAGCAACGAGGATATGGGCAGTGGGGCGGAGCGGCAGAACGCCCGTGTTTTTGAGCATAACGAGCGATTTGCGCACCGCCTCCCGCGCGATGGCCCGATGCTCGGGCGCACCGAGAAGTTCGTATCGTCCAGAAAGCGCGCGCGATGACGGTTTGCCGGCTTCGAACAGTCCAAGTCGCTGTTTGACGCGCAGGACCCGAGCAACGGCATCGTCGAGCCGTGACATCGGGATGGTGCCATCCTTCACCTGCGCGAGCGTGCTGCCGTAAAGCGCGCGCCAGCTGTCGGGCGCCATCAGCATGTCGATTCCGGCATTGACCGCCGTCGGGCAACTGGCATTTGAGCAGCCTGCAACCTGACCATGGGCGTTCCAGTCGGTGACGACGAGACCCCCGAAATTCATCCGGCCTTTCAATATGTCGGTAACCAGCCCCTTGTGGCCGGAGATTTTCACGCCCTTCCAGCTCGAGAAGCTGGTCATGACGGTCGCCACGCCATTTTCCATCGCGGGGATATAGGGCGCGCCGTGAATCAGCCGCAGTTCAAGTTCCGAGATGTCGGCATCGCCCTGGTCGCGCCCGTCCTGCGTCGCGCCGTCGGCAAGGAAATGCTTGGTACTGGCGGCGACGAAGGGGCCCGACAGAATCGGTTTGGTCGAGGGCGGCCCCTGCAGCCCACGCACCATCGCGCCAACATAGGAGGCGACAAGCGCTGGATCGGACGAATAGCCTTCATAAGCGCGGCCCCAGCGATAATCCTGGGGCACGGTGACGGTCGGGGCGAACGTCCATTCCTGGCCTGTGACGCGAATCTCGGCCGCGGTCGCGCGACCGATACGCTCGATCAGGTCGGGATCGCGCGCGGCGCCAAGACCGACATTATGAGGGAACAGCGTCGCGCCGACGATATTGCTGTGGCCATGGACGGCATCGGTGCCCCACATGATCGGGATCGCCGGCCGCCCGCGCGGCACTTGCATCGACGCGGCATAGAAGGCGTCGGCCAGGGCCAGCCATTCGCTGGCGGGTGCAAGATCATTCCCGCCCGGTCCCGAATTGCCGCCATTGAGCACCGATCCCAGATGATAATTCCGCACGTCGTCGGGGGTCACGCTGCCGATGTCGGCCTGGATAATCTGTCCGACCTTTTGCTCGACCGACATTTTGGCAAGCAGCGACTGAACATGGGCTTCGCCCTCGGACGTCAGGACGCGCGGGTAAGTAATTTCCGGCCATTGCGCGGGATGGATCGGCGCGACCGAATCGCTCGGCGATTGCACATCGGCACCCGCTGACAGGGGGAGAGCGAGCACGCAAAGTGTTGCTGTTGTGATAATATAATTAATTGTTTTGAAAGGCATAAAAGTCTCGTCCCAGATGTTCTTGTTTCTGCTCAACGCCGCCTGACAACCTTGACAGGAATTTCCCAAAAAATGCCGCCGAACCGCATGATGATAAACATCGTTTGACAACGTTGACAGAAATATGCAACGAAAAGTCGTGCACGGTTTCTGCCGGACGCTTCCGCCGGATGCCGATTCGCCGGCTGGCTTGCCCGTGCACGAGAAAAGAAATCTATGGCCCGCACATCAAGATGCGGCTTGGGAGGGTTTGGAAATGATCAGCGTAACTTTGCGCGGCCGTACGGCATTGCTTGCCGCAGCGTCGTTTTTTGCTTTGGGAACCGCTGGCGCGCCGGCATTTGCGCAATCCGGGTCGGAAGAGACGGCAAGCGACGAGATCGTCGTGACCGGCTTTCGCGCATCCCTGCAAAATGCCCTGAACGCCAAGCGCGAATCAAACCTCATCATCGAATCGGTAACGGCCGAGGATATCGGGAAATTCCCCGATCAGAATGTCGCGGAATCGCTCCAACGCCTTCCCGGGATCCAGATCGATCGCGAAAATGGTCAGGGGTCAAAGGTCCGCATCCGCGGCCTCGACCAGAACGTCACCCTGTTGAACGGCGAATTATTCGTCAGCGGGCTTGAGGTTTATAAGGTCGGCGAAGGCAACTATAACCGCAACGACAGCCTTGAAGGCGTTCCTTCCGAGCTGATCGGCGGGATCGAAGTCTTCAAATCGCCCAATGCCTCGCTGCTCGAAGGCGGCCTTGGTGGCATCGTCAATCTGAAGACCCGCAGCGGGCTTGATCTTCAGGACGGCCTCACCATCGCCGGCAACGCCAAGATGAGCAAGGGAAGCGAGATCGGCGGGTGGAAACCGGCGGGTGCCGCGGTGCTGGGCTATAATTTCAACGACCGCCTCGGTATCATTGCGTCGTTCAGCTATGAGCAGACCAACAATCACGTCAATGTTTTGGGCGGCGACAATCGCGGCAACTGGGCTTTTGCCGCCGGACGGCGCGACACGGCAACGGTCCCGACCAATTACTATGCTCCCGAATATCGCTACATCACCGACCGCGATCAATATCGTCGGCGTTGGGGGGCTTCGCTCGGGGTCAATTTCCAGGCAACCGATGAGCTGGAGGTCAGCGCCCAATATTTCCACTCCGATCTAAAAATCGATACGCGCGAAGCATCGGTAAAATTTCCGTTCGGGCAGGGTGAATCGCAAGGCCTTGTCGGCAGCTATAATATCAATGAAAACGGCGTGTTAGTCGATGGAACGGTGCGCGCGCAGTCGGCCGAGGCCATTTCCTTTGTCGACGTTTCGAAAATCAAATCCGACAATGTTCAGTTCGGTCTCGACTGGGACAATGACGTTAATTTCCGCGCATCGGTCATGGCCGATTATTCTTCGTCGAAACTGCGCCGCGAAGTCGCCAATAACGATGTCCGCTATACCGCCTATGGGGTCCGAGGACCGGGCACGACAGGTCCGCAGCCGGGATTCACGGCCAATCCGGCGGCGCCCCCGACCTTTGACTTCACCTATAAGAACGGCGAATTCCCCAGCTTTGGAATCGCGCCCGGCAGCCCGCAGGATCTGTTCACCAACCCGGCCTATGGATTTTTCAAATCGCATTGGGCCTTTGGCGATCGTTCGGACACAAAGGGCCATTCGATCCGCGCCGACTTTGGTTATGATGTCGACAATAGCGATGCGAATACAATCACGCTGAGCGCGGGCTTTCGTTATGGCCAGCGGACGGTCGATTTCAGCTCGGGGCGCTATCTTGCGGACTATAGCGGCAAAGGTGAGCTGGATGCCACCGCCATCCCGGATAGCGAGCGCGTTCCAGGCTTTTCGTATAATTGGACGCCTTATGGCTATTTCCAGGACGGCGCGATCGGATATAAAATTTGCGATCTTCCAGAAGCGAACAAGCCCGCGGCTTTTGCCGGTTGCAGCCGCTTCGGCAATTCGCCAGCTTTGATTACGCCCTATCAAACCTTCACCAGCAACCCCGAACGGGTCGAAACGATCACCAATTTTGCGGGGGGCGGGCGTATAGCGGGCGACGCCGTGTTGGTTGCAGACCGATCAAAGATGACCAATGCCCTGGATTGGATCCAGTCGCTCTATCCCGACACGCCATTCACCTTCTTTGCCGATCCCTTGCAAACCTATCGGGTCAAGGAAGAAACCAAATCGGGCTATATTATGACTGACCTGGGCGGACTTGACGATCCTTACCACGTCAATGTCGGCCTTCGCATCGTCAACACCAGTCTGACCGTCGATCAGAACCAGCCGGCCAACGCCGACCCCAGCTATTGGGGTACCGACAGCTGGAACGGCGTGCTGCGCGATTTCACCACCAATACCGTCGCGCGGACCTATACGGATTTTCTGCCGAGCCTGAATGCCGTGTTCGATATCAGCGAGGGCGACAAGATCCGCTTCTCGGCGGCGCGGGTCGTTGCGCGGCAACCGCTGGTTTCGCTCGGCCAGGGCTTTTCGACCCAGTTCACGCGCGATCCGGCCGACGATCTGTTCAAATTTACCAATGGCAGCCGCGGCAATGCCGAGCTCGACCCGTTTCGCGCCTATCAGTTCGACCTTGGGTTCGAACATTATTTCGGCCGCCAGGGCCTGTTGTCGGCGGGGCTGTTCTGGAAGGAAATCGACAGCTTCATTGTCAATGAAACGGTCGTCGTCTTTGTCAACGACCAGGCTGGTGGCCGGCTCGGGCCGGTTACCCAGCCTGCCAACGGATCGGGCGGCCGCGTGAAGGGTTTCGAGCTTGCGGGCCAATATGCCTTTGATTTCGGGCTCGGCTTTACCGCCAATTATACATTCTCGGACACGAGCACCGATTTCGCTACCGACTTCAGCAAGAATCTGCCCTTGCCGGGCGTGTCGAAACATTCGGCCAATGGACAGGTTTATTTCGAACATTCCGGATTTGCAGCGCGCGCATCGTACAGCTGGCGTTCGAAACAATATGTCGGGAACTTCGGCTTTGCCGACGGACCGGTAACGCGCACGCTCGGCATCTATCAAAAATCCTTCGGCCAGCTCGACGGACAGATCAGCTACAAGCTCACCGACAATTTCGAAGTGTTTGCCGAAGCGATCAACATCACCAAGGCCGATACGAGCGTCTATTTGCAATTTCCCGAACTGCCCTTCCGCTTCGAATCCGGTTCAAGGCGGATCTATGGCGGGGTGAAATTCAACTTCTGACGCCAGTCATCCCCCCGCGTAGCGGCCCTTTTAGCGAAGGGCCGCTACGTTTTTCTGCCGTCTGGAGAGCGTGAAAGAGGTCAGCCAATGGCAGAGAGGGAAGGCCGCGAACCTGCGCATGACGCCGCACCATCGCGCGCGCCGTTGCGCTCGATCTGCATCGTTGGTGGTGGGACTGCGGGGTGGTCTGCGGCGGCGCTGCTGGCCGGCATATTGCGCGGCAGCGGTTGCACGATCACGCTGGTCGAATCGTCGAGCATTCCAACTGTCGGGGTTGGCGAGGCGACAATTCCGCCAATTTTTGAATTTCTGCGCAACATTGGCGCCGACGAAGTCGCCTTCATCCGCCGCTGTCAGGCGACCTTCAAACTGGGCATTCAATTTCGCGACTGGCTGGAACCGGGCCATGAATATTGGCATCCGTTCGGCAATTTGGGGATGACGATCAACCAGCGTCCTTTTCATCATTATTATTGGAAGAATTTGGCTGAGGGTCATGACGAAACGCTGGCCGATCTATGCCCGTCGGCCGCGCTGGCCGAAGACCATAAGTTCGCCTTTCCGTCGCCCAATGGCGAATGGCCGGGAGCAGGGGTCGCTTATGCGCTCCATTTCGACGCCGGCCTTGTCGCCGCATTTCTGCGCGACCATTCCGAAGCAGCAGGCGTCACTCGCCTCGACCGCAAAATCACCCATGCCCAACGCGGCGAGAATGACCGCATCGACGCAATATATTTCGACGATGGCGAAAGCCTATCGGCCGATTTCTATATCGATTGCTCGGGCTTTCGCGCCCTATTGATCGACGAAACCTTAGGGTCGGGCTATAATGATTGGCGCCATTGGTTGCCCTGCGACCGCGCCGTTGCCGCGCCGACCGCGGTGCAGCCGGGACGGGCGCCCTATACGGTTTCGACGGCCAAATCCGCTGGCTGGCAGTGGCGTATCCCGCTGCAGAGCCGCGTCGGGAACGGGCTGGTCTATTGCAGCGATTTCATCGACGATCAGGCCGCCGCGGAAGAATTTTTGGCGGGGCTCGACAGCCCCGCGGACGACGCACCGCGCTTTCTGCGTTTTACTGCGGGTCACCGAAAGCGCGCATGGATCGGCAATTGTCTGGCGATCGGGCTATCGGCGGGCTTTCTCGAGCCGCTTGAATCGACGAGTATCCATCTGATCCACACCGGGCTCAACCGTCTGCTCGACTATTTTCCCGACATGTCCTTCGATCCGACCCTGATCGACGCCTATAATCGCGAAGTCGAGATGGAATATGCGCATATCCGCGATTTCCTGATGCTCCACTATTATCCCAACCGGCGCCATGGCGAACCCTTTTGGGACCATGTCCGCACCCTTGCCCTTCCCGAAAGCCTGCGCGAAAAAATGGCGTTGTTCGAGGCGACAGGGCGCATCACGTCAAAGCGTCGGGAATTATTTGCCGACATCAGCTGGTTCTATGTCGCCTGCGGCATGGGCCTGCGGCCACCCGCCATCGATCCGCTCGTCGATGTCGCGCCATTCGACGATGTACGCGACATTATCGGTCAAATGCGGCAGGCCCTGCGACAATTTCGTACCGCCGCGCCCTCGCACGACGCCATTCTCGACCGCCTGCTCGATCCCAACGAAAACCGCCGCCCCAGTTTCGGGGTCGGCGCAGGATGGGCGGGACGTTAAAACACCGCTTGCCCGATTGCGGAGGAGCGCTCCACGGGGCGGTATAACAGGCCGACCGCAAGCGCGACCAGGGCGGATCCGACCAGTGCGGGCATGACCGAGCGGTTGGCGCTGAATGCCAGGCTAAGGGCGATGACCTGCGGCGCGAGCGCCTGACCCAGTTTGCGCGCCGTCGTCGCCAGCGCATAAATGCGCACCGCGCACCCCCCCTCGCGCGTCGCCTCGACATCCTGGATCACCGCAGGGACGAGCGACCAGAACATCACCGACATTCCACAACTGGCGATAATCGCGACGACAAACAATATCGCGACGGGGACAAGGCCGGGATATAGCAGCCACGCCATGACAAGGGCCAGGGCATTCATCGCCAATGCAGCCCATAGGGTTGGCACCCTTCCCCATTTCTTCTCGATCCACACCCATGCCGGAATGCTGACGAGCAGGGCGAGCGAGGGGGCAATGGCGGCGCGATAACCAAGCTCGGCATGTCCGAGTTCGGCGAACAGGAAAAGCAAGGTTTTGCTGAGCATCGTCACGCTGAGCCCCGCCGTCACGATAACGATCATCAGGCGGCGCAGCGCCGCCGATTGCGACAATAGCGTCCCATAGGCGCGGATCTGTCCAAAGGGGCGGATCTCGGCAATGTCGCGCGACGGCACAATCCGCTCCCGCACGCCAAGGAAGGTGAGGAGCAAAAAGGGCTGGGCTGCGACACCGAGGATCATCGCGCCCATCCAGAAACGCTGCGGCCCTTCGCCCGCAGGCACATTGGCGTAAACAATCGCTGCCAATATTCCGCCGAGCGCGGCGCCCTGCATCCGCAGCCCGGTCAACCGGACATGTTCCTCGGCATCGTCGGTCAAGCGCGCCGTTAGCGCCGCATAGGGAATATTCCCCAGGCTATAGCAAAGCCGCAGCAGCAAATGGGTCGCGACGACATAGGCCGTCAGCCAGTTGCCGACCAGAGCGGGCTGGGCAAAGGCGAGCGCGAGGGCGATGCCCGCTACCGGACCGCCAAACAGCACCCACGCGCGCAAGGGCGCCCGCGTCGATGCCCGGTCGGCCAGCGCGCCTATGACCGGGTCGGCGAGCCAGTCGAGCGCCGCCCCGACAAGAAACACGCCCGACGCGATCTCGAGCGGCAAGGCCAGAACCTCAATGTAGAAATAGAGAAGATAAAGTTCGATCGACGCCCATATCAGGTTGAACCCCGTGTCGCCGGCGGCATAGCTGAACCTCTCGCTGCGCGTGACCACAGCCGTTGGCCTAGGCGGGCGGCGGTGCGGCGCTGAGCCGTTCGACCAGTTTATGCGAATGAATGACCATCGGGCCGGGCTCTTCGCCCGCCAGATCGCGCAGCAGCATGTCGGCGGCGGTCTTTGCCATTTCGACGATCGGCTGCTGGATGGTTGTGAGGCGCGGCCACACCACGCGGGCGATTTCGGAATCGTCAAACCCGACGACGGTCAGATCGGCGGGTACGTCGAACCCAAGCTCGCGCGCCGCCGACATCGCCCCCACCGCCATATCATCATTCTGCGCCAAAATTGCGGTAGGCCGCAGCTTGCGCGACAGCAGCCGCTTGGTCGCTTCATATCCCGATTCAAAGCTGAAATCGCCGGTCTCGACCAATTCGGGCTGGCGCGGCAGGTCATGGCCGTCGAACGCCTGGTGATAGCCGATCAGGCGCTGACCGCTGGCCGCATGGGCCGGGTCGCCCATGATGATCGCGATGGCCCGGTGACCGAGGCCGATGACCAGCTCGGCAATTTCGCGCGCGGCGGCGATATCGTCCATCCCCGTCGCCAGCCCGACATCCAGCAACGATTGGGGTGCGATGCGGGCAAAGGGAATATTTGCATCGGTAAGCCCCGCGATAATGTCGGGATGGTCGGACGCGGGCGGCGCAAGGATAACGCCGTCCAGGGCGGCCGAGCGGACCAGGCCGACGACTTCGAGCGGGCGGTCCATCACCGATTCCACGGGCAGCACGATCAGGCGATACCGTTCGCCGTGCAGCCGCTCGAGCGCGCCGCGCTGCAGCTCGACGACATAGCTCGGGCTGGGCTTTTCATAGATCAGGCCGATCAGATAGGACTGGCGACGCACCAACCCCTGCGCGAGGACATTGGGATGATAGTTGAGCTCCTTGGCCGCCTTGAGCACCTTTTTGCGCAGCGTCGGCGTGATATGCGGCTCGTTGTTAAAGACCCGCGACACGCTTTTCGGAGACACCGACGCCAGCCGGGCGACGTCGATGATCGTTGCGCGCTTTTCTCCCCGAGCCATAACAGTCTCGGTGCCGACATTGTCCTTCGTTGTCAATCATACGCCGAAAATCTCAACCCTATTAAATCCTCGCTGCCAGGCGATTGCCTGGCCGCAGTTTGATCTTCACGGCGAAGCCCAAAAACCGGGCCAGTTCCTCGCACGGCTGCGCACTGGCAAAAAGGCGGATTGATAGAACCGACGCCATCCGCTCAATCTTACCGTCCATGTTGAAAGGACGATCCCGTTGACCGAAGAAACCCATCCGCCTCGCATCGATTGCGTTCTGATCTGTGGCGGCGTCTGGCACGACATGGAATTTGCACGGCTGGAGTTGCTCAAGCTCCTCGCCGAAGACCCGGCGGTCCGGACACGGGTGTTCGAAGATTATAAGAATGTCGATGCGATTGCTGCCGCCGATATGGCGCAGGGAAGCAACATCCGGGCGTCCGGCGCATTGTCTGTTTAGCAGACAAGGAGCTTTCACCATGCCAGCCGACACCCCCATCACCTCGCGCCGCATTCTCATCATGGCCACCGACGGCTTCGAGCAGTCCGAGCTCGAAGTGCCGCTGCAACGTCTTCGGGATGCAGGAGCCGACGTCGATATCGCCTCGCTCGACACCGGCAAGATCACGGGATGGGACGAAGACGATTGGGGCGATGAGATCGAAGTCGATCTGCGGATCGCGGATGCGAAGGTCGAGGATTATGACGCGCTTGTCCTTCCCGGCGGACAAATCAATCCCGATCTGCTTCGCGTCGAGGAGCAGGCGATCGAACTGATCCAGGGTTTCGCCAGTGCCGGCAAACCCGTGGCCGCCATTTGTCATGCCCCTTGGCTGCTGGTCGAAGCCGGCCTCGCGAAGGGACGGCGCATGACCAGCTACAAATCGATCCGCACCGATATTGCCAACGCCGGCGCTGACGTCGTCGACGAGGCCGTCGTCGTCGATGCGAATATCATCACAAGCCGCTGTCCCGATGATCTGACGGCGTTTTGCAACGCGATTATCGAGGCATTGGCCGAAACCGCCGTACCCGCCGCATAATCCGCCGCCGGGCGAATCGTACCGCCGGACACTCATGTCAGACTCTCGGGCCGCGCCAGGACATTGATCGCCTCCAGCCGGGCCGAGATTATCTTAGCGCTGCGTGAGCCTATCGCGCTGAGCCGATCGCGCGCTGGCATCATGCGCGATAAATGCCGCTTGGCTCGGCAGCTTTGGGCCCCCGATCCGCTATTCAACCGATCACCGACCAATTCCATCGCTGCCCTTCGCGCGCGGCAGCGGGCCGAGCAAAACCTCTTGGCATTTTTGTTATATATCTATATCAAATAACCAACTGGTGTTTCAGGACGAGGCGGGATTCGGGGATATATGGATGAACAGGCGCTGCCGCTTGCCGGCATCAGGATCATTGAATTCTCCCACATGGTGATGGGGCCGGCGGTCGGCGTGATCCTGGCCGATCTGGGTGCGGACGTTATCAAGGTCGAACCGATCGGCGGCGATCAGACCCGGCGCCTGCTGGGGTCGGGCGCGGGCTATTTCCCGATGTTCAACCGGAACAAGCGCAGCATCTGCCTTGACCTCAAAAGCGCAAAAGGGCTCGACGCCGCGCGCCGTCTGACCAGCAAGGCGGACATCGTGATCGAAAATTTCCGTCCCGGCACGCTCGACCGGCTCGGCTTGGGCTACGACGCGCTGCGCGCGATCAACGAACGGCTGATCTATTGTTCGGCCAAGGGTTTTCTCCCCGGTCCCTATGAACATCGCACCGCGCTGGACGAGGTCACGCAGATGATGGGCGGCCTCGCCTATATGACGGGGCCGCCGGGCCGTCCGCTGCGCGCCGGATCGTCGGTCATCGACATCACCGGCGGCATGTTCGGGGTGATCGGCATCCTCGCCGCGCTCGAACGACGCCACCGCACCGGCCAGGGGGGAGAGGTCAAATGCTCGCTCTACGAAACCACGGCTTTCCTCGTCGGCCAGCATATGGCGCAAAAGGCGGTGACCGGACAGGCGGCGGCGCCGATGCCGGTGCGGATTTCGGCGTGGGCGATCTACGACGTGTTCGAAACCGCCAATGCCGACGAACAGCTTTTTGTCGGCGTGGTCAGCGATAGCCAGTGGCAGGCCTTTTGCCGCGCCTTCGGGTTTGACGCGCTCGCCGCCGACCCGGCCTATGCGACCAATAATCAGCGGGTGATGGCGCGCGACACGCTGCTGCCGCTGGTCCGCGCGCGGTTCGAAGCGATGTCGCGGGCGGATCTGGTGGCAAAGCTCGAAACGATCGGCCTGCCGTTCGCCGCGATCGTGCGGCCCGAGGATCTGTTCGACGACCCGCATCTGGTCGCGGGCAACGGGCTGGTCGATGTCACCATTCCGGGGGGCGAGGCGACGCGCCTTCCCGCGCTGCCGATCGCATTCGACGACCAGCGCCCCGCGCTTCGCCACGACATCCCGACCATCGATCAGGACGGGGCCGACATTCTGCGCGAAATCGGCTTTGATGAAGCGGACATCGCCGAACTGACGCACGCCGCGGTTGCCGGATGACGCCGCGAACCGCTTTCGAAAAGATCTGGGCCGATCATCTGGTGGCGGATCTCGGCGACGGCACCGGGTTGCTGCTGATCGACCGCATTCTGCTCCACGAACGCACCGGCGGCGTCGCGCTGAACAGCCTCGCCGACGCGGGCCGGACCGTGGCGGCGCCGGAGCAGGTCTTTGCGACGATGGATCATGTCGTCGATACGCGGACCGGCCGTACCGACGCCACCCTGATGCCCACGGGAACCCGGTTCATCGCGGCAACCCGCGCCGCCGCCCGCGCCGCGGGGCTGACGCTGTTCGATCTGGATGACCCGCGTCAGGGGATCGTCCATGTCATCTCGCCCGAACTGGCGATCGTTCTGCCGGGGCTCACGCTGGTCTGTCCCGACAGCCATACCTGCAGCCAGGGCGCACTCGGCGCGCTTGCGTGGGGGATCGGTTCGACCGAGGCCGAACATGCGCTGGCGACCAATACACTGCGCGTCGGCAAGCCCAGGACGATGCGGGTCACCGTCACCGGCCGACTGGGCACGGGGGTCACCGCCAAGGATCTGGCGCTGCACCTGCTCGATCGGTTCGGCTCTGCGGGCGCGCAGGGTCATGTCGTCGAATATGCCGGCGAAGCGGTCAGCGCGCTCGATGTCGAGGCACGGCTGACCCTGTGCAACATGGCGACCGAATTCTCGGCCTTCAGCGCCTTTATCGCCCCCGACGAGGTGGCGTTCGACTATCTGAAGGGTCGCGCCTATGCACCGGACGGCGCGGAGTGGGAGCGCGCCGTCGAGAACTGGCGCGGCCTCGTTAGCGATCCGGGCGCGGTGTTCGACGCGGAGCTGACAATCGATGCCGCCGATGTCGCGCCGATGGTGAGCTGGGGGACCAGCCCGCAACAGGCGGTGCCGCTGGGCCGTCCGGTGCCGCATCACAGCGCGGTCGCCGGCCGCGACACGCGCGAAGCTTATGACCGCGCGCTCGACTATATGGGACTTACGGCCGGTCAGGCGATCGAGGGGCTGCCGATCGACGCCGCGTTTATCGGTTCCTGCACCAACAGCCGGCTGTCCGACCTGCGCCGCGCCGCGGCGATCCTGAAGGGCCGCCGCGTCGCCGATGGCGTGAAGGCGATCTGCGTGCCGGGATCGACAATGGTCAAGGCCGCCGCGGAGGCAGAGGGGCTCGACCGCATCTTTCGCGACGCGGGGTTCGAATGGCGCGAGTCCGGCTGTTCGATGTGTTTCTTCGCGGGCGGTGAGAGTTTTGGGACGCAGGAGCGTATCATCAGTTCGACCAACCGCAATTTCGAAAGCCGCCAGGGCCCCGGCACGCGAACCCATCTTGCCTCGCCCGAAACCGTCGCGGCGTCGGCGGTCGCGGGCCGTATCGCCGATCCGCGCAGGACCGGCGCATGACCCCGTTCACCACCCTTACCGCAATCGCCGCGCCGCTGATCCGCGACAATATCGATACCGACGCGATCATCCCCTCGCGCGAGATGAAGTCGGTCGGAAAGACCGGGCTTGCCGACGGGCTGTTCGCCGGGTGGCGCTACACCGCGATCGGATCGCGCGAGCCGGACCCGTCGTTCATCCTCAACGATCCCCGCTACGCCGAAGCGCAGATCCTGCTCGCCGGGGCCAATTTCGGCTGCGGTTCCAGCCGCGAACATGCCGCCTGGGCGCTCGCCGAATATGGTTTCCGGGCGATCGTCGCGGCGTCCTTCAATCCGATCTTTCGTGGAAATTGCGTGCGCAACGGCATCGTCCCGGTCGAAATCGACGCGACGCAGATTGACGCCGACGGACCGATCACGATCGATCTTCCCCGCCAGACGCTGACGAGTGCCTCGGGACAACACATCGCCTTTGCGATCGACGCGGAGGCCAAGGCGATGCTGATCGGCGGGCTGGACGCGATCGACATGACCCTTGCGCGCGCTGCAGAGATTGCGCGCTTTCGCGACGCCGACCGCAACCGGCGCCCCTGGGCCTATCTCTAAAAGAAGGCGGGCCGCCGAAGCGGCCCGCAGGGTCACGCCAGGATTTGAGGGGCTCTTGCGAGCCTATTCGTGCGGCTCGTATCGCGGCACGTCATAATCATATTTGCGCCACTCGCCGTTGATATATTCAATGCCCGTCTTGTAGCTGCAGTCGGTGACATAGGTCGCCCAAAGCCGCGTGCCGGTACGCACCAGCGTCCAGCCCCAATTGGCCGTGCCGTTGCCCTTTTTCAGATTTCCGTCGCCGTCGCGTTCGCCCGGGGGCGCCTGGGCGACGGTCCCGTGCCCGACGCCGGCCGCGCGCCAGAAATAGCCGCGCGTCCCGCGCTTATAGGTGGACACGCCTTGCTCGACGCATTCGCCGCCATAGACGGAGCGCGTGGGGCCGCGTTCGTCGCTCGTGGCGACGCGGGTGCCTTCGGGAATATAATATTCCTCAAAGCTCGGATGGACCTCGGCGCCGCCGCCGAAATTGCCGGGCTTCGAACTCGGCGGGGCCGGAATGCTGGACACGAAGGTCATCCAGGTCATTTCACCGGTGTCGGGATCCTTGCGCATCAGATTGTGCAGATAGCCGGGGAAGTTGCCGCCGGTGCGATAGGCCGGAAACGGCTCGTCGATATACCAGGCTTCCTTGTAGCGGTTCCAGTCGCGGACACGCGCGTGGGTGCGCGCGCCGCGCTTGCCCTTGGATGCGACGACGAACTTCGGCGGCCCCTTGAACCATTGCAGCAGCACCGCGCCCTGTCGCGACGTCACCTGGCCGCGAAACATGCCGGCCGGGATATAGCTGTAGGAATATTTGCTGAGCTTTTCGTCGCCGATGGTCATATCGCCGTCCAGAACGACGATCTCGTTATCGACCTCGTCATATCCGGGGGGAAGGCGCCAGCCCGCGGGGACATAGGTAATCTGCGCGACCGCATCCATGCTGGGCGATTCGCTCAGCAATCGGCGATAGAGGCCCGGGGCGAAACCCGGCGCCACAAAAGGCTCCCAGCCCACGAACTCGATATTGGGGATGTTGTGCATCAGCCCCGGACGGCCTTCAACCTCATAGCCCTTTTCGGGCACCGGGAACGGCGGCGCCTGACTGACCGTAGGCGGGCCATAGGATTGTGCGAGCACGGGGGCCGCCAGGGCGGTGAGACCGGCCGACAAAGCAAGGGTCAGACAGGATTGGCGCGACATGGTCATCCTCCTTCTCACTTCGCCTGCGCCGAAGGCTCGGCGCATGAATCGCTATAGCTTTTCCACGAACCGGGCCCCCTGCGGTAAAGCCAAACGGAATAGCTGTCGGAATATTGGCTGAGCCCGCCGTGGGCGATGCCCGCGGGGCGGAAGAAATAGCCATCCGGGGCATAGGTTCCGGCCACCTGTCCTTGCGGCAGGCATTCGGCGATCGTCATATCGCCGGCGAGCATATAGCCTTCTTCCCAACCCTTGCTGGTCGCCCACAGCGGCAGGTCGCCTTCGCCGCTCATCACCGGATAACCGCCCGGCGCGGTTGCGATCCAGGTCACTTCGCCGGTCGCCGGGTCGGAGCGGAGCATTTTTACATGCACCGGCGAGTTCGTCATGATCGGCTCGTCGCGGAACTTGGGCAGGACGCTTGGTGTCGTGGTCGGCACGTCGTGATAACCAATCCCGTCGATCGCGCCCGGCTTGGCGTCGGGGCGCGACGTTGCGCTCGCGACATAATCGGGCGCTCCGCTCCAGAAGAACAGGACGGTCGCGCCTTCCTTGGTGCCAAAGCTGTGCGCGGTGCCGGCCGGGTAATAGGCATAGGCATAACGGCCCATCGGCTTGTCGCCGATGCTCATCCCGCCGTCGACCACGAACATCTCGAGATCGGCGCTATGATAGCCGGAGGGCTGCGTCCAGCCGGCCGGCAGCGTGACGAGCAGCGTCCGCGCGCCGGTCTTGTCGTCAAAGCTCAGCAGCTTGAATTCGACGGGCGGCAGGCCGGTAAAGATCAGCGGGCGCAGGTGCAGGTTGCGCGGTGCCACGAAGCCGACAAACTCGCTCGACCGATCGCGCGACTGGGGGACGCGGATGTCCTGAGCCAGTGCGCCGGTTCCTAGCAGCAACGCGCCGCACAGTAACAGGCCTCTTCGCAGTCTTTTGCTTGTCGGCATTGTCAGCTCCCCTTGTTTCGATGGCTTCGGATGGTGGGTATCTCGCGCCCCGCGCTACGGCTTCACCCGGTATCGCGGCACATTGTAATCATATTTTTCCCAACCCTTTCGGGTGTATTCGAGCCCGGTTTTATAGCTGCAGTCGGTGACATAGGTGGCCCACAGCGACGTTCCCGTCCGGACCAGCGATACCGAATAGCCGGGCGTGCCGGGCGAGGTTCCGTGCGAACCGCCATGCGCGACGCCGCCGGGGCGCCACCAATAGGTGCCGTTGCCGTAGGTAACTGGGGCCTCACCCTGTTCGAGGCACTCGCCGATCACCGTGTCATGCGTCTTTTCGAGGAAATAATATTCCTCGAAGCTGGGATGCACTTCATAACCGCCGCCGAAATTGCCCGGTCTTCCGCTGGCGGCCGCCGGAATGCTCGCGCCGAAGCTCATCCAGGTCATCTCGCCCGAATCGGGATCCTGGCGCAGGAGTTTGTGCAGCGCGCCCGGGAAATTTCCGCCGGTGCGATAGGCCGGGAACGGCTCGTCGATATACCATGCGGCGGCGAAATGGTTCCAGTCGCGAACGCGCGCATGTTCGCGCGCGCCCTTCTTGCTCTTCGTCGCGGCGATGAATTTGGGTGATCCCTTGAACCATTGCAGCAACACCGCGCCCTGCCGCGACCGTACGGGGCCGCGCACCACGCCCGCCGGAACATAGCTGTAGGAATATTTGCTCAGTCTCTCGTCGCCGATCGCCAGATCGCCATCAAGGACGAGGATTTCGTTGTCGACCTCGTCATATCCCCTCGGCTGGGTCCAGCCTGCGGGCACATAGGTAATCTGTGCGACGGCGCCCATGCTGGGCGACTCGCTCAGGTGGCGGCGCAGCAACCCTTTCGGAAAGCCCGGCGCGGCAAAGGGCTGCCATTCCAGCTTGGTGGTATCGTAATGGAGGACGAATCCCGAGCCGGGCGGCCCCGGACGGCCCTCGACCGCATAGCCGTCGTCGGGCACTGGAAAAGGCGGCCTCTGATCGGTGGACGGCGGCCCCTCGGTCTGGGCCGCCGCGGGCACCAACGCCATCGCGGCGCAGCAAGCCGGCAGGATCGTCCACAATGCGGCACCACGCGATGCCGCGCCGCCAGTCGCTCCCGCTCGGCCCGCCGCCCGCATCAGAAGGAATATCCGACGCGGAACATGACCTGGCGCGGTTCGCCGGGATAGCCGGTCACCGCCGGCTGCACCGGGTTGGCGCTCAGCAAACCGGCGACCAGATAGCGCTTGTTGGCAAGATTGCGTCCTTCGACCGACAAGCTCCAGTGATCATCGTCGCTGTGCCAGCCGACCGAGGCATTGAAAAGGTCCAGCGGGGCGGTCTGAACCAGATCGGTCTGGTTGGAGATCGTGTTATATACTTTGGACGTGTGATCCCAGTTGGCGCCGATCGACAGCGAGCCCCAGCCATCGGCCAGCGTTGGCGAATAGCGGAAGCCAAGGCTGATTTTCGCCTTGGGCAAGCCCTTGATCTCATTTCCCGTACAATCGACCCAGACGCCGAACTGGTTCGCACAGCTGAAGCTCTTGGTATATTTGCCGTCGTTGAACGCCATGTTGCCATAGAGTTCAAGATCGTCGGTCACCCGCAAGTTCGGTTCGAGCTCAAGGCCCCACACGCGGGCGGCACCCGCGTTGAGCGTCACGATGAACGCGGCGCCGGGGATGATCGTGCTCAGCTGCAGATCGCTGTAATCCGCTACATAGCCCGTTGCATTCAGCCGAAAACCGATGCTGGGGAAGTTCATTTTGGCACCCAGTTCGTAACTGTCGACGAACTCGGCACCATAGGGTGTCGGGACCAGCTGAGCAGTGATCGGATCGCGCGAGTTGAAGCCCCCGCTGCGCGTGCCTTTGGTCCATGAGGCATAGGTGAACAGATTGTCGTTGATCTCCCAGTTCACGCCCAGCTTGGGCGTGACCGAGGAGAAAGTGGAGCGCCCCTCCTGCTCGCCGGCCGCAGACCCGATCGTCAGCGCATAATAGTTGGTCGTCTCGCGGGTGTAGCGCAGGCCGCCCAACACGCTGACTCCGCCGCCGATCGTGTAGGTCGCCTGGGCAAAGATTGCGGGCGCCTCGACCTTGTTGGCCGCATCGTCGGTCTGCGCGGTCCCCGCCGCACCCTGCTGCGTGCCTTTCTCGGTGAAATAATAGACGCCGGCGACAGCTTTAAGCCTGTCGCCCGTGTAGATGAGGTTCACTTCTTGCGTGAACCATTCGCTGTCGAACTGCACGCGGTTGGCATTGGCGACGACCAGTCGTCCGCCATTGGCTGCGATACGCGCCGGCGACAGGAAGGTGTCGTTACCCAGGCTCTCCTGATTCAGTCGGCCATAGCCGGTGATCGAGCCGATCTCGAGGTCGTCGGTGATCGCATAGGTTGCGTTGAGACTGGCGCCGCGCTGATAGATGCGCTGATAGAGGTTGGCGAAAACCTCATTGACCGTCAGGTCGCGGTCGGGGGTTGCATAGGGATCGGTCACGCCGATCGGCGCGATCAGCGGGATGGGGATGTTGGAATCCGAACGATCCTGCATCGCATAGGCTGAAAGCTCGAATGTCAGCTCGGGGGTCGGTTCGAACAGCAGCTTCAGACGCTGGGCCGAACGGTCCAGATCGCCGATCCGATCATCATACTCGATACCGTAAACGAACCCGTCGCGCTTGCGGAAAAGCCCGCTGACCGAGAATGACAGCATGTCTTCGATGATCGGCCCGCTGAGATAGGCTTTGGCCTCGACCGCCTTATAGTTGCCCACTGCCACCTGCGCCGCGCCGGTCCAGTCATAGGACGGCCGCTTGGTCACCAGCTTGATCGCGCCGCCCGAGGTGTTGCGACCATAGAGCGTTCCTTGCGGACCGCGCAGGAACTCGACCCGCTCGACATCGAAGAAATCGAAGAAGGAGCCGTTGGGCCGGGGCTGAATGACGTTGTCGATATACACGCCGACCGTGCCGTTCGCGCGAATACCACCCGTTTCGGTACCGGCGCCGCGCACGACGATCTTCATCTGCGACGACCCCGCCGTTGCCTGCGACAGCGTGATGCCCGGAACCTGATTGGCGATATCGCGAACGTCGCGAACCTGCCGCTCTTGCAGCACACCCTCGCCCAGCGCCGTCACCGAGATGGGCGTGGTCCGCACCGTGCCGCCATAGCGCTCGGCGGTGACGACGATTTCCCCGTCGTCCTGTGCATCCTCCGCGATCATCGGTTCGGTCGCCTGGCTGTCCGGCGCCTCCTGAGCCCAGGCGGGCCCGGCCATCGCGGCGGAAGCCAGAAGCGCAGCGAGCAGGAGTGCGCGCGGTGTAGGCTGGGACAGTTGCGTCATGATTAAACCCCCTGATTATCCATGTGACCCAATCGGCCAATTGTTCCTGGCTCTGCGCGCGGAGCATCTTTTCTCGTTGGAGGTCCGGTTACGACTCGCGGGAGATGTCCGGCCTCATTTGTTATGCATTCATATCAAATCACGAGTCGGCCCGCTCGGCAAGTGATTTGTTATAGATTTATGATGATTGAGTGATTGAACCTGTCATTTCCGGGACTTGAGCAGCAAGATTCAAACGCGGGCGCAGCGCGGGATCAGCCCGGATCGGCGCGCCGATTGACAAGCGCGGCAAGTGCGCCCGACAGCGCGAGCGGGATGGCGAAGCACAGGAAGACGATCCACAGCGGCAACTGCTGTCCAAGCAGGAAACCGCCGAGCAACGGCCCGATCACCGATCCGCCGCGACCGATGCCGATCGCCCAACCGATCCCCGAACTGCGGACTTCGGTTGGGTAGATCTGCGCCGCCAACGAATAGAAGCCGCTGAACCCGCCCTGCACCGCAAGTCCCATGCCGACCGCGACCCCCAGCACCGCGACCAGCGGCATCGGCTGGCTGAACACCACCAGCAACACCGCGCCGGCCAGCATATAGGTGCGGATCAGCCAGCCGATGTCGCGTTTGGTCGCCAGCCAGCCAATGCTGGTCGTCCCGATAATCCCGCCGACGTTGAAGACCGATCCGGCCCACAGCGAATTGGCCGCGCTGAGCCCCGCTTCCGACGCCAGGCGCGGGATCCAGCTGGTCACGAAATAGAGCACCAGATAGCCGAGGAAGATCGACAACCACAAAATGAGCGTCGATTTCCACCGTTCGCCCGCGAACAAATGCCCCAGCTTCGGAACGGCACTACGACTGCGCGGCGGCGGCAGGCTGTCCAGTTGCGGCAAACGGAGGCGGACCCGCAGCGCATTAATCTTGGCCAGCGCGCCGACGGGCTGGCGGTTCTGGAGAAAGTCGAGCGACTCTGGCAGGAGCATGAAGGCAAAAGGCAGCACCACTGCGCTGACCACCGCTGTGCCCAGCAAGGTCGCTTGCCAGCCAAATTGCGGGATCGACCAGATCGATACCAGGCCGGTCAGTACCGCGCCAATCGGATAACCCGCCTGAAAACAGCCGATCGCGATACTGCGCTTGCCTGGCGGCGCATATTCGCTCGCCAACGCGGCGACGCTGGCAAGCAAGGTGCCGATACCTAGGCCAGTCAGAAAGCGGAATCCGATAAAGGCGGGAATCGTCTGGACCAGACCCGTACCGAATGCGCCGATCGTGATTACCACCAGCGCGCCGAGCACGACCGGACGCCGCCCGATTCCGTCGGCCAGCGGCGCGATCAGGATCGAACCCAGCATCATGCCGACCAGTCCGGCGCTGAAGATCACCCCCAACACCTCGAAACTGACCCCCCAGTCCTCAGCCATTGCGGGAGCGATGTAGGAGATTATCAGCACATCCATGCCATCAAGCATGTTGATCACAGTGCAGATTGCGACCACCATGATCTGAATAGGGGCCCAGCTCGCGGCGCCGGTCGGTGCTGCTTGAAGGTCGCCTGTCGTGCCGGTTGCCGCCATTCTCATGTCCCCTGCTGCTGCCGAAGGAGATATTACGCGGCGATGACGAAGCGGCAAGTTATTTGTTATAGATTTATAACTTTATAGCAAATTTCACCTTCAACCCGGCAAACGGCTTCCCACGCGCCGAACTGCTAAGTTATAGAGGCAGCGGCAATGCCCAACGGGCGCTTGCCCATATATGCGCCCTTAATCGCGCGGAGAGGGATTGGATGATCAGCGGCAACCGGGAATTATCCAGCGTCGATCGCAAGACCGCCGTTCCCCTTTATCATCAGATTTTCGTGCAGCTGCGCGATGAAATAGTTTCGGGCAGCCGCCCGTACGGCTCGCTTGTTCCCACCGAACAGGAATTATCGGACAGCTTCGGTGTATCGCGGATCACCGCGCGCCGCGCGCTGGACGAGTTGGCGCTACAACATTTCGTCGAGCGCAAGCGCCGCGTCGGCACGCGCGTCATTTATGACCTGCCGGTGCGGCCGATTGAGGCCGATATTGGCAAGGCCGTCGATTCGCTCGTGACCTTTGGCCGCAAGACCAAAGTGACTGTGCTCGAACTGACGCGCGAGGACGTGCACGATCCAGTCGCCTCGCTGCTCGGCGTCTCATCGGGAACGCGTGTCCTGCGCGCGGTGCGTCTGCGCTGGCTCGATGGCGAGCCGCTGGGGTTGACGATCGCCCATGTGCCAGAAGCGCTCAGCTTCGCAATCACCGAAAAGAGCCTGAGGCAAACTCCGATCCTCAACCTGGTTCAGCAATCGGGTCGCGAGTTTGGGGATGCGGCGCAGACGATTGCGGCGGTTTCGGCCGATCCGGCGATGGCGGCCGCGCTCAAGATCGACTCGATGGCGCCCTTGTTGCGGATCACCCGCGCGTTTCGCGACAAGGGTGGCGAACCGATGCTGCTGACGCAGGCTTTTTATCGCGCAGATCGGTACCAGATGCGCTTCGACCTGCAATCGAGCACGCTCCACGCCGAAGTCTGAGCCGCAAAAAATCGGTCGGACACCCTTGCCATTTCATGCGCTTCAGTTATTTGTTATATAAATAGTACAAATGAGGAGCGTCAGCGGTGGCCGATCCGATGGACCATATCGACATATTGGTGAGCGAGGTCGGTCCGCGCGACGGGCTGCAGAGCATCGCCACCATCATGTCGCTGGACGCCAAAAAGGCGTGGATCGACGCCGAGGCTGCCGCCGGTGTCCGCGAGATCGAGGTGGGCAGCTTCGTTCCCGCCAAGCTGCTGCCGCAGCTGGCCGATACCGCCGAACTGGTCGCCCATGCCCGAACCATTCCGGGCCTGACCGTCGCGGTATTGGTTCCCAACGCCAAAGGAGCGGAAGCGGCGATTCGGGCCGGCGCGCACAAGATCACCCTACCGCTTTCCGTCTCCGAAACGCACAGTCTCGCCAACCTGCGACGCTCGCACGAACAGGTTATCGACGAGGCGGTGACCATCGCCAATCTAATCCGCGCATTGCCTGCGGCCGATCGACCGTATTTCGAAGGCAGCCTGTCGACGGCGTTCGGCTGCACGCTGGAGGGGCCGATTCCCGACGCCCAGATTGCCCGTCTCGCCGCGACGCTGATGGATGCAGGCTGCGACGAGGTCGGGCTATCGGACACGACGGGCTATGCCGATCCGCGCGCAGTGAAGCATCTCATCCGGCTGGTGCGCAGCGTCGTCGGCGACGATGCGCTGACCGGCATCCATCTGCACAACACGCGCGGCCTGGGGCTCGCCAATGCGCTCGCGGCGCTCGAATGCGGCCTGACCACGCTCGATGCGTCGCTGGGCGGCCTCGGCGGATGCCCGTTCGCGCCCGGCGCGAGCGGCAATATTGTGACCGAAGATCTGGTGTTCATGCTCGAGGCGATGGGTCTGCGCACCGGCATCGACATCGACCGCCTGCTGGCGGTGCGCGAGATCGTCACCGCGGCGCTGCCGCACGAGCAAATGTACGGCTTCCTTCCCGATGCGAAACTGCCGCTTGGCTTCAAGCCTGCCCACAGCCTGGAGAATGTCGGATGAGCGAAATCGTCGGAACGCGGATGGTCAGCGACGGCAAGACCGCGCGGCAAATCTTCGAAGAGGTGATGGCCAATCCGGCCCGCGCCAAGTTCGGCTTCGGCAGCAAGCTCGCCGTGGTCAATGTCGATCTCCAGAACGCTTATACGCGGATCGATCGCTACAAGACTGCTTACGAAACCGATCCGCGCCAGATCGAACATATCAATAGGATCTCCGCCCTTGCGCGCGCGAAGGCGATGCCGGTGATCTGGACCCATGTTGCTTATGCCGAGGACGCAAGCGATGCCGGCATATGGGGCACGCGCACGAACACGCCCGACAGCCTGCAGAACATCAAGTACGACAGCGACCGCCACGCTTTCGACGAACGCTGCGACATCGCCCCCGGCGACGCGGTCTATACCAAGCGGATGCCTTCGCCGTTCTTCGAGACCCCGCTCCAGAGCCTGCTAGTGTGGCACAAGGTGGATACCGTCGTCATCACCGGCGGCTCCACCTCGGGCTGCGTCCGCGCCGCCGCAGTGGACAGCCTCAGCCGCGGCTATCGCACGATCGTGCCGATCGAGACCTGCGCCGACAAGCATGAGAGCTATCATTTCGCCAATCTGACCGACCTCCAGCTGAAATATGCGGATGTCGAACCGGTGCAGACCGTTATCGACTGGCTCGAGGCCCAGACCGATGCGTGAGGGCGAGAAAGATCCCGGCCTCTATGATTTCCGCCCTTATCGTGGGCGCCCGAAGCTGGCCTGGCCCGATGGCAAGCAGGTTGCGGTCTGGGTCTCGCCCAATATCGAATTCTACGAACTCGATCCGCCCGCCAATCCCCATCGCAAGAGCTGGCCCAGGCCCCACCCGGACGTCGTCGGCTACAGCCACCGCGATTACGGAAACCGCGTCGGCCATTGGCGTCTTGCAGAGGCAATGTCGCGGCACGGCTTCCCGGGGTCGGTCAGCCTGTCGGTGGCGATGTGCCAACATCTGCCGGAGGTGGTTGCCGATGCCGCCGCGCGCGGCTGGGAGTTTTTCAGCCACGGAATCTACAACACCCGCTACAGTTACGGGATGGACGAGGCCCAGGAACGCGCGCTGATCGAGGATTCGATCCGCACCGTTCGCGAGGCGACCGGGCAGACGATCAAGGGCTGGCTCGCCCCCGCGCTGACCCACACGCCGCGCACGCTGGATCTGATCGCCGAATATGGCCTGTCCTATACCTGCGACCTCTATCACGACGACCAGCCGGGCGAGGTGCATGTGAAGTCGGGGCGTTTGATCTCGATGCCCTACAGCCTGGAGGTCAACGACCACTACGGCTTCTTCGTCTACAACATGTCGCCGCGCGACTATGCCGATACGCTGATCCGGCAATATCAGCGGCTGGCCGACGAAGGCGGCACGGTGATGTGCATTCCGCTCCACGCCTATCTGATCGGCCAGCCGCATCGCATCGGTCCGTTCGAGGAGGTGCTCCGGCACATTGCCGCCGACGGCCGCGCCTGGATTACCCGGAGCGGCGACATCGCCGATCATTATATGCAGCAGGTGGCGGCATGAGCCTCGATCCGGCCTATCTCGACTATCCGCTGCGCAAGCGCGGCATGGATCACGGCTATTACCCCTATTCCAACCTGTTCGAACGGCCGCCGCTCGCCTGGCCATCGGGGAAGGCCGTTGCGGTAGCGATCGTCGTCAATCTCGAGTGGTTTCCGATCCTGCCCGCTGACAAGCCGTTTCGCGCGCCGGGGCATATGGTCACGCCCTATCCCGATTATCGGCATTATACCGCGCGCGAATATGGCACGCGGGTCGGCTTCTACCGGATGCTCGATGCGTTCGCGAAAGTCGGCGCGCGGGTCTCGGTCGCGGCCAATGGCGCGATCGCCGAACGCTATCCGCAGATCATCGCCGATATTCTTGCCGATGGTCATGAAATCGTGGCGCATTCGACCGACATGAACGGCACCATCGCTTCGGGGCTGCCCGAGGACGAGGAACGCGCGCTGATCGCCGCCGCGCTCGACGCGTTGGAACGGGTCACAGGGATGCGGCCGCGCGGGTGGATGTCGATCGCGCGTTCACAATCATTCAACACCCCGCGCCTGCTCGCCGAGGCGGGGCTGGCCTATATGGCCGACTGGGTGAACGACGAATTGCCTTATCGCTTCGAAACCGGCGCAGGCGCCATCGTCAATGTGCCGGTCAATCACGAGCTTTCCGACCGGCAGATCGTGACCGTCCAGCAGCAGTCGGCCGATTCCTATGTCGAACAGATGATGGACGCATACGCGCTCATAAAGAGCGAAGCGTCGGCGCTCGGCGCCAGCCGCATGTTGCCGTTGAACGTCACGCCCTATGTAATGGGTCTGCCTTATCGGATCGGCGCGCTCGAGCGGTTGCTAGGTTGGTTGGCCAATCAGGACGATGCCGCTTTTCATAGCCTCAGCGAGATCGGAGCTGCCCTGCGCTGAGGGGGGACTGGTGCGGTAATTCAACGATCCAATACGCGAACATTTGCGCAATTCACTATGGTAGAGGGCGCCAAATGCCAGATCGATGATTCTTGGGTCGCGGCGTCTCGAACCGGAAGCATCTCACCGCACTTCGGATATTCGTCCAAGCGAAAACACCGGCTGGCTGGGGCGGCAGGATTCGAACCTGCGAATGGCGGCATCAAAAGCCGCTGCCTTACCACTTGGCGACGCCCCAACGGGCCGGTGCGAGCGCGCTCTATAGCGTCTTGATATGCGTTGGCAAGGCGACCGCTTAGAGGCGTGTCACCCAACCATGCGGGTCGGCGGCGCGGCCGCGCTGGATGTCGACCAGCTTGCCCTTGAGCATTTCGGTGACCTGTCCGGGGCCGCCAGCGCCAATGGTAAAGCTGGTGTCGCCGCGCGTCACCTTGCCGACCGGGGTGACCACCGCGGCGGTGCCGCAGGCAAAGCTTTCGGTGAGGCGGCCGCTTTCCGCATCGGCCTGCCACTGGTCGATCGCATAGGGCTCCTCGCGCACCGCAAGGCCGGCGTCGCGGGCGAGCGTGATGATCGCGTCGCGGGTGATGCCGGGCAGGATCGTGCCGGTGAGCGGCGGGGTGATGAGGCTGCCGTCATCGAAGACGAAGAACATATTCATGCCGCCCAGTTCCTCGATCCAGCGGCGCTCGGCGGCGTCGAGGAAGACGACCTGGTCGTGCCCCTTGGCAATCGCCTCACGCTGCGCGACGAGGCTGGAGGCATAATTGCCGCCGCATTTCGCAGCGCCTGTGCCGCCGGGAGCGGCGCGGGTATAATCCTCCGACACCCAGAGCGAGATCGCCGGCGCGCCCGACTTGAAATAATTGCCCACCGGCGAGGTGATGACAAGGAATTGATATTCCGCCGCGGGCTTGACCCCCAGGAACACTTCGCTCGCGAACATGAAGGGGCGCAGATAGAGCGCACCGCCATCGACCGGCGGGAACCAGTTGGCGTCCGCGGCGACGGCTTCCTTCACCGCGGCGATGAACAGTTCCTCGGGCAGCTCGGCCATCGCCATGCGGCGCGCGCTGGCGTTGAAGCGCGCGGCATTGGCTTCGACGCGGAACAGCGCCATCGACCCGTCGTCGAGCCGGTAGGCCTTCAGCCCTTCGAAAATTTCCTGCGCATAATGCAGCACCGCGGTTGCCGGATCGAGCGTCAGCGGCCCACGCGGCATCACTTGCGCATCGTGCCAGCCCTGCCCTTCGGTATAGCGGATCGACACCATATGGTCGGTGAAAACGCGCCCAAACGCCGGGTCGGCAATCGCCGCCGCGCGTACGTCGTCGGCCACGGGATTGGGGTGGGGCAGACGGGTAAAGGCGGGAGCGGACATCAAAAACACCTGTTGCTGGCGGTTTATGGAGCGCGCCTATTGCCAAAGACGGGCGCGGCGCGCAACGGTAGCGACTATGCCGGATGAAAATTTTCTTTCACAAGTACCCGCCGCCTCTGCCCTTTTCTTGCGCGAGGAAGAGGTGCGCCGCGGCATCGAATTTCTGTTCTTTGCCCATGCCTCGCTATGGCGCGCGATCGACGCGCGGCTTGCCGAAAAGGATCTGGGGCGGGCGCATTATCGCGCGCTTTATTTCATCGCGCGCCAGCCGGGACTGACGATTTCGGATCTGCTCGCGCTGCTCGGCATCACCAAGCAATCGCTGGGGCGGGTGGTGAAGGAGCTCGAGGCACGCGACCTGGTGGCGACGCGCCCCGGCAATCGCGACCGGCGAGCCAAGGAACTGCGCCTGACCGACAGCGGCCGTATCGCCGAGCGCGAGATTTTCGGCGCGCTGCGCGACGCGATGAGCCGCGCCTATACCCACGCGGGGCAGCAGGCGGTCACGGGGTTTTGGCAAGTCAGCGAAGCGCTTGTCCCCGCGGGCGATCGGCGGCGTATCGCCGCGCTGGGGAAGGACGCGGGCTGAGCAAAAAAACGTCGCCCCCGCGAAGGCGGGGGCCGCTGTCAGCCTTGCCCTTCATCACCGCGTAAACCTCCAGCGGCCCCCGCCTTCGCGGGGGCGACGCTATCAGCCCTCGCCGCGCGCAATATCGGCAAGCTCGCGCCCGCGATCGCGCGCCGCGCGCAGCACATGGGTGAGCAGCGCCGCGAGCTGGCCGTCGCTGTCGAGTATGTCGAGCCCCGCCTGCGTCGTGCCGCCCTTGCTCGCGACCTGGGCGATCAGCGTGCCAGGCTTTTCCCCGCTTTCGGCAAGCAACGCGGTCGCCCCGCCAAAGGTCGCGGTCGCAAGTTTCAGGGCGTCTTCCGCCGACAAGCCCAGCCGTTCGCCCGCCGCCGCATAGGATTCGATCAAACGAAAGACGAAAGCCGGGCCGCTGCCGGTAAAGGCGGTGACGAGGTCCATCGTCGTGTCGTCGCCCAGCGCGACGACGGTGCCGAGAGGGTCGAGCAGCGCCGTGACCGCCGCCATGTCGGCATCGCCGCTGCTCGCCACCGCCGACACGCCCGCGCCGATGCGCGCGGCGAGATTGGGCAGGATACGCACCTGGGCTTTTGCCGCAGGAAAGCGCGCCGCAAGATCGGCGAGCGAAACCCCGGCGAGGATCGAGAGCAGGTGCGCGTCGCCGGTCACGACATCGGCAAGGTCGCTCGCCACGTCGCCAAGCTGCTGCGGCTTCATGCCGAGCATGATCCAGTTGGCGGTGCCGCCCGCGGCGCGCCATTCGGCCAGCGATACGAATTGGGCGACGCCCTCGCGCGGCGCGGCAAAGGGATCGACGATCGTCACCGCCGCGGCGTCAAGCCCGGCCTTCAGCCAGCGGTCGAGCATCGCGCCCGCCATATTTCCGCACCCGACCAGCAGCATCCGGCCGGCAAAACCCTGCAAATTACTCGTCATAATCTCTGATTCTCTTTACTGTCGGCAACTGCTCTCGGGGCCCGAAATCAGGTCGAGGCAGCGGCCATCGATCATATTGCTATCGACCGGCAGGCCGATCAGCGACGCCAGGGTCGGCATGATGTCCACTGTCATCACCGCGTTGGGCTGTTCGAACCCGGCAAGCCCCTTGCGCCAGAAGATCATCGGCACGCGGCGGTCATAGTCCCACACCGACCCGTGAGTCGCGACATAGCCGATGCCCGGTTCGGCGATCGGCGTGACGCGGGCCTTCAGCGCGATGATGAAGTCGCCCGAGCGGTCGGGATGAAAGGAGGCGCGCAACCGGTCCATCACGCTCCACATATCGGGCGCACGCTTCGACACAGGATGCGCTGCAAGTTCCTCGCGCGTCGCGACCACCTCAACCTGCGGGTGCGCGCGCAGGCGCGGCAGGATTTCGGCAAGCGCCGCCTTGCGCTGCGCCACGGTCAGCGCCTTCGAGAGATAATAGTCGCCGCTCTCGCCATAGAGCAGGGGCTGCGGCAGGCCGAGCTTTTGGGCCACATCGACGCCCAGCGCCTCGGGATCGAGCGCCTTGTCGACGCGCTGCGCATCGGGCCAGGCGTTCTGGCGGTTGCGTTCGGGCAGGTCGTGGCCGCCATGATCGGCGGTCAAAACGACGGCATAATCGATGCCCGTCGCATCGAGCCGCGCGAGAAAATCGCCAAGCTCGCGGTCGAGCCCCGCAAGTTGCAGGCACATTTCGCTGCCCTCGGTTCCCGCGCCGTGCCCGACATAGTCGGTGGCGGACAGACCGACGATCAGCAGGTCGGTGGTGCTGCCCTCGCCCATCCGGCGCGCCTGACGCAGCGCCGCGGCCGCCGCGAGCACGGCACCATCGGCTTCGGGCGATGCCATGAAGCGGCGGAAGGCGCCCGCGTCGCGCGCCAGGCGCCCGGTGCCGACCGAGCCGCCCGTCTCGAGCGGAATGGCGATGTCCTGCGCCGCGCATTCGGCGGGCAGCGTGAGCGGCCCGCGCGGCTGGTTGATCGCCGCGGCAATCGCCGTCCCCGCCCGCTCGGCAGTCGGCGACAGCGGCGTGCCGCGATAGCTGGTGAGGCCGGTGGGCGCGAGCCACAGCGTCTCGTCGGCGCGATGCCCGCCCATCATGATCGCGGCGCGGTCCTTGCCCGCAACCGCGACGACCTGCGCCTGCGGATCGCGCGCCTTCATCAGATCGCCGAGCGTCGGGACGAGCAAATGCTTGACCGACGGCGCATATTTGCCGCTGCCCGAGCTGGTGTCCGGCACCGCCTCATCCTCGGCGCAATAGACGCGCTTGTCGGCGCGCGTGACCGACAGGTCGAAATAATTATTCGCGATGACGCCCGTGCGCGCCGGATGGGCGCCGGTGAGGATCGTCGAATGGCCGGGGCAGGTTTCGGTCGCACCGTGCGCCTGATAGCCCGAAGGAAAGACCACCCCTGACGCAAGCCGCGCAAAGCCGCCGCGGAAACGACCGCGATATTCGGCGAACAGATCGGCCGACAGCTGATCGACCGCGACGACGACGAGCAGCTTCGGGGCCGGAGTCGCTGTCGTCGCCGCCATGGGCTCGGGCGCCGCGGCGGGCGCGGTTTCCTGCGCAACCGTCGTTCCGGCAACGGCGAGGCAAAGCGCCCCGGCAAGGGCGGCGATCGGATATTTGAGCTTCACGGGCGGCATCTCCGTCGGGTGGGTGTCAGCGCGGGCTGTCCTCTCGACGAAAGCCGCCTATATGGCAAGCCTTCGAAAAGCAGACGATCGCGGGCAGAGCATGAAATTGGCGAGTGAGGCTTTTGTGACACGCATCGGGCGGACGCTGCTCGCCTTGCTTGCTGCCGCGCTGCTGGCGACCGGCCCCGCGCACGCGCAGGCGACGCATATCACGCCGCGGCTGGTCGCCGAATCGACGGCTCCGGCGCCGGGCGGCACGACGACGCTTGCGCTGACCATGACCCCCGAAAAGCCTTGGCACGGCTATTGGGTCAATGGCGGCGATGCGGGGTTCGGGCTGACGGTCGACTGGAACCTGCCCGACGGCGTGAGCGTCGCGCCCTTTCGCTACCCCGTTCCCGACGCGCTGATCCTCTTTGGCATGATGAACCATGTCTATGAGCATCCCTATGCCTTGCTTGCGGAGGTCAGCGTCGTCCGGTCGGTCGCACCGGGAACCGACCTGACCCTGTCGGGCGTCGCCAACTGGCTCGCCTGCACCGACAAGGTGTGCGTCCCTGAAAAAGCTGTCATCTCGGTCCGACTGACCGCCGGGGACGGTGCAGTTCCGGGCGAGGCGCGGGCGCGCTTTGACGCGTGGCGCGCCTTGCTGCCTCAGCCGCTCGACCGGCAGGGGAACTGGGAGCGCCACGGCGACAATGTGCGGTTCGCGATCCCCCTGCCCGCCAGCGTCGCGATCGACACGCCGCACCTGTTCGTCGAGACGCAGGATGTCATCGACTATGCCGCACCCCAGCGCATCAGCCGGAACGGCGACCGCATCATCGTCGAGGCGCGTGCCAAGGGGACGCGCGAGGGGCCGGTGGCGGCGCTGCTAAAGACCGGTGACGGGCGCGGCCTGTCGCTGATGCTTGCGCCGGGTGCCGTGCCCGCCGCGGGCGATCCGGTTGCTGCGGCGTCGGCGGGTATCGACATGGGTCTGTTCTGGACTGCACTCGGCGGCGCGATCCTCGGCGGGCTGATCCTCAACCTGATGCCGTGCGTCTTTCCGATCCTGAGCCTGAAGGCGCTGAGCCTCGCGCGCTCGGGCGGCGACGCGCGAACCGCCAGAGCCGAGGCGCTGGCCTATACGGCGGGCGCCATCGTCACCGCCTTGCTGCTTGGCGGCGCGCTGCTGGCGTTGCGTGCGGCGGGCGAACAGGTCGGCTGGGCGTTCCAGCTCCAGCATCCGGTAAGCGTGCTCGCGCTGCTGCTCCTCGCGCTCGCGATCACATTGAACCTGCTCGGATCCTATGAACTGCCTTCGTTCGGCGGCGGTCAGACGCTCGCGGATCGGGGCGGCGCGGCGGGCGGTTTCTGGACCGGCGCGCTCGCCGCTTTCGTCGCGACGCCGTGCAGCGGGCCGCTGCTCGGCGCCGCGCTCGGCGCGACGCTGGCGCTGCCCGCCTGGGCGGCGCTGCCGATCTTCGGCGGGCTCGGACTGGGACTCGCGCTGCCCTTCCTTGCGATCGGCTTTGTTCCCGCGCTCCGACGCCGCCTACCAAAGCCGGGGCCGTGGATGGGCACATTCCGCCGCTGGATGGCGCTGCCGATGGGGCTGACCACGCTTGCGTTGGTCTGGCTCTTCGGGCGCCAACTCGGCAGCGGCGAGCAGCTGATCTGGCCCGCCGTTGCGGTCGCCATGGCGCTCGTGCTGCTCACCCATTATGGCGCAGTCCAGCGCGGCGACCGGCGGTCGTGGCTGCTGATCGCCTCCGGCCTGCTTTTCATCGTCAGCCTTGGCGCCACGGTCGCCGAAGTTGCGCAGGCCGAACGCACTGCCGAGGGAAGCGGCTCCACCTTCTCCCCCGACGCGCTCGCCACGGCGCGCGCCACGGGCAAGCCCGTCTTCGTCTATTTCACCGCCGACTGGTGCCTGTCGTGCAAGGCGAACGAAGCGGGCGCGATCAACCGCGAGGCGGTGCAGGCGGCGTTCGACAAGGCGGGCGTCGTCACGCTGGTCGGCGACTGGACCAACGGCGATCCCGTCATCACACGCACGCTCGCCGAGCATGGCCGCAACAGTGTGCCGCTCTACCTCTGGTACGCGCCGGGCGCCGACCAGCCCGAGATTTTGCCGCAGATCCTGACGCCGGGGATGCTCGTCGATAAGGCAAAGCGCTGATGGCCAAACAGCGCGCCGACCAGTTGCTCGTCGACCGCGGCCTGGCCGAAAGCCGGACGCGCGCGCAGGCGCTGATCCTTGCCGGACTCGCCTTCGTCGGCGACCGCAAGATCGACAAGGCGGGACAGCAGATCGCCGCCGATGCCGAGGTGAGCGTCAAGGGCCGCGACCATCCGTGGGTGTCGCGCGGCGGGATCAAGCTCGACCATGCGCTCACGCATCTCGGCTGGGACGTGACGGGCGCGGTGGCGATCGACGTCGGCTCATCGACCGGAGGCTTTACTGACGTGCTGCTGAGCCGCGGCGCCGCGCGGGTTTATGCTGTCGATTCGGGCACCAACCAGCTCGCGTGGAAACTGCGGCAGGACGCGCGCGTCATCGTCCATGAACAGACGAGCGCCCGCATCCTCACCGCACAGCATATTCCCGAACCCGTCGACCTGATTGTCTGCGACGCCAGCTTCATCGCACTATCGAAGGTGCTGCCTGTGCCGATGTCTTTCGCGAAACCGCGCGCGCGATTGGTCGCGCTCATCAAGCCGCAGTTCGAGGCCGAGCGCCACGAGGTCGGCAAGAAGGGCGTCGTGCGCGACGCGGCGGTCCATGCGCGCGTGTGCGCCGAAGTGCAGGACTGGCTGACCGGCGAAGGCTGGGACGTTGCCGACCTGGTCGAAAGCCCGATCACCGGCCCCGAAGGCAATGTCGAATTTCTGATCGCGGCGATCAAGCGAACGACTTGACGCTGCGCCGCACAATCGCGACACAAATGCAACGGATTCGCCGGTGGGGGATATTGCCGACATGACCGAAATCGCAACGCCGGGCCAGCTTCGCATGTCCTACCTCCGCTGGGCGCTCGTCACCGTGCCCGCCATCGTCCTGATCGGCAGCCTGATGGGCATCCTTTCGAACAGCGGCTATGACAATCGCTGGTTCGCCGCGCTCGACCTGCCGTCGATCACGCCGCCGGGCTGGGTGTTCGGCGTCGTCTGGCCGATCCTGTACATCATGCTGGGGCTGTCGCTGGCGATGATCCTGCATGCGCGCGGGGCCAAAGGGCGCGGCTTTGCGCTGCTCCTGTTCTTCGTCCAGCTGATCGCCAATTTCGCCTGGTCGCCGCTGTTCTTCGGCCAACATGAAGTGACGAAGGCGCTCTACCTTATCATCTTCATTTTGATGGTGACGATCGCGACCGCCTTTGCCTTTGCGCCGATCCGCAAGGCCGCGGCGTGGCTGCTCGTCCCCTATATGGCCTGGCTCAGCTTTGCCGCGATCCTGAATTTCCAGATCGACCAGCGCAATCCCGATGCCGAAACCCTTGTCCCTGCCGCCGCCAGCACCCAGATAGGGTAAGGCAAGGGGCTGTCCCCGACGAAGGAATATCAGACATGCAGAGCGAAAACCGCTTTTTCGACGACCTGGCCAAGATGGTGAACGGCATCGCCGGAACCGTCGCCGGCGCCGGCCGCGAGGCCGAAGCCGCGATGCGCGACCGCGCCAAGGAATTTGTCGGCCGCATGGATTTCGTCAGCCGCGAGGAATTCGAGGCGGTGAAGCAGATGGCTGCCACCGCGCGCGCCGAAGCCGAAGCACTGAAGGCCCGCCTCGACAAGCTGGAAGGCGTGGCGAAGGCTGCTGCCAAGCCTGCGGCTGCGGCGCCGAAAGCGGCTGCCAAGCCTGCCGCTGCGACCAAGTCCGCGACGAAGCCTGCCGCGAAGCCGAAAGCAGCACCCAAGGCGTAATCGTCGCCCCCGCGAAGGCGGGGGCCGCTGTCGGTTTACTTGGCGGCGCAGGAAAAGGCCGATGGCGGCCCCCGCCTCCGCGGGGGCGACGTTTTGCGTCGATGACTCGCCACCCGACCAAACACTCGCTAAAGCGCGCCTATGAGTGACGATATTTACGAAGACGACGACGGTCAGGACGCGGCGCCGATGGACATGCTCGCCTCCTATTTCGCTGCGCACGACTGGCCGCACGAAATGGTCGGCGAGGATGAGATTGTCGCAACCGCGCAGGGCAGCTGGACGACCTATGAACTACGCGCGGTGTGGCGCGCCGACGACGGTGTGATCCAGCTCCTCGCCTTTCCCGACATCCGCGTCGTCGAGGACAAGCGCGCCGTCGCGCACGAGGCGCTGGCGATGATCAACGAGCAGCTGTGGCTCGGCCATTTCGAGCTCTGGTCGAACAGCGGCACGATCCTCTATCGCCACGGGATGCTGCTCGGCGCCGACGCCGCGCTGCCGCTCGACCTTACCGAGACGCTCGTCGAAAGCGCGATCGACGAATGCGAGCGCTTTTACCCGGTGTTCCAGTTCGTGCTGTGGGGCGGCAAGACCCCCGCCGAAGCGCTCGCCGCCTCGCTCATCGAAACGCGCGGCGAGGCTTAACGCTCCCCATAATCCGTTCGTGTCAAGCGAAGTCGAGACACGCTGACATCGAGCATGGCCTCCCGTGTCTCGACTTCGCTCGACACGAACGGGATTTGAAGGTGGCTTATCGCTTCTCGAAGCGCGCCAGTCCCGCCCCCAGCTCATTCGCGCCGATCGCCAGCGCCTCACCGCTCCAGTCGGCGACAAACACCGATCGGCGGTCCATCCCCGCGGGCAGGCTCGCCCGATTGGCTTCGATGACAAGGCCGCTCGACGGATTCTTGCGCTCTTCGGCCGCGACCGCGATGAAGGCCGAATAATTTTCCTTGTCACGCCCCTGCACGAACAGATTGTTTGCGATGCGCCCCACCGATCCCGACGGCAGGTCGATCATATAATTGGTGCCCGTGCCCTGCGTATCGTCGAAGCTGTTGTCGCGGACGTCGACCTGGACCGCGCGCGTTTTCAGATAATGGCCGCCGCTGCCCTTTTCAAAGCGCGTGCGGGTTACGGTCACGCGGCCATAGATGCCGGTGTACACGCTGTGCGCGCAGCTCAGCCCGCGGTCGCAGCGGCCGAGCCGCGAAAAGGTCGAGCGGTCGATCGTCAGCGCGGCGTCCGGGTCGTCGGCAGTCAATATGCCCTGCTCGCTGCCCCGGAACATCGCGTTCACGACATCGAGGTCACTCGTTTCCAGCCGGATGCCCGCGCCATTGCCGTCGGGCACGCGCATATTCTGGAACACCAGGCCATCGACGCGGGCGCCGTCGCCGCGCAGCACCAGCGCCGCCTTGCCCTCGCACGTCACGCCGTCGAAAATCGCGCGGCCCGGTTCGGCGGCGACGAAGGCAATGCGCCCCGCGGTCTGGACGGCGCAGTCGCGGTGATAGCCCGGCGCAATGCTTATCGTCCCCTCGCCATCGCCGATCGCATCGACCGCATCCTGCAGCCGCGTGAAGCCGCGGCCGTCGATCTGATAGGGCGCGCCGCCGGTCTGCGCGGGCAGCGGTGCGGGCGCAAGGAGCAGCGGCAGGACGAGCAGCGGCAGCGGCCGGCGGAAAAGGGACTTGAGCATGGGCGCGCCTATAGCCTGTTTTGGCCCGGCGGTCGTTCGCGAAGCTGGTTAACCGTGGACGTGTCCCGTTGTCGGACGTCAGCGCCGCGAGATATTAAACTATCGTCACCCCGGACTTGATCCGGGGTCCATCATCGACCGCAGCGTCCATGGACCCCGGATCAAGTCCGGGGTGACGAGGCATAGGCTAGTCGAGATTGGGCCGCAGCCAGCGCGTTGCGGTCTCCAGGTCGACCCCGCGCCGCCGCGCATAATCCTCCAGCTGGTCGCTCCCGATCCGCGCGACGCCGAAATACTGGCTTTCGGGATGGCCGAAATAAAAGCCGCTGACCGCCGCAGTGGGCAGCATCGCAAAGCTTTCGGTCAGCACCAGCCCCGCATTCTCGCCGGCGCCAAGCAGGTCGAACAGGATCGGCTTCAAACTATGGTCGGGACAGGCGGGATAACCGGGTGCCGGACGGATGCCGCGATATTCTTCCTTGATCAGCGCCTCGTTGGTCAGCTGCTCGCCCGGCGCATAACCCCAGAGCGTCGTGCGGACATGCTGGTGCAGCCGTTCGGCAAAGGCTTCGGCGAAACGGTCGGCGAGCGCTTTGAGCAAAATGTCCGAATAATCGTCCTTGTCGGCGCGGAACCGTTCCGAATGCGGATCGATGCCGTGGATGCCGACCGCGAAGCCGCCGATCCAGTCGCCCGCCGGGTCGATGAAATCGGCAAGGCACATATTCGCGCGGTCGCGGCTTTTCTTGATCTGCTGACGCAGGAAGGGGAGCGTCACATGGCGTTCCTCCTCGGCGAGGTGGATAACGACATCGTCGCCGTGCCGCGCACACGGCCAAAAGGCGCAGACCCCGCGCGCGGTCAGCCATTTCTCCGCAATCAGCTTATCGAGCATCGCATCGGCATCGGCCTTGAGCGCCTGCGCCGTTTCGCCGACCACCTCGTCGGTCAGGATCGACGGATAGGTTCCGTGCAATTCCCACGCGCGGAAGAAGGGCGTCCAGTCGATATAGTCGCGCAGCTCTTCGAGCGACCAGTCGTCGAAGCGGTGTAGGCCGGGCTCAAGCGGGGGCGCAGGCTTGTCGCTCAAATAGGCGTCGTAATAATTGGCGCGCGCTTCCTCGAGCGTGTGCAGGACGCTCTGCCCCTTGCCCGCGCGCACGTCGCGGATATGACCGTAGTCGTCCTTATATCCCTTCACATAGGCGTCGCGCCCCGTATCGCTGACCAGCGCGGTTGCGACGCCGACCGCGCGGCTCGCGTCGAGGACGTGGAGCACCGGCCCCTGATAGGCGGGATCGATACGCAGCGCCGTGTGGACTTTCGATGTCGTCGCACCGCCGATCAGCAGCGGCATCGTCATGCCCGCGCGCTGCATCTCTTCGGCCACCGTCACCATCTCGTCGAGCGAGGGGGTGATCAGGCCGCTGAGGCCGATCATGTCGGCGTCATTCTCGTTCGCGGCTTCCAGGATCTTGCTCCACGGCACCATCACACCCAGGTCGACGATCTCGAAGCCGTTGCATTGAAGTACGACGCCGACGATATTCTTGCCGATGTCGTGGACGTCGCCCTTCACGGTCGCCATCACGACCTTGCCCTTGCCCTTCGCGCCCGGCTCCTTCGAAGCCTCGATAAAGGGCAGCAGGTGTGCGACCGCCTTTTTCATCACGCGCGCCGATTTGACGACCTGCGGCAGGAACATCTTGCCCGACCCGAACAGATCGCCGACGACGTTCATGCCGTCCATCAGCGGACCTTCGATCACCTCGATCGGCCGCGGCATCAACAGC
>JASBSJ010000012.1 GCA_030148985.1 Sphingopyxis sp.
GGTAACGTCCTGATTTCCGTCGGTGTCGCGCTTAGTCGAGACACGCCGTGTTGGCGCGGGGCTTCACGTGGCTGTCCTACGCTCGCCACGAACGGATAACTAGGCCGGCTATTCGGCCTCACCCAATCCGGTACGGCACCACATCCCTGCGATCCGGATCGACCAGAATCGGCCGGTCGCTAGGCGGAAAGGCGCGCTGGTCGCAGTCGTCGCGCGGACAGATGCGGCACGACAAGCCGATCCGCGTTGCTGCCTGCGGCGCGCCCACATCGACCCCGTCGGCATAGACGAAATCACCGGCATATTGCGCCTCGCATCCCAGCGCGACGGCGTAGCGGCGCGGCGAGCGCGCATAGCTGCCCGACGGTTTGACCAGCCCCTTCGCCATCGACACATAACGCAGGCCATCGGGCGTTTCGGCGAGCTGGAACAGGATGCGGTCGGGGATCGCGACCGCCTCATGGACGATCCACAAGGGGCAGGCGCCGCCGAAGCGCGCGAATTGCAGCCGCGTCGCGCTGTGCCGCTTGGTGATGTTGCCCGCCATATCGACGCGGCAGAAGAACATCGGGATGCCGCGCGCGCCGGGGCGCTGGAGCGTCGAGAGGCGGTGGCACGCCTGTTCGAAGCTGACCCCATAATCCATCCTCAGCCGGTCGATGTCGTGGCGCACCGCGCGCGCACTGGCGCGGAAGGGAGCGTAGGGCATGAGCACGGCGCCAGCCGCATAGTTGGCGAGGCCGACGTGGAGCAGCTGACGCGCCGCCGCGGTGCGTAGCGGACTGGCTTCGACGACCGTGGCGATCTCGCGTGCCAGCGCCAGCGCCGCAAGCTGGTGCGCAAGCTGGAAGCGGCGGCTTTCGGCGGGCTGCGAGGGATCGATCACCAAGTGGCGCATCGTCGCGTCGAAATCGCGCAGCGCTTGCGTCTGCTGATAGACGATCGAGATTCCGAGCGCGTCGCGCAGCCGCCGCTCGATCATCTCGATCGCGGGCGACGGATCTTTGCCGCGCAATTGCCCCGCCAGCGCCTCGGCCGCGCGATCGATGCTGTCGACATAATTGCCTGCGTCGTGAAACCAGTCGCGCACCTCTTCCCACGGCAGGCGGCTGCCCTCGGCGGTGCCGCCGGTCAGCGCCTCGTCAATGATCTGGAGCCGCTGCCCGGCGCGGCGATAGGCGGCGTGGAGCGCGACGAACTGGTCGGCAAGCTGCGGCTGCTGGAGCGCGGCGCGTTCGAGTTGCTCGGGCGCGATGGGCGCCGTGGCAAACAGGGGGTCTGCGGCGGCTTCGCGCAACGCTCCGGCGCGGCGATCGCCGGCGTCATGCGCCACCTCTTCCCATTCGATGGGGAAGAGGCGTTGTAACCGTTCAAGCAGCGCGGGGGTCAGCGGGCGGTCGTCATGCTCGATCTGACTGAGGTAGGAGGTGGAGATGCCGAGTGCGGCCGCGAAGTCGGCCTGTTTGATGCCGCGATCCTGGCGCAGCGTTTTGAGGCGGGCGCCTGCGAAAATGCGGTTGCGGGTCATGCTAATCTCCGCCTCTCCCACGGGGAGAGGATATGAAGGCTTGGCGGCTTTGCCGCCTAGCCGGAGTTGGTGAGGGGATCAGACCTCCCTCGCATCGGCGAGTGTTGAACCCCTCACAAGACTTGCTAGGCGATAAATCGCCAAGCCAAGTCTTTCTCTCCCACGGGAGAGAGAAGAGTGTACTTTGCAAACTATCACTTTGCAACTTTGCAAATTCGCATTTGCCTGCACGACCCTAAACAGGCAAATGACGTTTTGAACTGCGCCGGGAGAGCCGAATGTCCGCCAATATCGCCGAAATGGAACGTCGCCGCGCCGCCGCTGCCTTGGGCGGCGGGCAAAAGCGCATCGATGCGCAGCACAGCAAGGGCAAGCTGACCGCGCGCGAACGGCTGGACGTGCTGCTCGACGAGGGCTCGTTCGAAGAGCTCGACACCTATGTCGAGCATAATTGCACCGATTTCGGGATGCAGGACCAGATCATCCCCGGCGACGGCATCGTCACCGGATCGGGGACGATCAACGGCCGCCTCGTCTATGTGTTCAGTCAGGATTTCACCGTGTTCGGCGGGTCGCTGTCCGAGCGGCACGCGCAAAAGATGATGAAGGTCATGGACAATGCGATGAAGGTCGGCGCGCCGATCATCGGGATCAACGACAGCGGCGGCGCGCGCATCCAAGAGGGCGTCGCCTCGTTGGGCGGCTATGCGGAGGTGTTTCAGCGCAATGTGCTGGCGTCGGGCGTGGTGCCGCAGATCAGCCTGATCATGGGACCATGCGCGGGCGGGGCGGTTTACTCGCCTGCGATGACCGACTTCATCTTCATGGTGAAGGACAGCAGCTATATGTTCGTCACCGGCCCCGATGTGGTCAAGACGGTGACGAACGAGGTGGTGACGCAGGAAGAGCTGGGCGGCGCGATTACGCACACGACCAAAAGCTCGGTCGCCGATATTGCGTTCGAGAATGACATCGAGGCGCTGCTCGCGACGCGCGATTTCTTCGATTATCTGCCCGAAAACAACCGCAGCGGGGTGCCGGTGCGGCCGACGAGCGATCCGTTCGACCGCGCCGAACCCAGCCTCGACACGCTGATCCCGCCCAATGCGAACCAGCCCTATGACATGCACGAGCTGATCCGAAAAACGGTCGACGAGGGCGATTTTTTTGAGGTGCAGCCGGCGCATGCGGGCAATATCATCTGCGGTTTCGGGCGGATCGAAGGGCGGACGATCGGTATCGTCGCGAACCAGCCGCTGGTGCTCGCGGGCGTGCTCGACATCAATTCGTCGAAGAAGGCGGCGCGATTTGTGCGTTTCTGCGACGCGTTCGAGATTCCGATCATCACCTTCGTCGACGTGCCCGGCTTCCTGCCCGGCACCGCGCAGGAATATAATGGTATCATCAAGCATGGCGCGAAACTGCTGTTCGCTTATGCCGAGGCGACGGTGCCCAAGATCACGGTGATCACGCGCAAGGCCTATGGCGGCGCCTATGACGTGATGGCGTCGAAGCATCTGCGCGGTGACCTAAATTACGCCTGGCCGACCGCCGAGATCGCGGTGATGGGCGCGAAGGGCGCGGTCGAGATCATCTTTCGCAGCGACATCGGCGACCCCGAAAAGATCGCCGAGCGCACGAAGGAATATGAGGACCGCTTCGCCAACCCGTTCGTGGCGGCCTCACGCGGTTATATCGACGAGGTCATCCACCCGCACAACACGCGCAAGCGGATCGCGCTGGGGCTGCGGAAGCTGCGGAACAAGCAGCTCGAAAATCCGTGGAAGAAGCACGATAATATTCCGCTTTGAGTTTTCTTCGTCACCCCGGACTTGATCCGGGGTCCCGCTAATTGGCGTTTGAAAAGCGGGATGCCGGATCAAGTCCGGCATGACGGAATTGGAGAGTTTGAAATGAAACTAGGCCGCCTCAACCATATCGGCATTGCGACGCCGTCGATCGCCGACAGCATCGTCTTTTATCGCGACGTGATGGGCGCGACGAAGATCCATGAGCCGTTCGACCTGCCCCAGCAGGGGGTGAAAGTGTGTTTTGTCGATACGCCGGGTGCGGGCGGGGCGATGGACGGGACGCAGATCGAGCTGATCGAGCCGTTGCCCGGCAACACTTCGATCGCGGGGTTTCTGGAGAAGAACCCGGCGGGGGGGCAGCATCATGTTTGTTACGAAGTGCCCGACATTCATGCCGCCAAGGCGGAGTTCGAGGCGCTGGGCAAGCGCGTGCTGGGGGAGCCGCGGATCGGGGCGCATGGGACGCTGATTTTCTTCTTGCACCCCAAGGATATGGGCGGGGTGCTGACCGAGATCATGGAGACGCCGAAGGGGGCGCATTGACCCTGTTTGCCGTTCGTGTCGAGCGAAGTCGAGACACGTGCAGCGCGACAACAACGTCTCTCGACTTCGCTCGAGACGAACGGAGAGTTTGAAGTGACCGACAAACCGACCCTCGACCAATGGGCCGCCGCCGCCGACAAGGAAGTCAAAGGCAAGGACCTGACCTGGCACACGCCGGAGGGCATCGACGTAAAGCCGCTCTACACCGCCGAGGACGTCACCACCGACCCCGGCCTGCCCGGTTTCGCGCCCTTCACGCGCGGCGTGCGCGCGTCGATGTATGCGGGGCGGCCGTGGACGATTCGGCAATATGCGGGGTTCTCGACCGCCGAGGAGTCGAACGCCTTCTATCGCCGCAACCTCGCCGCGGGGCAGAAGGGGCTCAGCGTCGCCTTCGACCTTGCCACCCACCGCGGCTATGACAGCGACCATCCGCGCGTCGTCGGCGACGTCGGCAAGGCTGGCGTCGCGATCGACAGTGTCGAGGATATGAAGATCCTGTTCGACGGCATCCCGCTCGACCAGATGTCGGTCAGCATGACGATGAACGGCGCGGTGATCCCCATCCTCGCCTTCTTCATCGTTGCGGGCGAGGAGCAGGGGGTCGACCGCAAGTTGCTCGACGGGACGATCCAGAACGACATTCTCAAGGAGTTCATGGTCCGCAACACCTATATCTACCCGCCCGAACCCTCGATGCGGATCATCAGCGACATCTTCGGCTACACGTCGCGCGAGATGCCGAAGTTCAACAGCATTTCGATTTCGGGCTATCATATGCAGGAAGCCGGCGCGACGCAGGTGCAGGAGCTGGCCTTCACCATCGCCGATGGCGCCGAATATGTACGCTACGGGGTCGCCAGCGGGCTGGACATCGACAAGTTTGCGGGGCGTCTGAGCTTCTTCTTCGCGATCGGCATGAATTTCTTCATGGAGATTGCGAAGCTGCGCGCCGCGCGCGTGCTGTGGCACCGCGTGATGACCAACCTTGGCGCCAAGGACGAGCGTAGCAAGATGCTGCGCACGCATTGCCAGACGTCGGGCGTCTCGCTGACCGAGCAGGACCCGTACAACAATGTCATGCGCACGACGATCGAGGCGATGGCGGCGATGCTGGGCGGGACGCAGAGCCTGCACACCAATGCGCTCGACGAAGCGATCGCGCTGCCGACCGATTTCTCCGCCCGCATCGCACGCAACACCCAGATCGTCATCCAGGAAGAGACGGGGATGACCAAGGTCGTCGATCCGCTCGGCGGCTCCTATTATGTCGAGGCGCTGACGCAGGAGTTGGTCGACAAGGCGTGGGAGATTATCGAGCGCGTCGAGAAGGAAGGCGGGATGGCCAAGGCCGTCGCGGCGGGCTGGCCCAAAGCGATGATCGAGGAAGCCGCCGCGGCGCGGCAGGCGCGCGTCGATCGCGGCGAGGATGTCATCGTCGGGGTGAACAAATATCGGCTGAAGGACGAAGACCTGCTCGAAACGCTCGAGGTCGATAATACGAAGGTCCGCGAGGCGCAGGTCGCGCGGATCAACCGCGTGAAGGCGAGCCGCGACGAGGCGGCGTGCCAGGCAGCGCTGACGGCGCTGCGCCGGGGGGCTGCAGCACCGCAATCGATCGACAACAACCTGCTCGCGCTCGCCGTTGAGGCGGCGCGCGCGCGCGCGACGCTCGGCGAAATCTCGTCGGCGATGGAAACCAGCTTTCAACGCTATGCGACGCAGCCGACGCCGGTAAAGGGCGTCTATGCCGCGCCCTATGAAGGCGACGATCGCTGGCAACAGGTGCTCGACGGCGTGAAGGCCGTCGAACGCCGCATGGGGCGCAAACCGAAGCTGCTCGTCGCCAAGATGGGGCAGGACGGGCACGACCGCGGCGCCAATGTGATCGCCTCGGCATTCGGCGACATGGGCTTCGACGTCGTGTCGGGGCCGCTGTTCCAGACACCGGAAGAGACAGTGGTGCTGGCGCTCGAAAACGAGGTCGATGTCGTCGGCGCGTCGAGCCTGGCGGCGGGACACAAGACGCTTATCCCCGAACTTATCCACAAGCTGAAGGAAGCGGGGCGCGGCGACATAAAGGTGATTGCGGGCGGCGTCATTCCGCCGCAGGATTACCAGTATCTTCGCGATGTTGGCGTCCAGGGCATCTACGGCCCCGGCAGCAATGTGGTGGAGTGCGCGGCCGATGTGCTGCGCCTGCTGGGGCACAATATGCCCCCCGTGATGGAGGAGGTCTGATATGAAGAAGAGTTTTCTCGTTGCTTCGAACCTTGTGTGGCCGCTGGTGCTGGCGACGGCTCCTGCGCAGGCGGCCCTTGAACAACCCTCGGGCCTCGGCGCGACTGGACTTCAGGAGGCAGTCGCCGAGTTTGACCAGCTGTGCCTTTCCATCTTTCCGAACGGCAAGCGCTTCGAATATGCCATCGCCAACAGCGACTTTGGTTATCAGCGCGCCGACGAAGATCGCTGGCGATCGGATCGCACCGTGGTGACGCGCGTCGCGCCTTCGCAGTGCGACTTCGACGCCGCACTCAGCGCGGACGACAGCGATCGCGAAAAGATCGCCGGCGCCGTTGAAGAAGGCCTTCGTAAAGAGCTTGGCCTGCGACCCGTACGAGTGGTGTACGAAGGTGGAATGCGGTGGGAATGGAAGGTCGATGGCAAGACGCATAGCGTTTCTTACTATTTCGGCCCGACGATCCCAGAACGCCAGCTGGCCTTGACCTATCGCGTTGGTGCCTAAAGCGCGCGATTTTTAGTCGCGCGGACTGCATCGCCGCCAAGCGACGTAGTCCGCGCCTAATTTCTCCCCGCCTCGAAAGTATATCGATGACCCGTAACGACTGGACCCGCGACGAAATCGCCGAACTCTTCGACTTGCCGTTCGACGAACTGATGTGGGAAGCGCAAAGCGTCCACCGCCGCCACCACGCGCGCGGCGAGATCCAGCTTTGCACCCTGCTCAGCATCAAGACCGGCGGCTGCGTCGAGGATTGCGGCTATTGCTCGCAAAGCAAATCCGCCGACAGCGGGCTCAAGGCCACCAAGCTGATGGACGTGCGCGCGGTGTTGCAGGCGGCGGCGCAGGCGAAGGATTCGGGGTCGAAGCGCTTTTGCATGGGCGCCGCCTGGCGCAACCCCAAGGACCGCGACATGCCCGCGATCGTCGAGATGGTCGAGGGCGTGCGCGCGATGGGCATGGAAACCTGCATGACGCTGGGCATGCTCAGCAAGGAACAGGCGCAGGTGCTGGGCGCTGCGGGGCTCGATTATTACAACCATAATATCGACACCTCGCCGGAAAATTACGGCAATGTCATCACGACGCGCAGCTTTCAGGACCGGCTCGACACGCTGGAGGAAGTGCGCAGCGCCGGGATCAATGTGTGCAGCGGAGGTATCGTCGGCATGGGCGAGACGCGCGCCGATCGCGTCGGCTTCATCCACGCGCTCGCGACCCTGCCCGAACATCCGGGCAGTGTGCCGATCAACGCGCTGGTGCCGGTGAAGGGCACCGTGCTCGGCGACATGCTGGCGGACACGCCGCTCGCGAAGATCGACGATATCGAATTCGTCCGCACCATCGCGGTCGCACGCATTACCATGCCCCGATCGATGGTCCGCCTGTCGGCGGGCCGTGAAAGCATGTCGGAGGCGACGCAGGCGCTCTGTTTCATGGCGGGCGCGAACAGCATTTTTACGGGCGACAAGTTGCTGACAACGGCGAATGCGGGAGACAATGCCGACGCGGCTTTGTTCGCGAAGCTCGGGTTGCGGCCGATGGATAGCGAAGAGCCGATGCGGATGGCGGCCACAAGCGAGATTGCCGCATGACGCCCTCAAACCGGATAGGGGCTGCGGTCTCGATTGCGAAAATCGACTCGATCGGGTTCCGCCGCCTGAGGGCGGTGTTCATCGCCCTTTCGCTAATATTGCTTTGCGCAGCACCGCGGCAGGTGCTGGCGCAGCCCGTTGGAAAACCCATCGTCGTCGGGCAGTCGCATATCCTCCCTTCGAAAATCATGGGTCAGGAACGGACGATAAATATTTGGCTGCCGCCGGGTTATGGCGACGGCAAGACGCGCTATCCGGTGCTTTATCTGCTCGACGGTGGGATTCAGCAGGACTTTCATCATATCAGTGGTCTGGCCCAGCTTGGCACGATCATCGGCACGACGCGTGACATGATCGTGGTCGGGATCGAATCGGTCGATCGGCGCAACGAGCTTGCCTTTCCACCGGTTGCCGACGCCGCGCTGAAAAGCGACTATCCGACCGCGGGGCAATCCGAACGATTCCGGCGCTTCCTCGCCGAAGACCTAAAACCCTGGGTGCGGGTGAATTACCGCACGAGCGGTGAGGACGCGATCATCGGCGAATCGCTTGCCGGTTTGTTTGTGGTCGAAACGCTGCTTCGCCGACCGGACTTATTCGACACCTATATCGCGATCAGCCCGAGCCTGTGGTGGGATAAGAAGGCTTTGGTCGCCGCGGCGCCAGCCCTTTTGCCAAAGGCCGGCGGGCGGACACTCTGGCTGACCGTGGCCGATGAGAAGGGCATGGGCGTCCAACCTTTCGTCGCGCAGCTGAAAGCCCATGCGCCCGGCGATCTCAAATGGATTTATCGCCCACGCCCCGAAGACAGCCACGCGACCATCTATCACGGGGCAGCTTTGGCGGCGATCCGCGAATTGTTCGCCGTACCAGCGCAATAGGAAACCGAATGTTCAAGAAAATCCTGATCGCCAACCGCGGTGAAATCGCCTGCCGCGTCATCAAGACCGCGCGGCGCATGGGCATTGCGACCGTCGCCGTCTATTCGGACGCCGACGCGCGCGCGCCTTTCGTCCAGATGGCCGACGAGGCCGTCCACATCGGCCCGTCGCCCGCGTCCGAATCCTATCTGATCGCCGACAAGATCATCGCCGCGTGCAAGGCGACAGGCGCCGAGGCGGTGCATCCGGGCTATGGTTTTCTGTCGGAGCGCACCAGCTTTGCCGAGGCGCTCGCCAAGGAAAATATCGCCTTCATCGGCCCGCCGGTGAACGCGATCGCGGCGATGGGCGACAAGATCGAGTCGAAGAAGCTGGCGAAAGAGGCGGGGGTCAATGTCGTCCCCGGCTTCGTCGGCGAGATCCGCGATACCGAGCATGCGGTCGAGATTTCGAACGAGATCGGCTATCCGGTGATGATGAAGGCGTCGGCGGGCGGCGGCGGCAAGGGCATGCGCCTCGCCTATGACGAAAAGGATGTCCGCGAAGGCTTCGAGGCGACCAAGCGCGAGGGGCTCAACAGCTTCGGCGACGACCGTGTGTTTATCGAGAAGTTCATCCTCAACCCGCGCCATATCGAAATCCAGATCCTCGGCGACCAGCATGGCAATATCCTCTACCTCAATGAGCGCGAATGCAGCATCCAGCGGCGGCATCAGAAGGTTGTCGAGGAAGCGCCGTCGCCCTTCGTCACCGAGAAGATGCGCAGGGCGATGGGCGAGCAGTGCGTCGCGCTGTCGAAGGCGGTCGGCTATTATAGCGCGGGGACGGTCGAGTTGATCGTGTCGGGCGCCGACCCGACGGGCGAGAGCTTCTACTTCCTCGAAATGAACACGCGGCTGCAGGTCGAGCATCCGGTAACCGAGGCGATCACCGGCATCGACCTGGTCGAGCAGATGATCCGCGTCGCGGCGGGCGAAAAGCTCGCGATGACGCAGGATGACATCGGGATCGACGGCTGGGCGATCGAGAATCGTGTTTATGCCGAAGACCCGTATCGCGGCTTCCTGCCGTCCACGGGCCGCTTGGTGCGCTACAGGACGCCGGTTCCGGCGTGGGAAGGCGACGAGCGCGGCGTCGATGGTGTGCGCGTCGATGCTGGCGTGGAAGAGGGCGGCGAGGTGTCGATCTTTTACGACCCGATGATCGCCAAGCTGGTGACGTGGGGCGAAACGCGCGACGAAGCCGCCGATTTGCAGGTCGCGGCGCTCGACCGCTTCGAGATCGAGGGGCTCGGCCATAATATCGATTTCGTCTCGGCGATCATGCAGCACCCGCGCTTTCGTTCGGGCGAATTGACGACCGGCTTCATCGCCGAGGAATATCCCGAGGGGTTCCACGGCGCCGATGCGGGCGACGATGTGATCCGCGCGCTCGCCGCGATCGCGGGCTTCATGGCGAGCGCCGAGGCCGACCGTGCGCGGCGCACCGACGGCCAGCTCGGCGACCGGCTCGACCCGCCCGCCAAATGGCAGGTGACCGTGGGGGGCACCGCGCACAAGGTCAAACTCGGCCACAAGCATATCAAGGTCGACGGCGAGGCGATCGACATCGCGCTCGAATATACGCCGGGCGACCGGCTTGTCGTGGCCGAGATCGACGAGACCGAACTGGCGGTGAAAGTCGCGAAGACGCGCACCGGCTGGCGCATGACGACGCGCGGGCGCATTCACGATGTGCGCGTGCTGCCCTGGCATGTTGCGCCGCTGACCCAGCATATGATCGAAAAGATCCCGCCCGACCTGTCGAAATTCTTGATCTGCCCAATGCCGGGCCTGCTCGTCACGCTGCACGTCGGCGAGGGCGACAAGGTCGAGGCAGGGCAGCCGCTGGCGACGGTCGAGGCGATGAAGATGGAAAATATCCTCCGCGCCGAAAAATCGGGGACGGTGAAGAGCGTCAACGCGGCGCAGGGCGACAGCCTGGCGGTCGATGCGGTGATTCTGGAGATGGAATGATCCGCGGATAGCGGCACAGCCAGTCAGGCGAAGCAATCCGTTCTCGCGTAATCCGCGCTGGATTGCCTCGCCACGTCCGCTAAGACGGCGAACGAGGAAGCTGGGGAAAAGCCATCATGACATTACCCGTCACCGCATTTGTCGCCGCCGTTTGCGCATTGCTGCTGCTGTTCACAGCGATCGATACCGTGCGCCATCGTCTGCGCGTGAAGGCCGCCTTTGGCGATGGCGACGGCGATGCCAGGCTGATCAGCGCCAGCCGCAGTCACGGCAATCTGGCCGAACATGCACCGATCGTTATCATTCTGCTCGGCCTGCTCGAAACAGCACGGGCCAATCATCTGGCGCTGATGATCATCGGCGCGATCTTTCTGCTCGGCCGCGTGGCGCATATCGTCGGGCTTTATATGTCGATGGGTGAAAAGCCGCCAAAGCCGCGCGAATTTGGGGTTGCTGCGACCTGGATAGTCATGCTGGTGCTGGGCGGGTGGACTCTGTGGATTTTGGCTGCGACGAATCTCTGATCGTGGTTCAGGCGGCCTTGAGGGGGTGTGCTGTCAGCCCGTCGGCCCGCCTCGTCATCCCGGACTTGATCCGGGACCCATAGCCGCGCCGTCGTCGTGGATCCCGGATCAAGCCCGGGATGACGAAAAGGGAATGCCTGCTCAATCCTCCACCAACGCCACCGCCCTGATCCACCCTGCGCTTGCGCGCTCGATCTTCACGGGAAAGCAGCTCAGCGTCCAGCCGGTCGGGGGCAGGGCGGCGAGGTTGGTCAGTTTTTCGATCTGGTAATAGGGCCGGATGCGCCCGGCCTTGTGGCCTTCCCAGATGATCGAGGGATCATGCGTTTCGGCCCAGCGCTTGGCGGTGTGGCTGAATGGCGCGTCCCAGCTCCACGCGTCCGTACCGACGACCTGTACCCCGCGTTCCGTCAGATGCAGCGTCGCCTCGGCGCCCATGCCGCAGCCCTGGTCGGTGAAATTGTCGGTGCCGTAAATCGCGCCCGACTGGACGAGCACGATGTCGAGCGGTTGCAGGTCGTGCCCGATGCGCGCGAGTTCGGCTTCGACCTCGGCGCCGCTCACGACATGGCCGGCCGGGCGATCCGAAAAGTCGAGCTTCACCCCGGGTCGAAAGAAGAGGTCGAGCGGGGCTTCGTCGATCGACGGGGCAGGGGTCGCGCCACTGTCGGTCGTCGAATGGAAGTGCCAGGGCGCGTCCATATGCGTGCCGTTGTGGGTGCTGAGCGACAGCATCTCGACCGCCCAACCTTCGCCGTCGGGTAGGTCGTCGCGGGTCAGGCCGGGAAAGAACATCGCGATCTGTTCCCACGTATTTTCGTGGGTCATATAGGTGATCTGCGGGCGCATCACCGGCGGGTCGGAGATGACGTCATTGGTGATCGGGATTGAAAGGTCGATGAACTGGGTCATGCAGTTATGCTGCGCGCACGCGGGCGCTTGTGCAAGATGGAACAGCGGGTATGACTGCGGCAACAAGAACACTCCGTTTGCCCTGAGCTTGTCGAAGGGCCGTCCTGTCTTTGCGAAATTCGAGGGAAGAACGGTCCCCTTCGACTGCCTTGCAGGCGCTCAGGACAGGCTTCGACAAGCTCAGGACGAACGGCATTGGGGGACGTCGAATTTATGAGTGAAGCTGCCGTCTATCAGCCGACGCAGAAAGACATTCGCATGGTCATCGCCGCTTCGTCGGCGGGGACGGTGTTCGAATGGTATGATTTCTTCATCTACGGCACGCTCGCGGCGATTATCGGCAAGGCCTTCTTTCCCAGCGACAATGCAACGCTGGAGGTGCTGCTCGTCTGGGCGGGCTTCGCGGTCGGCTTCGGGTTCCGTCCGCTCGGCGCCGTGCTGTTCGGCTTTCTCGGCGACCGGCTGGGCCGCAAATATACCTTCCTCGTCACCGTCACTTTGATGGGCGTCGCGACCGCGGGGGTCGGCATGATCCCGTCGGCGGCGACGATCGGCATCGCCGCGCCGATCATCGTCATCCTGCTGCGCATCTTGCAGGGCCTTGCGCTCGGCGGCGAATATGGCGGCGCGGCCATCTATGTCGCCGAACATTCGCCGCCCGGAAAGCGCGGCTTTTATACCAGCTTCATCCAGGCGAGCGTCGTCGGCGGATTCGTGCTGAGCCTGATCGTCGTGCTCGGCTGCAAGGCATTGATGCCCGATGCTATGTGGGAAAGCTGGGGCTGGCGCGTGCCGTTCCTCCTGTCGCTGATCCTGCTCGGCATTTCGCTGTGGATGCGATTGAAGCTTTCTGAAAGCCCGGTGTTTCAGGCGATGAAGGCGGAGGGCGAACTGGCCAAGAATCCGCTGAAGGAAAGCTTTACCTATCCCGGCAATCCGCGGCGCATCTTCATCGCGCTGTTCGGCATCGCCGCCGGGCTGACGGTGATCTGGTACACCGCGATGTTCTCGGGCCTGTCCTTCCTCAAAGGGCCGATGAAGGTCGAGGATACCGCTGCCGAAATCATCGTCGGCTGCGCCGCGGCGGTCGGCATGGGCTTCTTCATCTGGGCGGGACGCCTGTCGGATCGTATCGGACGCAAGAAACCGATCGTCTGGGGTTATGGCGTGACGCTGGTGCTGCTGTTCCCGCTGTTCTGGTGGATGGGTAGCGTTGGCAATCCCGCGCTGACCGCCGCGGCCGAAAAGGCGCCGGTGACCGTCACCGGCTCGCAATGTGACTTCGACCCTTTTGCGCAGCAGCAGGCAACCGCGTGCGGGCGGACGCTCGGCGAACTGACAAGGCTTGGCGTTCCCTATACGATCGTCGAGACGCCGGGCGGCTTCGACAGCGTGGCGATCCGCATCGGCGAGCGCGAAGTTGCGGGCGAAGACCCGGCCGTGTTGCAGCCCGCCCTTGAAGCAATGGGCTATGATTTTGCCAAGCAGGTGCCGGGGGCGGGCGGGATAGCGATCATCTTCCTCGCGCTGCTCGGTCTCAGCGCGCTGTCGGGCTTTACCTATGGCCCGGTGGCGGCGCTGCTGTCCGAGATGTTTCCGCCACACGTCCGTTATTCGTCACTGTCGATCCCTTATCACCTTGGAACCGGATATTTCGGTGGATTTTTACCGCTGATCGCCAGCTTCATCATCGCCAAGACGGGCGATGCCTATGCCGGACTCTGGTATACGTGGGGCGTCGTGCTCTTCGCCTTCCTCGTCACCGCCTTCATGCTGAAGGATCCGACCGGAAAGGAATGGGACAAGGCGCCCGCCGCCTGACTTCCCATTGGCGCCCGGCGCAAAGCCGTCTAGGGGCGGGGGGATGATGATCGTCCCGTCACCGCTCCGCCTCCGCCTCGATTCCGCCGCGCTCGTCGCCAACTGGCGCTGGCTCGCCGCGCAGGGCTGCGCGGCGGCGTGCGGCGCGGCGATCAAGGCCGATGGATATGGGCTCGGCGCGCGCGCTGTGATGGAGCGGCTTGCCGCCGCGGGGTGCCGGGATTTCTTCGTTGCAAGCTGGGCGGAGGCAGCGGCACTCATGCCGTTGGCGGGGCAGGTATCGCTTTCGGTGCTCCACGGGGCCGGCGCCGACGACATGGTTGCCGCACGAACGCTGCCGGCGCGGCCCGTCCTCAACAGCGTCGAACAGGTGCAGCGCTGGCGCGAAGCGGGTGAAGGGCGGCCGTGCGACGTGATGATCGACACGGGGATGAATCGCCTTGGCCTGCGCGTCGAAGAGGCTATGAGCGGCGCACTCGATGGCCTGACGATCGAAATATTGCTCAGCCACCTCGCCTCGGCCGACGAGGACAGCGACCAGAATGCGGCGCAGCTCGCGGCGTTCCGGTCGATCCGCGAACGGATACGCGCGCGGCGATACAGCCTCGCGAACAGCGCGGGCGTGTGCCTCGGCGCCGATTACGCCTTTGACCTGACGCGCCCCGGCATCGCGCTGTACGGCGGCACGCCGCGCCGAGAGGCGGAGGGCCAGATCCGGCAGGTCGTCCATCCCGAAGCGCGCGTGCTGCAAGTCCGCACCGTGCGTGCAGGCGAAAGCGTCGGCTATGGCGCGACTTGGGCGGCGCCGCGCGCCACGCGCGTGGCCATCGCGAATTTGGGCTATGCCGACGGCTATCTGCGCTGCCACGCCGGAACGGGCGGCGCGACGTGGCAAGGTTGCGTGCTGCCGCTCATCGGTCGGGTATCGATGGACCTCACCGCATTTGACGCAAGCGACGCAGACGGAATCGGCGAAGGCGACTGGCTCGGCATCGATTACGACCTTCCCGCGCGCGCCGCGGCAAGCGGCCTGTCGCAATATGAGCTGCTGACCGGACTCGGCGCCCGGTTCGCGCGCGATTGGCGCTAAGCACCGCGCTGCACAATGCGCATGTTGCGACGCATCATTATTTGGTGCTATTGCCATGGCTTGTCCCGCACGGCGCGGTCGCCAGGAAGCCGGGATGCACAGGAGCGCGGGTCATAATGGCGAAGTCCAAACGGGCGGCGGATGACGAAGTCGTCACGATCAAGAAATATGCCAATCGGCGGCTCTATGACACCGAACGCAGCTGTTACATCACGCTCGACGACCTCGGCACTATGGTGCGCGAAGGCCGCGAATTTCGCGTCGTGGATGCGAAAAGCGGCGAGGACATTACGCATAATGTGCTGACCCAGATCATCATGGACACCGAAACGCGCGGTGAAACGCTGTTGCCGGTGCCGTTTCTGCGCCAGCTGATCGGCATGTACGGCGACAAGATGCAGTCGATGGTGCCGCAATATCTGGAAGCGTCGATGGCGGCGTTCCGCAAGAACCAGCAGGACGTCCGCGCGGCGTTCGAGGGTGCGCTGGGCGCCAACCCGCTCGCCGAACTGACCCGCCGCAACATGGAAATGTTCCAGCAGGCCGCGGGCGCCTTCATTCCGGGCGCGGGCAAGGCGAAGGACGCGGAGATTGCGGCGCTGAAAGCCGAGATTGCCGAGCTGAAGGCCGAACTCGCCGAAAAGAACTAACCCGGAGCCCCTCCCGCCCCAAAGCACAGAAAACAGGACAGATGATCAAGCATGCGCTGAGCGTAACCCGTCAGGCCGACTTCGCGGCCTGGTATCAGGATGTCATCGCCGAAGCCGATCTGGCCGAGGAATCGGGCGTGCGCGGCTGCATGGTCATCAAGCCGTGGGGTTACGGCATCTGGGAACGCATCCAGACGGTGATGGACGCCGCGATCAAGGATGCGGGGGTGCAGAACGCCTATTTCCCGCTGTTCATCCCGTTGAGCTTCTTTGAAAAGGAAGCCGACCATGTCGATGGTTTCGCAAAGGAAATGGCGGTCGTCACGCACCACCGGCTGATCGCGGACGGCAAGGGCAAGCTCGTTCCCGATCCCGAGGCCAAGCTCGAAGAACCGCTGATCGTTCGCCCGACGTCGGAAACCGTCATCGGCGCCGCGATGAGCCGCTGGGTGCAAAGCTGGCGCGACCTGCCGCTCAAGGTCAACCAGTGGGCGAATGTGGTGCGCTGGGAAATGCGCACGCGCATGTTCCTGCGCACGAGCGAATTTCTGTGGCAGGAAGGCCATACCGCACACGCTGACAAGGACGATGCGATGGCGGAGACGCTGCGCGCGCTGGAGATGTATCGCGCCTTTGCCGAAGACGTGCTGGCGATGCCGGTGATCGCGGGCGAGAAGCCCGAAAATGAACGCTTCCCCGGCGCGGTCGCGACCTATTCGATCGAGGCGATGATGCAGGACGGCAAGGCGCTCCAGGCCGGCACCTCGCATTATCTGGGCACCGGTTTCGCCGAAGCCGCAGGCATCCGCTATCAGGACAAGGACGGCGGGCACAGCCTGTGCCACACGACGAGCTGGGGCACCTCGACGCGGATGATCGGCGGCGTCATCATGACGCACGGCGACGATGATGGCCTCCGCTGCCCGCCGCGCATCGCGCCGTTCCAGATCGTGGTCATTCCAATGCTCCGCGACAATGACGAGGACGCCGCGATCCTCGATTATTGCCGCGATCTGGAAACGCAGCTGAAGGCGCTCGACGCCTTCCGCGAGCCCGTGCGCGTGCTGTTCGACACGGGCGCGAACAAGGCGCAGACGAAGCGCTGGGGCTGGGTCAAAAAGGGAGCGCCGATCATCGTCGAGGTCGGCCCGCGCGATGTCGCGGGCGGCAATGTCGCGGTGATCCGCCGCGATCGGCTGTACAAGAACGATGGCAAGCTCAACAGCGCGTTTATCGGCAAGGCTGACTTCATCGCCGATGCCGCGCGGATGCTGGAAGATATTCAGGCGAGCTTGCACGCCGAGGCCCGCGACCGGCTGCACGCCAATATCCGCCGCGACGTCACCGACCTTGCCGCGCATTTCGGCGGCGACGACAAGTTCGTCGGCTGGGTCGAGGTGCAATGGTCGCGCCCGACCGGCGCCGCGCTCGACAAGATTGTCGAGCAGTTAAAGGCGCTGAAGCTCACGATGCGTAACACCCCGCTCGACGCTGCGCCCGCCGACGGAGCCTGCCTGTTCACGGGCGAGCCCGCGGTCGAGCGCGTGCTCATCGGGCGAACCTATTGAGGCCAGCGGTGGTCGACGTCGCGATTACCCGGGCCGAAAGCGACGCCGATGTAGCCGTCGTGGCATCGCTGTTTCGCGCCTATGCGGCGTCGCTCGACGTCGATCTGGCCTATCAGGATTTCGAAGCCGAGCTGGCTGGGTTGCCGGGCCAATATGCCGCGCCGCGCGGGCTGCTGCTGCTCGCGCGCGACATCGACGGAACGCCGCTGGGGTGCGTCGCGTGCCGCCCGCTGGGCGAAGACATCTGCGAAATGAAGCGCCTGTTCGTTGCGCCGGCGGGACGGGGAAGGGGGCTGGGCCGCCTGTTGGTCCGGCGCCTGTTCGCCGATGCGCGGGCGCTTGGGTATCGCGAGATGCGGCTCGATACGCTGGCTTCGATGACGGCGGCGCAGGCGCTGTACCGCGCCGAAGGCTTTGAACCGACGACGCCCTATTACGATACGCCGGTTGCCGGGACGGTTTTCATGCGTCGCCCCCTCGCCTAATCGGGCGATTGCGCCTATTGCGGCTTGATGCCGTCACCCAAAAAAACCGCCCGAAGCGCCGCCCGAACCCTGCCCGCGGGATTGCCGTCGCGCGAGCAGATATTGCGCTTTATCGAGGATAGTAGCGGCGCGGTCGGCAAGCGGGAGATCACCAAGCATTTCGGCCTGCACGGCTCCGACAAGATTGCGCTCAAGGCGCTGCTCAAGGACATGACCGATGAAGGGCTTGTCGACATGGCGCCGGGACGCGCCTTTCACAAACATGGCGGGTTGCCGCGCGTCACCGTGCTGCGCATCGCGGCGGTCGAGGGCGATGCCGTCTGGGCGGTGCCCGATCGCTGGGAGGGCGCCGGGGCGCCGCCACGGCTGCGCGTGATGGAGAAGGGACGGCGCGGCGCGCTCGGGGTCGGCGACCGCATCCTTGCGCGCACCGAGGAACGCGGCAGCGGGCATGTCGCGCACCCGATGAAAAAATTGCAGGCGGGCGGCGAGACGATCATCGGCGTGCTCGTCGCCGACACCGGCCCCGGCGGCAAGCCGATGACCTGGCTGCGCTCCGCCGACAAGCGCGCGCGGTTCGACTTCGCGGTGGCGGACATGGGCAACGCGGCGATCGGCGACCTGGTGCGCGCCGAGTTGTCGGGACGCGGCCCCGCGACCAAGGCGCGCGTGATCGACCGCATCGGCGATCCCTTCGCGCCGCGCTCACTCAGCATGATCGCGATCGCGAAGCATGAAATCCCGCACGTTTTCGGCGACGAGGTGATCGACGAGGCCGAGCGCGCGGCGAAGCTGCCGCTGACCCCCGACGGGCGCGAGGATTTGCGCGACCTGCCCATCCTTGCGATCGACCCCGCCGATGCGCGCGACCATGACGATGCCGTCTGGGCCATCCCCGACGACGATCCCGGCAACAAGGGCGGTTTCCGCGCCATCGTCGCGATCGCCGATGTCAGCTATTATGTCCGCCCCGACGGCGCGCTCGACCGCGAGGCGCGGCGGCGCGGCAACAGCGTCTATTTCCCCGATCAGGTCGTGCCGATGCTGCCCGAAACGCTGTCGGCAGGCGTCTGCTCGCTGAAAGCGGGGCAGGATCGCGCCGCGATGGCGTGTCATCTGGTGATCGACAAGCATGGCAAGGTGACGTCATGGCGCTTCACGCGCGCGCTGGTGCGGCTGCGCGCGAACATCGGCTATGAACGCGCACAGGCAGCCTATGATGCCGACGCGCCCGATGCGGGGTGGGACGACGATGTACTTCCGGCGCTCCGCCAGCTCTGGGCCTGCTGGAAACTGCTCGCCAAGGCGCGCGCGGTGCGGGCGCCGCTCGACCTCGATCTCCCCGAGCGGCAGGTGATCCTCGACGAGCAGGGCGGCATCGCCGAAATCCGTGTGCGCGAACGGCTCGACGCGCACCGGCTGATCGAGGATTATATGATCGCGGCCAATGTCGCGGCGGCGAAGGCGCTGGAGGCAAAAAAATCGCCCGTGATGTACCGCATCCACGAACCGCCGAGCCGCGAGAAGCTCGTCAGCCTCAAGGATTATCTGGAGACGTTCGAGCAGAGCTTTGCGCTGGGTCAGGTCGTCACGCCCGCGGTGTTCAACCGCCTGATCGACGGTTTTTCCGAAGACGACCGGCTGCCCGAGATCATGCAGGCGATTTTGCGCAGCCAGACGCAGGCCTATTACGGCCCCGCCAATTCGGGGCATTTCGGGCTCGCGCTCGGCTCCTACGCGCATTTCACCTCGCCGATCCGCCGCTACGCCGACCTGATCGTCCACCGTGCGCTCGTCGATTCATACCGGCTCGAAGTTCCGGGCAAGCCCAAGGGGCTGCCCGCGAAGACCGGACTGGGCGAGGCCGATGCCAAGGGCCTGTCGCGCATCGGCGAGGCGATCAGCGCGCTCGAACGCCGCGCGATGGAGGCCGAGCGCGAGACGGTCGACCGCTATGTCGCCGCCTGGCTGGCGGGCAAGGTCGGCGAGATCGTGCCCGCGCGCATCACGGGGGTGCAGCCGTTCGGCTTTTTCGCGACGGTCGACGGTCTGGGCGGCGACGGGCTGGTGCCGGTATCGACCTTGGGCAGCGAGCGCTTCTTCTATGACGAGGCGGCGCGGACGCTCGACAGCGAGCATGGCCGCGTCAGTTTTTCGGTCGGCCAGCGGCTCGACCTGCGGCTGATGGATGCCAACCCGGTCAGCGGCGCACTGCGCTTTGAGCTACCCGACGCGCCCGAAGGGGGGTTCCGCAACCGTCCCCCGCGGCGCGACGGGGTGAAGAAGGCGGGCAAGCCTATGGTCGGCAAACGCGGGAGGCCTGCGAACATCAAGCACAAGGGGCGGAAGCGGTAGCCTATTCAAACCCTCCCCTTCAGGGGAGGGCAGCGAGACTCGGCAGCTTGCTGCCTAGTCGCAGCGGGTGGGGTCCATCGGCCTTGCGCAAGGCCGACGGACCCCACCCCAACCCCTCCCCTGAAGGAGAGGGGCTCTAGAAGAACCATTTGCCCCGCGCCGCCGCGCCGCTATGCACCCGGCATGACCCACGCCGCTTTTCCCGACCTGCGCCTGCGC
>JASBSJ010000005.1 GCA_030148985.1 Sphingopyxis sp.
GGCGAGGATCGACAATTTATGCGCCGCATCGATCCCGTCGACGTCGAAGCTGGGATCGGCCTCGGCATAGCCGTCGGCCTGCGCGGCGGTGAGTGCATCGGCGAAGCTCGCGCCGTTCCGTTCCATTTGCGTCAGGATATAATTGCAGGTACCGTTGAGGATGCCGTAGACGCGCGCGATCTCGTTCGCCGTCGCGCCTTCGCGGATCGCCTTGATGACGGGACTACCGCCCGCGACCGCGGCTTCATAGTTCAGCGGCGTGTCTTTTTCTTCGGCGATACGCGCCAGATACAGCCCATGATGCGCGATCATCGCCTGGTTCGCGGTGACGAGCGCCTTGCCCGCGCTGAGCGCGCGCCGCGCCAGCGTCAGCGCCGACCCGTCGGCGCCGCCGATCATCTCGACGATGACGTCGATATCGTCCGCCGCGACCAGCGCGTCCATATCGTCTTCCCAGCGATAGCGCGACAGGTCGATGCCGCGATCCTTGTGCCGGTCGCGCGCCGACACCGCGACGATCTCGATCGGCCGGCCCGCGCGCCGCGCGATCAGCTCGCGGTTCGCCTCGAGCAGCCGGACGACGCCGCCACCGACAACGCCAATCCCCGCAAGCGCGACGCGCAGCGGCGGGCGAGGAGCGGCGGGGGCGTTATGGGGCGACATAATATAGGACTCCGTAGGCGCGCGGGGCCCGTCCCCGCCATCGCCGCCGCCCTATCGGCTTTTGCGGCCGAAACAAGCCCGCTGCACCTTGAGCGTGCGGAAGCGGAGCTTTACCCCTCCGGCGGTTTGCGCGTCCGCGTGCACTCGCCGAGCGCGCCCAATATGACGGCATAGTCCGCCGCGGCCTTGCGCCGGTCGGCGGGCGCGGTGCCGGCAAGCTTGTCCAGCGGCAACTGGCGCGGCAGCCCGCATGCGAGGCGATACCAGGCGAGCGTGTCGCGCGCGGGGACCGCCGCCGATCCGTCGACGATCTCGCCGAACGCCGCCGCCCAGCGCCGCGACCCGTCGGCGGCGGTCAGGACGGTCAGCGATACGGGGTCTCCCGTGGCGGTGTTCAGGAACAGCTGCGTTTCGCCTTCGCCGGGCAGCGTGCCGGGAACGTGAAAGCCGTTGGCGATGCCCGTGATCGCGGGCGGCGCGCCGGGCTTGACCAGCTCGGTCAGGATCGCGCGGAGCTGCGCCTCGGTCGCCGCGTCCCACGGCAATTGCGCATCGGGGGCGATCAGCTGGACGCTGCCGGTGCTGCTTGTCCCCGCTGCCGTGCCCGCGACGGGGCGGGCAAAGAGCAGGACCGGCTGCTTCTTTTTCAGCTTTGCGGCTTTGCCCCTCGCATCGTTCGGCAGGTCGACGAGGTAGGAGATTCGCGCGGCGAGCGGCCCGCGGCCGCGAATCAGGCTGACGACATCGGCCTCGACATAGAATCGCGTGTGACCCGCGGCGACTCCCGGTGCACGCTCGGCTTTGAGCGCTGCGGCGCTATGGATGCGCGCGTGCAGCGCGATCGGTGCCGCGGTCGCAAGATCGGCGATGTCGGCATAGGTGTAAGGGCTCGCGGCCGCAGTGGCCTCTGTCCGCTGCATCGCCGAAACACTTGGAATTCCAACGGTTAAAGTCAAGGCGCCGGCGATAGCGGCCGCGTGGGGGAGGCGCATGATCGATCCTCTTTCCATCATTTTTCATCATCGGTGACACCGGTATCGGTGCCGGAAACCCCATCATGGGACAGGGCACATTAACCGCTGATAAAGGGTTTGCGAATGTGCCGCCACCGCGATAGGACGGGCGCGAAGTGTCCGGCCAGAACATAATAAGCCGGATGCAGCGCCGTCGGGTCTGTGGAAACGCATCGGAAATCATCCGGGCATTTGGCAACCGTCCCGAGGGTTGGGAATTGGTGTCAGGATGATCTAGCAAGGAGCGTCGTCCCTGAATGGCTTATGGTGATAATGTCGACCCTAAAAACAGGGTAGTGGCAATCGTCTTGGTCGGTCTGTTCACCGCTGTTCTGGGCTATGGCCTGGTCAACGGACTGAACATCAGCATCGTCAAGAAGATTGCCGAAAAATTGGACGTGGTGGACGTCGAAGAGCCGCCGCCGCCGGAAGAACCGCCGCCGCCGCCGCCGCCGGACAATGTCCTGCCGCCGCCACCGCCGGTGGTCACGCCGCCGTCGCCGATTCCGCCTCCGGTGACAACGAATACGGTCCAGTCGGTGCCGAAGGCGCCGCCGACCCCGCCGCCGCCGGTCTTCACGCCGCCGGCGCCCCCGGCGCCGCCGCCCGACCTCAGTCAGGCGGGTACGCCGCGCGGAAACCCGGGTCGCTGGGCGACGAACGACGACTATCCGGCGCGTGCCATGCGTGAGGAGCGCGAGGGCACAACCGGCTTCCGCGTTACCTATGGCGCCGATGGCCGCGTCACGTCTTGCGACATCACGTCGTCGAGCGGGCACTCCGATCTCGATGCCGAAACGTGCAAACTGATCACGCGCCGCGCCCGTTTCAACCCGGGCAAGGACCGCGCGGGCAATCCGACGGGCGGCACCTACAGCAACCGCATCCGTTGGCAGATCCCCCGCTGATCTGGCGCGATCCTATCTGTTTTCGATTTGACCAAATTCTTTGAGAGGGAATTTCCTATATGTTTAATCTGATCGCAAACGCCGCCGCTGCGGCGCCGGCTGCCGCTCATGAGGCAGGCCTCAGCCTGATGCCCGCATCGATGTGCGTGAAGGAAGAAGGCCAGAACCCCTATGGCCTCGTTCCCGCGCTGTGCGAGGGCGGCATCGTCTCGCAGCTCACCTTCCTCATCCTGCTGATCATGTTCGTCGGCACGCTCTACATCCTGTTCACCAAGCTGTTCGAACAGAACAAGGTCATCAGCCAGGGCAAGACCGTCGATGCCCAGTTCTGGCGCGCGCCGACGCTCGCCGACGGCGCTGCGAAGCTCGAAAAGAACAGCGCCTATCGTCAGGTCGTCGAAGACGGTCTGCGCGCGAACGAAGAGCATAACAAGCTGACCGACCCCGTCGAAGCGCATGACTGGATGCACGGCACGCTCGAGCGTTCGCAGAACCACATCAACTCGAAGCTCAACGGTGGCCTCGCCTTCCTCGCGACCGTCGGTTCGACCGCTCCGTTCATCGGTCTGTTCGGTACCGTTATCGGCATTCTGCGCGCGCTGGTGAAAATCGGTGCGTCGGGTCAGGCGTCGATCGACACGGTCGCCGGTCCGGTCGGTGAAGCGCTCATCATGACCGCCATCGGTCTGATCGTCGCGGTTCCCGCGGTGCTCGCGTTCAACTGGCTCCAGAGCCGCAATAAGATGATCGCCCGCCGTCTGTCGATCTTCTCGAACGACGTTCTCGGCTCGATCATGTCGAACGGCCAGGTGAAGCCGGCGTCGCCGACGGTGGCAAAGGCTGCTGCGCCGGCCGCGGCTCCGAAGAAGGCCTGATTCGGCTCCTGGATCCCCACCCGTCCGCCTCGCGGCGCCGGGTGGGGTCCGCTGGACGGGATGTTCCCCGCCCATGACAGATAATTTTGTGACAGGATGCTAATCCTATGGCGATGAGTGTAGGCGACAAGGGCGGCGAAGACGCCCCGATGTCCGAAATCAACACGACCCCGCTCGTGGACATCATGCTTGTGTTGCTCATCATCTTCCTCATCACGGTTCCCGTGGTGTTGGAGACGGTGGACCTCGAGCTGCCCGACGTGGTCTTTGAACCGACGACGACGAAGCCTGAAAATGTGCTGCTGTCGATCCGCTCGGCCGACACCGACGGCGATGGCCAGCCCAATGCCGAAAGCTCGGCATGCGAAGTCTATTGGGGTCAGACCCCGGTCGATTCGCGCGAACTGCTCCAGCGCGGGCAGGACAAGCTGGAAAAGCTGATCGAAGACATCGGCGGCGTCGAGAATATCACCGAAGAGAATTTCCCCGAAGTGCATATCCGCGGCGACGTCAACACGCCGTACCAGTGCATCGGCGGCGTGATCTATACGATGCAATATGCCGGCTTCCAGAAGATCGGGTTCATTTCCGAACCGGCTCCTGGTTCGGGCACGGTGGGCCGCCTCTAAGGCGGTCCGCGCAGTTATGAAGGAATAATCCTATGTCCATGGCAGTTGGAGATCGGGACGATAATGAACCGATGATGGATATGAACACGACGCCGCTGATCGACGTCATGCTCGTGCTTCTCATCATGTTCATCATCACCATCCCGGTCCAGACCCACGCGGTGAAGATCGACCTGCCGGTCCCGACCGACAGCCAGAGCAATGTCGACCCCGAAAAGAACAAGGTGATGATCGATCCCGCCGGGACGATCACCTGGAACGGAACGCCGGTCGACCTTGCGCAGCTCGCGCAATATCTGGAACAGACCAAGGCGCTGCCGGTCGAACCCGAGCTGCAGGTCCAGCCCGATCCGTTCGCGCGCTATATCGTCGTCGACAATGTCATGGCGGTGATCAAGCGCAGCGGCGTCGGCAAGCTCGGCTTTGTCGGCAACGAACAATATGCCCGCGTCTTCTGATTCCTGACATCGGCGCCGCAAGGCGAGGCAGGGGGCCGCGAAGCGATTCGCGGCCCCTTTGCTGTGCGCGCGATCGGTAGCTCGCGGCGGGAAGCGGACATAATATCCTCCCTGCGGCGAAGTCGTAGGGAAGGGGAGGGAAGATCGTAACTCACAAAGTCTGGGAGCGACCGATTGCGGCCTTTTGTTCGAAGGACCGAGTTAGAACAAGATTCGCGCAGAGGCGCAGAGATCGCAAAGGTGAATACGCTTCAACTCTGCGGTCTCTGCGCCTCTGCGCGAACTTTATAGAATGCCGCGTTTCGGCCGGCTGCGGCCGTAAGGAAAAGCCAGCCCCTCCCCTGAAGGGGAGGGGCTTAGGCGGTCGGAATGGCAGTTCACCGCCCCAAAACGGACATCGCAAATAAGTCTTTCCTGCATAACCCGGCTGTGCCAGCCTTCTCCACGCGCGTTTATGTGATGGATAAATGCGGTCGCTGCCCGCTTTGCCGGTGCAACCACCGTGGAACAGGCCGGGTGCGCTCGGCACAGCGTGCGCCTCAAATCGATGCGGCGCAGGGCTGAACTTTACTGAACTTTGGGAATATCATGCGGCGGCTTGCCGACCGGCCGACCCGAATGCAACGGACCACCCGCCACTATATCCTTGGAACCCGAACCAAAAAACGTCATCGTCCCGGGCGGGATCGAAACGCGCTGTCACCGCGTTCTGATTCCAACGCGACAACAGGGAGCAGCAACATGACGATCGGTTCGCAGCATAAACGGATTCTTGCCCACAGCGGCGCCTTCGCGGTTGCGCTGCTCGTTGCGGGCTGCGCGGGGACGGGCAAGTCGCCGACGACGACGCTGCCGCAGCCCGACGCCTATGCGCAGCTTACCGATGCCAGCGGCGCCGACCGCGGCCGCGCCGACATTTATCGCGACGCCAGCGGCCTGCGCATCGAACTCGTCGCGCGCGGTTTCGGCCCCGGCACCTATGGTATGCACGTCCACGCCGTCGGCCAGTGCACGCCGCCCGACTTCACAAGCGCGGGGCCGCACTGGAATCCGACCGGGGTTCAGCACGGTCGCGACAATCCGATGGGCGCGCACCATGGCGACCTGCCCAATCTGGTCGTCGAACCCGATGAAATCGGCCGCGCGACGCTGCGCCTGGTCGGCTCGCGCTTCGAGGGTGAGGGCGGATTGCTCGACGCTGACGGCGCGGCTTTCGTTATCCACGCCGGTCCCGACGATATGAGGACCGACCCCAGCGGCAACAGCGGCGGGCGCGTTGCTTGCGGCGTGATCGTCGTCGGCGGACCCGCCGCCGGCTGATCGGTCAGGCGCCGCCGCGCGCCGCGGCCGCACGCTCCACGAGCGTCGCCTCGGCTTCGGGCAGCGCGCGATAGGCATAGAGCAGCAGCGCGACCGCGACCGGCGCGACGCCGATCAGCGACAATATGCCCGCGCGCAGATTGCCGACCGGCTGGCCATTTACGATGGTGCCGGTCAGGTCCGAAATCTGCCCGACCATATAGGGGCCGAAGGACAGGCCGATCAGCGTCGTGCCAAGGAAGAAGGCCGCGGTGGCGGTGCCGCGCATCTGCGGCAGCACCAGATCTTGCGTCGTTGCCGCGGCCGCGCCGAGCGCCGCGGCGCCGAACAGCCCGGCGAGGAAATTCATCGCATAGAAAAGCGGGGCGCTTTCGGTCGTATAGCCGATCCAGATCGGGATGATCGGCGCGACGACGCCGAACAGGATCATCCAGATGCGCCCCGCCGGATGGCGGGCGCGCAGCGCATCGGCGACGCGGCCGCCGATGATGACGCCGATAAAGCCGCTGAGCGCGCCATTGGCGCCGAGGATCGAGGCAAGCTGCTGCTTGGGTAGGCCCAGCACGACTTCGGCATAGGGCGCCGACCAGAAAGCGAGCGCATAGGCGGCGAGCGCGACAAGCCCATAGCCGAGCGTGGTGCAGATGAAGGCCGGCGTGCCCCAAATCAGGCGAAAGGTCGCCGGATCATTGGCGCGCAGCGTGCTCGCCCACGAAAAAACGGCATAATAGCCGAGCGCGACCGCCGACCATTGCGGGAAATTGCCCGTGAGCTCGATCATCCACCAGGCAAAGCCGGCGAGCGCCGCGGCAGTGCCGATATTGATCGCGAGCGCCGCGGGGCCGCGCTGCCAGGCGCCATAGAGCGTCAGCGGCGGCACGATCATCGACAGATCCCTGCCGAACGCGCGGAACGGCGTCGGCGAACTTGTGGTCGGCACCCCGTCCATCGCGCCGCGCACCGGCTCGCGCAGGCTGGCGACCCACAGCGCGAGCAGCAGGCCGGGGATGCCGACCGCAAGGAACGCCGCCTGCCAGCCGACGAGCCCCAGCGGTCCGCCCGCCGGATAGGCATTGTTCCAGCTCTCGACGATCACCGCACCGATGAAAAGCGACACGCCGCCGCCGAGGTAAAGCCCCGACGAATAGATGGCGAGCGCAGTCGCCTTCTGACGTTTCGGGAAATAGTCGGAGATCAGCGAATAGGCGGTCGGACTCGCGGTCGCCTCTCCGACGCCGACGCCCATGCGCGCGAGCGTCAGCGTCATGCGGTCATAGGCGAAACCCGACAGCGCGGTCATCGCCGACCACAAAGTCAGGCCGATCGACAGCAGCTTCACGCGGCTCCAATTGTCGGCGAGGCGGCCGAGCGGGATGCCGAACAGCGCATAAAAAACCGCAAAGGCCGCGCCGCCGAGAAAGCCCATGTCCGAATCGGTGAGCCCCAGATCGGCCTTGATATCGACCGCCAGGATGCTGATGATCTGCCGGTCGATGAAATTGAGGATATAGACGACCACCAGGACCGACAGCACATACCAGCTATATCCGCTGGCCTTTGGCTCCGCGGCAACCGGCGCGCCGGACATGCTGTTCTCGCTGGCGGTATCGGCCATCTGGCAACCCTCTCCCTGACCCTCTATCTGTTGTTCCCTATGGCTAGCAGAGCCGCGCCGCGGCGCAAGTTGAAAGTCGGTTCACCTTTGCGAGGAGGCGGAAAAGATGAGTGATCGGGGCGAGCGGACGATACCGGCGATCCTGTTCCTGTGTCTTGGCAATATCTGCCGGTCGCCGCTTGCCGAGGGCGCGGCGCGCGCGGCCTTTGCGCGCGCCGGCATCGCGGCGCATCTCGATTCGGCGGGCACCGGTGACTGGCATGTCGGCCGTCCGCCCGACCGCCGGGCGCAGGCTGAAGCGCGGCGCCGCGGCATCGACATATCGATGCTGCGCGCGCGGCAATTGTCGTCTCGCGATTTTCACCGTTTCGACCTGATCCTCGCCGCTGATGAGGTGAATCTGCGCGACGCGCTGGCGCTCCGGCCTGCCGATGCCGAGGCCGAATTGCTGCTGATGCTGGACTTGTTGCCCGGCCGCACGGGCGGCAGCGTCACCGACCCCTATTATGGCGCCGACGATGGCTTTGCGGCGACATGGGACGATGTCGATGCAGTCGCCGCGGCGCTGGTCGATCGATTTTCGGCGAGCGGATAGCGCGCCACCGGGTGATAGCGCGAACCGCCGTGGCCGAGCTCGCTTTCATAGAGGAACACCTCGGAAAAATCGAATGCCGGGCTCGCGAGGTCGCTGTTGAGCGCCAGGAAGGGCACGACCGGACCCGACCCGCGGTTCAGCCGCGCCAACGTAACGTGCGGCAAGAAGGCGCGCGTTTCGGGCGCGAGGCCGACGCGCGCGAGACGCTGGTCGATCTTGCGATGCAGCGCCGCGATCGGTTCGTGCGGATCGACCCCGGCCCAGACCATGTGCGGCCGTCCGTGCCGCTCGAACAGGCCGACGCCCGCGATGCGGGCGGTGATCGCGGGCGCATGGAGCGCGCCGAGCGCCGCGGCGATGTCCTCGGCGCGGTGATGGTCGACCTCGCCGATAAAGCGCAGCGTCAGGTGAAGCTGCTCGTCGCTTTGCCAGCGCGCGCCCGAAATGCCGTGCATCGCGCGGATCAGTAGCTCGCGAATGGGCCGGGACGGGCGCAGCGCGACGAACAGGCGGTGGGTGGACATGCGGCCAGCATAGGGCGCGTTGCGCCCGACCGCGACCCCCAACCGTTTCGGGACAATCATCGCCCCTCCGGTTGCCAATGTCCGGTTTCGCTTGAAACGGACAGGGAAAGCCACGATATTATCGCCACGGCCGGTATGGGCTGGCCGGTTATGGAGATGAGAAATGGCGAATTGGAACGACCCCAATATGGCGGCGTCCGGTTTTGGCGCCGGCGCGAACGCAATGGACCAGGCCGTCGATGCCGGCCTGCGGTCGTACATGCTGTCGGTTTACAACTATATGGGCTCGGGCGTGCTGCTGACGGGCATCGTCGCGATGCTGGCGTTTCAGTCGGGCTTTACCGCCTCGATGATCGGCAGCCCGCTGATGTGGGTGGTGATGCTCGCGCCGCTGGCTTTCGTGCTGGTGCTGAGCTTTGGCATCAACAAGCTGTCGACGACCGCCGCGCAAGTCCTGTTCTGGGTCTATGCCGCGGTAATGGGCCTGTCGATGTCGACGATCTTCCTGGCCTTTACCAGCACCTCGATCGCGCAGACCTTCTTTGCGACCGCGGCAGCCTTCCTTGGGCTCAGCCTCTATGGCTATACGACCAAGAAAGATCTGTCGGGTTTCGGCACCTTCCTGATCATGGGTGTCGTCGGCCTGCTCGTCGCGATGCTGCTCAATGCCTTTGTGTTCCAGTCGGGCGCGATGGCGATGGCGATCAGCGTCATCGGCGTGCTGATCTTTGCCGGTCTCACCGCCTATGACACGCAGAAGATCAAGAGCATGTATTTCTATGTCCGCGGGACCGACTTTGTCGGCAAGTCGGTGGTGATGGGTGCGCTGACGCTCTACCTCGACTTCGTCAACATGTTCACCTTCCTGCTCAACCTCTTGGGCAGCCGCGAATAAGCGGACGGATATGGACGACAATAAACCCGGCGGAGCGATCCGCCGGGTTTTTCTTTGCGTTGGCGCGCTTCAGGCCTGATCCTGGCCCGGACCTGCCGCCTGCATTTCGGCGATCAGCGCATTGTCGATGTCCTTCGCGCGCTTGTACGCCGCGCGTTCGCGCAGCGGAGCGATATAGGCTTCGAACGCCGGACGCGACGGGATCGTGCCGAATTGCAAGCCCCAATCGATCTGGCTGCCGACATAGACGTCGGCCGCGCTGAACCGGTCGCCCGCAACGAACGCCTTGCCGGAAACCGCGCGCTCCAGCGCATCGAGGGCGGCGGCAAGCGATCCGAAGCCCGCCATGCGCTGCTGATCGACGTCGGGTTCCAGCCCGAAATGCTTGGCGGTGATCGCCTGCTCCACAGGGCCTGCGGTAAAGAACAGCCAGCGATAATAATCGGCGCGGTCGACAGGCGCCGGTGCCAGGCCGGCATCGGGAAAGGCGTCGGCCAGATAGGCGCAGATCGCGGCGCATTCGGTGACGGTCTTGCCGTTGTGGACGATCGCCGGAACCTTGCCCATCGGATTGACCTCCAAATAGGCGGCCTCCTTCATCGTTGTTCCGTAATCGAGGATGCGCGGTTCATAAGGTGCGCCGACCTCCTCCAGCATCCAGCGGACAATCTGTCCGCGCGACATCGGGTTGGTATAGAAAATCAGCTCATCCGCCACGGCGTGTCTCCATAATATTTGCGATTCGTTTTGAGAACATATCACGAACAAAATCACTGTTCCACCGGGCTTGTTTTGTCACCGTTCGGGGTTAAGGCAAAGCAATGAGCGACGAACGCATCTGGACCGCTGCCGTGCTGGTGATCGGCGACGAGATTCTCTCGGGCCGCACGCAGGACAAGAATGTGTCGCAGATTGCGACCTGGCTCGACGTGCAGGGTATACGCCTGCGCGAAGTGCGGATCGTCCCCGATGTCGAGGACGAGATCGTCGATGGGCTCAATGCGCTGCGCGCGCGCTATGATTATGTCTTCACGACGGGCGGTATCGGTCCGACGCATGACGACATCACCGTCGATGCGGTGGCAAAGGCGCTTGGTGTCGGCGTGATCGTCCATCCCGACGCCCGCGCGATCCTCGAACGTTATTATACCGCGCGCGGCGGCGAGCTGACCGAGGCACGGCTCCGCATGGCGCGCACCCCCGACGGCGCTGAGCTCATTCCCAACCGCATGTCGGGGGCGCCGGGCATCCGCATCGGCAACCTGTTTGTAATGGCGGGGGTGCCGCACATCACCGCGGGGATGCTCGATGCGCTCACCGGCGAGCTTGAAGGCGGCGCGCCGCTGGTTGCGCACACGATCGGCGCGTGGGCAGCGGAAAGCGAGGTCGCCGACCTGCTCCGCCGCGGCGAAGGGGAGCATCCGAGGGTCGCGATCGGCAGCTATCCGTTTTTCCGCGAGGGCAAGGTCGGTGCCAATTTCGTCATCCGCTCGGTCGATGCGGCCGCAGTCGCGGCGTGCACGGCGATGCTCACTGCGGGGCTTGAGGCGCTTGGCTATGCGGTGACCGACGGCGGCATCTGATCCGCCGTTTGCGTAACGCGCGGCAGGCGGCGAAGCATCACGATCGCCAATAGCCCGAAAATCGCCGCGACGACGAACGCCGCGCCTGGGAAATGCACCGGTGCGGCGTCGGCGGTAAAATAAGCCATCGTGCCCGTCAGCAGCATCGGCGCGGCGAGCTGGCCCAGCCCCATCGCCATCGCCGAAATCCCCTGCACCTCGCCCTGCGTATCGGCGGTGGCGCGGCGCGACATCATTGCCATCAGCGACGGCTGCACCGGCGCCTGCAACGCAATGGGGATGAGCAGCAGGAAGGCGCCGATCGTCGATGTGGTGAAGGCGTAACCGATATAGACCGCGACCGCGACGAAGATGCCGATCGTCGCGGCATCGCGCTCACCGAATCGCGCCACCGCCGGGCCGACGACAAACACCTGCCCGAGCGCGATCATCACCCCCACGGCGGCGAGGCTCGCGCCGATCATGGCGGGACTCCAGCCCAGCTGCGCAATGCAGTAAAAGCTCCACGTCATCGGATAAACGAGGCTCGCGATCTGCCACAGCACGAGCACCCCGGCGACGCCGTCCATGCCGGGGAGCGCGCGCATCGTTCGCCACGCGCCAAGCGGATTCGCGCGCCGCCAGTCGAAGGCGCGGCGGCGTTCGCGCGGCAGCGTTTCGGGAAAGATGAAATAACCATAGAGCATGTTCGCGGCGGCGAGGATCGCGGCGGCCACGAACGGCGCGCGCGGGCCGATCTCGCCCAGGAAGCCTCCGATCGCGGGGCCCGCCACGAAACCGACGCCGAACGCCGCGCCGACGAAACCGAAATTGCGCGCGCGCTCCTCGGGTACAGTGATGTCGGCGATCGCGGCCTGTGCAGCGGCATAGCTGCCCCCGAAAATGCCCGACAGCGCACGCGCGACGAACAGCCAGGGCAAGGTGTCGACGATCGTCAGCAGGACATAGTCGGCCGCAAGGCCGCCGAGCGCGAGCAGCAGCACGCGCCGCCGCCCGAAACGGTCCGACAGATTCCCCATGATCGGGGAGGCGAGGAAGGTCGCGACGGCCATGACCAGCCCGATCCACGCGCCGACTTCGATCGCATGGGGCAGGTCGATCCGCCCGACCTCCATCACCAGTTGCGGCAGCACCGGCATGATGATCCCGAATCCGACCGCGTCCATGAAGATCGTCGCGACGATGAACGGGATGGTGCGTGCTGCCGTCACTTGTTCTTTACCCTGACTGTCATTAGCGCGACCGAACCCGCCCTCATGCGTTGCCGATAGATGAAACTGAAAATTTCCGCCTCCCTAAATTACCGGTTGCCCGACCCCGTCGACCTGATGCTTCAGATCGAGGCAGCGGACGGTGGTGGTCAACGCGTGATCGAGGCCGCACTCGACCTTGGCCAACCGGCGCAACTGGCGCGGGTTCCCGCCGCCTCCGGCGTTTGCGAGCCGGTCTGGCTCCGCGCTGAGGGGGTGCTCGATGCCGTCTATCATGCGCGCGTTGCCGTCGATCGCCCCGACGTCGGCCTTGCGGCGCTGGCCGCGGTTCCGCTGCACCGACTTCCAGCCGAAGCCGTGCCTTATCTCAATGAATCGCGCTATTGCCCGTCAAACAAGTTTCACGCCTTTGTCGAGCGCCGCTTCGGCGAGCTGGAGGGTGGGGTCAAGGTCCAGCGGATGCGCGACTGGATCGAAAGCCGGTTCACCTATGTTGCGGGGTCCAGCGATGCCGAAACGGGCGCGCTCGACAGCTTTGTCGAACGCCGCGGCGTCTGCCGCGATTATGCCCATGTCATGATCGCGCTCGCTCGCGCGGCGCGGATTCCTGCGCGCATGGCAAGCGTCTATGCGCTCGGGGTCGACCCACAGGATTTCCACGCGGTCGCCGAAGTCTATCTGGCGGGCGACTGGCACATGGTCGATGCGACGGGCATGACCAGGCCGTCCGAAAGCGTGCGTATCTGCGTCGGCCGCGACGCCGCGGACATCGCCTTTCTGACGGCCTATAGCGCGATCGAATTCGTCAGCCAGTCGGTGGAGGTGGCGCGCGCAGAGGGGCGCTGATCCCGCGACAATGCGGCGCGGTCAGTTCTATCGCGAAAAACTGGAGCGGGCGAAGGGATTCGAACCCTCGACCCCAACCTTGGCAACTTGACCTTCAAACTTTTCTATCGTTTCCGAAACTACTCTATCCTCTTATTTTTGCTAGTTTTCTTGCGTTTCTCTATCACCTGTTATATCCTGCAGTTGCCTCCGGTTTCCACCAAACGGGAGACATTTTGGAGACACTGGCGATTTTCGAAGTCGTGTCTCCAGCAGGAGTCTTGTATGCCGACCGCAAAGCTGACAAAGCGGGCCATAGACGCCCTCGTTCCGCCAGAAACCAAGCACCTCATTCTATGGGATTCAGAGGTGAAGGGCTTCGGCCTGAGGATCATGGCGTCTGGGCTGAAGACCTTCGTCGTCCAGTATCGAAACGCCGAAGGCACCAAGCGGCGCATGAACCTTGGCCGATTTGGCGTTCTAACCGTCGATCAAGCCCGCGATTTGGCGAAGTTGAAGCTCGCCGAAGTCATTGTCGGAGAAGATCCTGCCGACAAAGTTCGGCAGGATCGCAAAGGCATGACCGTTGCGGAGATGTGCGATTGGTATCTGGTGGAGGCGCGCGCGGGCAATATCCTCGGCCGCAAGAATCTTCCGATCAAAGAATCGTCGCTCGGGATGGATGAGAGCCGAATTCGCACGCACATCGCGCCCCTGCTCGGCAATCGAATCGTCAAACATC
>JASBSJ010000015.1 GCA_030148985.1 Sphingopyxis sp.
AAGACGTCCTATCTCGATTACGCCATGAGCGTGATCGTCAGCCGCGCGCTTCCCGATGTGCGCGACGGGCTGAAGCCGGTGCACCGCCGCATCCTCTACGCGGCGCAGGAAGGCGGCTTCGTTCCGGGCCGCCCGTACAAGAAATCGGCAAAGATCGTCGGCGACGTGATGGGCAACTATCACCCGCACGGCGACAGCGCGATCTACGACGCGCTCGCGCGCATGACGCAGGACTGGTCGCTGCGCGTGCCCTTGATCGACGGTCAGGGCAATTTCGGTTCGATGGACCCCGATCCGCCGGCGTCGATGCGGTATACCGAAGCGCGCCTCGCCAAGACGGCGATGGTGCTGCTGAACGATCTCGACAAGGATACGGTCGACTTCCAGCCCAATTATGACGCAAGCCGTGAGGAGCCGACCGTGCTTCCGGCGCGCTTCCCCAACCTCCTCGTCAACGGCGCGGGCGGTATCGCGGTCGGCATGGCGACCAACATTCCGCCGCACAACCTTGGCGAAGTCGTCGACGCGACGCTCGCGATGATCGACCGCCAGCTCGAGGGCGGCGATCCGCTCACGCTCGAGGAGCTGATGGCGATCGTCCCCGGCCCCGATTTCCCCACCGGCGCGATGATGCTGGGCCAGGGCGGCGCGCGCAACGCCTATGCCACGGGCCGCGGTTCGATCATGATGCGCGCGACGCATATCATCGAGGAAGGCAGGAACGACCGCCAGTCGATTGTTTTGACGTCGATTCCTTTCCAGGTCGGCAAGTCGGGTCTGGTCGAGAAAATCGCCGAGGCGGCGCGCGACAAAAGGATCGAGGGCGTCGCCGACATCCGCGACGAATCGAACCGCGAGGGCGTGCGCGTTGTCATCGAGCTGAAGCGCGACGCGACGGCCGAGGTCGTGCTCAACCAGCTCTGGCGCCATACCCCCGCACAGTCGAGCTTCCCCGCGAACATGCTCGCGATCCGCGGCGGCCGCCCCGAAATGATGGGGCTGAAGGATATTCTGTCGGCCTTCATCACCTTCCGCGAAGAGGTCATCACCCGCCGCTGCAAGTTCGAGCTCGCGAAAGCGCGCGACCGTGCGCACATCTTGCTCGGCCTCGTCGTCGCGGTCAGCAACCTCGACGAAGTCGTGCGCATCATCCGCGGCTCGAACTCGCCCGCCGCCGCGCGCGAAGCGCTGCTCGCGCGCGAATGGCCGATCGGAGAAATCGCGCCCTACATCCGCCTCGTCGAAGCAATCGAGGGCGAAATGGAAGAGGCTGCGACCTATCGCCTGTCCGAAGTGCAGGTTAAGGCGATCCTCGACCTTCGCCTCCACCGCCTCACCGCGCTCGGTCGCGACGAAATCGGCAAGGAACTCGGTGAGTTGGCGGCCGAGATTGAGGAACTGCTTTCGATCCTTGCCGACCGCGTCAAACTCTATGGCGTGATGCGCGAGGAACTGGTTGCGGTGCGCGAAGAATTCGCGACCCCGCGCCGCACCCTGCTCGCTCCCGCGGCCGACGGCATCGACGACGAAGATCTGATCGAGCGCGAGGAGATGGTCGTCACCGTCACGATGGACGGCTATATCAAGCGTACCCCCCTCGACACCTTCCGCGCCCAGCGCCGCGGCGGCAAGGGCCGCGCGGGCATGGCGACGAAGGACGAGGATGTCGTCACCGAATTGTTCGTCACATCGACGCACACGCCGGTGTTGTTCTTCTCGACCGCGGGCAAGGTCTATCGCATGAAAGTGTGGCGTCTGCCCGAGGGCGGCCCCGCGACGCGTGGCCGTCCGATGGTCAATCTGCTGCCGCTGGCGACGGGCGAGACGATTTCGACCGTGCTGCCGCTGCCCGAGGACGAGACCGAATGGGGCAAGCTGCACGTCATGTTCGCCACCGCAAAGGGCAGCGTGCGGCGCAACAGCATGGACGCCTTCACCAACGTGCCCTCGAACGGCAAGATCGCCATGAAGTTCGAGGGTGAGGATGAGGACGACCGGCTGATCGGCGTCGCGCTGCTCGACGAAAGCGACGATGTGCTGCTCGCGACGCGGCAGGGCAAAGCGATCCGCTTTGCCGGCGATGATGTCCGCGAATTCCAGAGCCGCAATTCGACCGGTGTCCGCGGGATGCGCCTCGCCGACGGTGACGAGGTCATCTCGCTGTCGATCCTCCACCGCGTCGGCACCACCGGCGACGAACGCGAAGCCTATCTCCGCGCCGCGCCGTGGAAGGAAAACGAGAATGAGCCGACCCTGCCCGCTGAGCGCATGGCCGAGCTTGCGGCGCGCGAGCAGTTCATCCTGACCGTCTGCGCGAACGGCTATGGCAAGCTGTCGTCGGCCTATGAATATCGCCGCACCGGCCGCGGTGGTCAGGGGATCACCAACATCGACAACATCGCCCGCAACGGCCCGGTTGTCGCCAGCTTCCCCGCGACGAAGGAGCATCAGCTGATGCTCGTCACCGATCAGGCGAAGCTGATCCGCATGGGGCTCGATTCGATGCGCGTGATCGGCCGCGGCAGCGCGGGCGTTCGCCTGTTCGACGTCGCCAAGGACGAACATGTCGTGTCGGCCGCGCTGATCGAGGAAGGCGAGGACGACGACGCGGAAGGTGCGCCGGAAACGGCGGCCGACGTGCCGGCAACCGAAACGCCGTCCGAATGACGGCGCCGAAGACGGCCTTCAAGGTGCTGACCGCCCAGCAATGGGCCGATTTCGAGCGCGAGCGAGTGTTCCACGGCGCTCCGGTCGATATCGAGGACGGCTATATCCACCTGTCGACCGCAGATCAGCTGGAGGCAACGATCGCCAAATATTTCGCGGGGCACGGATGCCTGATGATCGCCGAGGTGGACCTGGTCCACCTCGGCGACGCGGTGCGCTGGGAACCCGCCCGCGGCGGCGACCTCTTTCCGCACATTTACGACGCTTTGCCGATCGAGGCGGTGGTGGGCCTGCAACAGCGCGATTGACCGCGCGGTGGCGTGCTTCGTTTGGCTTTGCGCTACCAAAGCCCGGACAGCGGCGAAATACAGTGTCCGCTTTGGGGTAGGAAGCGGACGTTGAGGGGTTGCGCTGGTCTCCCCTCCCGCAAGCGGGAGGGGAGAGAATGGCAGCTTCCGGTCGTTTCGAGCCATCCGTCATCCCGGACTTGATCCGGGATCCACTGCTTCGACGTTGAAGGGGTCAGACGCCCCGCGCTTTACATCACGAACAGCATCGTGGCGGTAAAAAAGATCGCGAAGCTTTGCAGAAACAGGCGGAAATCATTGTTCGAAAAGATCGTCACCGGCTCGCGGTGCGTGGCCAGCGCCCGGCGCAATTCGCCTTGCCAGTCCGCCGGAGCGTTCAACCGCGCGATCGTCAGTTGCCGCACGCCATGGCTCCGCACGCGGCCGCGAATGTCGATATGATCGTCCGACTCCATGCGCTTGAGGCTAGAGGCATGTTAACGAGTCGGTAAGGTTAAAAGAGCGTTAACGACGCAGCCGTCCCGCTTCGGGACGTTTTTTGCGGATTCAGCGCTGCGGCTCCGGCATCGGCCGAATGCGCAGCGAGCGACTGTTCTTGAGGCCAAGCTGAAAAGATTTGCAGCGCGCAGGCCGCATGCGCGGCCCAAGGCACAATCGCACTTCTTTCAGCCATCCCTGCCGATCGGACGTCACCGCGATCATCGCCGGGGAGATACCCCGATTGACCGCGGCGAACGCGCCGCGGATGCTCCCCGCGGTCTGCCGCCGCGCCGCCAATGCCTGCATGTCAGGAAAACGCACCGCGCGGAACAGCATTTCGGCGGAACGAAAATAGGCGGCGGGATGCGGGCTCATGCACGTCCCATGCTTTGCCCATTCATGCTGGAGCAACTGCGCCGACGGCGTCATGCACAAATGCTTTTTCAGCACGGGCTGCGGCACGATCTTGGCCGGGCGGCACCATTGCGGATAGCCTGCATCGTCGGTTTCGGGCCACAACCCGTGCAGCACCCATCCAAAGCGCCCACTCTCGCCCGAACATTGAAAGCGGTCGCGCGCGCCCTTGGGGTTGCGGACCCCGGCACAATGCTGCGGCGACCAACTCATCGCCAACAAATATCCGGTGACCGGCGGGCGGCGCACGGGCTCCCCGCGGCGCGGCTGTTCGAGCCGCGGCACCGTTATGCGGTCGGGCACCGAACAGGCGAGCGCCTGCGCCTGCGCCGCTACGGGCATCAGCGCCAGCGCAGCGGCGCTAAGCCAGCGCAAAATCGAGCCCGATGTCGGCCGCGGGGGCCGACTGGGTGAGCCGCCCGACCGACACATAGGTGACGCCCGTTTCGGCAATCGCGCGGATCGTATCGAGCCGTACGCCGCCCGATGCTTCGGTCGGCACCTTACCGCCGACGATCGCAACGCAAGCGCGCAAATCGTCGAGCGCCATATTGTCGAGCAACAAATGCGTCGCCCCCGCGGCCAGCGCGGGTTCGACCTGCGCCACGCGATCGACCTCGACGATAATATCCGCAATTCCCGCCGCCACCGCGCGCCGCACCGCTTCCTCGACCGACCCCGCGACCGCGACATGATTATCCTTGATCATCGCCGCATCCCACAGCCCCATGCGGTGATTCTTCGCGCCGCCCATGCGCGTCGCATATTTTTCGAGCACGCGCAGGCCGGGGATCGTCTTGCGCGTGTCGAGCAGCGTCGCGCCGGTTCCCGCGATCGCATCGACATAGTGGCGGGTCATCGTGGCGATCCCCGACAGATGCTGCACGGTGTTGAGCGCCGACCGCTCGGCGGTCAGCAGCGCGCGCGCATTGCCCGACAGGCGCATCAAATCGCTGCCCGCGGCAACTTCGGCGCCCTCCTCGGCCAGAATTTCGATTTCCATCCCCGGATCGAGCGCGCGGAAGAATCGCTCGGCGATCGGCAGGCCAGCGACGGTGATCGCGTCGCGGCTGTCCATCACCCCCGCGAAGCGCGCGTCGGCAGGGATTGTCGCCATCGAGGTAATATCGCCACCCGACCCCAGATCCTCGGCCAGCGTGGCGCGGACGAAAGCGTCGAGATCGAAATCTGGGAGTGTAAAATGGGTCATGCGACCTGCGATAATCCGCGGGGCCAGCAAATCAACTTGACGTTTACGTAAACTAGCGCTGACATGGGCCAAACAGACAGTCGGAGAGGCTTCCATGCAATCACCCATATCCGCGATGCTCGACATCGAATTTCCCCTGCTCGCTTTCTCGCACTGCCGCGACGTCGTTGTTGCAGTGTCGAAGGCGGGCGGCATGGGCGTGTTCGGCGCCGCCGCGCTGCCGCCCGAACGGCTGGAAGAAGAACTTGCATGGATCGATGAACATATCGGCGGCCGTCCCTATGGCGTCGACCTGATCGTGCCCAACAGCTTCGCGGGCAAGGGCGACGCCCCGTCGGCGGGCTCAGCGAAGATCCCCGACACACATCTCAATTTCGCCGCCGACCTGCTCGGCAAATTCGACGTCGATGCCAGCGGCCTCGATTCGGCGATGGAAGCGCGGCAGAGCTTCGGCGACAATATGCACGAGGAAGGCGCGGCCCGGCTGCTCGAAGTCGCTTTCCGCCACCCGATCAAGCTGATCGCCAACGCGCTCGGCGTCCCCCCGCCGCTGATGCTCGAGCTAGGCAAGCGCCACAATGTCCCCGTCGCTGCGCTCGTCGGGACGCGCGACCATGCGCTCGCGCAGGTGCGCGCGGGGGTCGACATTTTGGTCGTCGCGGGCGGCGAAGCCGGCGGCCATTGCGGCGAAGTCGCGACGATGGTGCTCGTCCCCGAGGTGGCAGCGGCGCTCGACGCGATCGGCGACACGACGCCGATCCTTGCCGCGGGCGGCATCGTCACCGGGCGCCAGATGGCGGCGGCGATGGCGATGGGCGCGCATGGCGCGTGGACGGGATCGGTGTGGCTGACGACTGCCGAGGCCGAAACCAACCCGGTCGTGAAGGAAAAAATGCTCGCCGCCTCGTCGCGCGACACGGTGCGCTCGAAAAGCCGCACCGGCAAGCCGTCGCGCCAGCTCCGCTCGCCCTGGACCGATGCATGGGAAGCCGAAGGCGCGCCGAAACCGTTGCCGATGCCGCTCCAGTCGCTCGTCAGCGAACCCGCGCTGCGCAAGGTCGATAAATTGTCCGAGGGCGGCCATGAGGGCGCCAGAGCGCTCGCGACTTATTGGGTCGGACAGGGCGTCGGGCTGATGAACGAGGCGATGGGCGCCGGACAGGTCGTGCAGGCGTTCAAGGAAGACTGGATCGCCGCGTGCGAGCGGCTCAACGGGTTTTTGGAAGAATAGAAAATCAAATCCCTCTCCCTTTATGGGGGAGGCAGCGAGACTTGCCAGCTTGCTGGCTAGTCGCAGCCGTGGGGGTGTGCTCTCGGCCTGAAACGCCCGCGCAAGGGCGCACCGTCACCCCCATCCAACTTCGCCCAGCCGCTAACGCGGCAAGGCTTCGTATCCTTCCCCCATCAAGGGGGAAGGGTCGAAGTTTACGAAATCGTCGCTTTGACGATCTTCCCCGGCTCGCGCGGCGGCTCGCCCTTGGGCAGCGCGTCGACATTTTCCATGCCTTCGGTCACTTCGCCCCAGACGGTGTACTGGTTGTCGAGGAAGCGCGCGTCGTCGAAGCAGATGAAGAACTGGCTGTTCGCGCTGTTCGGGTTCTGCGCGCGTGCCATCGAACAGACGCCGCGGACATGCGGTTCGCTGCTGAATTCCTGCGGCAGGTCGGGAAGCTGGCTGCCGCCCATGCCGGTGCCCGTCGGGTCGCCGCCCTGCGCCATGAAGCCCGGAATCACGCGGTGAAAGACCACGCCGTCGTAAAAACCTTCCTTGGCGAGCGTCGAAATACGCTCGACGTGCAGCGGGGCAAGGTCGGGACGCAGGCGGATGACAACATCGCCGGTCGACAGCGAAAGCGTGAGGGTATCGGACATAATCTTGGCTCCAGTGATCGGGATTGGCAGCGCCATAGCGGCACATCGCGGGCAAGGCCACGCCCTAAATGCCGAAAGCATCTTCGCAGCGTTGCTATCGGCGGGTGGCCGTTCTAGGGGAAAATCCGGACGCCGCAAAAGACGAGGGAGGACCGCGCGATGGACGAACGCGAAGAATCCCGGTCGGCAGACGGCGTGGCGGTCCCCGACGATCGCGAAGCCATCGCCCTCGAAACCGAACTCGACGAGGACGACCGGCTGAAGCCCGATTTCGTGCGCGACGTGATCGACCTGGCCGAAGCCGGCGAGGGCGAGGCGGCGCGCGAACGCATCGGCCGCCTCCACCCCGCCGACATCGCCGACCTGTTCGAACTCGCGCGCTCGGACGAACGCCCGATGCTCGCCGCGGTGCTCGGCGACATGCTGTCGGCCGACGTGCTGGCGGAAATGAACGATTATGTGCGCGAGGAACTGATCGGCCTGCTCGCGCCCGAGCAGGTCGCCGAACTTGCGTCCGAACTCGATACCGACGACGCCGTCGCGATCATCGAGGATATGGAAGCCGACGAGCAGCAGGCGGTGCTCGACGCGATGGAGCCCGAGGATCGCGCCGCGATCGAAGACGCGCTCTCCTTCCCCGAGGAATCGGCAGGCCGCCTGATGCAGCGCGACCTGGTCGCGGTGCCCGAGCATGTCACGGTCGGCGATGTGATCGACCGGCTGCGCGAAGATACCGATCTCACCAGCGACTTCTGGGAAATTTACGTCGTTGACCCGATGCACCGCCCCGTCGGCACCTGCCAATTGAGCTGGATCCTCCGTACCCCGCGCGACATCGCGATCAGCGACGTGATGAAGCGCGAACAGACGCTGATCCCCGTCGACATGGACCAGGAAGAGGTCGCGCTGCGGTTTCAGAAATATGCGCTGATCTCCGCCGCGGTCGTCGACAAGGCCGGGCGGCTGGTCGGCATGATCACGGTCGATGACGTCGTCCACATCATCCAGGAAGAGGCGGGCGAGGATATATTGCGCCTGTCGGGTGCGGGCGACGGCGACATCAACGAGCCGATCCGCGAAACCTACAGCGCGCGCGTGCGCTGGCTGATCGCCAACCTCGGCACCGCGCTCGTCGCCTCGACGATCGTCGGGCTGTTCGGCGGTGCGATCGAGCAGATGGTCGCGCTCGCCGCGCTGATGCCGATCGTTGCGGGGGTCGGCGGCAACGCAGGCACCCAAACGCTGGCGGTAACGGTGCGCGCACTCGCGATGAATCAGCTGACCGATTCGAACAGCTGGCGCGCAATCTGGCGCGAAATGAAGATCGCATTGCTGAACGGCGGGACGATTGCGCTGATTGCCGGATGTGCGACAGCCTTGTGGTTTGCAAATCCGATGCTGGGCGGCGTCATCGCCGCGGCGATGATCGTCAATATCTTTGTCGCCGGGGTATCGGGCGTGGCGATCCCGCTGCTGCTCGACCGGCTCGATCAGGATCCGGCCGTCGCCAGTTCGATTTTCGTCACGATGACCACCGACTCGATGGGTTTTCTGGCGTTCCTGGGCCTCGCGGTGCTGAGCGGGCTGACGACGCTCTGAGCCTAAATATTTGTTTTTCAAAGATCGCCGTTGATCCTCGAAAATTTTTTTCCGCCTCGATCTTTTTTTCGGAACCTATCGAACAATTCGGTCGTTTCCCGTTCGAGCAGCGGTCATCGCCCCCCCGCAGCGCTGCTCAGCAACATTGGCCCGGCCCGCATTCCCTCCCCCCCCCTCGAAGCGTGCCGGGCCATTTTGCGTCAAGATTTGGTAAGAGGTGAGAGAAGATGACTGGTTATCGTGCAATCCTCTTGGCATTGCTCGCCAGCTTTCTGGTCGCTGGCTGCAACACGGTAAAGGGCGTCGGCCGCGACATCGAATCGGTCGGCGAAGCAGGCGACCGGGCCATCTGACCCGATATTTCGCTTATCCTAAGCCTCTTCGAGAGGCTCGACAGGCGCCGCTTCGGCGCCTGTTTTGCGTCGGCGCTGGGTGAACCAGATCGCGAAGATCGAAAATTCGTAAAGCAGGATCAGCGGCACCGCGAGCAGGAACTGACTCAAGATGTCAGGCGGCGTTGCAACCGCCGAAATCGCGAAGGCCGCAACGATCATGTAGCGGCGCGCCGAGATGAGCTGGTCGCGGCTGACAAGGCCCGCGCGCTCGATCAGCATCAGCAAGATCGGCAGCAGGAACGCGATGCCGAACGCCATGATGAACTGCATCGTGAAGTCGAGATAATTGCCCACCGACGGCAAGGCTTCCTGCGTCACCCCGCCGACATCGCCCTGAAAGCCGAGCAGGAAGCGCAGCGCGAGAGGGATGGTGATGAAATAGGCAAAGGATGCCCCCACCCCGAACAGGACCGGCGTCGCGAAGAGGAAGGGCAGCAGCGCGCGCTTTTCCTGACGATAGAGGCCGGGTGCGACGAATTTCCACAGCTGGTTCGCGATCACCGGAAAGGCGATCATCATCGACGCGAAAAAGGCGACCTTCACTTCGACGAAAAAGGCTTCGAACAGCTGCGTGTAAATGAGCTTGCCCTGCCCCGCGGCGATCAGCGGCTGCACAAGGATCGCAAAGATCGGCCGCGCGAAATAAAAGCAGACACCAAAGGCGAGCGCGATGGCGAGCAATGATTTGAGCAAGCGCGAGCGAAGCTCGATCAGATGGTCGAGCAGCGGCATCTTGCCGCCGGCACCATCTTCGTCGGTCCGCATGTCCGGGCTGTCGTCGCTCATGGCAGCGGCCCGTCTTTTGGCGGCACCACATGCGTTTCCGCCGAGCCCGCGTCTTCGGCTGACGCGATAGCCTCGCCCTCGTTATCCGTGCGGTCCGCGCCCACCGGCGCCGGGGTCGCGGGCTTCGCGGCCGCGACGCTGTCGGCGTCTTCAATGCGCGGAAATTCGCGCATGATCGCCTCATTCTGCTCGCGCCACTGCTTCTCCAGCTCTTCGAGCTCGGCCTCGCGCATCATCGTGTCGAGCCCGGCGCGGAAATGGCGCGCCATACCGCGCGCCTTGCCCATCCACTTGCCGACAAAGCGCATCGCCTTGGGCAAATCCTTGGGCCCGATAACAACCAAGGCCACCACCACGACGAGCAGCAACTCGGTGGGCGCAACATCGAACATGAGTCAGTCTGTCCCCCGCGAACGGAAAGCGGTCAGCGGTTTTCGGTTTCCACGGTGGGGGTGGGAGTCGCGGTCAGATCGGGTGAGCGCTGGCCATCGATCTGTTTCGGCGCGGGGGTCGGTGCATCGTCTTCCGACATCCCCTTCTTGAAGCTTTTGATGCCCTTGGCGACGTCGCCCATCATGTCCGAAAAACGGCCCTTGCCGAACAGCAGCAGGACGAGGATCCCGACCACGAGCCAGTGCCAGATGCTGAAGCTACCCATCTTGAATTCTCCTTGAAGGGCTCATCTAAGCCTCTTCGCCGTCATTTACTAGGTCCAGTTCACCCATCGCCGCTTCAAAAGCGAGATCGACAGGATCGAGCAGGCCCGCCGCGCGCAGATCGTCGACCCCCGGCAGATCCTTGCGGCTGCTAAGGCCGAAATGCTGCAAAAATGCGTCGGTCGTCTTGTAGATGAGCGGCCGTCCCGGCACTTCGCGGCGTCCGGCGGGCGCGATCCATTCGGCCTCCATCAGCACGTCGAGCGTGCCTTTCGAAGTCTGGACGCCGCGGATCGCCTCGATCTCGGCGCGGCTGACGGGTTCGTGATAGGCGACGATCGCCAGCACCTCGGCGGCGGCGCGCGACAGCTTGCGCGGGTCGTCGCGTTCGCGGCGGAGCAGGTGGGCCAGATCCGATGGCGTCTGGAAATGCCAGTGCCCGCCGCGCTCGACGAGTTCGATACCGCTCCCCGCATGGCGCGCGGCGATCGTTTCGATAATCGCCTTCACCTGACCCTGGGTCATTTCGTCGCCGAGCCGACCGGCAACCTGCCGCGCGTCGAGCGGCGCGTCGCTGGCGAAGAGCATCGCCTCGATTGCGCGCTCCAGATCGTCGATCATGCCCCCTGTCCCCCTGTCGCCGCCCGCAGATAGAGCGGCTCGAACGCCCCTTCCTGCCGCAAATCGACCCGCCCCTGCCGCGCCAGTTCGAGCGCCGCGACAAAGCTCGACGCGATTGCCGAGCGGCGGAGCGGGCCATGATAGTCGGCGGGCAGAAAATCCGCCAATTCGCCCCAGTCGAGCTTGACCCCCAGCATCCGTTCGAGATGGTGAAGCGCGGCATCGAGGGTGATGACCGGGCGCCGCGACACCATATGAACCACCGGCTCCGACCGCAGCTTGACCTGTCCGTAAGCGGCAAGAATGTCGTAGAGGCTGGCGTCCCAGCGCCGCCGCTTCACATCGCGCAGTCCCTCGGGCCGGGGGCGCAGGAAAACGTCGCGCCCGATGCGGTCGCGCGCAAGCAGGCGCGCCGCCGCCTCGCGCATCGCGGCAAGCCGCTGGAGCCGCAGTTGCAGCCGCAGTGCCAATTCGTCGGGTGACGGCTCCTCCAACGGATCCTTGGGCAACAGCAGCGCCGATTTGAGATAGGCAAGCCAGGCAGCCATCACCAGATAATCGGCCGCCACCTCCAGCTTGAGCTCGCGCGCTTCGGCGATGAAATTCAGATATTGCTCGACGAGGGCAAGGATCGAAATCTGCTTGAGATCGACCTTCTGGTTTCGCGCGAGCGCGAGCAGCAGGTCCAGCGGGCCTTCCCAGCTTTCGAGGGACAATTGCAACGCATCGTCGCGCCCAGGTGCCGGCGGCGCAACGTCGAATTCGAGTGCCAGCCCCTCCATCGGCGCGTCAGGCCAGCGCCAGCAGCGCGTCGCGCTGATCGACGAGCGCGGCAAATTCGCCTTTGTCGGGGGTGCCCGCGATCCGGTCCATCGCGCCTTCGAGCCGCGCACGCGACACGGTGCTGATCGGATCCAGCCGGTTGGCGATGCCGATCATGTCGTCCATCCGCGCCCAGCAATTGAGCGCGATGTCGCACCCGGCCGCAATCGCATCGGCCGCGCGCGAGGGAACGTCGCCCGACAGCGCTTTCATGTCGAGATCGTCGGTCATCAGGAGGCCGTGAAAGCCGATGCGCTGGCGGATCACGCTGTCGATGACGGTCGGCGAAAGCGTTGCGGGCCGGTCGGGATCCCACGCCGTGAAAATGACATGGCAGGTCATCGCCATCGCGGCGTCGCGGAGCGCGGCGAAGGGCGCAAGGTCGGTCTGGAGCTCGTGGTCGGAGGCGGTGACCGTCGGCAGCGCCTCATGCGTGTCGAGCAGCGCGCGGCCGTGGCCCGGAATATGTTTGACGATGCCGACGACGCCGCCCGCCTGCAAACCGCTCAGGATTGCGCGCCCCAGCGCGGCGACGCGCATCGGCTCGCTGCCGAGCGCACGGTCGCCGATAACGTCGCTCGCGCCCGGCTGGCGCACGTCGAGCAACGGCAGGCAGTCGACGGTGATGCCGACCTCGGCGAGCATCGCGGCAAGCGCCATCGCGTTGAGCCGCGCCGCCTCGATCGCGCTGGCGGGCGCGCGTTCATAGAGCGCGTCGAAGGCCGCGCCGCTGGGGAAAGCGGGCCATTCGGGCTCCTTCATGCGCGCGACGCGGCCGCCTTCCTGATCGATCAGGATCGGCAGGTTGCTCCGCCCGTCGAGGCTTCGCAGATCGTCGGTCAGGCGGCGGAGCTGGTCGCGGTTCTCGATGTTGCGGCCAAACAGGATATAGCCCGCGGGTGCGCAATCGCGAAAGAAGGCGCGCTCGTCGTCGGTCAGCGTAAGGCCCGACATGCCGAAAATTGCGGGAATCATTATGCGTCAACCTCCATCGGCCGCCGCCCCCTCATACAGCGTCCTCGGCTGACACCATGCCACAGGCGGGTCATTGCACCAACGGAGTCTGCGGCCAAGCGGGCCGATTCAGCGAACGACGACGCAATTTTCGCCAGCGACGCGCAATTTTCCGCATAAATTCGTGGCGTTGGCTGCCGTTCCTGCGGGAACGCGCAAACGATAGACGGTTCCTGATCCGACCTTAGCGGGCGAAATCACGCGGTTCAGTTCGGCGAGATAGGCAAAACGCTTCGACAGATTCGTCCAGGCTTTCGCCGCCGCGCCTTCGCTGCTGAACGCGCCCAGCTGGATCATGGCGCCGCTCGGCGGTGCGGGTTCGGGCGCCGTGGCAAGCTTTGCGGACGCCTTGGGTTCAGTCTTGACCGCCGCAGCGGGCGCTTCGCGTTCGGCCGCCGTCACCGCGGGTTCTTCGGGCATTCGCGACGGATCGACCTTGCCCGCGGGTGCGGCGCCTTCGCTGGCCGAAAAGCTGGCGTCGCCCTCGCCCTCGAACGTCTTGGCGCCGTCGGTCTTGGGGGCGACCTTATAATCGCCCTTTTCGGCCACGATCAGTTCGCCCTTGCCGCGCGCACCGCCGTTCTGGACCCACCAGAGACCGCCAAGCACCGCGCCGATCAGCAAGAGTCCGCCCAGCATCATGATCAGCAGGCGGGCGGGCGACACGTCGCCTTCCTCGTCAAAGCCATCGGCGGCTTCGAGCCAGGGCAGCCGATCTTCCTCGGCAAGCCCCAGTCCGTCGTCGCCTTGCCCCGCGCCATTCTCCCCGGCCATCAGTTCATCTCCTCGAGCGCCTCAACCCCCATGAGTTGCAGCCCGTTGCGGATAACCTGCCCGATTCCGTCGGCCAAATAAAGGCGCGTCGCGGTCAATTCCGGGTCATTTTCAAGGACGATGCGCGCCGGGGGGTCGTCATTGCCCAGATTATACCAGGCGTGAAAGGCCGCTGCGACATCGGCCAGATAGAAGGCGATCCGGTGCGGTTCGCGCGCAAAGGCGGCCGCCTCGACGATCCGCGGGAATTGCGCCAGCAGCTTCACCAGCCCCAGCTCGTGCGCACCCAGCCGCTCGGGCGTCGGGTCGGGAAGCACGATCCCTGCATCCGCTGCCTTTTTGCGGAGGCGCGCAATCCGCGCATTGGCATATTGCAGATACCAGACGGGATTGTCGCGCGACGCCTCGACCACCTTGGCAAAGTCGAAATCCATCTGCGCGTCGGCCTTGCGCGTCAGCATAGTGAAACGCACCGCATCCTTGCCGACCTCGTCGACGACATCGGCCAGCGTCACGAAATTGCCGGCGCGCTTCGACATCTTGAACGGCTCGCCATTTTTGAGCAGCCGCACCATCTGCACCAACTTGACGTCGAACCGCGTCTTGCCGCCGGTCAGCGCCGCGACCGCGGCCTTGATCCGCTTGACCGTCCCCGCATGGTCGGCGCCCCAGATGTCGATCAGCTCGTCTGCATCCTGCGCTTTTTGGAAATGATAGGCGAGATCGGCGCCGAAATAGGTCCAGCTGCCGTCCGACTTCTTGATCGGGCGGTCCTGATCGTCGCCGAACTGCGTCGAACGGAATAGCGGCAGCTCGACCGGCTCCCAATCCTCGGGCGTTTCCCCCTTCGGCGCTTCGAGCAAGCCGTCATAGACCAGGCCCTGTTCGCGCAGCCATTTCTCGGCCGCCGCCGGCTTGCCCGCCGCCTGAAGCTCGGCTTCGGACGAAAAGAGGTCGTGATGGATGCCGAGCTTGGCCAGATCGGCGCGGATCATGTCCATCATCGCGCTGACCGCCTCGGCGCGGAACAGGCCGAGCCACGCGCTTTCGGGCGCATCGACGAAGCGGTCGCCATGTTCGGCGGCCAGCTTTTCGCCGACGGGGATCAGATAATCGCCCGGATAGAGGCCTTCGGGAATGGCGCCGACCTCTTCGCCCAGCGCCTCGCGATAGCGCATGTGAACCGACCGCGCGAGGACATCGACCTGCGCCCCTGCGTCGTTGACATAATATTCGCGGATGACGTCGTGCCCGGCATATTCGAGCAGCGCCGCGAGCGCATCGCCGACAACGGCGCCGCGGCAATGGCCGACGTGCATCGGTCCCGTCGGATTGGCCGAGACATATTCGACATTGACGCGCCGCCCCTGCCCCATATCCGAGCGGCCGTAATCGGCGCCAAGGTCGCGGATGAGCGCCAGCTCGTCGCGCCAGCTGTCGTCGGCAAGGCGCAGGTTGATGAAGCCCGGCCCCGCAACGCTCGCTTCGACCACCTCGTCCAGCGCACCGAGCTCGGCGACAAGCAGGTCAGCGAGCCCGCGCGGGTTCATCCCCGCGGACTTCGCGAGCACCATCGCGGCATTGGTTGCAACATCGCCATGCGCCGCATCGCGCGGCGGCTCGACGCTGACCGCCGAACGATCGAGATCGGCGGGGATGGCGCCTCGTGCGGCAAGCGCGTCGAGCGCGGACCCGATATGGTCGGAAAAGCGGCGGAACAGGGTCATAGGGCGGGGCCTATCTTCGATCGAAAGAACTGGAGCGCCCTATAACAGCTATGCGGGCGCGAAAAGCCCCGCATCGCCGGACGGCGGAGCGGGGCGTGACGGTGCGAACGGCGCCGCGCGCCGCCGCATTATCTATCGTCGGACATTATATTCGAGCTGTTCCTGCGTCAGCTGGAAGCCGACGAGCAGCTCGAAGCTTGCGCGCTGCACCGCCGCGCGCACTTCGGGCAGGCTGAGCGGATCGATCGCCGCGTCCTGATCCCCCGCCTTGCGCTTGCGCGTAATGCGTTCCTGAATGTCCGCGGGCAGCGTCGCGGCGGCGCGATCGACATAGGCCGACGCCTGCGCGCGTCCCGTGCCGCGCGTCTGCCCTTCGGCAAAGGTCACCGCGACATTGCCAAGGCGCTTGGCCACCACAGCGGTGCCGCCCTGAAGCACCGTCGCATAATAGGGCAGCGTCACCGTGCGCGCCGGCCCGGCATCGCGGCGCGTCGCGACGACTTCGAAATCGGCGAGCTGATAGACTTTTTCGCCCGCCTCGTTGCACTGCGGCGTCACATTGGTGATCGCGGCGACGACGTCGATGGCGCTCGCATCGCGGCTCGTCGCGGGATCGAACAGCGTGATGTCCCCGGTATGCAGCGGCACTGCGACCGCCGGACAGGCAGACCGCGTTGCGGTGATGCCGACCCCGCCCGCCACTTCGATCTCATTGTCCTTCGCGCAGCCTGCGACGGTCACCATCGCCGCCACTCCGCTCAGCAGAGCCAGATTTTTGCGGGACGGAAATGAAATGGGGATCATGATAAACTGGCTTTCCATACAGGCACGCTGACGGGCGAAAGACGATCGGTCCCGCTTCATGCGCGCCGCTTCTTATCGGTGCGATGAACGCGGCGCAACCGGACAAGATGGACGAAGCCGCTTTACCGCGAACGACTTGCTGCGCTAGAGCGCGCGCATCATGAACGCTCCCCACCCGACGACGCCTGCCGTGGCCCGCGATGACAAGCTGCTCAAGGTGCTGATCGCGGCGCCGCGCGGCTTTTGTGCGGGCGTCGATCGCGCGATCCGCATCGTCGAACTGGCGCTCGAACGCTTTGGTGCCCCCGTCTACGTCCGGCACGAAATCGTCCACAACCGCTATGTCGTCGAATCGCTGAAGGCGATGGGCGCCATTTTCGTCGAATCGCTAGATCAGGTTCCGGACGGCGTCCCCGTGGTTTTCAGCGCCCATGGTGTGCCGAAAACGGTACCCGCGAAAGCCGAAATGCGCGGACTCGACTATATCGATGCGACCTGCCCGCTGGTTTCGAAAGTCCATCGCCAGGCCGAACGCGCATATGAAGCGGGCCGTCACATCATCTTCATCGGCCATGCCGGGCACCCCGAGGTCGTCGGCACGCTGGGACAATTGCCCGATGGTGCGATGACGCTGGTCGAATCGGTCGACGATGTCGCGGCGCTGGCACCGGTCGATGCGGAAAAACTCTCTTTCCTGACCCAGACGACCCTCTCGGTCGATGATACGCGCGACATCGTCGCGGCGCTTCAGCATCGTTTCCCCGCCATCGCCGGACCGCGCGGCGAGGATATTTGCTATGCGACGTCCAATCGCCAGGAAGCGGTGAAGGCCATCGCGGCCCGCTGCGACCGGATGATCGTGATCGGTGCGCCGAACAGTTCGAACAGCCTGCGTCTCGTCGAAGTGGCCGAACGGCTTGGCACCCCGGCGCATCTGGTCCAGCGCGGCCATGATGTCGATCCGGCCTGGCTGGACGCCATCGGCACACTCGGCATCACCGCAGGCGCCAGCGCCCCCGAAACGCTGGTGCGTGAGGTGATCGACGCGATCGCTGCGGTCCGCCCAATCGCCGAGGAAGTCGTCGTGACTGCCGAGGAAAATATGGTTTTCAAGCTGCCGCGCGGCCTCGAAGCCGCCTGATGGCCGTCTACACGCACGTCGAGCCCGACGACCTCGCCGCGTTGGTCGCCCGATACGACATTGGCACGGTCGTGTCGTGCAAGGGGATCGCCGAAGGCGTCGAAAACAGCAATTTCCTGCTCGAAACGACGGACGGCCGTTTCATCCTGACGCTGTACGAAAAGCGCGTCAGCGAAGGCGACCTGCCCTTTTTCGTCGATTTGCTTGACCATCTGGCGAAGCGGGGTTGCCCCGTCCCGGCGATGATCCGTGACCGCGAGGGCGCGGCGATCCAGCAGGTTTCGGGACGCGCGGCGTGCATCATCCAGTTTCTGCCCGGTATCTCGCTGACTCATCCCACGCCCGGCCAATGCGAAGCCGCCGGCGCGGCGCTTGGCTCAATGCACCGTGCTGTGGCCGATTTCGCGGGCGCGCGCGAAAACAGCATGGGGCATCGCCACTGGCGAGCGATTGCCGAGGGTTCCGGCGATCTCGACGCGGTGATTCCGGGGCTCCAGGCAATCGTCGATGATGAACTTGCCCATCTCGACACGCATTGGCCGCGCGATCTGCCCGCGCATGTCGTCCACGCCGACCTGTTCCCCGACAATGTGCTGATGCTCGGCGATCGGGTCACGGGCCTGATCGACTTTTATTTCGCGGCGACCGATTCCCGCGCCTATGACGTGGCCGTCACCCACGCCGCCTGGACCTTTTCGGCAGATGGCCGCGACTGCAACGCCGATTGCGCCGCTGCCCTGATGCGCGGTTATACGTCCGAAATCACGCTGACCAGCGACGAAATGGCCGCGCTGCCCCTGCTGGCGCGCGGCGCCGCGCTCCGCTTTCTGCTGACGCGCGCGCACGACTGGATTCACACGCCCGCGGATGCACTCGTCACGCGCAAGGATCCGGCGCCCTTTCTCGCGCGGCTCCGGCGCTATCAGGCGGCCGACGCGGCCCGCCTCTTCGCCGCCGCATGAGCGAGGGCCGAACCGTCATCGTCGCCACCGACGGCGCGTGCAAGGGCAACCCCGGACCCGGCGGCTGGGGCGCGGTTCTGCGCTGGGGCGATGTCGTCAAGACGCTCTCGGGCGGCGAGGCCGACACGACGAACAACCGCATGGAGTTGATGGCGGCGATTGAAGCGCTCGCGGCGCTCAAACGCTCTTGCAATGTCGAGCTGTCGACCGACAGTGTCTATGTCCGCGACGGCATCACCAAATGGATCTTCGGTTGGCAGAAAAACGGCTGGAAAACCGCCGCGAAAAAGCCCGTCGCCAACGCCGACCTCTGGCAGCGGCTGGTCAAGGCAAACGCGCGGCACAAGGTCGAGTGGATCTGGGTCAAGGGCCATGCCGGGCACGGCGACAATGAACTCGCCGACCAGCTCGCCAGCGATGCAGCACTGAAAGTTGCGCGGGCGCGCTAGGGACTGGCCCTAAACGCCCGCGCGCGCTTTCCTATTCCGCCTCGCGGGTTTCGGCGCCGGGGCCGTTCTTCTGGATCGACTCGATGGCATTCTTCGCCGACGCCTTGCTGCTATACCCCTCGGTCCAGAAGATCGTTTCGCTATTATATTTGAAATAGGCGACAAATTCGCCGGCCTTGTTCTTCTTGATCTCGAAATAATGGGCCATGCCATCCTCCACAGGTCGCGCCGCGCCGGGGGTGGCGGGCCAAACCCATGCTAATCGAGCAAACTCGTCGCGCAAGCAAAGACGGGCTCAGGCAAATCGCGACGGGGCAAACGGTTGGGCATCGACCCGTCCGATCGCGCCCGCGGGTTCGTCCGCTCCCAGTTGCGCGGCGAGCAGCGCCGCGATCGCGGGGGCGGTCTGGATCCCGAAACCGCCCTGCCCCGCGCACCAGATGAAACGCGCCTCGTGCCGGTCGGGCCCAAAGACCGGAAGCCGGTCGGGGGCGAAGCTGCGCAGCCCGGCCCATTTGCGCTCGACGGCGGCGACCGGCCAGTCGACGACCGATTGCAACCGATCGATCGCCAGCGCGACATCGATATCCTCGGGAACCACATCATGCGGATTCACGGGCGTTTCGTCATGCGGCGTCAGCCACACACGCCCGACGCTCTCCCCCTTGAAATAGAAGGAACCGCCGATGTCGATGACCAGCGGCAACTCGTCCGGGACGGGTACGTCCAGCCGCAATTGCAGCATCGTCCGGCGATAGGGCTGAATGCCGACCGGCGCGATGCCGCAGGCCGCCGCAACCCGATCGGCCCAGGCGCCCGCCGCGTTGACGATCAGCCCGGCATGGATGGCGCCCTTGCCCGTCTCGACCTCCCATCCGTCCTTCACGCGGCGCGCGGCGCTGAGCGGGGCGCGCGAGACGAGCGTCGCCCCTGCCCGCCTTGCCGCGCGCAAATAGGCCGCGTGAAGCCTGCCGACGTCGATGTCGCGGCACGCCGCCTCATAAGCGGCTTCGCTCCACTCGGGCCGCAGCCCGGGTATATGCCGCGCGAGCGCCGCGCCGGAGATGCGCTCGACCGCCACGCCTTTCGCGGCAAACTCGGCGGCGAAGACGTCCACCTCCGCACGATCCTGTGCCCGCCCCAGTGTCAGCGCGCGCCGCACCGTCAAAAACCCCCGGTCGGAAAATTCGGGCGGCGGACGATCGAGCGTGTCGAACGAGGCCCGCGTGAGCGGCTGCACCTGCGCACCGCCATAGCTTTCGTGCCAGAAGGCGGCGGAGCGCCCGGTGGCATGATAGCCCGGCGCATCCTCCGCCTCCACCAGCGTCACCCGCCGCCACGGTGCCAGCGCCGCCGCCAGGCTGGCACCGGCAATGCCCGCGCCCACGATCAGGACATCGGTTGCGGAGGGGGCGGTGTCGGTCATGCGGGCCGCATATCGGCTGCCTTGCGGAATGCAAGCGGCCGCCGCGCGATCATGGTTACTCTTTGGTAAGCCATAAAGCGTAGGAGCGGGCCGATGGAAAACGGCACGATCGCGCTTGGCCTGATGGCCCTCCTCGGATTGATGATGGTCGCCGCGGCGATCAGCGACATCCGGTCGCGCACCATTTCCAACGAACTCAACGCCGCCATCGCTGTGCTGGCCATTCCCTTCTGGATCGTTTCGGGCCTGACGCTCTGGCCCGACATACCGATCCAGTTCGGCGCAGCCCTGCTGGTCTTTCTGATCTTCGCCGGTCTGTTCGCCATCGGCGCGATGGGCGGCGGCGATGTCAAAATGATCGGCGGTGTGATGCTGTGGATCCCGCTTCCGCTGTTCCTGCCAATGCTCATGGTGATGGCGATCGGCGGCGGAATCCTGTCAGCATTCATGCTTATCTATATGAAATTGCGTCCTTCCGATAAAGCGGTTGAGGTGCCCTATGGGGTCGCCATCGCCGCCGCGGGACTTTGGGCGCTTCACCAACACTATCTTAACCAGTTTCAGGCTATCGGTTCAACCTGAGGGCAAGCACCGCCGTGTCCGGTTGGTGCAGGAGGCGAAAAATCGTCATGGATACGCGAAAGATTATGCTGATCGTCGGCGCGCTGGTGATTGCCATTGGCGCGGCATTGGGGGTCAACTACATGATGCGCGGAGCGGGGGCTCCTTCGGCGCGCGCGTCAGCGGCGGCGGACATTACCGGACCGATGATTCTTGTCGCAACGCGGCAGCTACCTATTGGCACGATCATCGGCCCCGACAGCTTCCGGTTCCAACCGTGGCCGAAGGAACTGGTCGAGAATGCCTATTTCGTGAAGGAAAAGACCGACGTGAACACGTTGGTCGGCACCGTCGTGCGCCATCCGATCACCGCCGGGCAGCCGCTCACGCAGGGCGCGCTGGTCCATCCCGACGACCGCGGCTTCCTCGCTGCGGCGCTCGGCCCCGGGATGCGCGCGATGACGGTCAAGGTGTCGCAGGAACAGGGCGTCGCCGGTTTCGTCTTTCCGGGCGACCGCGTCGACCTGATGCTGACGCAGACGATCGAGGTCGAAGAAGGCAGCAGCTATCCCGACAGCCAGATATTCACCGCCGAAACGATCGTTCGCAATATCCGCGTTCTGGCGACCGATCAGCGCTACGATGCCGAGGACGAGACGGGCAAGACCCCCGTTCGCACCTTTGGTTCGGTGACGCTGGAAGCAACGCCGGAGATCGCCGAGAAAATCGCCGTCGCGCAGGGCATGGGGCGTCTTTCCCTCGCGCTGCGCCCGCTGGCCGAAAGCGCCGGCGAGCTCGACGCTGCGATCGCATCGGGCGAGATCGAAGTCCCGGCGTCGGGCGGAACCGCCGCCGAAAGGAAGATGCTGGCGCAGGCCGCCGCGCGTCCGGTCGCCAATCGCTCGTCGGCGACAACCGGCGGCGACGTGTCGCGCTTCTGGATCCCGGTGCGTGGCCGTGTGACCTCGCCGCGCCCGCAGCAGGCCGACAACACGGGCAATTACGCGCCAGCCAATGGCGGCCGCGGGGCGTCGGTTCCGACGGGTCCGGTCGTGCGCGTGACCCGCGGTGACAAGATGACCGAAGTTCCGGTTGGGGGTAAGTAAGATGAACAGCAAAGCCAATTTCAAGGCGGCGGCTCTGGCTCGCACCCTGGCCATCGGCCTTGTGGCGACCACGCTGGTTGCGGCTCCTTCGCAGCCCGTCACCGCGCAGGCGGTGCAGAACGCCAGCAGCAGCATCGACTTGTCGGTCGGCCGCGGCCGCCTGGTCAGCCTGCCCGCCGCGATGAGCGACGTGTTCGTCGCCGACGACAAGGTTGCCGACGTTCAGGTCCGCTCGAGCCGCCAGCTCTACGTGTTCGGCAAGACGCCCGGCGAAACGAGCATTTACGCCACCGATGCCAGCGGGCGGGTTGTCTTTTCGACCGTCGCGCGCGTCGGCAACAATATCGAGACGATCGATCAGATGCTGTCGCTGGCCATGCCGGAGGCAAGCATCGCGGCGAACACGATGAACGGCTTTGTACTGCTGACGGGCACCGTCCAGTCGCCCGACGACGCCGCCGAAGCCGAACGGCTGGTGCAGGCCTTTGTCGGCGAGGGTACGAAAGTGCTGTCGCGCCTGCGCACCGCGACGCCCCTGCAAGTCAATCTTCAGGTCCGCATTGCCGAAGTGAATCGCTCGCTCGTCAAGGAAATCAGCGGCAACCTCTTGACCCGCGACACCGACGGCCCTCTCGGCAACGGCTTCCTTGGCGGTGTTTTCGGCGGTCGTCAGGCCGGTTCGATCACGACCGACGCCAACGGCAACACCATCTACAATATCACCACGCCGTCCGGCACGCGCAGCCTTGCCGGTGCAGGCCGCCTGTTCGGGCTCGACCTGATCGCTTCGCTCGACATCGGTGAGCGGTCGGGCCTTGTCGCGACGCTCGCGCAGCCCAATTTGACGGCGATTTCGGGCGAAACCGCTGATTTCCTCGCGGGCGGCGAATTCCCGGTCCCCATCCCCGGTAATTTCGCGGGGACGACGATCGAATATCGCAAATATGGCGTCAGCCTGGCCTATACGCCAACGGTGCTATCGAACGGGCGGATCAGCCTGCGCGTCCGTCCCGAAGTCTCGGAGCTATCGACCGAAGGCGCGATCGAGATGCAGGGTTTTCAGGTTCCCGCCCTCACCATCCGCCGCGCCGAAACGACGGTCGAACTGGGCTCGGGCGAAAGCTTCATGATCGCGGGCCTGCTCAACAACCGCTCGATCGGCGCGATCGACAAGATGCCCGGCCTTGGTGACGTGCCGCTGCTCGGCATGTTGTTCAAATCGGACAGCTTCCGCCGCGGCGAAACCGAGCTCGTCATCGTCGTGACGCCCTATCTGGTCCAGCCCGTGTCGGCGAACGACATCAAGCTGCCGACCGACGCCTTCCGCGATTCCGACGATCTGCAACGCCTGCTGCTCAACCAGACGAGCGACGGCGTAACCGGCGGCGACCGCCCCAAGCCGCGGCTCGACACCAACGTCGGCGACGCCGACCGCCCGCGCGGCGGCGACGCATCGCCCGGTTTCAGCATCAAGTGACGCGCCCGATTTCAGGAGCAAAGTGATGAAAAATATCGCAACTTGGACGGTCCTGGCGCTGGCGACGACCCTCGCCGGGTGCGCGGGCAACAGCGCCTACAGCAATCGCAGCCTGGAATCGGTGCATCAGCCGGTCGTGCGCAACGCCATCTATCAGTTCGACGTCGCCGCGACCGGCGGCGAGCTGCCCCCCAGCGAGCAAGGCCGCCTGCAAGGTTGGCTTGACGCGATGGGCGTCCAATATGGCGATCGCGTAGCGGTCGAAGACCCCTCGCTCTATGGCGCATCGTCGGCGCAAGCCACCGTTCGCGCGATGGTGGAGCGCCGCGGGTTGCTGCTGAGCCGCGATGTGCCGGTCACCACGGGCGCGGTGCCCGAGGGCCATCTGCGCGTCATCGTGACGCGCGCCTCGGCATCGGTGCCGGGCTGCCCCAATTGGGACAGCAAATCGTCGCTAAACCCCGTCAACGCAACCTCGTCCAACTATGGTTGCGCGGTGAACAGCAATCTGGCCGCGATGGTCGCCGATCCTAACGACCTGATCAAAGGCACGCGTGATACGGGCCACGACCCCGCCGCCGCGACGCGCGCGATCCAGACTTATCGCACGAAACCCCAGACGGGTGCCGGCGAGTTGAAACAAACGTCGACCAGCGGAGGTGGCCAGTGAACGCTCCTTTCAAATCAGCAGCTCTGCGCGACCCTTTCAACGCCTTCGTCTGCGATGACGAGACGCTGGAGCTGATCCGCCTCGCGGCCGCCGACATGGGTTGGCCGATGGAAAAGTGCAACAAGGGCGGCCTGCGCAACGCCGTGCAGTCGCTGTCGGTGTCGGCGAGCCCGAACATCCTGTTCGTCGACATGTCCGAATCGGGTGATCCGATCAACGACATCAACGCGCTGGCTGAAGTCTGCGAACCCGGCACCGTCGTGATTGCCGCGGGTCAGGTCAATGACGTCCGCCTGTATCGCGATCTGCTGTCGAGCGGCATTCAGGACTATCTGCTGAAGCCGCTGTCGCTCGATCAGGTCCGCGAATCGCTGACCATGGCGCAAGCGATGCTGTCGGCGCCGAAACATGCCGACATGCACGACAACCGGCCGCATCACATGATGGCGGTGGTCGGTGTGCGCGGCGGCGTCGGCGCCTCGATGGTCTCGACCTCGCTTGCCTGGGCGATCAGCGAACAGGCCGATCGTCAGACCGCGCTGCTCGACCTCGACGTGCATTTCGGCACCGGCGCGCTGACGCTGGACCTGGAACCCGGCCGCGGGCTGATCGACGCGATCGACAATCCCAGCCGTATCGACGGCCTGTTCATCGAACGCGCGATGGTTCGTGCGTCGGACAAGCTCAGCCTGCTGTCGGCCGAAGCGCCGATTCATCAGCCGGTGCTGACCGACGGATCAGCCTTTTTCCAGTTGGAAGAAGAATTGCGCAATGCGTTCGAGATGACGATCGTCGACATCCCGCGCCAGGTTCTGATCCCCTTCCCGCACCTTGTATCGGAAGCGGGAACGATCCTGCTCGTCAGCGACGTCACGCTCGCCGCGGCGCGCGATACGATCCGTCTCCTGTCCTGGTTCAAACAGAATGTCCCGGGTGCGCGCGTGCTTCTGGTCGCCAACAAGTTCCAGAATGCAATCGGCGAGCTGTCGCGCAAGGAGTTCGAATCCTCGATCGAGCGTCCGATCGACATCGTCATCCCCTTCGACCCCAAGCTGGTCGCCCAAGCGGCGAAGCTCGGCAAATCCTATGCCGAGACCTGCAAGGGCACGAAGGCGGCACAGGTCTGGAACAATCTGATGCGGATGATCCTCGACGGCGCCGACATCGAAGCCGAAGAAGCGGCCGTCGCGTCCGCAAAGGGCAAGTCGGGCGGATCGCTGCTCGGCAAGCTCGGATTTACCAAAAAGGGTGCGAAACAGGCGGCGTGACGGCGCGCATGACGCGCCGCTGCGACCTCCAGCCATAGAAGCGGACACCAGCTGACCATGAACCTGCAAGTCATCCTTATCATCGCCGGGGCTTTCCTGGCCTTTGCAGTCCTCGTGATCCTGCTGGGCGGCCCCTCGGCCGACAAGGCAAAGTCGCGTCGGCTAGCGATGGTGAAGGATCGTCACGCGGCGTCGACCGAAGCCGTCGTGGCCGCCCAGATGCGCAAGACGATCCAGTCGGTAGGGAATCGAGGCGATTCGTCGCTGACCAGCCTGCTCCCGCGCCGCGAAGAATTGGAAAAGCGCATCCGCCGGACGGGCAAGAGCTGGACGCTCAGCCAATATATGTTCGCGTCAATGGGGCTTTTCGTCATTGCGACCGGCGCAATGCTGATCGTCCGCGCGCCGTTCCCGATGGCTGCGCTGGTCGGACTTCTGCTCAGCCTCGGCATACCCAATCTGGTCGTCAGCATGACGATCAATAAGCGCGTGGCGAAGTTCAACGCGCGCTTTCCCGATGCGATCGACCTGTTGGTGCGCGGATTACGGTCGGGCCTGCCCGTGACCGAAACGTTTCAGGTTGTCAGTCAGGAAATTCCGGGGCCGGTGGGCGAAGAGTTCAAGGGGGTCGTCGAGCGCATCCGCATCGGCAACACGATGGAGGCTGCGCTGCAGGAAACAGCCGATATGCTCGGCACGCCCGAATTCCAGTTTTTCTGCATCACGATCCAGATTCAGCGCGAGACAGGCGGCAATCTGGCGGAAACGCTTGCGAACCTGTCGGATGTGCTGCGCAAGCGCGCGCAAATGAAGCTCAAGATCCGCGCCATGTCGTCGGAAGCGAAGGCGTCGGCTTATATCGTTGGCGCCCTGCCCTTTTTCGTCTTCGGCGTCGTGTGGATGATAAACCCGGATTACCTCGCGGGCTTCTTTTCCGAAGAGCGGCTGATCATTGCAGGCATCGGCGGGCTGGTCTGGATGAGCATCGGGGCCGGGATCATGGCCAAGATGGTCCGGTTCGAGATTTAAGGGGCCATAACAATGACCAGCAGCCTCCTTGTCACCGCGGCTTTCTCCGGCGCGCAGAACGGTCCGACGATTCTCGGCATCGATGTCGTGTGGGCCGGCACGTTGCTCGCCGCAGTCGGCGTTTTTGCGGTGCTCGTCGCCATCTACAATGTGCTGACCGTCCGCAATCCGATGACGAAGCGCGTCAAGGCGCTCAACGAGCGTCGCGAACAGCTGAAAGCGGGCATCACCGCCTCGACCGCCAAGCGTCGCGCGCGGCTTGTCCGCAAGAACCAGACGGCCGATCGGATGCGGACGTTTCTGGGCCGGTTGCAGGTTCTGCAGGACAGTCAGGTCAAGGAAGTCCAGCAAAAGCTGGCGCAGGCGGGCATCAGGTCCAAAGATCTGGCCGTCGCGGTCATTTTCGGACGGATGGTCCTGCCGATCGTTTTCGGCGGCCTCGCCGCCTTCCTGATCTATGGCCTCGATATGTGGCCCGATCTCACGCCGTTCAAGCGGTCGGGTTTCACCATGGCCGCGCTCATCCTCGGCTATAAGGCGCCCGATCTCTTCGTCGACAACAAGCGCCAGAAGCGCACCGATGCGATCCGCAAGGGGCTTCCCGATGCGCTCGACCTGCTCGTGATCTGCGCCGAGGCGGGCCTGACCGTCGACTCCGCCTTCTCGCGCGTGTCGAAGGAACTCGGCCGTGCCTATCCCGAACTGGGCGAAGAATTTGCGCTGACCTCGATCGAACTCGGCTTCCTGACCGAGCGGCGCCAGGCGTTCGAAAACCTCGCCTACCGCGTCAATCTGGAATCGGTGAAGGGCGTCGTCACGACGATGATCCAGACCGAGAAATATGGCACTCCGCTTGCCAGTGCGCTGCGCGTCCTGTCGGCCGAATTCCGCAACGAACGCATGATGCGCGCCGAAGAAAAGGCCGCGCGGCTCCCCGCCATCATGACCGTTCCGCTGATCATGTTCATTCTGCCGGTGCTGTTCATCGTCATTCTCGGCCCGGCGGCCTGTTCGCTGGCCGACGCCATGTCGGGCGGCAGCTTCGGCGGCAGCTAAACGATCAAACGCTATCGCAGGCAAGGAGGGCGGAAGCGATTCCGCCCTCCTTCCCGTTTATCCACCGACAGTCTGTTCGATCGCGCCGAAAATGCTGTGGTGACGCGCATCGTCCATCCAGATGCGCACCGTGTCGCCCTTTTGCATGAAGGGTGTCTTCGCCTCGCCATGCTGGATGGTTTCGACCGTCCGCACCTCGGCAAGACAGCTATAGCCGAGCCCGCCTTCGCTGACCGGCTTGCCGGGACCGCCGTCGGCATCGCGATTCGACACGGTGCCCGACCCGATGATCGTTCCTGCGCCCAGGTTCCGCGTCTTCGCGGCATGAGCGATCAGTTGGCCAAAATCAAAGGTCATATCGACGCCCGCATCGGCGCGGCCGAGCGGCTGACCGTTGAGGTCGACACATAGCGTGCCATGCAGCTTGCCATCTTTCCAGCGATCGCCCAGCGCTTCGGGTGTCACGAACACGGGTGACATCGCGCTCGATGGCTTCGACTGGAAAAAGCCGAAGCCCTTGGCGAGTTCGGCGGGGATAAGGCCGCGCAGCGAGACATCGTTGGTCAGGCCGACGAGCAGGATCACCTCACGCGCCGCGACAGCATCGATCCCGGCGGGAACGTCGCCCGTCACGACAACAACCTCGGCCTCCATGTCGCATCCCCACGCCGGATCGCTCAGCGGGATGGGATCGCGCGGAGCGAGAAAGGCGTCGCTGCCGCCCTGATACATCAGCGGATCGTGCCAGAAACTCTCGGGCATTTCCGCCCCGCGCGCCTGCCGCACCAGCGCGACATGGTTCACATAGGCGCTGCCGTCGGCCCATTGATACGCGCGCGGCAGGGGCGACGCAGCGTCGCGTTCGTGGAATCGTTCCTTCGGAATCGCATCATGATTCAGGTCCTCGGCGAGCGCGACCAGGCGCGGCGCCGCATAGGCCCAATTGTCGAGCGCGGCCTGCATCGTCGGCGCGATCGCCGCGGCGTCGGCATACCAGGCGAGATCGTCCGAAACGACGACCAGACGGCCGTCGCGGCCCTGTTTGAGCGAAGCTAGTTTCACGAATTTTCCTTTGCATGGCGACGCGGCCGAACCGCCATCGCATCAAAGGAGCGAGGTTCAGCGCGACGTCGTGATCGATGCGAAACAGGTAAAGCCGCTCTGCCCCGCCTGCAAGCGCCGGATATACTGAAGATAGGCCTGCGACTGGTCATAGGTCGTGCCCGGCAGGGTCCGGCCGCGAAACGCGCGCTTGACTTCCTCGCCCGTGAACGGCCGCGGCGCGCCCGGAAAGGCGCCCTTCGTCCCCGGCGGCACCAGCTTGCCCGCGGTATCGATATATTGCCCCGCAGCCGTCGGTCCCGGCACCGGAATCTGGCAGTTCATTACCGACACCGCGGTCTGGGCAAAGGCAGGCCGGATCGTCAGCGCCGCCGACACGCCGGCAGCGCCAAGCGCGAGCATCCGGCGGCGCGACGGCACCGCTTCATCCGTGTCGGCTCGATCCACCGGAATGTCGTTGTTTTCCATGATCGGCGCATAACGCAATGAGGCGGCAAGGAAAAGAAAAAGGCCGCGCAGCGCCGCCTGCTTCCCGCTTTGGCACAGGCCGCGCAAAAAGGTTAAGGGGCGCAAAGCCGCTTGCGCGCATCCCCTGCTTCGTGCCACGCGGGCGGCGCATGTTCGATCGTCTGTCCAGCCTCGTCATCGCCCTGACGCTCATCGCCATCGCGGCAATCTTTGCCGCGTTGGCAGGAGGCGATCCCTTGGCGATCGCGATGATGGCGGTCGCCGGCTTCGTCGCCGCCGCCACCGTCTATGGCGCAATGCCCGCTGTGACGGCCGACAACCGCCCCGCGGAAATTGCGCCCGCAGAAACGCTCCCACTCTCCTTTTTGCGCCATCCCGACTTCGCCCGCTGGGTCGATCAGGAAAAGGAGCCGCTGCTCGGCGTCGCCGACAATATCGTCGCGATCGCCAACGATGCAGCGATCCGGCTGCTCGGGCGGCATATCGTCGGCGCCGACATCCGCACCGCGATCCGCCATCCGGTCGCCACCGAATGGCTGTCGCAGATCGACGGCGATGCACCGCTGGATACGATCAACCTCGTCGATTATCCGCGCCCCGGCCAGCGCTGGACGATGCGCATCGCCGCGCTGTCGAACGGCGAGCGGATCGTCTTTCTGTCCGACCGCTCGGCAATCGACGCCGCCGACCGGATGCGGTCGGACTTCGTCGCCAATGCCAGCCACGAGCTGCGCACCCCGCTCGCCGCGATCCTCGGCTATGTCGAAACGCTGCAGGACATGAACGGCGAAGCCGACGGCCCGACCCGGCACCGCTTCCTGTCGATCATCGAGCGCGAGGCGCGGCGGATGCAGCAGCTCGTGATCGACCTGCTTTCGATCTCGCGGGTCGAGGCCGACCGCTTCCGCCGCCCGACCGCAAAGGTCGACCTTGCCGCCGTCGTCCGGCACACAATCTCCCAATTGCAAGACAGCGAAACCGCGCGCGCAAAGGATATTGTCGCGAAATTCGGGGACGAACCGCTGCCGATGCTCGGCGACGAAGCGCAGCTCGGCCAGCTCGCGCACAATATCATTTCCAACGCGATGAAATATGGCCGCCCCGGCACGCCGGTGACGGTCGAACTGCTGCGCGAGGGCCAGCGCGCACGCCTCTCGGTCCGCGACGAGGGCGAAGGCATCGCGCCTGATCACCTGCCGCGCCTGACCGAGCGTTTCTATCGCGTCGACGAGGCGCGCAGTCGTTCGGTCGGCGGCACGGGGCTCGGCCTCGCCATCGTCAAGCACATCAGCGAGCGGCATCAGGGCCAGCTCGACATCGAAAGCGAGCAGGGCAAGGGCACCAGGGTGTCGGTGACCTTTCCCCTCGCCGCCGACGCCTAATCGATCCGGTCGAGCAGCTCCGCAATCTTCCCGAACATCGCGTCGATCTGAGCCTTTTCGACGATCAGCGGCGGCGACAGCGCGATGATGTCGCCTGTCGCGCGGACGAGCAGCCCATTGTCGAAGCAGGCGTGGAACAGTTCCATCGCTCGCGCGGTCGGCGCCCCCGGGCGCGGTTCGAGTTCAATCCCCGCGACGAGCCCGATCGTGCGGATGTCGACGACATGACGCCGCCCTTTCAGGCTATGCGCCGCATCCTCCCAATAGGCGGCGAGCTGGCCCGCCCGGTCGAACAGGCCATCGCGCGCATAAAGGTCGAGCGTCGCCAGCCCCGCCGCGCTCGCCAGCGGATGCCCCGAATAGGTATATCCATGAAACAGCTCGATCCCGCCCGGCACGCTGTCGATCACCGCATCGTGGAGTTCGCGCTTCACCGCCACCGCGCCCATCGGCACCGCCGCGTTGGTCAGCCCCTTTGCC
>JASBSJ010000038.1 GCA_030148985.1 Sphingopyxis sp.
CAACGTCACCGACCTGCTCGACCGGGCCGAAGACCCGGAAAAGATGATCCGCCAGATCATCTTCGAGATGAACGAAACGCTCGTCGAAGTCCGCGCCTCCGCCGCCCGCACCATTGCGGACCAGAAGGAAATGCGCCGCCACATCGCCAAGCTCGAAAGCCTGCAGGACAGCTGGAAGGAAAAGGCCGAACTCGCGCTGTCGAAGGACCGCGAAGACCTTGCCACCGCCGCGCTCGTCGAAAAGCAGAAAGCGGGCGACATGGCCGAGCGCCTGAAAGCGGAAATCGCCGTCCTCGACGACGCGCTGACCGGATATGAAGCCGACATCGCCAAGCTGCAGAAAAAGCTGAGCGAAGCGCGCGCGCGCCAGTCGAGCGTCGTCAACCGCCTCGAAAGCGCGGAAAACCGCTACAAGCTGCGCGAAATGACCAACGGCGACCGGGTCGAAGACGCCTTCTCGCGCTTCGAAATCCTCGAACGCCGCGTCGACGAAGCCGAAGGCCGTGCCGATGCGCTGGGTCTGGGCTACAAGAAGTCGCTCGACGAAGAGATCGCCGAGCTTCAGGCCGCTGACAAGGTCGCCGACGAGCTCGCCGCGCTGAAAGCCGCGCAGGCCAAGAAATAAGGAGCCGGACCGATGGAAGAAGTCATCATCGTCCCGATCGTCATCGGAACACTCTTCCTCGGTCTGCCCTGGCTGATCCTCCACTACATCACCAAGTGGAAACAGGCCAAGACGCTGACCGGAGAAGATGAACAGCTGCTCGACGAACTTTATGACACCGCACGGCGCCTCGAAAACCGCCTGCACACCGTCGAACGCATCATCAGCGCCGACCATCCCGACTTCCGCCCCGCGGTACGCAGCGATGAGGAACTGGCGCAGCTCGAAAACATAGACCGGAGGAACTGAGATGTCTGCCAGCCGCACCAAATTCTACCTCGACAAACAGAACGCCAAATGGAGCGGCGTGTGCGCCGGGATCGCGGATTATAGCGGGATCGACGTCCTCTGGGTCCGTGTCGGCGCGGTGCTGCTCACCCTGATGGGCGGTTTCCCCTGGACGCTGATCGCTTACTGGATGGTCGCCTGGATGGGCACGCCCAAGCCGTTCGCGCTCTATGGCTCGACCGAAGAAGCGAAATTCTGGCAGGGCGTGCGCAGCAACCCGACCGCATCGACCCGCGACATCAAGTCGCGCTTTCGCGACATCGACCGCCGGCTTGCCGACATCGAACTTTACTACACCAGCCACAACCGCCGGCTCGCCGACGAGATTGAAAGCCTGCGCTGAGCAGCGGCTGAAACGCAACAGGGAGACTTTTCATGAATTTCGGTGGCACCACCTTCGTCCTCGCCATCATCGCCCTGTCGATCGGCGGCTGGATGTTTACCACCTGGATCCGCGCCAAGCATGGCTATCCGGTCGAAAATGAATGGGGCGGCACGGTTCATCGAACCGACCCCGACGCTGATCGAAAAATCCGGCTCCTGACCGACGACAATGCCAAGCTCGCCAGCCAGGTCAGCCGGCTGGAGGAACGGATCGCGGTGCTCGAAAGGATCGCGACCGAAGAGGGCGGCAAGGCGGCACAGCTTGCCGACCAGATCGACCGCCTGCGCTGAGGGGAATAATCATGGACAATATGGACCTGTTGAAAGTCATCGCACCGGTCGCCACCATTTTGGGGATGCTCGCGATCGGCGGCTGGATTTTCACCACCTGGCTGCGCGTCAAGAATGGTTATCCGCTGGAAAACAGCTGGGGCAAGGCGGTCTATCCGCGCACCAATGACGAGGCGATGGAGCGCGTCAAGCTCATCAGCCAGGAAAATGCCCAGCTGCGCGCCGAGCTTGGCTCGGTGAAGGACCGGCTGGCGGTCGTCGAGCGCATCGTCACCGACGAGAGCCACCGCGTCGCCGCCGAGATCGAGGCGCTGCGGCGTCCCGCGAACTGAGGAGATAGTCCGATGGAAACGATCATCATCCTGTTCATCGTCGTCGGCCTGCCGGTCACGCTCGGCATCGGCTACGCCGCCTATGAACGCCACCTCAAGTTCAAGGAACGGCAGTTTCAGGCGATCAGCAGCGAAACCGCCGAAAAGGCCGCGCAATATGCGGCGCACACCGAACGGCTCGAACAACGTGTCCGCGTGCTGGAACGCATCGTGACCGACAAGGGCATCGACGTCGCCGACGAGATCGAAAAGCTGCGCGACGCCCCGCTCAACTGACGCAATAAGAAAAGAAGCAGGAAAGGAACCTCCCCATGGGCCCGTTCGAAATGGTCGTCGGTATCGTCCTCATCGTGACGATCGGCAGTATCATCCGCGCCAAGCACGGCATTCGCCGCGATCGCCACGGCAACGACTTTGTCGCCGGAAACGACGCCGAGACGAAGGCGCTACAGGCGGAAATCCGCGCGCTCAAGGAACGTATCCAGGTGCTCGAACGCATCGCCACCGACAATAATCGCGCCGTCACGCTCGACCAGGAAATCGAGAAGCTGCGCGACGGCAGCAAGATCTGAACGCCGGTAAAGGAGCAACGCTCATGGCTTTCATCACTCCCGACCTCACCACCGCAGCGATCACGCTGACCGCGCTCACCATCGTCAGCCTCGTCGCGCTGCGCGGCTGGCGCGACTGGATCCAGCTGAAGCGCGAGGAGCTCGCCGCGGGCCACGCCCAGCTGGCGCACGATCCCACCGTGCCGCACGCCGGATCGCGGATCGAAATCGCAGACCTCAAGGAACGGCTGCGCAAGCTGGAAGCGATCGCGGCGGGGGTCGATCTGTAAAAAGAACCGTCGCCCCCGCGAAGGCGGGGGCCCTAGTCGGCCTTAAGCCCCGCCCGCGCGACAAGCCGACGGCGGCCCCCGCCTCCGCGGGGGCGACGAGCAGCGAAGGGCGACGCACCCTTCACACCGCCCCCCAAATCTGCCACTGCCCGCGCCCATGCGCAGCCTCTCCGACATTTTCGACGAATATGACTTCCTCGACGGCGACGATCGCTATCGCCTGCTGATCGAGCTCGGCCGCGAACTCGAGCCGATGCCCGATGCATTGAAGACCGACGCGACGCTGGTGCGCGGATGCAGCGCCAGCGTCTGGGTCTATCCGGTGCCGCAGGCCGATGGCCGCCTGCACTTCCTCGCCGACAGCAACGCCGCGATTACCAAGGGCATCGTCGCGCTCGTCCTCGCCGCGGTGCAGGACAGGCCCGCGGCCGAGGTCGCCGGCATGGACATCGCCGCCGCGCTCGCGCCCTTCGACCTGACGCGCCAGCTTTCGTCGAACCGCACGCAGGGTGTGCCGAACATGATCGCGCTCGTTCAGGACACCGCCCGCCGCCTCGCCGCGGGCTGATCGATCAGTTCGACAGGTCGCGCAGCAGGCTATCCCAATGCGCGAGCGCCGGGGCGATTGCGGCGACGGGGACGCGCTCGTTGAGCCCGTGGGCGAAACTGTCGCTCGCCTTCGAGAACAGCCCCGCGACACCATAGCTCGGCACGCCGTTCATGCGGAAATGATAGCTGTCGGTCGCCCCCGCGCTCATCGACGGGATGATCGGCAGGCCCGGTGCGCGGGCATGGACCGCCTTTTTCACCGCGGCCATCACGTCGGGGCGCAGCGGCGAGGCGTCGCTCGCGCTGGCGTCGGCATCGGGCAGCACCTTGACCGCGGGGTCGGCGATCACGCGCTCCAGCTCGGCGCGCACCGCCTCGACCGCGACGCCAGGAAAGATGCGGCAGTTGATATTCGCGGTCGCGCGCTGGGGCAGCGCATTTTCGGCGTGGCCGCCCTTCACCAGCGTTGGCACGCAGGTCGTGCCGATCTGTCCGACATATTCGGGATCGGCGCGGATCGTCGCGATCGCCTTGGCATCGCTCGGATCGGCGGCAAAGGCTTTCAGCGCCGCGCCGATCTCGCCGCCGACCTGATCGGCGACGATCGGCAGACCGACTTTTGTCAGCTCGTTGATTTGTGCCGGAAAGCGATAGGCGCCGACTTTGGCGAGCGCATTGGCGAGCTGGACGATCGCGTTCACCGGCGCGGGGCGCGAGCTGTGCCCGCCCGCGTTGGTGACCTCCAGCGTGAAGTCGGCATAGGTCTTCTCGCCCGCCTGCAATCCATAATATTGCGGCGTGCCATCCTCGCCGATCAATCCGCCGCCGCCGTCGCCGTTGAGCGCAAATTCGGCGTCCTTATATTTGGCGGCGAGCACGCGCGTCGTCGCCATTTCGGTTTCCTCGTCGCCGGTCAGCAGCAGGATGATCGACCGTTTCGGCCTGAACCCCTCCTGCTTCAGCTGCGCGAGCGCCGCGACCATCATCGCGATATCGAACTTATTGTCCTCCGACCCGCGCCCGAAAATATAGCCATCCTCCTCAACCGGCACGAACGGGTCGCGCGTCCAGTCCTTCGGATCGGCTTCGACGACATCCATATGGCCGAGCAGCAGGATCGGCTTTTTGTCGGTCGTGCCGCGCAGCGTGACCGCCAGCGTCGCGGTTTCGCCCATCGGCGTGATCGCGATGTCGGCGTCGGCATAGCCTGCGGCCTTCAGCACCCCGGCATAATAGGCTGCCAGCTCGGGCACCTTGCCGCGGCCCTTCACCGTCGGGATCGCGATGCTGTCCTTCAATATCTGCTTGGCGGCCGCGGCGTCGGCGGGTTTGGCGTGAGCGGGCGCGGCGGCGACAAGCGCGGCGGCGAGGGCGAAGGGCAGGGACAGGTTGCGCATGAAAACCAGTTAAGCGGCATCGCCGACGGGCGGCAAGAGACAATCGGCTTGACCGGCGCTCTCTATGATATAAATATGATATTATCTTTATATCGACTCGGAGGGCTTTATGGTCGAGAGTGGGGCACCGGCGCTGAATCGCAGTCGCGAAACGCGCGCCAATACGCAAAGCGGCTATCTGATGCTGTTCATCTGGCTGATTCTGCTGGGCGTCGCCGCCTGGGCGGCGATCACCAATGCCAACGCCGATGTGATGACCGCGTGGAAATGGATCGTCGCGGTCGGCGCGGCGGTGATCGGCACGCTCATCCTCTGCGGCTTTTATCTCATCAACCCCAATGAAGCCGCGGCGATCCAGCTGTTCGGGGCGTATAAGGGCACCGACCGGCAGGAGGGGCTGCGCTGGGTGCTGCCGTGGCTGACGCGCAAGAAGATCGCGGTGCGCGCGAACAACGTCATTTCGGACAAGATCAAGGTCAACGACCTGCGCGGCAATCCGATCGAGATGGCGGCGCAGGTCGTGTGGCGCGTCACCGACACCGCGCAGGCCTTGTTCGACGTCGACGATTACAAGGAATTTGTGATGGCGCAGATCGAGGCCGCGGTGCGCTCGATCGGCTCGCGCTACCCCTATGACGACATCGAGCATCAGGAGGTCACGCTGCGCGGCAACCATGAGGAGGTCGGCGCCGAACTCCGCAAGGCGCTGATCGAGCGGCTGACCGTCGCGGGCATCACCGTCGATGAATGCGGCCTCACCCACCTCGCCTATGCGCCCGAGATTGCGGGGGCGATGCTCCGACGCCAGCAGGCGGAGGCGGTGATCGCCGCGCGCAAAAAGCTGGTCGAGGGCGCGGTGACGATGGTCGAGATGGCGCTTCAGCACCTGTCGGAGAAGAATGTCGTCGACCTCGACGATGAGCGCAAGGCGGCGATGGTGTCGAACCTGATGGTCGTGCTGTGCGGCGAACGCGACACGCAGCCGGTCGTCAACGCCGGCTCGCTCTACTAGGGCGCGCCGGACGCGAACCATGCCCGCTTCTGCCAAAAAAGCCTTTGCCCTCCGCCTCGACCCCGCGCTGTTTGCCGCGGTCGAGCGGATGGCGGCGGCCGAGCTGCGCAGCGCCAATGCCGAGATCGAGGTGCTGCTGCGCGAGGCGCTCGCGCGGCGCGGCGTGAGCGTCAAGCCGCCCGCACCGCCGCGACGCGGGCGTCCGCCGAAAGCGGACGCGCCGCAGGACTGAGCCGACGACGGCCCCGATTACCGAAGGAGTTTCGCCATGCTGCACCTGTTCATCGACAACCGCCCCTGGTTCCGCGCGAAGCGGCGCGGCTATGGCACCGGCCTGCCGATCGCGTGGCAGGGGTGGCTGCTGCTGCTCGCGCATATCGCGCTGATTACAGGCATCGCGGTGATGCTGCGCGACCGGCCCATGGCGCTCACGATTGCCGTCATCCTGGCCGGGCTTGCGCCGATGCCCCTCTATCGCGCGCGCACCGAAGGCGGGTGGCGCTGGCGGTGAAGGGGGGAGGGCGCCGGACGGGGCGCGGTTTCCTGCCACTCTATTGACCGTCATCCCGTGACCGTCATCCCGGCGAAGGCCGGGATGACGATAGAATATCAGGTCCAGCTTCGCGCCCTCATCCGCCCCCTGCGCAAGCGTCATTGTCGCGCCATCTTTGCCCGGCTAAAGCTCCCCGTGTGACCGCGCTTTCCTCCCGCATCGCCGCTTTCGCCGACCGCTGGCCAAAGCTTCTGGCCCTCGCGCTCGGCGCCGTTTCGGCGACGGGATTCGCGCCGCTGAACCTCTGGCCGCTGACCCTGCTCGCGCTCGGCGGCTGGATGGCGCTCGTCACGCGCAGCCCGCGCGGCTGGCGCGCCTTTGGGGTCGGCTGGGCATTCGGCGTCGGTCATTTCATCGTCGGCCTCAACTGGATCGCGACCGCCTTTACCTATCAGGCGGCGATGCCCGCATGGCTGGGGTGGATCGCGGTCGGGCTGCTCGCGCTTTATCTGGCGGTCTATCCTGCGTTGGCGGCGTGGGGGGCGTGGGCGGTGCGAAGATACGCCGCCCCCACCAACAAGATCGTCGCCCCCCCCAAGGCGGGGGCCGCTGGCGGTTTATCCGGCGACGATGGGGCAAGGCCGACGGCGGCCCCCGCCTTCGCGGGGGCGACGCTGTCCTTCGTCCTCGCCTTTGCCGCGCTGTGGACGCTCACCGAATGGCTGCGGAGCTGGGTGTTCACGGGCTTTGCATGGAATCCGCTCTCAGCCGTGTCGCTTCGAGAGTTTGTCGGCCCATCACTAATTCGATGGATTGGCACATATGGCGCGTCGGGAATGCTGGTGTTCCAGGTCGGGGTGCTGATGTGGCTCTGGGCCTATTATCAACGATCAAGCCGCCCGAATCTGACTGGACGACCTATCGCTCGGTTTTTCATGTGGGGGTTGGCGGGAGCGATGCTTTACGTTCCGATCGGCCTTCTGGATACCGAAAGTCGGAGCAGCGATTACCTCTCCGGGAAGGCCACCCCCATCACCGTCGTCCAGCCGAACATCGGCCAGCAGGACAAATGGGAGGGCAGCAAGGCCGACGGCAATTTCGCCAAGCTCGCGCGGCTGACGAGCCCGAAGGACGACACGCCGCGGCTGGTCCTGTGGCCCGAGGCGGCGGTGCCCGACTATCTCGAATGGGGTTATCCCGCCATCTATTACGAACGCTCGCCCACCGAGGCGCGGCGTCGGATCACCGATTTGATGAACGCGGGCGACGTCATGTTGCTCGGCGCGCTCAAGCTCGAAATGGACGAGGGGGGCGAGGTCGTCGGCGCGCGCAACGCGGTGATGACGCTCCACGCCGACGGCACGCTGGGGCCGCGCTACGACAAGGCGCATCTCGTCCCCTATGGCGAATATCTGCCGATGCGGCCGATCCTTGCGGCGATCGGCCTGTCGCGCCTCGCGCCCGGCGACATCGATTTCTGGCCCGGCCCGGGGCCGCGCACGATCGACCTCGGCGCCTTCGGCCGCATCGGCCTGCAAATCTGTTACGAGATCATTTTTTCGGGGCAGGTCGTCGATCGCGACCACCGTCCGGCCTTCATCTTCAACCCGTCGAACGACGCCTGGTTCGGATCGTGGGGGCCGCCGCAGCATCTGGCGCAGGCCCGCCTCCGCGCGATCGAGGAAGGATTGCCCGTCGTGCGCGCGACGCCCACCGGTATCAGCGCGGTGATCGACGCCGACGGGAGCATTGCCCAATCGCTGCCGATGCACGCCGCGGGGCGCATCGACACGCTGGTGCCGCCTGCGCACGCGCCGACGCTCTTTGCGCGTTTCGGCAATGTGCTGCCGGTGGTTTTTGCGCTGGCCTTGCTCGCGCTGGCCATTGCCTTTCGCCGACGCGGACGCTAACAGCCAGCCAACATAAACTTTTCTTTATATCCGCTCGAAAAGGCTCCCCATGCGCAACAGCTTCCTCTTCACCTCCGAAAGCGTGTCCGAAGGACATCCCGACAAGGTGGCCGACCAGATCAGCGATTCGATCGTCGACCTGTTCCTGTCGAAAGACCCGGAAGCGCGCGTCGCGTGCGAAACGCTGACGACGACGCAGCTTGTCGTGCTCGCGGGTGAAATCCGCTGCAAGGGCGTGTTCGAGGATGGCGAATGGGCGCCCGGCGCGCTCGACGAGATCGAGGCGACGGTTCGCAAGACCGTCAAGGACATCGGTTATGAACAGTCGGGTTTCCACTGGAACCAGTTCCGCTTCGAGAACAACCTTCACGGCCAGTCGGCGCATATCGCACAGGGCGTCGACGAAGGCGCCGACAAGGACGAGGGTGCGGGCGATCAGGGGATCATGTTTGGCTATGCGTCGGACGAAACCCCCGACCTGATGCCCGCCACGCTCGATTACAGCCACAAGATCCTCGAGCGCATGGCCGCCGACCGCAAGGCGGGGATCGCGCCCTTCCTCGAACCCGACGCCAAGAGCCAGGTGACGCTGCGCTACGCCAACGAACGGCCGGTCGAGGCGACCGCGATCGTCGTGTCGACCCAGCACGCGCCGGGCTATTATTTCCACAATGCCGAGGGCGATGAGGCGAAATATACCGAGCTGCGTAAATATGTGCTCGGCGTCATCGCCGACGTGCTGCCGGCCGAACTGCTCACCGCGAACACCGTCTATCACATCAACCCGACCGGCCGCTTCGAGATCGGCGGGCCCGACGGCGACGCGGGGCTGACGGGACGCAAGATCATCGTCGACACCTATGGCGGCGCGTCCCCGCACGGCGGCGGCGCGTTCAGCGGCAAGGATCCGACCAAGGTCGATCGCTCGGCGGCGTACATCACGCGCTATCTGGCAAAGAATATCGTCGCCGCGGGCCTCGCGCGCCGCTGCACGATTCAGCTGTCCTACGCGATCGGCGTTGCCGAGCCGCTGTCGATCTATGTCGACCTCCACGGCACCGGTACGGTCGAGGAAAGTCGCATCGAGGCGGCGATTCCGCAGCTCGTGCGCCTGACGCCCAAGGGCATCCGCACGCACCTCGGCCTCAACAAGCCGATCTATCGCCAGACCGCCGCCTATGGCCATTTCGGCCGCCAGGCGAACGGCGACGCTTTCCCCTGGGAACGCACCGATCTCGTCGACAAGCTCAAGGCCGCGCTCGCGGCTTGATCCAGACCGCGGGGGCGCGGGGCGCTTGCCGCCCCCGCCCGGCCGCGCTAACGCGCGCGCCATGACTGCGCACAAACCCGGCGACCCCACGACCCTCAACCGCCTCTATGGCCGATCGAAGGGCAAGCCGCTGCGCGCGGGGCAGCAGGATCTGGTCGATACGCTGCTGCCGCAGATCGCGGTTCCGGCCGAGGGTGATGTAACGGCCGCGCGGCTGTTCGACTTCGACCGCCCGCTGCATTTCGAAATCGGCTTCGGCGGCGGCGAGCATATGGCGGCGCGCGCCGACATGCTGCCCGATCATGGCTTCATCGGCGCCGAACCCTTCGTCAACGGCGTCGCCCAGGCGCTGGTCCATGTCGCGGGCGATCCCCATCTCGCCAAAAAGGGGGGCGCGCACCCTCCGCTCGGCAATGTCCGCATCCATCATGGCGACGCGCTCGAGGTGCTGCGGCGCATCCCCGACGGCGCCTTGAGCTTCGTCTATCTGCTCCACCCCGATCCCTGGCCCAAGGCGCGCCATGCCAAGCGGCGGATGATGAACGACGGCCCGCTCGACCTGATCGCGGCCAAGCTCAAACCCGGGGGCGAGTTCCGCTTCGGCACCGACCACCCCATCTACCTCCAGCACGCGCTGATGGTGATGCGTCGCCACCGCCATCAGTTCGAATGGCTGGCGAAGGATGCGCGCGATTTTCAGGTGCGGCCCGGCGGCTGGCCCGAAACGCGCTACGAAGCCAAGGCGCGCGCCCAGGGGCACGAGGTCTGGTATTTTCGTTACCGGCGGATGTAGCGGGCGAACGCTCCACCTGAATCGTCATTCCGGCGCAGGCCGGGATCTCATCGTTGCGGCCTGATGCACCGGCGAGATTCCGGCCTTCGCCGGAATGACGATCGGGGACGATCGGGGACGATCGCGGTCCGGTATTCCCGCTACCGACGGCGCTGACCGCGGCGCTTCGACCGATCGCGCATAAATAAATGGGGCAGCCTCGTATCGAGTGCCGCCCCAGTTTGTGGACCCGTCGGGGGAGAGGGAGAGACGGTCCGGAGATTGGTGTTTTGGCGTGGCGCCGATATTAACGGGCGGCCATCTGGGCGTCGGTTTCGACTTCGGCGACGCCGGCGATCTTCAGCGCGGCGCGGAACTGCTTGGCGGCGGCGCGTTCATTGCCCGCTTCGCACAGCTTCTTGCCGGTCGAAACAAAGCGCTTGGCGCTCGACTGCTTGGCTCCTTCCATGCCGGTCGCGGCGACATGCGCCTGTTCGGCAAGGCCCGCGCAGCGATAATCGCCGCCCGACTGGGCATAGGCGGGGGTGGCGGTCGCCATCAGCCCGGTAAAGGCGAGCGCCGAAGCGGCGACGATAGCGAAGGCGGAGGGGAAATGGCGGAAAGAGGAGAGCTGATAGGCCATGGGAGAGGTTCCTTTCGTTTCGTTGTGCAACCTTTATAGGCGCGCTTGCGCACTTAGATAATCCACTATAATCTGCAAGTGCCTTGAAGCAGGATTTAACAATTCCCCAAGGGGCGCTCGACGGGATCGAAGCTTTCCTGCGCGTCGCGGAAAGGCGGAGCTTTTCCGCCGCTGCCGCCGACCTGGGGGTCTCTCCCTCGGCAATCAGCCAGACGATCAAGGCGCTCGAGGCGCGCGTCGGCGCGCCGCTGTTCATGCGCACGACGCGCAGCGTCGGGCTGACACAAGCGGGCGAGATGTTTCTGGAGCGCGCCGCGCCCGCCTATTCGGGGCTCGCCGACGCCTATGAAGCCGCGCGCAACCTCGGCAACCGGCCCGCGGGGCGATTGCGCATCAATCTGATGCGCGGCGCGGTGCAGCCCCTGTTCGAACCGATTATCGCGGGCTTTTGCGAAACCTATCCCGAGATCGAGCTGGAAATCTATGCCGACGATGCTTTGTCGGACCTCAGCGCCGGGGGGTTCGACGCCGGGGTGCGGATGGGCGAATCGCTCGACGCCGATGTCGTCGCGGTGCGGCTGACCGGACCTTTTCGCTTCGTCGTCGCCGGCGCGCCGTCCTATTTCGACCGATACGGCCGCCCCGACACGCCCGACGCGCTGCGCGACCATCGCTGCATCCGCTTCCGCCTCACGACCGGCGCGCTCATGCCGTGGACCTTTGAAAAGGGGAATCGCGAGTTCGACGTCTCGGTCACCGGGCCGGTGATCGTCAACGACTGGAGCGCAGCGCTGGTCGCGATGCGCACCGGCGTCGCGCTCAGCATGATGGCCGAACCGATGGCGACCGCGATGGTCGAAGCGGGCGAGATCGAGCTGGTGCTCACCGACCATGCTTCTTCGACCTCGGGTCTCTTTCTCTATTATCCCGGCCGCAAACAGGTGATGCCGAAACTGCGCGCCTTCATCGACTATGTGCGCGAAAATCTCCCCGACGACATAAGCCGCTGACCTTTTTGCGGCATCGTCTTGCCGCACAAATAATTCCCTTCATCGCCAGCAGAAAAATTGCGCTGGCGCAAAATGTCGAATCGCGGCAGCAGTTTCTCAACTTAATGAGTTGGGAAATTATATGTTCGATCCCGCCGCCATCGACGTCGCCGCGCTGCTTCCCTTCATCCTGATCGGCTTTGCCGCGCAGCTTGTCGACGGCGCGCTCGGCATGGCGTTCGGCGTCATCTGCAACACCTTGCTGGTCGCGGTGCTCGGCGTCCCGCCCGCTACGGCCTCGGCGCGCATCCATGTCGTCGAGATTTTCACCACCGGTGCGTCGGGGCTCAGTCATTTGTTCCATCGCAACATCGACTGGCCGCTTTTCTTCCGCCTGCTCGTTCCCGGCGTGATCGGCGGCGTCGCGGGCGCCTATGTGCTGACATCGCTGCACGCCGAGGTCGTGAAGCCCTTCGTGCTCGGCTATCTCGTGCTGATCGGCATCTGGCTGCTTGTGCGCGGGCTTCTCTATCCGCCGAAGATCGCGAAGCCCAAAGTCGTCGCGCCGCTCGCGGTCGTTGGCGGCTTCCTCGACGCGGCGGGTGGCGGCGGTTGGGGTCCGGTCGTCACCTCGAACCTTCTCGTCCAGGGCGGCGAGCCGCGCAAGATCATCGGCACGGTGAACAGCGTCGAATTTTTCCTCGCGCTGGCGGTGTCGCTGGCCTTTATCTGGCAGCTCGGCTTTGAAGATATTCTCGGCCCGACGCTGGGCCTGATCATCGGCGGCGTCGTCGCGGCGCCGTTTGGCGCCTATATGGCTAAGCGCTTTTCGCCCAAGCTGATGCTGGTGATGGTCGGCGTCGTGTTGACCGCGACGAGCGCGTTCGGACTGTACCGGGCGCTGGTTTGATCGAACGGCGGGTTGCGACCGGAAGCGGTCGTTTGCCCGAAGGGCCGTGTTGGAACAGGATTACAGAATGCCGCGTTTGACCGTTTGCGGACCTTTATTCATCGTCATCCCGGCGAAGGCCGGGATCTCACCCTCTCGGTTTGCCGCACCGGCGAGATCCCGGCCTTCGCCGGGATGACGGATAAGGGATGGGCCGTTCCCCACCCCGAAACCGCCGCTTGTCAATTCGCCGGCCGCGTCTCGTCGATCTTTTCAACCCATTCGGGATAGAAGCTCGGCTCGCGCGCCGACCAGCCCGGCGCCGTGGCGGCGGCTTCGCTGATCGACTGGAGCAAAATCTTGCGCTTGTCGGGATGCAGATGCGGCAGCGATGCCGCCGCGCAAAAGGCGCCGGGCAGCCACGGCCGCGCGTGCGCGCCGAGCAGGCGTTCGTAAAGGAAGCGGTAGGACGCGAAGCTGGGCAGGCGGTCCTGCCCCAAGTCGAACGCCGACACCGCGACGAGCGGCGCCATAAAGCCTTCGAGCGCGTCGAGCCCGCTGTCGTCTGGAATATGGTCGCGGATTTCGCCGATCCGCTGATAGACGCGCGCCTGGACGCGGATCGCGGTTTCCTCGACGATGTCGCGCGACCAGCGGGCGATCGCGTCCTCGCGTTCGAGCCCGATGTCGAGCGACCGGCGGATATAGCGCTGGGTTCCAGCGGGAAAGCCCGCAAATTCCTTGATTTCCGAAAGGGACAGGTCGCCTGCGGCCGGTCCTGATCGCGTCGCCATGGTCATGCTCCCGCACGGCGCCCGGGGAGCCATCCCCCCGGAGGCCTGCATCCAACAGTCTGCCACCAAAATCGTTAGCGGCAGGTTAACCATTGCGTCGGCGCGCGTTCAGCAAATAGCCGGGCGTTGCGCGGCGCCGCGACCGGGCCTAATCCTCGTGCCCTGAAACCATAAGACACGAGAGAGGCGTCATGTCGCATTCACCGCAGCCGGTCCTGTCCGCAACCGGCCTTTTCACCCCCGCCGAACGCATCTCCAACGAAGAACTTGTCGCCAGTTTTAATCAATATGTTGCGTTGCACAACCGGGAAAATGCGGCCGCGATCGCCGCGGGCGAGATCAACGAACTGACTGAATCGAGCGTCGAATTCATCGAAAAGGCGAGCGGTATCGGATCGCGCTATGTCGTCGACAAGGCGGGCATCCTCGACCCCGCGCACATGGCGCCGCGCCTGCCCGAACGCAGCAATGACGAGCTGTCGATCATGGCCGAAATCGGCGTTGCCGCGGCGAAGGGCGCGCTCGCGCGTGCGGGTCGCGATGCGTCAGACGTGGACGCTGTGCTCTGTGCCGCATCGAACATGCAGCGCGCCTATCCCGCGATGGCGGTCGAAATCCAGGCCGCGCTCGGCATCGACGGTTTCGGTTTCGACATGAATGTCGCCTGCTCGTCGGCGACCTTCGGCATCCAGACCGCCGCGGACTATATCCGCGCGGGCCACGCCAGAAGCGTGCTCGTCGTGAACCCCGAAATCTGTTCGGGGCATCTGAACTGGCGCGACCGCGACAGCCATTTCATCTTCGGCGACGTCGCGACCGCGATCCTCGTCGAGGAAAAGGCGATCGCGCCCGATGGCCATTGGGACATATTGGGCACCAAACTGAAGACCGTCTTTTCAAACAATATCCGCAATAATTTCGGCTTCCTCAACCGCGCGCACGGCGGCATCGACCAGTCGGGACCGAAAACCGACAAGCTCTTCGTCCAGGAAGGGCGCAAGGTGTTCAAGGAGGTCGTGCCGATGGTCGCCAATATGATCGTCGAGGAGATGGAGAAGCTGGGGCTCGAAGGCGGCGACATGCGGCGGCTCTGGCTGCATCAGGCGAACACCAATATGAACCGGCTGATCGCGCAGCGCGTGCTCGGCCACGAAGCAAGCAACGACGAAAGCCCGACGGTGCTCGACACCTATGGCAATACGTCGAGCGCGGGGTCGATCATCGCCTTTCACCTGAACCATGACGATATGGTCGCGGGCGACACCGGGCTGATCTGTTCGTTCGGCGCGGGGTATAGCGCAGGGACGGTGTTTGTGCGGAAGACGTGAGTGCGTCGGAAGCGTCGGAAGAATTTGTTTCGCGCAAAGACGCAAAGGCACGAAGGGGGCGTGTTCGCCGCGAAGCGGCTTTTCTTGGCTACATCGCATCATGTCGCGCCGTATGAAGAAATCGCGGGCCTGATGGCCTGAGCCTTCTTCTTCGCGTCTTTGTGTCTTTGCGCGAAACCTCTTCAAGATCGGCCCAAGAGGGTCACGGCACAAAGGTCGTGAACAGATAGACCGCGAACAGCATCAGGTGGATCACCCCCTGCAACACCGTGGTCCGCCCGTTCGCCAGCGTCTGCGACGCGACGATCAGGGACAGGAAGAGCAGCACCGTCGACTTGGCATCGAGGCCGAGGCCGATCGGCAGGCCGGTCGCGATCGACAGGATCGCGACCGCGGGGATGGTGAGGCCGATCGTCGCCAGCGCCGAGCCAAGCGCGAGGTTCAGGCTCGTCTGGAGCCGGTCGGCCTTCGCCGCGCGCACCGCCGCCAGCCCCTCGGGCGCGAGGATCAGCGCCGCGATCAGCACGCCAAGCACGGCGGGCGGCGCGCCCCAGTCGGCGAGCAGCGCGCCGATGACCGGCGACAGATTTTTGGCGAGCAGCACGACCGCGAACAGGCTGGCGAGCAGCAGCGCGCCCGACACCGCCGTGCGCCGGATGCTCGGAGGCGCGGCGTGGGCGTCGGGTTCGTCCTGCGCCTCGCCATCGGGCAGGAAATAGTCGCGGTGGCGCACCGTCTGGATGAGCGCAAACGTGCCATAGAGGACCAGCGATACTGCGGCGACAAAGCCGAGCTGCGTCGCCGAATAAAAGGGGCCGGGCGCGCTCGATGTGAAATTGGGCAGCACCAGCGTGACGACGGTCAATACCGTCAAGGTCGCGAGCGCGGCGCCCATGCCGGTGCGCTGGAATCGCTGTTCATGATGGCGGATCGCGCCGCTCAAAAGGCACAGCCCCATCAGCAGGTTCAATATCACCATCACCGCCGCGAACACCGTGTCGCGCGCCAGCGTCTGCGCCTTGTCGGGTTCGGCCTGCATCAAGGTCAGGATCAGTCCGACCTCGATCACCGTCACCGCGAGCGCGAGGATCAGCGTGCCGAACGGCTCGCCGACGCGGTGCGCGATCACCTCGGCATGATGCACCGCCGCGACAACCGCGCCCGCGAGGATGAAGGCGACGAGCCATGGGCCGAGCGGCATCGCAAGGCTCGCCAGCGCCGCGACGAAGCCGAGGACGGGCAACAGATCGTTGGTGCGGTCGGCGAGGCGGAGTTTGGCGGTCATCGGGCTGTTATTGCAGCGGTCTGCACGCAAGGCCAGCCTTCAACTGCACAAGGGGAGCATCCCTCCCCCTTGATGGGGGAGGCAGCGAAACTTGCGAACTTGTTCGCTAGTTGCAGCGGCGGGGGTGCGATCTCGGCCATACACAATGGTGCAAGGACGCATCATCACCCCCATCCAACTTCGCCTAATCGCTTCGCGATAAGGCTGCGTATCCTTCCCCCATCGAGGGGGAAGGGGTGTCAGCGACGGGCCACATGCGCCCGCACCGGCAACCCCGCCGCCGCCAGCCGTGCGTGGGCCTCGACAATCGTCGCTTCGCCGAAGTGGAAGATGCTCGCCGCGAGCACCGCGCTGGCACCGCCCTCGATCACCCCGGCGACCAGATGGTCGAGGTTGCCGACGCCGCCGCTGGCGATCACCGGCACGCTGACCGCATCGGCGATCGCGCGGGTGAGCGCGAGGTCATAGCCGTCCTTGGTGCCGTCGCGATCCATGCTGGTGACGAGCAGCTCGCCCGCCCCGAGCGTCGCAAGTCGGACGGCGTGTTCGAGCGCGTCGATCCCCGTGGGCCTGCGTCCGCCGTGGGTGAAGATTTCCCAGCGGTCGCCCCCATCTTCTTTGGCCGCAACGCGCCGCGCATCGATGCTGCCCACCGCGCACTGGCTGCCGAAACGGTCGGCGATGTCGGCGACCAGCTCGGGCCGCGCGACCGCGGCGCTGTTCACCGCGACCTTGTCGGCGCCCGCGAGCAGCAGCGCGCGCGCATCCTCGGCGCTGCGCACCCCGCCGCCGACAGTGAGCGGCATGAAGCAGACCTCGGCGGTGCGCGCGACCATGTCGAGCAGGGTGCCGCGGCCCTGATGGCTGGCGCTGATGTCGAGGAAGCAAAGCTCGTCGGCACCCGCGGCGTCATAGGCGCGCGCGGCCTCGACCGGATCGCCCGCGTCGCGGAGGTCGACGAAATTGACGCCCTTGACCACGCGGCCATCGGCGACGTCGAGGCAGGGGATGACGCGGACGCGGACGGTCATTGCCCTCTCCGCCTTCTCCGTGCCCCGGCGAAAGCCGGGGTGCAAAGGGGGAGCACCAATCGCTCATCCCCGCCCCGCCGCAATCGCCTCGGCCAGATCGAGCCGCCCGTCGTAAAGCGCGCGCCCCGTAATCACCCCCTCGATACCATCGGCCACATGCGGCCGCAGCGCATGAATGTCCTCGATCCCCGCAACCCCGCCGCTCGCGATCACCGGAATATCGACGGTCTCAGCCAGTGCCACCGTCGCCTCGACATTGCAGCCTTTCAGCAGCCCGTCGCGCCCGACGTCGGTGAACAGCAGCGCCGCTACCCCCGCATCCTCGAATCGCCGCGCGAGATCCTCGACCCGCACGTCCGACACATCGGCCCAGCCCTCGGTCGCGACCATCCCATCGCGGGCATCGACGCCGACGACGATCCGGCCGGGCAGATCGCGCGCGGCCGACTTGACGAACTCGGGATCCTTCAGCGCCGCAGTGCCGATGATGACGCGGCTGCCCCCGAGCGCGAGCCAGCGATCGACCACCGCGCGATCGCGAATGCCGCCGCCGACCTGCACCTTGCCCGGAAAGGCCGCGATGATGCTCTCGACCGCCGCGC
>JASBSJ010000041.1 GCA_030148985.1 Sphingopyxis sp.
ACGCGGCGGAATTCGGTCAGGCTCATGCCCGCGGCCTGCGCGATTTCCGAAATCTCGATACGGATACGGTCGACCGCGCCGGCTTCATTCTCCGCGAACGCCGCCCATTTCTTGTCGATCGAACCGACGTCTTCCAGCCAGTTTTCTTCCAGCTCGCGCCCGACATAATTGTCGAGGAACGACTTGCGCGGCACCTTGTGGCGCTCGGCGAGGCGCAGCATCTGGCCGCCGAGTGCGGTCAGGCGGCGGTTATAGCTGTAGAGCTGATCGACGAGATATTCGATCTTGGTGTTGTGGAACTGCACGCTTTCGACCTGCGCGGTAAGCTCTTCGCGCAGCTTGTGATATTTCTTTTCGGACGCGGCCGGGAACTCGCCCGCAGTCGACAGGGCTTCGAGCCGCGCTTCCTGAAGCTTCTGGAACGCTTTGAAGCTCTTGGTGATGTTGGCAAATTTCTCCAGCGCGTCTGGCTTCAACAGCTCTTCCATCGCCGCGAGGCTGAGCGTGTTGTCTTCCTCATCCTCCTCGAAGCTCTCGCGCTTGCCCGACGATCCTTCGCCATCCTCGTCGTCGCCGTCCGCGGCGGGTTCTTCCTCGACCTCATCCTCGTCCTTGAACGAGACGCCGGCGGTCTTTTCGCTGATCTCGCCGTCATCCTCGGCGCCTTCGTCGTCAAGGTTTTCGGGCGCGGGGTCTTTCGACAGCATCGCTTCGAGGTCGACGATCTCGCGCAGTTGCATGTCGCCATTGTTGAGCGCGTTCGACCATTCGATGATCGCGTTGAAGGTCAGCGGGCTTTCGCACAGCCCCAGGATCATCGTGTCGCGGCCCGCCTCGATGCGCTTCGCGATCGCGATTTCGCCTTCGCGGCTGAGCAATTCGACCGCGCCCATTTCGCGCAGATACATGCGAACGGGATCGTCGGTGCGATCGACCGTTTCCTTCTTCTTCTCGATCGCGGGGTTCGACACCGAACCCGTGCCGGCCGACACATCGACTTCGTCGTCCTGTTCCTGCTCGGCCTCTTCCTGCACATCCTCGTCGCTTTCGACGATGTTGATGCCCATGTCGGAAATCGCCGACATGATATCCTCGATCTGCTCGGACGACATTTCGTCCTGCGGCAGCGTCGCATTCAGCTCGTCATAAGTCAAATAGCCGCGCTTCTTGCCGCGCGCGATCAGCTTTTTGACGTCGGCCTCGTTAAGGTCGATCAGCGGGGCGTCGGTTTCGGCTTCGGTGTTCTTGGTGGCCATTTATTCATCCTGCCTGAAGGGGCATTTACGGGTCGTTACTGGCTGCGGCTGTCGGACAGCGCGGCCAGGCGGCGGGTCAGATCCTCGTCCATCGCGCGCAGCTTTTGCTGCCGTGCATGGCCGTCGTCGTCCATCGTGCGCATATAATCCGCGGTCGCCTCGGCAAGCCGGGCACGGATTTCGGGCTGCGTCACGAGTACGCCGATATATTCGTCAAGGTCGCGCAGCGCATTTTCGCGAGCCGCATCAACCTCTTCGCCTTCGAGCCGTCGATTGAACGAGAAGTGCATTCCATCGGCTCTGAGCAATGTCATCGCCCTATTATACACTTTCATCGGCTCCAATATGGCAAGCAACCCCTCGCAATCAAGCCCTTCGCGGGCATTTGCGATGTCAAGCATCAGCCCAAGCAGTTCGGCGTCGCCGGAATCGGGGATCGCGAGGCGAATCAGCGCCTCTTCATTGCGCCGGATCGCCTCGGGATAACGGAGCAGGCCAGCGAGCAAAGCCGCGGCGAGTGGTCCGGCAATGCCCGTCTGGCCGAGCGCGCGCGTTTCCTCGCCGGGCGGCTGGAGTCGCGGGTCGGGTTGAAAGCGGCGGCCGCCGCGTCCCGGCCCCGGCGCCCACGGCACGCGCGGGCCGCGCTCGGGCCGCGCCCTCGCGAACAGGGCGTCGATTTTTTCGCGGAACGCCTCGCGATAATGGTGGCGCACATCGGCATCCTCGATCGCGTCGGCGTGTGCCAGCAGCCGGGTCTTGAGCGCCGCGCGCTCCTCGGGCGTCGCGAGCGGGCCGGCGGCGACCTCGTGCGCCCACAAGCGTTCGACGAGCGGCTGCGCGTCGGCCAGGATCGCCGCGAAACCGTCGGCGCCCTTTGCGCGCACCAGATCGTCGGGGTCTTGCCCGGCGGGCAGCGTCGCAAAGGCGAGGCTGAAACCGGGGCGGAGCAGCGGCAGCGCGCGCGTCGCGGCGCGCATCGCCGCCTTCTGCCCCGCGCTGTCGCCGTCGAAGCAGAGGATGGGCACCGGCACCATGCGCCACAGCATCGCGAGCTGGTTCTCGGTCAGCGCGGTGCCGAGCGGCGCGACCGCATCGGCGATCCCCGCTTCGGCCAGCGCGATCACGTCCATATAGCCTTCGACGACGATGATCCGGTTGGTCTGCCGCGACGCGGGCGAGGCCTTGTCAAGATTGTAAAGCGTGCGGCCCTTGTCGAAGAGCGGCGTGTCGGGCGAGTTCAGATATTTGGGCTCGCCGTCGCCGAGGATGCGGCCGCCGAACGCGATCACGCGGCCGCGGGCGTCGCGGATCGGGATCATCAGGCGGCCACGAAAGCGGTCGTAAGGCTCCTTGTCGTCGACGGCGATCAGCATCCCCGCCTCGACGAGCATCGCGGTCGGGAATTTCTTGAGCGCCTCCTTCAGCGCCGAGCGGCTGTCGGGGGCGAGGCCGAAGCCGAAGGCTTTGCGGGTGGCGTCCGAGATGCCGCGCTTCGTCAGATATTCGCGCGCCGGGGCGCCGTTGCTGCTGCCCAGCTGCTGCGTGAACCACTCGGCCGCGGCCTGCGTCACGTCGCGCAGGCTCGCCTGCTCCTCGGCCTTTTTCGCGGCGCGCGGATCGGGGGCGGGGACGTCCATGCCGGCCTCGGCGGCGAGTTCCTTGACCGCGTCCATGAAGCTGAGCCCTCGCTGGTCGGTCATCCAGCGGATCGCATCGCCGTGGGCCGAGCAACCGAAGCAGTGATAGAAGCCCTTTTCGTCGTTGATCGTGAAGCTGGGCGTCTTTTCGTTATGGAAGGGGCAGCAGGCTTTATACTCGCGGCCCGCGCGGGTGACCTTTACCGTGCGGCCGATGAGGGTCGACAATGTGATGCGCGAGCGGAGTTCGTCGAGCCATTGCGGGGTGAGGGTCATCAGTCCCCCTCCCGCTTGCGGGAGGGGTTAGGGGTGGGCAGAAGGGCAAGGCTGCGCTCGATTTCACTCACGACGCCCTCGATGTTCGCCATCACGTCGCTATTCGTGAAACGAAGGACTCGAAACCCGTTTTCTGCAAGCCATTGATCTCGACGGTCGTCGTAGGTTTGGCGCATATCGTGCGAACATCCGTCGAGTTCGACAATCAATTGCGCTTCGCGGCAAAGAAAGTCTGCGAAATAGGGACCGACGGGCATCTGGCGGCTGAATTTCCAGCCCCCGACTTTCCGGCCCGACAGGCAGCGCCACAGGGTTCGCTCTGCTGGCGTCGCGGCATTTCGCAGCTCTTTTGCACGCGGCGTGTCGCGGGGCTGAAACTGTCCGTCCATCATAGGGCGTATGCCCACCCCCGACCCCTCCCGCAAGCGGGAGGGGAGAAATGCGCTCGCGGCCACTTGTCCCCCTCCCGCGTGCGGGAGGGGCTAGGGGATGCCATGTCCCCTTACGACAAAGCCGCCTTCACCCACCCGCTCGCCTTGCTCATATCAAGCTGGCTGCCCAGCCGGTCCTTCACCGCGGCCATCACCTTGCCCATATCCTTCAGGCTTTCCGCGCCCAGTTCCACGACGATCGCCTTGATCGCCGCAACCGCCTCATCGTCGCTCAGCTGCGCGGGCAGGAAATCCTCGATCACCGCGACCTCGGCCGCTTCGATGTCGGCCAGTTCCTGCCGCCCGCCCTGTTCGTACATGGTGATCGATTCGCGGCGCTGCTTGACCATTTTCTGCAAAACGTCGGTCACCAGCACATCGTCGTCGGCCGGCGCGGTGCCGGTGCGCAGCTCGATGTCCTTGTCCTTGATCTTGGCCAGCATCAGCCGGATCGTGCCCAGGCGCGCCTTGTCGCCGCTCTTCATCGCGGCAACCTGCGCAGCCTTGATGTCATCGCGAATCATGCGTGTCCCCATGGCTCTCAAATTTCGGAAAGGCCCTCTCTAGCGGGAAGATTCCAAATCCGATAGCTTGTGAATCACTTTTTTGGCGCCTAATTGGTCGGCCGTTTAGCCCCCCGTCCGGAGCATGTTAAATGGCACCAGCCAACCCATCAGTCGCGCCCAAAAGCCAGCCGTCCGGCGCCACCGGCGTGCTCGTCCTTGCCGACGGCACCATCCTGTGGGGCGTCGGTTATGGCGCCGTGGGCGCTGCGGTAGGCGAGATTTGTTTCAATACGTCGATGACGGGCTATCAGGAAATCCTGACCGACCCGAGCTACGCCGGGCAGATCATCACCTTCACCTTTCCGCACATCGGCAATGTCGGTGCGAACCCCGAAGATATGGAGCGCGGCGTGCACGGCGCGCTCGGCGCGATCACGCGCGAATTGCCGACGCAACCCAGCAATTTTCGCAGCGTCCAGACCTTGCCCGAATGGATGGCGGAGCAGGGCGTGATCGGGCTGGCGGGCATCGACACGCGGGCGCTGACGCGGCGCATCCGCGATGCGGGTGCGCCGAACGGCGTGATCGCGCATAGTGCGGACGGCAAGTTCGACGTGGACGAGCTGCTGGCGATGGCGCGCGGCTGGGCGGGGCTGGAGGGCATGGACCTGGCGAAAGGCGTGAGCCGGACGGATACGGGGGCGTGGGACGCGGGCACTTGGGTGCTGGGTAAGGGCTACCAGTCCCCCTCCCGCTTGCGGGAGGGGCTAGGGGAGGGCATGTCGACCTCCGCTTCGACCGAAACAGCCCCTCCCCCGACCCCTCCCGCAAGCGGGAGGGGAGAGGATAGACCCCATGTCGTCGCGATCGATTATGGCGCGAAGGACAATATCTTCCGCAATCTGGTGGAGGCCGGCGCGCGCGTCACTGTGGTGCCCGCGACCGCGAGCCTCGACGACGTGCTGGCGCTGGAGCCCGCAGGCGTGTTCCTGTCGAACGGCCCCGGCGATCCGGCGGCGACGGGCGATTATGCGGTGCCGGTGATCCAGGGGCTGCTCGAGCGCAACGTCCCGATCTTTGGCATCTGCCTCGGCCACCAGCTGCTCGCGCTCGCCGCGGGGGCACGGACGGTGAAGATGCATCAGGGTCACCGCGGCGCGAACCATCCGGTCCAGCGCGTCGGCGGCGATTTCGCCGACGGCGTGGTCGAGATCACCAGCATGAACCACGGCTTCGCGGTTGATGCATCGACTCTGCCGGCCGGCGTGGTTGAGACGCACAAGAGCCTGTTCGACGGATCGAACTGCGGCATCGCGATCACGGGGAAAAATGCGTTCAGCGTGCAGTATCACCCCGAGGCGAGCCCGGGGCCGCAGGACAGCTTCTATCTGTTCGAGAAGTTTGTGGGGGGATTGGGATGAACGAGGAGCCGCTGCTTTTTGGACTCGAACTTTATGAGCTCTTGACGCTTGTAGGAATCATAACCGGCCCAATAGTCGCTGTTCTCATCACGCTGTGGTCGCAGAGACGGACCGAGGCTAAACAACGAAAAATCGCGATCCTGAGAACGCTTTGGGACTCGCATTTTGACGCTAGCCTGCCGGAGTATTCACGTGCAATTCGGATGGTGCCAATCGAGTTCAGCGGAGAGCACGCCGTGATGACCGCTTGGCGGCGCTACATGAAAAATGTTGATACGCGGCCAAGCCAAGAAGGCACGCCCGCTCACGAAAAAGAGTTCGGCGATGCCAAGAATGATCTCATCGCCAGCCTCGCTAAAGCCGTGGGTATCAATGTTACTGATCGTGACATTCGGGATAGCGTCTACATCGCGACGAGTTGCACCAATAAACTCAAGCAGACGAACGATGCAGAGCTGGCCCAAATTCGAATTGCTGACGCTTTAGAACAGCAAACACAGATACTTCGGGATAATTGAAAACCGACATGCCCAAAAGAACCGACATCCAATCCATCCTCGTCATCGGCGCCGGCCCGATCGTTATCGGTCAGGCGTGCGAGTTCGATTATTCGGGGACGCAGGCGATCAAGGCGTTGAAGGAGGAGGGCTATCGCATCGTCCTCGTC
>JASBSJ010000045.1 GCA_030148985.1 Sphingopyxis sp.
GATGTCGAGGCTGTCGGCGCCCAGATCATCGATGAAGCTCGCTTCTTCGGTAACCTTGTCGGCTTCGACGCCCAGATGTTCGACGACGATCTTTTTAACCTTTTCGGCCGAATCGCTCATGCACAGTTCCTTTTTTCTGACCTGGTCGTGAATGTTGGAAATTGCCCTAGTGTCCATGGGCGGGGCTGGCAAGAGGGCTGGCGCCGACCTCGGCGTGAAGCCCCATATCGTCCCGATTTCCTGCCGCAGCGAACGCGGGCGCGCGCCCTTCCGCCCTTTGGCGCCCGTCACCGAAATAGGCGCGGCCCCGGTCCCCTTCAAGGGGCGGGCGCCCGCGAAAATCCGGCCCGCCGCTGCGGTCAGGACGGCGGCATCGCGACCACGCCCGATTCGCGCAGCGCCGCGGATGCCCGCACGATCACCGCCGGCGTGATCATGAAGCGGCCCAGCACCTGTTCGGGCGGGGTGCCGACCGGTTGGTGCGTATAGTCGAGCAGGCGCCGCCACATCGCGCGGGCCGCATCGGCCTCGCCCTGCCGGGCCAGGACGATCGCGCGCACCATCATATATTGCGGCTCGAGGTTGCTGGGCGACGGCATCTTGTCGAGGATCGCCTGCGCTTCCGCCTGCTCGCCGCGCTGCGACAGGATGAACGCCAGCGTCACCGCCGGCACGCCCGGGTAGGAGGAATCGAGCGCCAGCGACCGGTGCAGCAACGCCTCTCCCTCTTCCGCCTGGCCACAGGCCAGCTTGAACAGGCCAAGGAAGCCCGCGATGTCGGGATCGAACGGATTGCTCGTGCGCGCCGTGTCGCCCATCGCGATTCCAGCCCCGCAATTGCCCGAATAGAAATTGCTGCGCGCCATCGCGAACAGTCCCGCGGTCGAATTGGGGCCCTCCTGATAGGCGCGCACCGCCAGCGCCTGCGCCTCGGCAAAGGCTTCGCGGCCCGCGGGCGTCGCGCGCTGCGGCTGCCAGTCGCCAAATCGCACGAGTGACAGCGCGGCGAGCGCGACCGGATTGTGCGGATCGGCCTCAATCGTCGCGCGCAGGCAGCTATCGACCTGCTTCGCCGCCACTACATTGCGCATCTGCCGCATCCGGTTGAACTGCGCGAGACAGGGATAGCCGGGCGAATAATTGTCGGGCTGGCGCCGAATCTGGTCGCGCACGATCACGCCAAAATCGCCCCCGATCTGCGCCACCATCGGTTCGATTGCCGAAAATTCGGGCGTGTCGAGCTGGTCGAGCCGCAGCTGCTGCGACCAGATCGCGCGCTGGTCGGCGACGCGGTTGAGCACCAGTGTGACATCGACCTGCCCGGCGGTCGTGCGGACGAGCGAGGTGTCGAGGCGATAGTCGCTCTGTCGCGGCGCGCTGCTTCCGGGGGGTGTGGCGCTGAGCAGATTGACCAGATCGAAACGGCGCAGCCCGTCGCGCAGCCTGCCGTCGAGCGCGCGCGCCAATGCGCGCGATTCGGGCAGGTTGCCCGATTCCGGTGGACGGATTTCCAGCAGCGGGACAGGAACCGGATCGCTCGCGAACAGTCGGCGCGTATCGTCGCGCAGCGCCCACAGCGCCAGCAGCGCGAGGGCCACGAGCAGCAACGCAACGATCCATCGCCCGAACCGCCCCGCGCCAGCACGGCGGCCCGCGGGCGGCGCGATGCCGCCCGGCGCTTCGGCTGCCGCCTTGACGTCATGCGTCCCCTCGGGGTCGTCGGCCGATCGCGCCGCGGGCGGCGCCGACCGGTATTGGACAACGACCTCATAGCTGCCCTGTGGAACGCGTAACCGGTGAACCCAGGGCGTTTCCGAATAATAGCGGTCGAGCAGCGTGCGCAGCCGTCCGACCATCACGCGCGGGTAGCTATCGACCGCGGGATCGAAATCCTCGCTCCGTCCCAGCGCTTCGGTCGCGATTGCATAGGCCTTTGGCGCGCTGCGGCCGCCGCGCAGCCGGTGTTCGACCAGGAACTGAAGCAGCCGCGACAGCACCGGCGAGCGCGTGAACATCGGCGAATCGAGGAGGCGTTCCAGCTCCTCGGCGATGATCCGGTCGGTCTCGCCGGGGTCTGTTTCGTTTGCGTTCGCCTGGTCCATGCTACCCCCAAATGCCCGCGGCGGGCGGTACGGTGGATACGCTATTCACTCGGCGCGGCCACCCGTTGTTACGCACTCGTAACGGTAACAAGCCGGCTGATCCTTATATCAGAAACCGACGCGCACGCCAATCCGCGACCGAAAAAGGCGAGAACGGGTTAACAAAGGGTTATCAAATGGCGACACGATGGCATGTGACCCCTTGTAACTGCCCCGTTTCGGGAATTCTGTCATTATTTCAGAGCCGCAACGATCTCGGTCGATGCGGCTTGAGGCCCAAGGCGAATGGTGCGAGCTGGTCCCTGGCATCGTTCGAATCCCCTCGAGCCTCATTTCAAGACTTCGCCGGGCGGCCTGACAGCCCCACCTGTTCTCCGCCCGGCAAGTCGATCCCCGCACCACGGACGAATATGCGCCAGCCGGGCCGCCGGGATGGTGGGCCGCGCATAGCAACGCGCATAACAAAGGGGCGCCGCTCGCCAGCGACGCCCCCATGATTTTCCGCTCAAGTCGGTGCCGCGTCAGGTCGTCGCCGGTGCCTTGCACGGGCCGGTGTGCGTGCTCACCATCTGCATCACCATTTCCATGTCGCCGCCGGTCGGCACCTTACCCTTGGTCGTGATCGTCACATCGGACTTTTTCGCTTCGATCGTGCCCTTCATCGCCATGTCGACCGTCTGGCCGTTGGCGGTGCAGGTGCCCGCGACGTCGATATTGCCGCCCGCGACATCCTTTTTCGACCAGGTGCATTCGCCGCCGCCGTTCGGCCCCTTGGCGAGTTCGGCCGCAATATCTTCCTTGTCGACCTGTTCCTGCGTGAAGCACTGGTCCATGCCGCTGGCACCCTCGACCATCTTGGTCATGCCGTCCTTCATTTCGGGGGGCATCCCCGGAACTTCGAACTTCACCAGCTTGACGTCGGTTTTCCAGTTGCCCGCCTCGCGCTTCACCGTGCCGCCGGCATTTTCCGTCTTGCCGCAGCCCGACACCGCCATCAGCGTGCCGAGGGCCGCAATCACCATCATTTTCTTCATAGCCTGTCTCCTGAAGACTCGCCGCTCGGCGTTTCTTGTCATTGCGATTGTGGACCCGCGCCATCGATACCATATTACCGGCAATGGCAATCCAGATTCGCACCTCGCTCGACGAAATCGACACGGCCGAAGGCTATGTCCCGCACCGCCCCGCCCGCCCCGAAAAGGTCGAGGGCGGCAAGCGTTTTGAGCTGGTTAGCGAATATCAGCCCGCGGGCGACCAGCCCACCGCGATCAAGGAGCTGGTCGAAACCGCGCGCGCGGGCGAGCGCGACCAGGTGCTGCTCGGCGTCACCGGATCGGGCAAGACCTTCACCATGGCCAAGGTCATCGACGAGCTCCAGCGCCCCGCGCTGATCCTCGCGCCGAACAAGATCCTCGCCGCGCAGCTCTATGGCGAGTTCAAGAGCTTCTTTCCGAACAATGCGGTCGAATATTTCGTCAGCTATTATGACTATTATCAGCCCGAAGCCTATGTGCCGCGGTCGGACACCTATATCGAAAAGGAAAGCTCGGTAAACGAGGCGATCGACCGGATGCGCCACTCGGCAACGCGCGCGTTGCTCGAACGCGACGACGTCATCATCGTCGCCTCGGTGAGCTGCCTCTATGGCATCGGCTCGGTCGAGACTTACTCCGCGATGATCTTCGACCTGAAAAAGGGCCAGGTCGCCGACAGCCGCGAGATCATCCGCAAGCTCGTCGCGCTCCAGTACAAGCGCAACGATCAGGCGTTTACGCGCGGCAATTTCCGCGTGCGCGGCGACAGCCTCGAAATCTTCCCCTCGCACTATGAGGATATGGCGTGGCGCGTCAGCTTCTTCGGCGACGAGATCGAGGAGATCACCGAATTCGATCCGCTCACCGGCAAAAAGATCGCCACTCTCAATTACGTCCGCGTCTTCGCCAACAGCCACTATGTCACGCCCGGCCCGACGCTGAAGCAAGCGAGCGAAGCAATCCGCCACGAACTCGCCGAGCGGCTCAAAGAGCTGGAGGCCGAAGGCCGCCTGCTCGAAGCCCAGCGGCTCGAACAGCGCACCAATTTCGACCTCGAAATGATCGCCGCCACGGGCAGCTGCGCCGGGATCGAAAATTACAGCCGCTTCCTCACCGGCCGCCTCCCCGGCGAGCCGCCGCCGACCCTGTTCGAATATCTCCCCGACAATGCCCTGCTCTTCGTCGACGAAAGCCACCAGACGATCCCGCAGATCGGCGCGATGTCAAAGGGCGATCATCGCCGCAAGATCACGCTCGCCGAATATGGCTTCCGCCTGCCGAGCTGCATCGACAACCGGCCGCTGCGCTTCGCCGAATGGGACATGATGCGCCCGCAGACGGTGAGCGTGTCGGCGACCCCCGGCACCTGGGAGATGGAGCGCACGCAAGGCGTCTTCGCCGAACAGGTGATCCGCCCCACCGGCCTCATCGACCCGCCGGTCGAGATCAAGCCGGTCGAGGAACAGGTCGACGATTTGATCGCCGAGGCGAAAAAGACCGCCGCCGCGGGCTATCGCACGCTCGTGACGACGCTGACCAAGCGCATGGCCGAGGATTTGACCGAATTCCTCCACGAAGCGGGATTGAAGGTCCGCTACATGCACTCGGACGTCGAGACGCTCGAACGCATCGAGATTATCCGTGACTTAAGGCTCGGCGTGTTCGACGTGCTCGTCGGCATCAATCTGCTGCGCGAAGGGCTCGACATCCCCGAATGCGGGCTCGTCGCGATCCTCGACGCCGACAAGGAGGGGTTCCTGCGCAGCGAAACCAGCCTTGTCCAGACGATCGGCCGTGCCGCGCGCAACGTCGACGGCCGCGTCATCCTCTACGCCGACCGCATCACCGGCAGCATGGAACGCGCGATGCGCGAAACCGACCGCCGCCGCGAAAAGCAGAAGGCGTATAACGAGGCGCACGGCATCACCCCGACGACGATCAAGCGCAACATCGGCGACATCATCGCGCATGTCGCGTCGAAGGACGGCGTCGTCATCGACATCGGCGAAGACAAGCCCGCGCACATGGTCGGCCACAACCTCCGCGCCTACATCCAGGAGCTGGAAAAGAAGATGCGCGACGCCGCGGCAGACCTGGAATTCGAAGAAGCCGGCCGCCTCCGCGACGAAATCCGCAAGCTGGAGGCCGACGAACTGGGTCTGCCGCCCGACCAGCAGGTCGCGCCGAGGGTTGGGCGGAGCAACGAGGGCAAACCGGGGACGCGCAAGGGGCGGTTCGGGAAGCAGAGCAAGACGAAGTGGGGGCGTTGACGCATGGGGACAGATTCCAATGAACTTTTGGAAGAAGCCGTTCAGCTAGCGGCACATATTCGGAGCGGCCTGCCCGAAGGCTTCGACATTGCGATGCTGACACTAGGCCGCGTTGACAAAAGACTTCAGCCATAGCCGCGTGGCGGCGAGGTTTAGGAAGCTCTCGAACGAGAGAAGGGTTTTGTCATATCGAGTGGCGATGCGTCGTTGCTGTTTGAGCTTTCCGAACATGCGCTCGACGCG
>JASBSJ010000046.1 GCA_030148985.1 Sphingopyxis sp.
ATGCAGTTCGAACAACAGGGTCATCGAGCTTCTGCCGACGCGCGAACAGCGCACGCAAATGTCGATTTCCTCGTCGAGCAGGATCGGCACCTTATAGTCGACTTCGGCATGCGCGACGTGAAATTCGGGACTCGTGTGGCCCGGCCAGCGATCATAAATGCCCGCCGCGCGCCAATATTCGGTGATTCCGATGTCGAAATATTCGAGGTAACGGCTGTTGAACACGACGCGCTGGGCATCGATCTCCGCATAGCGGACACGCTTGGTGACGTGAAACCTGAAGTCGCTGCGGGCCATGTTGATCCTTCTAGATAGGGTTCGCGAATCTGGCGACGGTGTCGATCAGCAGCGCGATGTCGCTGTCGCGCGACAGGCGGTGGTCGCCGCCCTTGACGAGCGTGACCTGCACATCGTCGCTGGCGAGCGCTGCCGACAGACGCAGGCTGATGTCGGGCGGGACGTCGCCATCCTCCTGCCCGTGCAGCAGCCGCACCGGGCAGGCGAGAGGGATTTCGGCATCGAGCAGGTGGTTCGCCTCGCCCGACTGAAAAAAGCCGCGCGTCGTCACATAGGGCTGGTCGCTATAGGGCGTTTCCTCGACCAGCGCGCCTTCCGCAAGGATGATCGCCTTTTCTTCCGGCGTGAAACCCCAATCGGTAAAATCGGGCGCAGCCGCGATGCCGGCCAGCCCGGCCAGGCGGCCCGGCCCGTCGCGCTGGACGATCGCCAGCGCGGTCAGCAGCATCAGCCAGCCGCCCATCGACGATCCGACGAGGATGACAGGTCCGTCGACCTTCGCATCGATCAGGTCGAGCACATCGCCGCGCCAGTCGAGCAAGGTCTGCTCGGCGAACAGCCCATCCGACAGGCCGCACCCCGCATAATCGAACAACAGGCACGCCCGCCCCTCGGCCGCGGCCCAATCGAACAGCGCGGTCGCCTTGCCCCCCGCCATGTCGGACATATAGCCGGGCAGGAAGACGATCGCGGGCCCTGCGCCCGGTGTGAAGCGATAGGCGAGCCGCGGGCGGCCCGTGCGGTCGAGATAGTCGGGCGCGGCAAGGTCGCTCATTCGCTGATTCCGTTCGTGTCGAGCGAAGTCGAGACACCCATCGGGACGGCGCCATGTCGAGGGGCATCTCGACTTCGCTCGATGCGAACGGGATATCGTGCGCGGACGAAACGCACCGCGATCAGATCACCCAATCGACGGTGCTCATCTGCGCGACCGCCTGTCCCTTGGCGCGGCGCTGTTCGACCATGATCTTGTTGAGCCGCTGGATCGTGTCGCTGCCCGTGGTGATGCACCATCCCGGCACGACCGCATGGACCAGCGCGCACAGCCCGCCCCAGATCATCGTCACCCCGAACCGCGAGGCGACAAAGAAATGCTCGACATAATTTTCATCGACGCTTTTCGGATGATCGACGAACAGGCGTTTGAACATGATGGCGACCCCTTGCTGCGGCTCGGTGCCGCCCTAGCGGCCATGCTGGGCGGTCGCAAGGGTGGGCCGGTCGCTATTCTTTCAGAAAGGCCTCGACCGCCTCGGCAAAGGCCTGCGGCTGGTCGATCATGATGAAGTGGCGGCTGCCCGGCATCATATGGGCGGTAAAATTCGCCACCCCGGCATAATGCGGCTCGAACGCCGCCTTTGCCGCCGCTGCCGGGAGCGCGCCATTGTCCTGCGCATAGAGCAGCGTCACCGGCGCGCGCACGGCGCCAAGCTCGCCGCGCATGTCGGTCGTCATCACATCGTAAAAGACCTGCGCGGTCACGCGCGCGTCGGACACGCGCGTCCATTCGGCGATCTGGATCCGGCCCGCCGCGGTGTTCGACATTCGACCAAGCGGGCTGTCGATGCCGGGATCGGCAACGACGGGCGGGGGCGCGGCGCGACCATGCTGCGCGCGCATCATATCGGCCATTTGCGCGGCCTGTGGTTTCACGCTCGCGACCGTCGCACCGGGCACGAACAGCGTACCGATGAAGGGCAGCGCATCGACGATCATCAACTTGCCGACCTCGTCCGGCGCGCGCGCCGCGATCATCAGCCCCGTCAGCGCGCCCGTCGAATGTCCGATGATCGCGGGCGCCGGGCGGTCCGCGTCGGTGATGCAATCGTTGATATAATCGGCGATTTCGCGCATCACCGGCTCCAGCACCGGCCCCTCGGCATTGATGCCCGCGGCATCGCCGAAACCGCGAACCTGGACGATGTGCAGGCGGTAGCGATCTTTCAACTGCGCCGCGGTCGCGTCCCACACCGCGCGCGGCGAAGAAAGGCCGGGGATCAGCACAACGTCGGGGCCGCTGCCCTTAACATCGATCGTCACCCGCTTGCCTTCGACCAGCCCGGTCGGACAGGGTTCGGCGGCGCGGGCGTTCGGCGACGCAAGGCCAAGCATGGCGGCGAGCGCCATCGCGGCGCCCAAAAATTTGCGAAGTCGCATGGTCAATCCTTCAGGAAAATGGCTTCGATGGGCAGGCCAAACAGGTCGGAAATGCGAAAGGCGAGAGGCAGCGACGGGTCATATTTTCCCGTCTCGATCGCGTTGACCGACTGGCGCGATACCTCCAGCCGGTCGGCGAGATCCTGCTGGCTCCAGTCGCGCTCGGCGCGCAGGACTTTGAGGCGGTTTTTCATCAGCAGGGTCCGCCGTCGCCGATGGTGACCTTATTGACCAGCGATCCCACTGCGAGACCCAGGCACCAGACCGGAAACACATAGAATAAGGGTACGCGCGGTACGTCGGTGAACAGCTCCAATATGCCCCACCCGCTGGCGAGCGCGAGCGTCAGTCCGGTGGCGACCAGCGCCTTGCGGATTTCAAGCAACCGGACATATTCGTCGGTAAGTTCGGTCAGATAGCGGCCCATTGCCCAGATAAAGCCGAGAACTGCCATAGCGGGCACCAATGCGATGATGACCGTCAACGGTGTTGCCGCAGCGCCATCGGGGATGACCGACGATGCGCCGAAGACCGCCAGCATATAGGCGATGGATAGCGGAATCATCCGGCCGATATATCGGCGCTGCGCAGGGTTGCTCCCCATGGTCAGGCCTCCTTCACACGACAGCGCGCGGAACCGGCGAAGATCGCGACCATGACGAGCGGTAGCACCGTTGCCAGGCTATTCGCGACGTCGGCGCGAATGATGTCGGCCGCCCCCAAAAGCGCAATGGCAAGGATGGCGATCGCCCAGGGAAGGGCGCGTAGCATTTGTGGCATTAGTCAAGTCCCCTTGTTAATCAGTAAAGGAACATTGACATTATGATTCGTTATTGTCAAGCAACATTGACTAAATGCAAAGCTTGCCAATCAAGTTGCCTTCGCGCCCGGACGCGATGAGGCGGCCGGGTCTAGCCAAGATGCTCGCCAAAATCGTGACGCCAGCGCCGGTTCAACAGGTGCGCAGCGGCCAGCGTGACGGCGCCGATCGACGTCAGCAGCCGGTCAGCGGTTTCGGGGTCGGGCAAAGCCAGCCAGCCTTCGTGCGCGGCGAGGCCAGCCGCCAGAAAGCCGATGCCCGCGGCCGCGAGGAGGGCAGGGATGGTGCGCCCGTGCCGCTGCCGCCCGCCGGTCATGGCTATGACCGCGGCGGGGAGCGCGATCATCAATATCGCTGCGTGCACCCATTCGGGGATGTCGATCCATGCGCCGAGCGCGGGCGCGAGGAAGAGGAGGAGCGGCAGGGCAAGGCAATGGACCAGACAGGTCAGCGACAGCGCGATTCCCAAAAGGTCGTCAAGGCGCGGGCGCGCGGCATGGAGGCACATGGCGGCAAACTTTCGCGGGAGGGGCTTGCCGTGCGCAATAATGATACAACATATCATTGCAAGCCCTGTTGTGAATCCGCCCCTTGCCGCTCCTGTTGCATACTGGCAAAGGAGCGCGGCAATTTTGCCCTGAAAGGCCGTTTTTTCGATGTCTGAGATGATCCGCGTTACCCTTCCCGATGGCTCTGCCCGTGAAGTCGCGCGCGGGACCACCCCGGCCGAGATCGCGGCCTCCATCGGACCCGGCCTTGCCAAAGCGGCGCTGGCGGCGAAAGTCGACGGCGAGTTGCGCGACATCATGCGTCCGCTGGAGGCGGACACGAACCTGTCGCTGGTGACGAGCCGTGACGAGGCCGACGCGCTCGAACTCGTGCGCCACGATTTTGCGCATGTGCTGGCGGAGGCGGTGCAGAACCTGTTTCCGGGAACGCAAATCACCTTCGGCCCGTCGACGAACGACGGTTTCTATTACGACTTCGCGCCGACCGCCGAGCATGGCCCGTTCCGCGACGAGGAACTGCCGCTGATCGAGGAGGAGATGCGCCGCATCATCGCCGCCGACAAGCCGCTGCGCCGCGAAGTGTGGCAGCGCGACGACCTCATCGCACGCTGGCAAAAGGAGGGAGAGAGCTTCAAGGCCGAATGGGCGGCCGAGCTTCCCGCTGGCGAGGAAATTAGCGTTTACTGGTCGGGCGACAACTGGATGGACATGTGCCGCGGTCCGCACCTTGCCTCGACGGGCAAGCTCGACCCGGCGGCGTTCAAGCTGACGCGCGTTTCGGGTGCCTATTGGCGCGGCGACCAGAAAAATGCGCAGCTTTCGCGCATCTATGGCACCGGCTGGCTGAACAAGAAGCAGCTTGCCGACCATCTCGTGCGACTGGAGGAAGCCGCGAAGCGCGACCACCGCCGGCTGGGGCAGGACATGGACCTGTTCCACCTGCAACAGGAAGCGCATGGCTCGGTCTTCTGGCACCCCAACGGCTTTGTCGTGTGGCGCGAGCTCGAGGCCTATATGCGCCGCGCGATCGACGCCGCGGGCTATCGCGAGGTCAAGACGCCGCAGGTGATGGACGCGCGCCAGTGGGAACAGTCGGGCCACTGGGGTAAATATCGCGAAAATATGTTCGTCATCCCCGACGAGGTGCCAAACACCGAGGACGAAGGCCCGATCGTCTCCGACGCTGCCGAGTGGATGGCGCTGAAGCCGATGAACTGCCCGGCGCATGTGCTGATCTTCCGTCAGGGCATGAAAAGCTATCGCGACCTGCCGCTGCGCCTCTACGAAAATGGCTGCTGTCACCGCAACGAGCCGCATGGCGCGCTCCACGGGCTGATGCGTGTGCGCCAGTTCACGCAGGACGATGCGCATATCTTCTGCCGCGAGGACCAGATCGTCGAGGAAGTCCGCAATTTCTGTGCGCTCGCCGACCGCATCTACAAGGATTTCGGCTTCGACTATGCGATCAAGCTCGCGCTGCGTCCCGACAAGCGCTTCGGCACCGAAGAAATGTGGGACAAGTCCGAGGACGAGCTGCGCAACGCGGTGATCGAGGCGGGGCTGGCGACCGAGCAATATGGCTGGGAGGAGCTGCCGGGCGAAGGCGCCTTTTATGCGCCCAAGCTCGAATGGCATCTGACCGACGCGATCGGGCGGACGTGGCAGGTCGGCACGATCCAGTCCGACCGCGTGCTGCCCGACCGCCTCGACGCCTCGTATATCGGCGAGGATGGCGAGCGGCACCGCCCGGTGATGCTCCACCGCGCCATTTTCGGCAGCTACGAACGCTTCATCGGCATTTTGATCGAGCATTTCGCGGGCCGCTTCCCGACCTGGCTCGCGCCCGTGCAGGCGGTCGTCGCGACGATTGTCAGCGACGCCGACGATTATGCGAAGGCTGCGACCGCACAGCTCACCGCCGCGGGCATCCGCACCGACAGCGACCTGCGCAACGAAAAGATCAACTACAAGGTGCGCGAGCACAGCCTCGCCAAAGTCCCCTATCTGCTCGTCGTCGGCAAGCGCGAGGCCGAGGAAGGCACGGTCGCGATCCGCACGCTCGGCCAGGACGGCCAGCGCATCATGCCGCTCGCCGAAGCGATCGCGATGCTGAAGGCCGAGGCCACCCCGCCGGATCTTCGCGCCCGGTGAGCGCCGTCGGCATCGGCCGCCACGCGGCGGACGAGCGTCTGCCGCGCCATCGTCATGCCGAGGGCTATATCGCGGTCGTGCTCGGCGGAGGATATGAAGAGGCAGGCGACGAGGGGCGGTTTGCGGTGCGGCCGGGCATGGTCGTCGTTCACGGCTGCTGGACCGCGCATCTCGACCGCTTCGGCGCGCGCGGGGCGGAAGTGCTCAACCTGCCCGCGGTGCCGGAGCTGGCATCCGGCGTCGGCACGATCGACGATCCCGACACGGCCGCGCGGCTGGCCGAGCGCGATCCGGGCGCCGCGGCGGCGTTCGTTGCCGAGCGGCTCCGCGCGGGCGCGGAGCGGCACGCCGATTGGCCCGACCTGCTTGCCGCCGCGCTGCGCGCCGATCCCGATCTTGCGATCACGCCCTGGGCGCGCAGCGTCGCCCTTGATCCCGCGTCGGTCAGTCGCGGTTTCGCGCGCGCCTATGGCACCAGCCCGAAGCGCTTCCGGCTTGAGGCGCGGACACGGCGCGCGCTCGCGGCGCTGACCGGCTGGCGCAGCACACTCGCCGATCTGGCCGCCGATCAGGGTTTCGCCGATCAGGCGCATCTGGCGCGCGCGGTCGCGGCGATGACCGGCGTCCCGCCTATCCGCCTGCGGGCAAAGTCCGTCCAAGCCAGCGGGGTGCGGCGCGGCTAGGCAGCGGTCATGCACCGCCGACACCTCCTCGCCGCCGCGCTCGCCGCGCCCGCCCTTTCGTTCCTGCCGTCTGTCCCCGCCCTCGCGCAGTCGCAGCGCCCGCCGATGCGCACGCGGTGGAAGGTTCGCGCCTCCGAAGGCTTCGATGCGCTCGCCTTTCTCGGCCCGCTGGCGGGCGGCGAGCTTTACCTTCCCTATTACAAGGCCGACGCCGACGCCTTCGCCGCGGAGCTTCCTGCCGCTGCGCGCGCCGAGATCGCGGCGCTGTGGAAAGAGGCCGAGCACGCGCAGTTTGGACTGCTCGGCCCCAACCTCTCGGTGCTCTTCTCGAACGGCAATGATGGCGATCTCGCGGCGCTGATCGCAGGGACCGCCGACCCTGAGGCGCGATTGCTGTCCGCCTATCGGGCCAGCCCCTATTGGGCCGAGGCCGACTGGCGCTGGTTCGTCGGCGTGGCGCCGCGGCTGCGCGCCGTGTTCGAGGCGATGCAGACGGCGGGCTTTGCCGCGTTTCGCGAACGCCGTATCGGCGATATCGACGCGCGCATCGCCGAGCTGACGCGCAGCCTCGGCGATTACGACGTGATCCGCTGGCACGAAAAGCTCACGGGGCGCGGATTCGATCCGCAGATCGAGGTCGTGCTGCTGCAATTCTGCAAACCGCACGGGATCAAGGTGCAGGGGCAGACGTTCCTGCAGGCGACCGACTGGGGCGTGCCGATCACCGTGCGCAACGCCGCGCACGAGATGCTGCACCCACCGATCCCGATGGACGGACCCGCGGCGACCGCCGCGCTGGCGCTGCTTGCCAAAGACCCGCTGATCCCGCGCATCGTCGCCGACCATGATCCCAAATGGGGCTATACGACGCTCGAAGGGATGCTCAACGAGGATCTGGCGCAGGCGCTCGACCAGCTCATCAGCGAGGCGCTCGGCGTCGCGCGCAACCCCGCCGACCGCTGGCGCAAGGCCGACGACGGCATCCATGTGCTCGCGGGCGCGATCTACGGAATGCTGCGCCAGGACCGCTGGACCGAAAGCGGCGGCTCGATCGAGGCGTGGCTCGCGGGCGCGGTGCGCGCGGGGCGTTTCGATCCGCCGCGGATGCACGCGATCGCGGCGCAGGTTCTCGAACGGCCGGTGAACGCACTCTGGCCGCTCGGCTGAGGGACTAGCCGGTCGAACCACAACGCGGTATCGGCCGCGCGATGAACGGCCTGTCCCAATTTGTCGGCTTCGCGCCGCTGACGCTCGCCGGCGCTGCCGCGATGACCTTCGGCGCCGCCTATGTCCGCGGGCTCACCGGGTTCGGCATGGCGATCATCCTCGTGCCGCTGCTCGGACTCATCATGCCGCCGGGCGAGGCGGTGGTGATGGGCATATTGTTGCAACTCCTGATCGGCCCCGTCGGCATCGGCATGATCGTCGCCGATGCCGACCGCGCGACCGCCTGGCCGATTGGCCTGCTCGCGATGGCGCTGACGCCGCTCGGCATGGTCGCGCTCGATCACACGCCCGCCGACCTCGCGCGGCTGCTCATCACGCTCGCCGCGGTCGCTGCCTTCGTCGCCGTGCTGCTTCCCAAACAGGCCGAGGGGCACCGGCCCGGCAAGCTCTCGGTCGCGGGAACGGGCATCCTGTCGGGCATCCTCACCGGCTTTGCCGCGATGCCCGGCCCGCCGGTCGTGCCCTTCTATCTGCGCCGCCGCGTCGAGCCCAGGGTGGCGCGCGCGTCGATGCTGATGATCTTCTTCATGACCGCGATCGCCGGCACGCTCGCGGCGCTCTGGCTGGGCATCGCCAGCTGGCGGCTGCTGATCGTCGCGCTCATCCTCTTCGCGCCGATGTGGCTCGGCAACCGCGTCGGCGCCAGCCATTTCGGCCGCGTCCCCCCGCATATCTGGCAGGCGATGGTCGCAGTGGTTCTGGGCGTCGCGGCGGTGTCGGCGGTAGTGCGCCTGATATAGTAACATTACTATTTTTAGTGTTGACACTATATTTTCATAGTTTATGCTCCTATTCGAAAGGAGCGAGGCCATGGGAAAATATGAACCGCTTGGCGATCATCTTCGGGCGATGCGCGACGATCGATGGAACGCGAGCTTTGACGAGATCGAGCATATTCTAGGCTTTCGCCTGCCGAACAGCGCGCGCGAACACCGCGCCTGGTGGTCCAACCAAAGCGGCGGCAATCACAGTCAGGCGGCCGCTTGGGTGAAGGCTGGATGGGAAACGCGCGAAGTCGATCAGAAACGCGAGCGTATCCGGTTCGAGCGGGTGCAGTCGTGTGGGCAGGCGGCGACCATATCGGACAGACGGCCGCATTTGAGTGCCGATTTGTGGGTCGAGGCCGCGCGTATCACCGGTATCAAGGATCGCGGCGAGCTGGAGCGGGCGGCCGCCAGCGCGCTGATCCAGCGCGAAGCGGCGCGGACGCTGGCCTTGATGGGCGGCAGCGATCCCGGCGCGACCGCCGCGCCGCGCGAGCGATCCGGCGCATGATCCTGATCGATAGCTCGGTCTGGATCGATCATTTGCGCAGCGCCAATGCGGGACTTGCGCTCGTGCTTGCCGAGGGCCGCGTGGTGCAGCATCCGTTCGTCACCGCCGAACTGGCGCTCGGCTCGCTGGCCAGCCGCGACCGGTTCGTCGCCATGCTTGGCTTGCTTTCGCCCGCGCCGGTGGTCGAAACCGCGCGCTTGCTCGATTTCATAACAAACCGCCGCCTGTTCGGCACCGGGCTTGGCATGGTCGACGCCCATCTTTTGGCATCGGCCGCCGATATGGGCGCCGCGCGTCTCTGGACCAGCGACCGGCGGCTCGCGGAACAGGCGGAGCGGCTTGGCCTTCTTTATCAATCCTGAGGTCAAATCACGCGGCCGAATCACAAACTCCGCAGCGCCTGCGCCGGTTTCGCCGACAGCAGCGGCCAGCTTCCCGCGATGCCGATCAGGAAAGACAGGCCCGCCCCGCCAATCAGCGTCGCGCCGACGATCAGCGGATCGGGGGCGAAGGTGAATTCAAACAGGCTGACGACGACATAGCGCGCCGCGATCAGGCCCAGCCCCAGCGCGAGCAGCGCCAGCACCGCGGCGAGCACAGCATATTCCATCGCCTGCGCGCCCAAAATCTGGCCGCGCGTCGCGCCGAGCAGCTTCAGGATCACGCTGTCATAAACGCGCCGTTCGCGGCTCGCCGCGATTGCGCCGATCAGCACCGCAATGCCCGCCAGGATCGCGATGCTCGCCGCCGCAGCAATCGCCTGGCTCATCTGGGTGAGCAGCAGCGTCACCTGGCTGACGACATCGCGCACCGCGATCAGCGATGCCGAGGGGAAGGTACGCGGAATGCTGCGCGCGAGCGATTCTTCGGCGACGCCGTCGACGGCCACGGTCGCGACCATATTGTGCGGCGCCGCGTCGAACGTGCCCGGCGAAAAAACGAGCACATAGTTCAGCCCGAAATTGTCCCAATTGACGGTGCGGAACGATGCGACCTTCGCCTGCACCTCGACCCCCAGCACATTGACCGACAGCGTATCGCCGAGCTTCAGGCCCAGCGTGTCCGCCACCTCCTGCTCGACGCTGACCAGCGGCGGCCCCGCATAGTCGGCTGCCCACCAGCTGCCGCCGACCAGCTCGCTGCCGTTTGGAAGGACGGGGCTGTAGGTCAGCCCGCGGTCGCCGCGCAGCACCCACGCACCTTCGGGCAGTTCGGCGAGTTCATCAACGCGCTGCCCCTTGAATTCGGTGATGCTGCCGCGGAGCGCGGGGATCATGTTGATCTCGGCCTGCGCATCGGCCCCGGTCACGATGGAACGGAAGCGCTCCGCGCCGTCGCGCGGCACATCGAGCACGAAGAAGCTCGGTGCGCGCTGCGGCACGGTGCGGGTGATTTCGGCGGTGATGCTCGTCTGGATCGCCGCGAGCGCCACGAACAGCGTCAGGCCAAGGCCGAGCGCGACGACGAGCGCGCCGGTCGCGGCGCCCGGGCGGTGTAGGTTCGCGAGCGCGAGGCGGAGCAGCGGGCGGCGCGGGCGCGGCAGGCGGCTCGCAATGCGGCGCACCAGCCAGCCGAGCGCGACGAGGATGAGGAGCAGGCCGGTCGCGGCCCCGACGAAGCCCAGCGCAAACAGCGGCTCGCGCGCGGTGCCGACCGCCAGCGCGACGATCGCCACAAAGGCCACCGCGACGGCGACCAGCGCGGGCCGGTCGATCCGCGCCGCGCGGTCGACCGTCGCGCGATACAGCCCCGCCGCGGGCACATGCTTCGTCGCCGCGAGCGGCGGCAGCGCAAAGGCGATGGCGATGAGCAGGCCATAGGCGGCGCTGACCGCGAGCGGCAGCGGATAGAGCGCGAATCCCGGCCGCACCGGCAGCACGTCGCCCGCGATCCAGCCGATCGCGGCGGGCGCGAGCGCGCCGACCGCCAGCCCCGCGATGATCGATACCGCTGCTACGGCAAGGATCTGCAACCCATAGATGCGCAGTACCGTCGCGCTGTCGGCGCCCAGCACCTTCAGCGTCGCCAGTCCCGGCCGCTTGCCCGCGAGATAGCTTGCGACGCCATTGCCAACGCCGATCCCGGCGATCACCAGCGCGGCGAGCCCGACGAGCGACAGGAATTGCCCCATGCGCTCGATAAAGCGTCGCGTGCCCGGCGCGCCGTTGCTGCGGTCGGTGATGTCCCAGCCCGCATCGGGAAATTCGTCGGTCAGCGCCTCGCCGACCGCCTCGGGGTTGGCGCTGTCCGGCAGACGCAGGCGATATTTGCTTTCATAGAGGCTGCCGGGCTGGATCAGCTGCGTCGCGGGCAGGTCGGAAAGCCCGATGATCGCGACGGGCCCCAGGGTGAAGCCTTCGCCCAGCCGGTCGGGTTCTTCGGCGATGATGCCGTCGATGCGAAAATTCTTGTCGCCAAACTTCACCGCGCCGCCGACCGCGAGGTCGAGCCGCGAGGCCATATCCTTGCCGATCCAGATCGCGCCCGCGGGCGGCGGCCCCTGCCGCGCGCCGCTTTCGAGCCGTAGCTGGCCGTAGAGCGGATAGGCGCCATCGACCGCCTTCAGCTCAGACAGCAGCGCGTCGCCGTCGGGATCGTTCGCCATCGCGCGCATCCGCACCGTGGCCGATGGCGTGCCGACGCGGCGAAAGGCGGCCATCTCCTCGGGCGTGGCTTCGCGCTGTGGCAGACTGAACTCGACGTCGCCGCCCAGGATCGTCTGCCCGCGCACTTCCAGCTCGGAGGTGATGCCGCGCGTCAGGCTGCCGATCGCCGCGAGCGTCGCGACGCCCAGGAACAGACAAACCGCGAGCAGCCGCAGCCCGCGGATACGCGCGGCAAGGTCGCGCCGCGCGATCCGCCAGAGCGAGGCGAGGGGTAGCATCAGCCGATCCTCCCTGCCGCGAAGCGGTGGGGAGGGGGACCGTCCGCGAAGCGGATGGTGGAGGGGCCGCGACGTCGGTGCCAATGCCCCTCCGTCAGCGGCTGCGCCGCTGCCACCTCCCCATGGCTTCGCCACAGGGAGGACCGGCCCGCGAGTCCGCTCACGCCCGTTCCTCGATCCGCCCATCATGCATCACCACCACCCGGTCGCAATGCTCGGCCAGCTCCGGATCGTGGGTGATGATGAGCAAAGTCGCGCCCAGCGCCGCGCGGCGCGCAAAGATCAGTTCGATGATCGCATGGCCGGTCGCGGTGTCAAGATTGCCCGTCGGTTCGTCGGCAAAGATGATCGCGGGCGAACTGGCCATCGCGCGCGCGATCGCAACGCGCTGCTGTTCGCCGCCCGACAATTGCGCGGGGTAGTGCGTAAGGCGATGGCCGAGCCCGACCGCTTCGAGCTCGGCAGCAGCGCGGCCGAAAGGATCGGCGATGCCCGCCAGCTCCAGCGGCACCGCGACATTTTCGAGCGCGGTCATCGTCGGCAACAGATGAAAGGCCTGCAGCACAATGCCGATGCGGCCCCGCCGCGCGCGCGCCAGATCATCCTCGTCCATCGCCGCGAAATCGAGCCCCGCGACCTTGATCGATCCGCCGTTCGCGCGTTCGAGCCCCGCGAGCACCGCCATCAGCGAGCTTTTGCCCGATCCCGACGGGCCGAGCAGCGCGACCGATGTGCCCGCGGCGACCTCCAGGTCGACCCCACGCAAAATTTCGACAGGGGCCTTGTCGCTCCCCAAGGTCAGCGTCACATTATGAGCGGCGATCGCCAGATCCGGCGATAGTCGTGAGGTGTCGGGCAAGGAGAGAACCCTTTGGAAATGAAAACGGCCGGATGGCGTTCTGCCCTGATATATGGTTGCATCATCGCACTTTGCCAACCGCTTGCCGCGTGCGGCTCGGCGGAGGCGCCACCGGCATCGACGAACGACGGGAAGGCAGCGCCCAAAACCGCCGCGATTCCCGCCGACGCCCCGCTCGTCATCGCATTCGGCGACAGCCTCTACGCGGGTTACCAGCTTGGGCCCAAAGAAGGACTGGCGCCGCAGCTTCAGGCCGTGCTCGCCGCCGACGGCGTCATCGCGCGTGTCCAGAATGCCGGCGTGTCGGGCGACACCAGCGCCGCGGGCCGCCAGCGGCTGACCTATGTCCTCGACAATGCGAAGGTAAAGCCCGCGCTCGTCGTGCTGGGGCTTGGCGGCAACGACATGCTGCGCGGCATCGGCCCCGAGCAGACGCGCGCCAATCTCGACGCGATGCTCGCCGAGCTTCAGAAGCGCGACATCCCGGTGCTGCTCACCGGCATGATGGCGGCGCCGAACCTCGGCAGCGACTATGCGGACAAGTTCAACCCGATCTTTCCCGAACTTGCGGCGAAATATGACGTGAGCTTCTATCCCTTCATCCTCGACAATGTCGTCACCGACAAGGCGCTGATGCTCGGCGACAATCTCCACCCCAATGCCAAGGGCGTGAAGGTCGTGGCCGAAGGGCTGGCGCCGCTCGTCGAGCAGGCGCTGCCGGAAGCGGAATAGGGCGTGATCGGTCGGACGGAAACGCTGCTTTCTTTATTTCGTCATCCCGGCGAAGGCCGGGATCCCGCCGCTTCGATCTGACGCACCGGCGAGATCCCGGCCTTCGCCGGGATGACGGGCTACTTAAGAAAGATCACTCGCTAACTCCCCCGCGGCCCGAACAATATGATCCCCGCGCCGCTCAGGCATACTGCCGCGCCGATCAAATCCCAACGGTCGGGCTTCGCCCCCTCGACGGCCCACAGCCAGAGCAGCGCCGCGACGATATAGACCCCGCCATAGGCCGCATAAGTGCGCCCGGCATGGTCAGCCTCGACCAGCGTCAGCAGGTAAGCGAACAGCGCGAGCGAGGCGATCCCCGGCACCACCCACCACACCGACTTGTCCATCCGAAGCCACGCCCAGAAGGCGAAGCAGCCCGCGATCTCCGCCAGCGCCGCGCCGATATATGCAAAAGCCGTCATGCGCGGCACCGTGCCCCGGCGGCACACAAATGAAAAGGGGCGACCCGCAGGCCGCCCCTTCCTGTTTCATCGCTGTCCGAAAGATCAGAAAGCGAAGCCGACGCCGACGACGAAGGTGTCGAAGTCGCCGAAATTCTCGATGAACTGGTGGCGATATTCACCCTTGGCGTACAGGTTCTGGCCCAGCTTGTGCTGGTAACCGGCACCAACATAGGGATCGTCGATGTCGCCGAAGGTGTAACCGCCGGTGGCATAGAGCTTGCCGTTGGCGCCGACCTTGGCACCCGCGCGCGCACCGGCCGAGAACTGGACGTTCGCGCCGTCGACGAGCACCTTGTCGCCCGCGATTTCGGCGCCGAGGAAGGTCGAGCTGCCGAGGTCGAAGTCATAACCGCCGGCAACGCCAGCCGTGGCTTCGTCCTGGCCGTTGCCGGTGATCAGGCCGCCGCGAACTTCCACGCGGCCTTCGCCGGCGGGGGCCGCAAGGGCGGGGGTGGCGACAACGGCCGAGAGGAGAGCGGCTGCAACTGCGAATTTTTTCATTTTTCGTTCCTTCATTCTTGACAGGACCACGCCCTTTGGGTCGCGGCCCGGCCCCTAAATGGGGCGCGCGGCTGTCGCTGCAATGAACGGATCGTTCAGATTATGACAATTTTCTTACCTGTGTTATTTTTACCACACAGTACAGAATAGCTATGCAATGGCAGAGCCGCGAAATCGGCGGGAAAGCTGGTAATATTTGAGGTTCCGTCATCCCGGCGAAGGCCGGGATCTCGCCGGTGCAGCAGGACGCGATGGTGAGATCCCGGCCTTCGCCGGGATGACGACCTGGTGCGTTCAGCCCAGCGCCGCTTGCTTTTCCTCGGCGATGCGGTCGAGTTCGGCGCGCGTCGGCTTGGTCGCGGCGCTTTTCAGCTGGCCGCACGCCGCCATGATGTCGCGCCCGCGGGGGGTACGGATCGGAGCGGATATGCCGGCCTTGAAAATCAGGTTGCTGAACGCGCGGACGCGCTCGGGCGTCGAACATTCATAGGGCGCGCCGGGCCAAGGATTGAACGGGATCAGATTGACCTTCGCGGGGAGGTTGTACTGCTTGATCAGCCGTACCAATTCGCGCGCGTCGGCGTCGCTGTCATTCTTGTCCTTCAGCATCACATATTCGAAAGTGATGCGCCGCGCATTGTTCGCGCCCGGATAATCGGCGCACGCCTGCAGCAATTCCTCGATACCATATTTGCGGTTGAGCGGCACGATCTCGTCGCGGATTTCTTTGTTCACCGCGTGCAGCGAGACCGCGAGATTGACCCCGATCTCTTCGCCCGCGCGCGCCATCATCGGCACGACGCCGCTGGTCGACAGCGTGATGCGCCGCTTGGACAAGGCCAGTCCGTCGCCATCCATGACGATCTTGAGCGCGCCTTTGACCTCGTCGAAATTATACAGTGGCTCGCCCATGCCCATCATCACGATGTTGGTGAGCATCCGCCCGTCGGCGGTGTAATGGCCGACCGCATCATCGTCGGCGTCCTCATCTTCCGGGTCGGCGCCGAACCCGGCCATCGTCCCCTTCGGCCATTCGCCGAGCGCGTCGCGCGCGAGCAGCACCTGCCCGACGATCTCGCCCGCGCCCAGGTTGCGGACAAGGCGCATCGTGCCGGTGTGGCAGAAACGGCAATTGAGCGTGCAGCCGACCTGGCTCGACACGCACAAGGTTCCCCGATCGGCGTCGGGAATGAATACCATCTCATATTCCTGGCCGTCGGCGGCGGCGAGCAGCCACTTGCGCGTGCCGTCGCTCGACACCTGCGCCTCGCGCACCGTCGGGCGGCCGATGATGAAACGGTCGGTCAGCCACGGGCGCATCGTTTTGGCGATATCGGTCATCGCTTCGAAATCGGTGACGCCGCGGTGATATATCCAGTGCCAGATCTGCTTGGCGCGCAGCTTCGCCGCCTTCGCGTCCAGCCCCGCCTCGACCAGCACGCCGCCGATCGCGTCGCGCGTCAGCCCGACCAGGTCGATGCGGTTGCCCCCGCGCAAGGGGACGGTGCCCGTCGTGACGGGGTCGATATGGCCGGGAATCTGCATGATGCGGCGCGATATAGTGGGGAAGGGGGGAAAGCGCAATTGCGCGTGAGAATCCTCCCTGTCGCGAAGCGATGGGGAGGATCGTAGCCCGCAAAGTCCGGAAACGACCGATTGCGGTCTTTTGCCCGAAGGGCTGTGTTGGAACAGGATTCGCGCAGAGGCGCAGAGATCGCAGAGTTGAAGAGCATTCCCCCTCTGCGATCTCTGCGCCTCTGCGCGAATTTTACAGAATGCCGCGTTTCGATCGCTTGCAGACATAATATCCTCCCTGTGCCGCAGGCATGGGGAGGGGGACCATCCGAAGGATGGTGGAGGGTCGGCGACGTCGCATTATTGCCCCTCCGTCAGCGCTTCGCGCTGCCACCTCCCCATGGCTGCGCCTCAGGGAGGATTTAGACAGCAAGCCGGGACCGCAATCGTGCCCTGATCGCGGCCCCGGTGCTGACGAACCGTGCAACTTCGGTTCGCGGTCAGTTGCCGATCGAGCTGACCTGGATCGCCTGATCGCGCATCGCGCCGGCGATCGCGACTTTTGCCTGTGCCGATGCCATGGCGCGCGTGTCGCGGCGGCACTGGCGGACATTATTCTTGCCTTCGATGTCGTACCCCGGCGCATCGCCGCATACTTCGACGACGGCGCGCCAGATGCGGCGATCGAGCGCCTTGGCACCCGCCTCGGTGCGAAGGTCGAGGTCGCGGTGCGCCACCGCGACGCTGGCTTTGGCAGGGGCGGGTTCTGCCGATACGGGCTGGCCGACGAGCGCGGCAGCGGTGACGGCGAGGATCATAAGCTTTTTCATCTTCTGTCTCCATCGGCCGGCTAAGGAGGGGAGGAAGCCGGTAAGACCCGATATATCGCAACGCACAATCGCGATGGAGCAACGATGTTGCGCGACCATTCTGCAAATTTGCAGAATGAGGCGGGGGCGATTATGACGCACAAGGCGCCATGTACGATTGGAACGACCTCAAGGCCTTTCTGGCCGTCGCCGAAACGGGCAGCACGCTCGCCGCCGCACAGACGATGCGCGTCAGCCAGACGACCGTCGCGCGGCGCATCGCCGCGCTCGAAGCCGCGACCGGAGTCACGCTCTTCGAACGGCGGCAGGCGGGCTATGCGCTGACCCCGGTGGGCGAAGCAATGCTGGCAAGCGCCGCGGCGGTGCGCGACGCCGCCGCCCGCTTCGGCGATGCAGCGGGCGCGCGCTCGCGCGACACCGGCGGCACGGTCAGCCTGACGGTGATGGAAATCATCGCCGTCACGATCCTGCCGCCAATCCTGCGCGATTTGCGCGCCGAACATCCGGGCATCCATATCCAGCTCGACACCTCGGACGAACCGCGCGACCTGGCCGCCGGCGCCGCCGACATCGCGATCCGCAGCAGCAAGCAGCCCGCGGGCGCGGGCCTTGTCGGGCGCCGCGTCGCCGACAATCCGTGGACCGTCTATTGCAGCCGCGACTATGCCGACCGAAACGGCGTGCCGCGCAGCCGCGAGCAGCTGGCAATGCATCCCTTCATCGGCGGCGGGGGCGGCGTGTGGGAACCCTATCAGGCGTGGCTGCGCCAATATGGGCTCGAGACATCGGTGGTCATGCAATATGACACCGCGACCGGGCTGCTTTCGGGCGTGCGCGCGGGCATGGGCCTCACCGTGCTACCCGCTTACCTCGCCGACCGCGAACCCGACCTCATCCGCTGCCTGCCGCCCAAGAGCGACGACACCACCGGCCTGTGGCTGCTCACGCACGAAAGGCTGCGCCATGTGCCGCGAGTGCGGCTGGTGCTAGATTTTCTGGCCAAGGAACTGACGAAGCTCGGCCGGTAATATCCGTGAGGCATTGTTAGTGTGAATTGCGATGAAACAAATTGCGTGGTGTTATCGCAATTAGCGATTCTGGCCGGAGGCGGACATTGAAGAGATTACCGGACTTCGGCGAGACTGCGGCGCAGTCCGATTCAGCGCTAAAGGCGCGCAAGCAGGTCGCCGATGACGCTTTTGAGGAATGGCTTTACGTCCCCGATGACGGCGAGGGGACGGCGGAGGAAACCGAGCAGGAAGCGTTGGAGGCCCAATGGGCGGAGGAGGATTTGAAACTTCGTCTCCAGACGGCCGGTTATATCGGCATACCGGCGGTTTTTATAGGCATGGGCATCGTTTCTCTCTTCACGACGTCGTGGAGCATATGGATTCCCTTCCTATGGGCGTTCATGAACCTTCCGCTTCTCACGCTTGCCGTGATCACCTGGCGACGGCGCGAACTGCGCCTTGGCCTCAAGCGTCCGGTCAAGGGTCGCAAGGCCCGCATTGTGGCGGTTATGCTGCTGCTGTTCTCATTCGTCTCCTTCGTGATGGCCATGGCGCAGACCATGGTGCTGGTGTGAGGCTGTGTCCCGGAAGCTTGGGGCGGGTCTATTGCCGGGTGTAAATGGGATTTCGGCGTCAAGTGGCTCAGAAATCCGCCACTTTCCCGAGGCGGCTCAGCGCAGTCGCGCGCACCCCAGCGCCGCCGCGTCGATCGCCGTCGCCGCACCGCGCAGGCGATAGGTGTCGGCGATCGCGCCGCCCGTCTCGGCGCGGCTTTCGACGCTCATGCTCGGTGCCGATCGCATCGCGGCGACGATCGCGGCGTCCATTCGCGCGTCGCTCGCCCAGCCGTGGACGCCCTTACCGGTCAGGATGAAGCGGCGGCTGCCGATCGTCAGGCGCAAATCGCGCTCCGCCGCGCGCGCCTTCGACAACCGGACATAGAATTGGCCGCGAATGCGCGATTTCGGCCAATAACCGACGCTGGCATAGGCTTTGACCTGCGGCCGTCCGATTGTTGCCGAGGGTTCGGCAATTGCATAGCAGCGCGCCCGCGCGGCATCGCGAAAGGCCCCCCAGCCGTCGAAAATGCCGAGCGCGGTCGGTGCCGCGGCGGCGAGGGCCGCGGCGGGCATCGCCGCCAGCATCAACAGGGAAAGGGGCCAGCGCCGCATCGCGCCTCGTTCGCGCGATTGCCGCCGCTTTGCAAGCATGGCTTGCACGGCGCGTTACGTGCGTTAAGGAAGGTGGACATTTTCAGGGGCCAGAATCGGGGCACGAATCGCCTCCGATCCTCTGTCTCCACAAGGGACTTCTCCCGCGAAACACACAGGATGGCGGATTAAGAATGAAAGCGACGATCGAACGCGCAGTCTTGTTGAAGAGCCTCGGCCACGTCCAGTCGGTGGTCGAACGGCGCAACACGATCCCGATCCTGTCGAACGTCCTCATTGAAGCCGATGTGTCCGGCCAGCTCAAACTGATGGCGACCGACCTCGATTTGCAGGTCGTCGAAACGATCGCAGCGAAGGTCGAAACGGCGGGCACCACCACCGTATCGGCGCACACGCTCTTCGAAATCGCACGCAAGCTTCCCGAAGGATCCGAAGTCAGCCTTGCCGCCGCCGAGGGCAAGATGCAGGTCAAGGCCGGGCGCTCGAACTTCAACCTGCCGACCCTGCCGCGCGACGATTTCCCGGTGATTGCGGAGGGCGAGCTGCCCACCAATTTCGAGCTGCCCGTCGCCGAGCTCATCCAGATCATCGACAAGACGCGCTTCGCCATTTCGACCGAGGAAACGCGCTATTATCTGAACGGCATCTTCTTCCACGTTGCCGAGGATGCGACGGGGCCGGTGCTCAAGGCCGCGGCGACCGATGGTCACCGCCTCGCACGCTATACGGTGACGCGCCCCGACGGCGCCGCGGGGATGCCCGACGTGATCGTCCCGCGCAAATGCGTCGGCGAAATCCGCAAGCTGCTCGACGAGGCCGAGGGCAATGTCGAAATCAGCCTGTCGGCCAGCAAGATTCGCTTCCAGCTCGGCCACGCCGTGCTGACGTCGAAGCTGATCGACGGCACCTTCCCCGACTATAGCCGCGTCATCCCGACCGCGAACGACAAGCTTTTGAAGGTCGATCCGAAAAGCCTGTTCCAGGGCGTCGACCGCGTATCGACGATCGCCAGCGAAAAGACGCGCGCGGTCAAGGTCGGGCTCGACAAGGACCGGATCACGCTCAGCGTGACCAGCCCCGAAAACGGCACCGCGGCCGAAGAACTCGCCGCGGGTTACGACAGCGACGCGATGGAGATCGGCTTCAACGCCCGCTACCTCAGCGACATTTTGGGGCAGGTCGACGGCGACAGCGTCGAACTTCACCTCGCCGACGCCAACGCCCCGACGCTGATCCGCGAAAGCGAAAAGAGCCCCGCGCTCTATGTGCTGATGCCGATGCGGGTGTAGTCCAATTCCTTCTCCCTCGATGGGAGAAGGATATGAAGCCTTATGCCGAAGGCATTAGGCGGAGTTGGATGAGGGTGATGGCGCGCCATTGTGCCTTCGTTTCAGGGCGAGAACGCACCCCCACCGCTGCAACTAGCGAACAAGTTCGCAAGTTTCGCTGCCTCCCCCATCAAGGGGGAGGGCTTTACCCCGCCTTCGCGACCCGCCAGATCACCCCGCCGGTATCGTCGGCGACCAGCGCGCTGCCGTCCTTCGCGACCTTGACGTCGGCCGGGCGGCCGCGGGTGGTTTTGCCGTCGGCGGCAAGGAAGCGGTCGAGCAGGGTGATCGGCAGCGCGTCGAGCGGCCGGCCGTTCGCGCCGAACTTGACGAACACGACGTCATAGCCGGCGGCGGGCTCGCGGTTCCATGATCCGTGCCGGGCGATCAGCGCCCCGTTCGCCCAGCGCTCACCAAGGTCGAGGCCCGTTGAGAAGGTCATGCCGAGTGGCGCGGTATGGGCGCCCAGCCCATATTCGGGCCGCTTGACATATTGGCGGCGATCCTCGGCCTCGGGTTCGACCCGCGGGTCGATGAAACCGCCCCAATAATACCAGGGCCAGCCGTAAAAATCGCCCTCGTCGACATCAGTCAGATAGTCGGGAACCAGATCGCTGCCCAGCATGTCGCGCTCGTTGACGACGGTCCACAGCCGATCGCTGCCGGGATAGAAGGCGAGGCCCACGGGGTTGCGGATGCCCGCGGCGAAGGTGCGGATATATTTGTTTTCGGGCCGCACTTCGAGCACGCTGGCGCGGCGAAACTCGCGGTTCATGCCCGCTTCGCCGATGTTGGAATCGGCACCGACGCCGATGTAGAGCCAGCCGTTCGGCGCCGCGGCCAGGCTTTTGGTCCAGTGGCGATTGGTGCCCTTGGCGGGCAGGTCGACGATCTTGACCGGCTTGCCGCTCATCTTCGTCTCGCCCTCGACATAGGGAAAGGCGAGCAGCGCGTCGGTGTTCGCGACGTAAAGCGTATCGCCGACCAGCGCCATGCCATAGGGCGAATTGAGGCCGGTGATATAGGCGGTTTTCAGCTCGGCCTTGCCGTCGCCGTCGGCGTCGCGGAGCAGGGTGATACGGTTTGCCGACGGTTTGCGGCCGGCGCCCGCCTTGCCCATCAGGTTTTTCATCACCGCGCCTTGGACACCGCCATCCTTGCGCGGCGGACTCTGCGCTTCGGCGGCGAGCACGTCGCCGTTCGGCAGGACGAGGATAGTGCGCGGATGGTCGAGCCCTTCGGCAAAGCGCTGGACGGTCAGCCCCTGCGCGGCGCGCGGCGCTTGCCCGGCGGGCCAGCTCGTCGCTTCGGGGACGTTGATCGTCGGAAATGTCTCAGTGCGCTGCGACGCCATCACCGGTACCCGGCCGCTGAGCTCGGCGGTCGAGAAGCGCGCCACATCGGGCCGCGACATGATGTACAGCGTGACGCCGCCGACGATCAGCAGCAGCAGAAGGGCGAGGCCGACATATTTCAGGATCTTGCGCATATCCCCTGTCTACACGGGCAAAGCGTGGTGGCAAAGGGGCGAAACGTACGCAGCGCGGAGCCGCTTGGTTAAGGCGGCATGAAATCTGATTAACCTTACCCAATCGTTCATCACAGTTGGGAACGGCGCGGTTAGGGGCGGGGCTTACGTCAAGGGTTCAAGTTACGGACCAGGAAGTCGATGCACCTGCCAGCCCCCTTTCTCAGCGACCGTGCCGCGGTCGAGGATGCCCATGCGCTCATCAGCCTGCACGGCGAAGAAGCCGGCTTTGCGGCAGCAGCGCGCGCCGAACAATATCGTGTGCTGGGCAACCACGTCCATTTCGCCCGCTGGCGCCAGATCGAGCGGCTGATCACCTATTTGTCGGTCGAAGACGTCCTCGACACGGTTCACTGACCCTAAATCCGCAAACCCGCAGTTTCGGGCAATCCCGCCATGATATTGAGGTTCTGGACACAGGCGCCGCTGGCGCCCTTGCCCAGATTGTCGAGCCGCGCGACAAGCCGCGCCTGGCTGGCGTCGGCGTTCACGAAAACGAATAATTCGATCCGGTCGTCGCCCGCGTCCGATGCGCGGAGCAGCATTTCGCCGTCTGCGGGCGCTTCACCCATGACGACGATCGGGCTCGCGCCGTAAAAGTCGGCGAGCGCAGCGCGCAGCGCGCCGGGCGCAGCAGCGCCGGGCATCGCGCCGAGCGGCAAGGGCACTTCGACCACCATCCCGCGATGCGCCGGGATCACGGCGGGCGAAAAGAGCGGAGCGATCGACAGGCCGCATCGTGCCTGCATTTCGGGCACATGCTTGTGACCGAGCGCGAGCGAATAGCCGCGCCAGGCGATGTCGCGGTCGCCCTCGAAGCGTTCGATCAGCGCCTTGCCGCCGCCCGAATAGCCGCTGACCGCATGGCAGATATAGGGCCAGTCGGCGGGCAGGAGGCCCGCGTGCACCAGCGGCGCGACGAGCGCGATGAAGCCCGTCGAATAGCAGCCGGGGTTCGACACTCGCGCCGCCGACGCCACCGCATCATGGCCGACGACTTCGGGAAAACCATAGGTCCAGCCCGGCGCGACGCGGTGCGCGGTCGAGGCGTCGATCACGCGGGTGCGGTCGTTGCCGATCATTGCCACTGCTTCACGCGCCGCGTCGTCGGGCAGGCAGAGGATCACGAAATCGGCGTCGTTGAGCGCATCGCGCCGCGCGGCGGCATCCTTGCGGCGCGCCTCGTCGAGCGCGATCAGCGTAAATTCGCTCCGCCCGGCAAGCCGCTCGGCGATTTCCAGGCCCGTCGTTCCCGCGGCGCCGTCGATGAATATGCTGTGGGTCATGGCCTAACGCAGCCGCTTCGCGCCGCTGACCGGCACCTCGTGCCCCTCCGCCCGGGTCCGCGCGACCAGATCGGCGAGCGGTTCGGCGCGCACGTCCTTCCAATGCTCGCTGGCATGAACGATCGTCGCCGCGTCGGCCATGATTCCGACATGGCCGGGGAAAAAGACGAGGTCGCCGCGCGCAAGCTGGGCGGGATCGACATCCTTGTCGGCGCCGAGTGCGGCGAGTTGCAGGTCGGTGTCGCGCGGCAGCTGGATTCCCGCCGCAGCCCAGACGAGCTGGACCAGCCCCGAACAGTCGATCCCCTTGGTGGTGCGGCCACCCCACACATAAGGCGTGCCGATCATCTCCTCGGCCAGTCCCGCCGGATCGTTCTCGGTCGTGCCGACCTCGGTAAGAGCGGCGAGCGGCAGATAGCCGTGCGCGGTCGCCAGCCATTCGCCTTCCGCCTCGCCCATCACCAGCGCACCGCGCGGCAGCACGCCGGGGCCGCCGCTCGCAGCATCGGGGGCGTTGTGGAGCATGGCTTCGACCATCTGCACGCGGTGCGTCGGTGCGATTGGCGCGCCGAGCGCTTCGGCGGCGAGATAGCCGACATAATGGTCGGCCAGGCAATAGCCCCATGCCCAGCCGCCAGTCAGGTCGAGCAGCGCAAAGCCCTCGCCGAACAGCAATTCGCTCGTCTGTTCGGCGTCGAGCGACGGCGACGCGCGCAGCGCGGCGGCAGGCAGCAAGCCGCTCCGCATCATCGGCGCCGCATAATGCGGGGCGAAATAGGTGCCGGCGACCGCAATATCGGCGAGGTCGGGACGGATCGCGACGATCCGCGGATCGAACGCCTGCGACGTCCCCGTCAGGCCAAAGCGATCGCGGCCCGCGCCGACGGTGCCGGGGCGTCCCATCCGCACGCGGCTTGCCGCCATATTGTCACCGCTCTCTGCTGTCACGTGCCGTCCTGTTGAATCCGAAGGTCCGCAGGGCGCGGACAATCGCGGGCCATTAGACTAGCGGGAGAGGCTTTATCAAGTCTTGCCGCGGCGGTTGTAACGCGTCTGCAGCATCGCCCACGCGGCGCGCAGCCCCAGTGCCGCGCCGCCCTTTGAACGGCCGGGCTTCGCCGAAGGCCGCCAGGCGAAGGTGTCGATATGCGCCCACGCCGTCCCGTCGGGAACAAAGCGCTTCAGGAACAGGGCCGCGGTGATCGCTCCTGCGAAGGGCGAGCTGCCCGCATTGCCCAGGTCGGCGATGTCGGTTTCGAGGAGGTCGGCATAGCCGTCCCACAGCGGCATCCGCCACAGCGGATCGTCGCGCTCGACCCCGCCCGTCAGCATCGCGTCGGCGAGCGCATCGTCATTGGCGAACAGCGGCGGCAGGTCCGGGCCGAGCGCCACGCGCGCCGCACCCGTCAGCGTCGCGAAATCGACGATCAGTTCGGGTTCCGACTCCGCTGCCTTTGCCAGCGCGTCACCGAGCACCAGCCGCCCCTCGGCGTCGGTGTTGCCGATTTCGACGGTCAGGCCTTTCCGGCTTTTCAGCACGTCGCCGGGGCGAAAGGCGTCGGACGAAATCGCGTTTTCGGCCGCCGCGACCAGGCAGTGCAGCCGCACGGGCAGCCCGCTCGCCATCACCAGTTCGGCGAGCGCCAGCACATGCGCGGCGCCGCCCATATCCTTTTTCATCAGCCGCATTCCCGCCGCGGGCTTGATGTCGAGCCCGCCGCTGTCGAAGCTGATCCCCTTGCCGACGAGCGCGATGCGCGGGTGATCCTCCTTGCCCCACTCGATCTCGATCAGCCGCGGCGCGTGGTGCTTGGCGGCGGCACGCCCGACCGCATGGATCATCGGATAACCCTGTTCGAGCGCTTCGCCTTTGGTGACGGTCAGCTTGCCGCCATGCGCCTTGGCGATGCGCTCGGCGGCCTTTTCGATCGCTGCCGGGCCCATGTCGGCGGCGGGCGTGTTGACAAGGTCGCGCACGAGCGCGACCGCGCGCGCCTCGGCGACCATCGGGGCGATTGCGGCTACGTCCGTTGTGAGCAGGACGCGCGGCCCCTTTGCGGGTGCTTTCGATTTATAGGCATCGAAGCGATATTGCGCGCTCATCCAGCCGAACATTGCCTTGCCGGGTTGCCGGCCCTCGACGCGGTAGCGGCCTTCGGGCAGGATCTGGCCCAGCTTGGCGAGGCACCATGCCGACAGGCTTTCGACATCGGCCACCGTCGTGACGACCGACCATTTGTCGGGATCGTCGCCCGGCAGGATGGCGTGGACATAGGCATCGGGCTTGAAACCGACCGCGGCCAAATGCGCGCGTTCGCGCGCGCTGCGCCCCTTCAGCCATTCGTCATAGCCCTTTTTGTCGACGAGATGGATCGGGCGGGCGTCCTGCCCCTTGTCGGGCTGGATCAGGTCGGAATAGTCGGTCATGCGCGCCGTGCTAGGCCGCTCGGGATATTTTGTCGATTCCCGGCGTTATGCCTGCATGACGAACCCAAGACTCTGGCGAAACGCCGTTCCCTTGCTTGCCGGTGCGCTGCTGCTGGCGGGCTGTTCCGAAGACAAGCCGACGCAGGCCGAAAAGGCGGCGGCTGCCGCCGTTCGCGGTGCGCCGCCGGAGGCTGCGGCCGACGAAGCGGCCAAAAACGCACCGGCATCGAACGTCAGCGAAAGCAGCGACCTGATCGAGTTCACCTATAGCTATCCCGCCGACGCCGCACGTATTCCCGAACTGGCAAAGGCGCTCGATAGCGACCGTGCGGCCAAGCGCGCGGCGGTGGTTGCGGCGGCGGAACGCGACAAGGCCGCAGCCGAAAAGAACGCCTACCCCTATCGCCCGCACAGCCATCGCCAGACCTGGCAGCGCGTCACCGATACACCGCGCTTCCTCAGCCTGTCGGCCGAAATCGATACCTATTCGGGCGGCGCGCACGGAATGGAGGTGTTCGATACGTTGCTCTGGGACCGCAATCGGCGCAAGCGGATGAACCCGCTCGACTTGTTCGAAAGCAGCACCGCCTTCGACGCGGCGATCCGCGACGGCTTTTGCGCGGGGATCAAGCGCGCGAAAGCCGCAAAGGGCGTCACGGCCGATGAAGAACCCGACAGTCCCTTTGCCAAATGTCCGCCGGCGTCGGCGCAGACAGTGTGGATAGGCTCGTCCGACGGACGCTATCTCGATCGCCTGACGATCGCGATCGCCCCTTATGAAGTCGGCCCTTATGCCGAGGGCAGCTATCGCATCAACGTGCCGATGACCGGCGCGGTCGCGCGCGTCGTCAAGGACGAATTTGCGCGCGATGTGCTCCCCGTCAATTAGGCTCATCGATCAAGGATAATGTCATGGCTAAGCAACCGAAGGCCGGAAAAGTCGGCGAAAGCGAGAAGGAAAAGAAGGGGAAACGCAGCGCCGCGGCCAAGCTGCGCCGCAAGGTGGGCTCCGCCAAGACGATCAAGACGCCGCCGTCGGACCGCGAAGCCGATCTCGACCGCGCGCCCAAATGGGAGCCGCGCTATCCGGGGTCGGGGCGCCTTGATGGCAAGGTCGCGATCGTGACCGGCGGCGACAGCGGGATCGGCCGGGCTGTCTGCGCGCTGTTTGCACGCGAAGGCGCGGACATTGCGATCGTCTATCTGGATAATAAGGCGGATGCCGTGGAGACGGCGGCAATCGTCGAGCGCGAGGGGCGCCGCGCGATTACGATCAAGGCCGATGTGGGCAAGGTCAAGGCGGGCGAGACAATCGTCGCGCAGACGGTCAAGGCGTTCGGCCGCCTCGACATCCTCGTCAACAATGCGGGCGAACAGCATCCGGCCGAAGATATTCGCGACATCAGCGCCGCACAGCTCGAACGCACCTTTGCCACCAATATTTTCGGCATGTTCTATCTGGTGCAGGCGGCGTTGCCGCATCTTGGCAAGGGCGCGGCGATCGTCAATTGCACCAGCGTCACCATGTATCAAGGGTCGGGCGGCCTGCTCGACTATAGCGCGACCAAGGGCGCGATCACGGCCTTTACCCGTTCACTCAGCGAAAATCTGATCGATAAGGGCATTCGGGTGAACGCGGTCGCGCCGGGGCCGATCTGGACTCCCCTCAATCCGCGCGGCGGCGCTCCGGCGGAAAAGGTCGCGACCTTCGGCGAATCGACGCCGATGAAACGGCCGGGCGAACCCAATGAGGTCGCGCCCTGCTTCCTGTTCCTGGCCTGCGACGACAGCAGCTATATGTCGGGCCAGGTGTTGCATCCCAATGGCGGCACGATCGTTAATGGATAGCGGGGCGGCAAAGGAGAAATACCGTGCCAGCCAAATCCAAAGCCCAGCAAAAAGCCGCCGGTGCCGCGCTCAGCGCCAAGCGCGGCGACACGCCCAGGTCGGAACTCAAAGGCGCATCGAAAGAGATGGCCGACAGCATGACCGAGAAACAGCTCGAGGATTTCGCCAAGGGCTCGACCAAAGGCAAGCCCGAGCATGTCGATTGACGGCGAGCGAATCCCAACTTCACTCACCCTCCCTCTTGATGGGGGAGGCAGCGAGACTTGCGAACTTGTTCGCTAGTCGCAGCGGTGGGGGTGCGGCCTTCGGCCCGACGCGATCGTGCAAGGACGCACCGTCACCCCCGCCTAGCGCCTACGGCGCAAGGCTTCATATCCTTCCCCCATCGAGGGGAAGGTACATGTTATTCCGCGGCTTCGAGTTCGGTTGGCGCCGGGACCGCCTTCGCCTTCGCATTGGTGAAGGTCAGCACGCCGTCGTCGATCGCGCCGGTGCGCATGTCGATGCGGTCCTGGAGGTAATTCTGGCTGAGCCGCCACGGCAGCGACGCGGTGCTCTTGGGCATGATGTGCAGCGAGCGCTGGATATAGCCCGAGGAGAAATCGAAGACATTTTCCTCTTCGAGGCTCGACGGATCGGCGAGCACCGGCGTTGCGACGAGCGTGTTCGTCGCCTTCATATGGTTGAGCACGCGGCAAACATATTCGGACACGATGTCGGCGCGCAGCGTCCAGCTGGCGTTGAGATAGCCGAACACCGCCGAAAAATTCGGGACGTTCGAGAACATGCACGCCTTGTAATAGAAATGCTCGTGCCAATCGATGCGCTCGCCATCGACGCGCACCGGGATCTTGCCGGCGACCGCCAGCTTGAGCCCGGTTGCGGTGATGATGATGTCGGCATCGAGATGTTTGCCCGATTTGAGCTGGATGCCGTTCGCGTCGAACCGCTCGATATGGTCGGTGACGACCGACGCCTTGCCCGCCTTCATCGCTTCGAAGAAGTCGGCATCGGGGACGAGGCACAGCCGCTGGTCCCACGGATTGTAGGGCGGGGTGAAAGCCTTTTCGTCATAATGGTCACCCAGGCTGGCCTTCAGCTTGTTGGTGAGGAACTCCTTGACCTTCTCGGGCTTTTCGCGCGCGCGGCGGAAGGCGATGTCCTGAAGCCGGACATTCTTGAAGCGCGTGATCTTGTACGCGAGTTTTTCGGGCAGGATCTTGCGGAGGAAATTGGCGAAGCCGTCCTTCGCCGGGCGGATGAAATACCAGGTCGGCGTGCGCTGTAGCATCGTGACATGCGCCGCCTCCTGCATCGACGGAACGATCGTCACCGCGGTGGCGCCCGATCCGATCACGACGACCTTTTTGTCCTTATAGTCGAGGTCTTTCGGCCAGAATTGCGGGTGGACGATCTGGCCCTTGAAATCCTCGCGGCCCGCGAAATTTGCGTCGAACGGCTCGTCATAATCATAATAGCCCGCGCCGAGATAAAGCCAGCGCGCGGTCGTCGTCGAGGTCCGGCCTTCGCCGTCCTCCATCGTCACCGTCCAGCGCGCGGCGGCACTGTCCCAGTCGGCGCCGACGACCTTGCGGTCGAAGCGGATGCGCTCGCGGATATGGCGTTCGTCGACGATGCGGTTCAGATAATCGAGGATCGCCGGACCGTCGGCGATCGACTTTTCATGCTTCCACGGCTCGAAGATAAAGCCCAGCGTGTGCATGTCGCTGTCCGAGCGGATGCCGGGATAGCGGAACAGATCCCAGGTGCCGCCCAGCTGCGCGCGGCGTTCGACGAGCGCGAAGCTGCGGTCGGGGCAGTGCATCTGAAGGTGCACCGCCATGCCGATGCCCGAAATGCCCGCGCCGACGATCAGCACATCCTGATCCACGGGGCTCGCCGTGTTCACCATCATGTCATCTCCCAGTCGTCTTATGCGCTCAGCTTACGCACCGCGTTGCATTTTGCAATCGAATTGACGTTTACGGAAACCGCGGCGAGTGGGTGCGGCGATGCTTGTAGCTGTCACAAAAATGTCATAGGCGCGAAACCCTTCTGTCATCGTTCGGCCGCCCGGCCGCGCTAACCTCTGGAAAGGATGGAGCCTTATGCGTCAAATCGCCGTCCTTCCCTATCGATTCGGCGGCCCGGCGCAGGACGGGCCGACCGAAATCCTGCTGATTACTTCGCGCGAGACGAAGCGCTGGGTCATTCCCAAGGGCAATCCGCTGAACGGAATGGAGCGCCACGCCGCCGCGGCGGTCGAGGCCGAAGAGGAGGCGGGGGTGATCGGCGCCGTCTGTCCGACACCGATCGGCAGTTACGAATATCGCAAGCGCCGCGCGAACGGCGCGTCGATCATGTATCACGTCGAAGTCTTTCCGCTCGCGGTGACGAACGAACTCGACGAGTGGAAGGAAATGGACGAGCGCGAGCGCCGGTGGTTCGCCTTTGATGATGCGGCGGCCGCGGTCGACGAGGCCGATCTGCAGGCGCTGATCCGGTCCTTTGGCGACGGCGGCTTTCGCGCCGTCGCGCAGCCGCGCGGCGCGATCCAGACTATTGACGAGAAGACAGGGGTAAGCCGGATGTTCGCATGGTTTCAGCGTCTGCTGCCGCGGCAGGGCAATTTTTTCGAATTGTTCGAAAGCCATGCGGCAACGCTGGTCGCGGGCGCCAACGCGCTGTCGCGCATGTTGCAGGGCGGCGACGGCATGGCCGACCATGTGCGCGAGATTATCGAGCGCGAGCATGACGCCGACGCGATCACGCGCGAAGTGCTCCAGACCGTCCGCCGCACCTTCCTGACGCCGTTCGACCGCAGCGCGATCACCGACCTGATCGCCTCGATGGACGATGCGATCGACGAGATGCAGAAGACCGCGGGCGCGGTCGACCTGTACGACGTCACCGAATTCGAGCCCGAGATGCGCGACATTGCCGGGATCATCGTCGACGCGGCGCGCCTGACGGCGGAAGCGCTGCCGTTGCTCCGCAACATCGGCGCCAATGGGCCGCGGCTCCACGAGCTCACCGAGCGGCTCGTGCGGATGGAGGGCCATGCCGACGAAATTCACGCATCGGGCCTGAAGCGGCTGTTCCGCGAGCATGGCGAGGCGAACCCGACGCGCTTCCTGATCGCGCGCGAGCTGTTCCGCCACCTCGAGCGCGTGACCGACAGTTTCGAGGATGTCGCGAACGAAATCGACGGCCTGGTCATCGACCACGCTTAGGCGGGGCGCCATTCCATGCACGAACTCGCTTTCCCGCTCCTCGTCGGCCTCGTCATCCTTGCGCTGGCGTTCGATTTCCTGAACGGGCTGCACGACGCGGCGAACAGCATCGCGACGGTTGTCGCGACGCGGTTGCTGCGCCCGGTGCAGGCGGTGGTGTTCGCGGCGTTTTTCAACTTCGCCGCCTATTTTCTGAGTCTCGCCTTCCCGGCGCTGCACAAGGTTGCCGAGACGATCGGCGCGGGATTGATCGACAAGGATCTGGTGACCCCGGCGGTCGTGTTCGGCGCGCTGGTCGGCGCGATGTTCTGGAACGTCGTGACCTGGCTGAAGGGCATTCCGTCCTCGTCGAGCCATGCGCTCGTCGGCGGCATCGTTGGCGCGGGCGTCGCCCATGCAGGGTTCGAGGGGACTCAGTGGAGCGGGCTCAACAAGACGGTCATTGCGATCTTTCTGTCGCCGATGCTCGGCATGTTCCTCGCGATGCTGGTGATGCTCGCCAGCAGCTGGGCGCTGCACCGCGCGACAGCCAAATTCGCCGAATCGACCTTTCGGACCCTGCACCTCTTTTCGTCCGCCGCCTATTCGCTGAGCCATGGGCTCAATGATGCGCAGAAGACGATGGGGATCATCGCGGTGCTGCTGTACTCGACCGGCTATCTGTCGGGCGAGTTCCATGTGCCGCACTGGGTCGCATTTTCCTGTTATATCGCGATCGCGCTCGGCACGCTGTCGGGCGGGTGGAAGATCATCGAGACGATGGGCGGCCGCATCACCAAATTGTCGCATCATCAGGGCTTTGCCGCCTCCACCGGCGGGTCGATCATGGTGTTCACCGCCAGCCTGCTCGGCATCCCGGTATCGACGACGCACACGATTACCGGCAGCATCATAGGCGCCGGCGTCGCACGGCGGACGAGCGCGGTGCGCTGGGGCGTCGCGGGCAATGTCATTGCGGCGTGGTTCATCACCATTCCCGCCAGCGCGGCGGTGGCGGCGCTGTTCTATGCGCTGACGCGGCTGTTTTAAGAATGGAATGGCCGCGGCGAAAGCGGCGGAAATCCGCCTAACTTCACTCGCAAATCGCGTTTTGCATTGCTGTCCAGCAGGTCCGGGATGACGAAGGGAAAGAAAGTCTGATTCTCGGAAAGTCGCAGAAAACTGCGTAACTTTACTCGCAAATCGCTGTTCAGGGGCGCGGGTGATGACCATCCCGCAAGGCTATGTGACCCGCGCCGTGTAGGACAGCGATTTTCGGCTGAACCGGGTTCAGGCCACCACGCCGAACAGGTCGTGTTCGTCGGCATCCTCGACGACGACATCGACGATGTCGCCGGCCTTCAGCGTCGCGGCGACGTCGCGCAGATAGACGTGGCCGTCGATTTCGGGCGCGTCGGCCTGTGACCGGCCCGTCGCACCGATGCTGCCGTCCTCGTCCGCCTCGCCGACCTCGTCGATGATGACGGGGAGGGTGCGGCCGATTTTGGCCTCCAGCTTGGCGGCGCTGATCGCCGCGGTTTTTGCCATGATGCGCTGATAGCGTTCTTCCTTGACCTCTTCGGGCACCGGATCGGGCAGGGCGTTCGCCTGCGCGCCCGCGACGGGTTCGAAGCGGAAGGCGCCGACGCGGTCGAGCTGCGCCTCGTCGAGCCAGTCGAGGAGATATTGGAAATCGGCCTCGGTTTCGCCGGGGAAGCCGACGACAAAGCTCGATCGGATAGCGATGTCGGGGGCGATCGCGCGCCAGCTCTTGAGGCGTTCGAGCACCTTCGCTTCGTTCGCGGGGCGCTTCATGCGCTTGAGGACGCTCGGGCTCGCGTGCTGGAAGGGGATGTCGAGATAGGGTGTGAGCAGCCCTTCGGCCATCAGCGGGATGACCGCGTCGACGTGCGGGTAGGGATAGACATAGTGGAGGCGCACCCACGGCGCGCGGCCTTCGCTGGTACGAAGCTGGCCGAGTTCGCGCGCGAGGTCGGTCATGTGCGCGCGAACTTCGCGGCCGTGCCACTGGCGCGGGTCGTGGCGGATGTCGACGCCATAAGCCGAGGTGTCCTGGCTGATCACCAGCAGTTCCTTCGTCCCTGCGGCGACGAGCTTTTCGGCCTCGCGCAGCACCGCGTCGATGCGACGGCTGACGAGTTTACCGCGCAGGTCGGGGATGATGCAGAAGGCGCAGAGGTGGTTGCAGCCTTCGCTGATCTTGAGGTAGCTGTAGTGGCGCGGGGTGAGCTTCAGCCCGCCTTCGGGGACCAGATCGATGAACGGGCCCTGGGTGGGCGGCGCGGCGTCGTGGACGGCATCGACGACCTGTTCATATTGGTGCGCGCCGGTGACGGCGAGGACGTTGGGGAAGCGCGCGCGGATCACGTCGGCCTCGTTCCCCATGCAGCCGGTGACAATGACGCGGCCGTTTTCGGCCATTGCTTCGCCGATCGCCTCGAGGCTTTCTTCCTTCGCCGAGTCGAGGAAGCCGCAGGTGTTGACGAGCACGACATCGGCGCCGGCATAGTCGGGCGAGAGGCCATAGCCGTCGGCGCGCAGCTTGGTCAGAATCCGTTCGCTGTCGACGAGCGCCTTGGGGCAGCCGAGCGAAACCATGCCGACCTTCGGCTGGGTGGGGAGCGTTTTGACTGTCATGATTGGCGGCGCGCATAGTCGATTTCGCGCCGCTTGTCACGCCCGGTGAGACGGGCCATGCTGCGCGCCGGTAGGGGAGAGCAAAATGGCAAATCTGAGTTGGATCGCAATCATCGCCGCGGCGGCGGCGGGCTTTGTCGTGGGCGGCATCTGGTACGGTCCGCTGTTCGGCAAGGCGTGGATGGCCGAACATGGCTGCACCGAAGAGGAGCTGAAAGAGGGCAATTTCGTGCTGATTTACGGCGCGACCTTCGTGTTCAGCATCGTGTCGGCGATCTTTCTGGGGCATTTGCTCGCGCATTTCGGCGAGATGAGCATCAGATCGACGATGATGATCTCGGTCGGGGTCGCGCTGGGCTTTGTCGTTCCCGCAATCGGCACCAACCATCTGTTCAGCCGCGCGAGCGTCAAACTGTTCGCGATCGACGCCGGCTATTGGCTGCTCTTTTATGCGGCGATGGGCGGGGTGTTCGTCTTCCTCGGCTGAAGGAGCGGCCGGTCAGGCGGCGGGAACCGAAGCCTCCTTCGCTTCGCAGCGAACGACTTCGACGATGAAATCGCCGCGCTCTAGCCGCTGCGCCTCGGGCTCCCAGAAGCCATGGGGCGTTCCCGCGCGATAGACGCGCAGCCCGCGGCCGCCGCTGGCAAGCTGGTCGAGGCTGCGCCCGACCTCTTCGGGGGCGACCGGGCGTTCGCGAAGCTGGACGCGGCCGTCGATGCTGGCGAGGTCGGCCATATATTCGGCGACATGCGCGCCCTGCGCCGATCCGGCGAGCAGCAATCCCGTGAAGCTGACCGGGTTGATGACATTGTTCGCGCCCGCCTGCCGCGCGAGCAGTTCATTATCCTGCGCGCGGATGACGACGCTGATCGGCACCTTGGGCGCAAGGTGGCGCACGGTGAGGACGATGAGGATCGAGGTGTCGTCGCGCCCCGCCGAGACGAGCACCGACTGCGCCTCCGCCACGCGAACGTCGACGAGCGTGTCGTCGTTCGAGGCGTCGCCCGCGAGCACATTGCATCCGGCGGCCTCGGCCGCGCTGATCCGCGTAGGCGACTGGTCGATGACGACGATGCACGACGGGTCGGTGCCGCGCTGGATCAGTTCGTGGACCGCCTCGGCGCCGCTGACGCCATAGCCGAGGACGACGATATGGTTGGTGAGCCTGGACTGGATGCGGGCCATACGCCATTTTTCCCATGTGCGTTTGAGGACGAAATTATAGGCGGTGCCGACAAAGATGAAGAGCACCGCGATACGGATCGGCGTCACGATCACCGCCTCGATCAGCCGCGAACGGTCGGAAATCGGCGCGATGTCGCCGAACCCCGTCGTGGTGACCGAGATCATCGTGAAATAGACGACGTCGAGGAAACTGATGTGGCCGTCGTGATGGTCGATCAGCCCGTCGCGATCGATCCAGTGGACGAGGATCACGATGCCGATGAGCGAGAAGGCGACGCCAAGCCGTGTAACGACATCGGCCCAGATCGGCCATTTGCTCGCGCGTTTGAGCAGGTTGATGCTGCCCTGAATATGCAGCCGGGGGTTGGTCCTTTTGCTCATCGCCGCCCTTGTGCCAAAGCCGGGCGGTCGTGACTAGCGGGTGATTGCAATCGATCCTCCCTGTGCCGCAGGGATGGGGAGGGGGACCGTCCGCGTAGCGGATGGTGGAGGGGCCGCGCCAGTGCCCCTCCGTCAGCGCTCCGCGCTGCCACCTCCCCATCGCTGCGCGACAGGGAGGATTTCTTTAGCCAGCATAAGCGGCGCGGAGCGCGGCGAGCGAGGGATCGTGCGTCAGGTCGAGCTGGAGCGGGGTGACCGAGATGAAGCGGTCGTCGATCGCCTCGAGGTCGCTGTCGTGGCCGAGGCTATGTTCGATGCCGTGGAGGCCGAACCAGTAATAGGGATAGCCACGCGGATCGGTGCCCTCGACGATCGAGCCGCGGGCGTAGTCGTGGAAGCCCTGGCGCGTGACCCGAATTCCCTGCACCTCGGCCGCGGGGATCGCGGGAAAATTGATGTTGATCAGCGTGCGCGGCGCCATGTCCATCGTCATCAGCGGAGCGAGCACCTTGGCGCCCCATTGTTCGGCAGCCTCGAACGGCACGCTGTCGCCCATGCCTTCGCGGGCATAGACCTGGCTCAGCGCGATCGAGCGGATGCCCGCGAGCGCGCCTTCGATCGCCGCCGAGACGGTGCCCGAATAGGTGATGTCGTCGCCCAGGTTGGCGCCGCGGTTGACGCCCGAGAGAATGAGGTCGGGCTTTTCGGGCATAAGCTTGCCGATCGCCATCATCACCGAATCGGTCGGCGTGCCGCTGCACGACCAGCGCCGCGGCCCATGGTCGCGGATGCGCACCGGGCGCGAGAGGGTGAGCGAATGGCCGGCGCCCGATTGCTCCTCGGCCGGGGCGCAGACCCAGATGTCGTCCGACAGCTGACGCGCGATCGCTTCGAGCACCGCCATGCCGGGGGCGTGATAGCCGTCGTCGTTGGTGAGGAGGATGCGCACGTTTCTGGTCTTTCTCTCTTCGTCATGCCGGACTTGATCCGGCATCCATTCAGCGGCGGCGTCATGGACCCCGGATCAAGTCCGGGGTGACGATGATTTAGCTGTTGGGCGTCAGTTTCGTAATCCCGCCCATATAGGGCAGCAGCGCCGCCGGAATATCGACGCTGCCGTCGGCCTGCTGGTAATTTTCGAGGATCGCCACCAGCGTACGCCCGACCGCGAGACCCGAACCGTTCAATGTGTGGACGAACTCGTTGCCTTTCGTCCCCTCGCGGCGGAAGCGCGTGTTCATGCGGCGCGCCTGGAAATCGCCGCAGTTCGAGCAGCTCGAAATCTCGCGATAGGCGTTCTGGCCGGGGAGCCAGACTTCGAGGTCATAGGTCTTGCGCGCGGCGAAACCCATGTCGCCGGCGCAGAGCAGCATCTTGCGATAGGGAAGTTCGAGCGCTTCGAGGATGGTCTCGGCGGCGCGCGTCTTGCGTTCGAGCTCGGCGTCGCTGTCTTCGGGACGGGTGATCGAGACCAGCTCGACCTTCCAGAATTGATGCTGGCGGATATAGCCGCGCGTGTCGCGCCCCGCCGACCCCGCTTCGGAGCGGAAGCAGGGGGTGAGCGCGGTCATGCGGATCGGCAGATCGGCCTCGGGCAATATCTCCTCGCGCACCGCGTTGGTGAGGCTCATTTCGGAGGTCGAGATGAGCCACAGGCCGTCGGTGGTCTGAAACAGATCCTCGCGGAATTTGGGGAGCTGCGTCGTGCCGAAGGCCGCCTCGTCGCGGACCAGCAGCGGGGTCGCGCATTCGCTGTAGCCCGCCTCGATCGTCTGCTTGTCGAGCATGAACTGGCCGAGTGCGCGTTCGAGCCGCGCCATCGGGCCTTTGAGGAAGGCGAAGCGCGCGCCCGACATCTTGGCCGCGGTTTCGAAATCGAGGCCGAGCGCGGGTGCGAAATCGGCATGTTCCTGCGGCGCGAAGTCGAAGCTGCGCGGCGTGCCCCAGCGCGAGATTTCGACATTGCCCGCTTCATCCTCGCCATCGGGCACGTCGTCGGCGGGGAGGTTGGGGAGCGCCGCAAGACGGTCGTGGAGCGCTGCGAGCTGCGCGCGCTCGGCCTCTTCCTTTGCGGGGAGCGCCGCCTTGAGGTCGGCGACCTCGGCCTTCAGCGCTTCCGCCTTGTCCTTGTCGCCTGCGGCCATCGCCTGCCCGATCAGCTTCGAGGCTTCGTTGCGGCGCGCGAGCGCGGCCTGGATGTCGGTTTGCAGCGCGCGGAGCGCGGCGTCGGCGGCGAGGATTTCGGCGGACAGGGGGTCAAGGCCGCGGCGCGCGAGGCCGGCGTCAAAGGCGTGCGGGTTGTCGCGGATCAGGCGGATGTCATGCATGGCCCGCGCTATGGCGTCGCCGGGCAAGGCGTGCAAGCCTGTCCTTGCTGTCTCCTCCCTGTGGCGAAGCCATGGGGAGGTGGCAGCGCGAAGCGCTGACGGAGGGGCTATGGCGTTGGCGTCGCGGCCCCTCCACCACGCCCTTCGGGCGCGGTCCCCCTCCCCATGGCTTCGCCACAGGGAGGATTTTTTATGCGTACGTAAAACTTGCGCGTAAAAAAGGGCCGCCCCGAAGGACGGCCCTTAGTTTGGTGGTCTGGGTTAGCCCCCCTGACCGCCAGTGGATTCGGTTCAGGCCGCGTCGGCGTTTTCCTCTGCCGCGGCGTCGTTGCGATTCGCTGCGCGGCGGCGTGCGACAAGTGCGGCGGCCGCTGCGCCGAACAATAGCAGCATCGGCGGCGCGGGGACAGGGGTCGGGTCGCCCGACGAGCTGCTGGTGCTGCCGCCCGAGCTCGACGAAGAGGAGCTGGACGACGAGCTGCTGCTCGACGAGGAGGATGAGCCGGTGCTGCCGGTCGAACCCCAGCTGCTGCTGCCGCCGGTCGCGCCGGACGAGGTCGCGCCGCTCGACGTGCTGCTGCTCGATGACGAGGAGGAACTGCTGCTCGACGAGGAACTGCCCGATCCGCCCGAGGAGCTGCTGCTCGACCCGCCCGAGCTGCCGCTCGATCCGTTCGATCCGCCCGAGCTGCCGTGCGAGGAGGAGCCGCCCCAGCTCGAGCTGCCGTGGGACGATCCGCCTTTCGACGAACTGCCGCCCGACGAGGAGGAACTCGACGAGGATGATGAGGAGGAGCTGGACGACGAGCTTGACGAGGAACTGCTGCCGCCCGTCGATGTGGACGTCGACCCGCCCGAGGTCGAGGTCGAGCCACCCGAGGTCGAGGTGGAGCCACCGGACGTGGACGTCGAGCTGCCGCCGGTCGAGGTCGAACTCCCGCCGGTCGAGGTTGAACTGCCACCCGTCGAAGTCGAGCTTCCGCCGGTTGAGGTCGAGCCGCCCGACGTCGAGGTGCTGCCCCCGGTCGAGGTCGATGTAATCACGATGCTGCCGCTGCTGCCGCCCGAGCTGCCGCCGAAAAAGCCGCCGAAGAAACCGCCGCCGAAGCCGCCGCCGATCACGGTGACGCCGCCGCCGCTACCGCCGCCGCCTTCCCAGCCCGCTTGCGGGAAGGGGGCATAGGGGATCGGGGGCAGGGGGATCGTCTGCGTCACCACCTGCGTCTGCGGGGTCGCAGTGCGGATCACCTTTTTCGTCGTCACGACGCGGCGCACCCGCTTGACGGGTTTGCGCGCGGCGTGGCGCTTGCGCACAACCTTCTTGGGGGCGCAGGGCGAACATTTGACCGTCTGCGCACGCGCCGAGGGAACGTCGGCGACCTGCATCGCGCCGCTGCCCAGGATCGCGCCGCCGCAGGTGCAGGCGCAAAGTTTGGCGAGGGCCATTCGGACAGACATAGATATTTCTCTCTTTCCCGTTGCAGGTGCGAAGCGCCAACGACCCGGCACCCCCCATCACCTTTCGCTAAACGCAGAAAGGCCAAAGCTTTATGAATGCGGCAATTGCGTTAACCGCGTTTGCCTGTCCGACAGTGGGAATTGACGTGTGAAATCAACCGAAAACACCGTGTCTGTGTCAAAATGAAACGGAAAAGGCAATAAATCTATGCGATTGGTTAAACTACGGACCTAAATGACGGCGCGCGAGCGGGGTGCGCGCCACCCCATCACGCGCCGGGAATCGCTGCCAGTTCATCGCTGCTTCACGCCATTTCGCTATCTGAGGCTTCGGCGCTTGTATCGTCGTAAGCGGCTGGTTATAGGCGCGCCACTCCCCGAGCCGCTTTGCGGTGCGCCGGTGACAGGAAAGGACGCGAGAGCCCCTCATGCCGACCAAGATTGCCGATGTTGGCGCAGACGCGCTTCGCGAAGCCAAATCCAATCTCGATTCGGACTATGTCCCGAGCGACGACGAAGAGTTTATGAACGAGCGGCAGCAGGAATATTTCCGCGGCCTGCTCGTTGCCTGGAAAAAATCGATCCTGTCCGAATCCGAATCGACGCTGGCGCATCTGCAGGACGGGCCGCTGCGCGAACCCGACCTCGCCGACCGCGCGTCGAGCGAGACCGACTGGGCGATCGAACTTCGCACCCGCGACCGGCAGCGCAAGCTGATCGCCAAGATCGACGCCGCGATCCGCCGCATCGACGAAGGCGAATATGGCTATTGCGCGGTAACCGGCGAACCGATCTCGCTCGCGCGGTTGCAGGCGCGGCCGATCGCGACGATGACGCTGGAGGCGCAGGAGCGCCACGAGCGTAACGAACGGATTTCGCGCGAAGATTGATCGCGCGCGTCCGCGCACCCCATTTACGTTTCGGCAACCGCGAGCCCCTAGATTCCGTGCCGCAACGATACGAAAATGGGGCGCGCACAATGGATTCGCAACGACCGACAACATTGGACGAGGAGGTCGCGGCGCTGTCGCGCGCCGCCGATCGCGACAGCCTGTTCATGCAGGCCGAGCTGACGATCGCCGGGCGGCCCGAGCGCGTCACGGTGCGTGTGCGCAACCTGTCGCCGGGCGGGATGCTCGCCGAAGCGAAGCTGGCGGTCCAGCCGGGTGCGGCGGTCGAGGTCGAGCTGCGCAACGTCGGTGCGGTCGCGGGGCGCGTGATCTGGGTCGGCGAGGGCAAGTTCGGCATCGCGTTCGACCGGCTGGTCGATCCGCAAGCGGTGCGCCGCCAGGTGGTGTCGGGATCCGATCTGCCGCCGCATCTGCGACGTACCGGGCCGATCGGCGGCCCCCTCTATCGCCGGCGCTGATGCGTCCCATGAGGGGCGACATCAGCCGGCGATAGCGCTGGCGATCAACCGATCGCGAGCATCTCTTCCTTGAGTTTCAGTTTCTGCTTCTTGAGCTGCGCAACCACGCCGGTATCGGGGGCGGGGCGGCGCTCTTCATTCGCAATTTTCGCATCGAGGTCCGCGTGACGGGACTTCAGGGTGGAAAGGTGCGACGTGCTCATAGGCATTCTCCTTTTCGACTCGATGGGCAGGTCCGAGTAAATCACGAATCGGCCGCAATGTCGTGACGATTCGCTCAGCCGGTCCCCGTTGCGGACCAATGGTGAACGTGGCAGGGATGGCGCGTGAACCCCGAAGAGATCAGCCAGCGCCTCGAACTGCTCCGCATCGAGCATCGCGACCTCGATACCGCGATCATCGCGCTCGGCAGCGCGGCGGTCGCCGACCAGTTGCAACTCGCGCGGCTGAAGAAGCGCAAGCTCAAGCTGCGCGACGAAATCGCCTGGTGCGAGGATCAGCTGCTCCCCGACATCATCGCCTGACGCCTGAGTCAAAGCGGGACAGCGTGGACGGCAAATTTCGTGGTTACCGCCATTGCCCGACGCGCGGCTGGCGTGGCATTCCCTATCCATGGTCGGCGGGCGAACGGACATGATGGCGCAAGGCAGGTCTGTGCAGCGCGCGCAGGTCGAAAATCTCTATGTCGAGGCGATGCTGCTCGCCGACGAGGCGCACGCGGCCTTTGCCGCGGAACGCGAGCGAGGCGTGGCGCGGGGAAGCGTGCTGAACGGCGACGCGCTCGCGCAGATTGCGCTGGCGTGCGAATCGCTGAAGACGACGACGCGGCTGATGCATATCATCGCCTGGCTGCTCCACCGCCGCGCGATGCTCGCGGGCGATCCGGGCGCGAGCGCGAACGACAGCGCGGCGCGGATCGGCGAGCCGGTGGCGGTCGACTGGGACTTGTGCGCAGGGTTTGACGAACCGCTTCGCCGGATCATCGCCGCAAGCGAGCGGTTGTTCGAACGGATCGCGCTGCTGGAAGCGGGCTGGGACGCACCTGCGGTCGCGCCGGTGCAGCAAATGCTGGCGCGGCTGGAAGCGCGGCTTTGAGGTTGGGGTGGGCGGCCGCCGACCGTTTTTGGACCTTTATCCCATCGTCATCCCGGCGAAGGCCGGGATCTCACCCTCTCGGTTTACCGCACCGGCGAGATCCCGGCCTTCGCCGGGATGACGGATAAGAGAAGGTCGGGAATCCACCCTAAACCACTACCCGTGCCGCACACCTAACCCAGCCATTCCACCCACGCGCCATGCGCATGGGCGTGGGCGAGTTTGCGCGGGGCGGGGGCGGCGGGCCAGTGGCGCACGACGAGTTCGTGGTGGTGGACGGTGCGGTTCGCCTCGAGCGCGATCCACGCGAGCGGGCGGTCGGCGGTGGCGCGGGCGCCCGCGGCCTCCATTGCGGCGGTAACGCGCGCCTGCTGATCGGCGGGGACATATTGCCAGACGATCGAGTGCATCAGCGTCCGCGTCGTTCCGGCGGCCTGCGGCCTTGCCAGCTCGGCCTCGACGAAATCGGCGGCATTCGCGCGAATGAGGTGAGGCTTTTCGGCGTGCGCCGCGGCGATCGCGGCTTCCATGCGCGCGAAGCGGACGTCATGTTCGGGCCAGATATAGGCTTTGAGGCGCAGCGCCTGCGCAGGATCGGTGAGGTCGACGGGCGCAACGTCGCAGCCGTTGAGCCCGGCGAAAGCGATCCTGTGCATCGGCGGATGGTTGCCGCGCCAATCGGGGGCGAAGGCCATCGCGCCCGGCTGCGGCCCGACATGGACGCCGCCGAGGTCATAATGATAGCGGTCGATCATCAGATTGATCCCCGCGCTCGACCCGATTTCGAGGCAGTCGAAATGCGGCGGCAGACCCTGCTCGGCGAGCCAGAGCATCGCCGCGATGAAGTTCGACGAACGCCCCGCCTCGTTCGTCTGCGGCGGGCCGTCGAGCCAGGGGAGCAGCGCCGCCTCGTGCCGCGTCACCACTCCTGCGATGATTGCGGCATCATTGATGTCTTCGGCATCGGCATAAATGGGGGCGAGTTCGTGCGCGACTTCGGAAAGGTGCAGCGCGTGAAAGCCGCCCGCGGCGCGCAGCGGCAGCGCGTCGGCGAGCGGCGGCCCCGGCCAGTCGGCAATGCGGCGCGCGAAGTCGCTCGCAGGCCGCCCCAGCAGGCCAGCTATCGCGGCGACGACGCGCGCGGTAATCGGGGCGTCGTTGGCGCGGCAATAGGCCACCTGGTTTGCGAAGGCCGCGCGCACAGCGCCTTTCCCGGTGGCGTCGATTCCGGCGGGCTGGATGCGCTCGCTCATTGCCCTTTTTCCCTTCGCCGCCTATGTGCGCGACGCTTATGCCCGAACCGATCATCTTTGCCATCCCCAAGGGACGCATCCTCGACGAGGCGCTGCCGCTGCTCGCGCGCGTCGGGATCGAGCCGGCGGCGGATTTCTTTGACAAGAAAAGCCGCGCGCTGGTGTTCGGGACGAACCAGCCGCACATCTCGCTGATCCGCGTGCGCGCGTTCGACGTCGCGACCTTTGTCGCGCATGGCGCGGCGCAGCTGGGCATCGTCGGGTCCGACGTCGTCGACGAGTTCGATTATTCGGAGCTTTACGCCCCCGTCGACCTGGGCATCGGCCATTGCCGCCTGTCGCTCGCGGGGCCGGAGGGCAGCGCGCCGCCGGGGCTGGGCGAAAGCCATATTCGCGTCGCGACCAAATATCCCGCGACGACGCGCCGCTGGTTCGCGGCGCAGGGCATCCAGGCCGAGTGCATCAAATTGAATGGCGCGATGGAGATTGCACCGAAGCTGGGGCTCGCCTCGCACATTGTCGACCTGGTTTCGACAGGGCGCACGCTCGTTGAAAATGCGCTCGCCGAACAGAAAATCATCAGCGAGGTGTCGGCGCGGCTGATCGTCAATCGCGCCGCGTTCAAGCTCAATTCGGCCGAGGTGCCAGCACTGGTCGAGCGCTTCCGTCAGGCGGTGGGCGATGCGGCGGCTTGACGCCTCCGACCCCGGCTTTGCGGCCGCGTTCGACGCGCTGGTGAACGACCGGCGCGAAAGCGCGTCCGACGTGTCGGCCGACGTCGCGGCAATCGTCGCGCGGGTGAAGGCCGAGGGCGATGCGGCGCTCGCCGATTATACCGCCAAATTCGACCACTTCGACCTCGACGCGAGCGGCTGGAGCATCTCGAAGGAAGAATGCGCCGCGGCCTATGAGGGCCTCGCCCCCGAGCTGCGCGACGCGCTGAACCTCGCGGCGACGCGCATCCGCGCCTATCACGCGGCGCAGCTTCCCGAGGATCGCGACTATCGCGACGGCACGGGCGCCCGCCTGGGTGCGCGGTGGCGCGGGGTCGATGCGGCGGGCGTCTATGTCCCCGGCGGGCGGGCGGCCTATCCCTCGTCGGTGCTGATGAACATCCTGCCCGCGAAGGTCGCGGGGGTCGAGCGCATCGTGATGATGACCCCGACGCCGGGCGGCGAGACCAATCCGGTCGTGATGGCCGCCGCGCATATCGGCGGGGTCGATGAAATCTGGCGCGTCGGCGGCGCGCAGGCCATTGCCGCGCTGGCCTATGGCACCGGCAGGATCGCACCGGTCGATGTGGTCACAGGCCCCGGCAACGCCTGGGTCGCCGAGGCGAAGCGCCAGCTTTATGGGGTCGTCGGCATCGACATGGTCGCGGGACCGAGCGAGATCGTCGTCGTCGCGGACGCGAAGAACGAACCGCATGTCATCGCC
>JASBSJ010000047.1 GCA_030148985.1 Sphingopyxis sp.
AGGCCGGGGAAGACCGCCGAATTGATGCGCTTGGCGATCGCCTCGTCATTGGTCAGGATCATGCCGCCGCGCGGGCCGCGCAGCGTCTTGTGCGTCGTCGTGGTCACGACATGCGCGTGCGGGAGCGGCGAGGGGTGTGCGCCGCCGGCAACGAGGCCAGCGAAATGCGCCATATCGACCATCAGCAGCGCGCCGACATCATCGGCGATGGCGCGGAAACGCTCGAAATCGAGCGTGCGCGGATAGGCCGAACCGCCCGCGATGATGAGCGACGGGCGATGCTCCTTCGCCAGCGCCTCGACCTGGTCGAAATCGACGAGATGGTCGTCGGCACGCACGCCGTACTGGACGGCATTGAACCATTTGCCCGACATCGCGGGCGGCGCGCCATGGGTCAGGTGACCGCCCGCGTCGAGGCTCATGCCGAGGATGGTCGCGCCAGGCTTGGTCAGCGCGAGCATGACCGCGCCGTTCGCCTGCGCGCCCGAGTGCGGCTGGACGTTGGCGTAGCCGCAATCAAACAGCTGTTTGGCGCGGTCGATCGCAAGCTGCTCGACCTCATCCGACGGCGCGCAGCCCTGATAATAGCGGCGGCCCGGATAACCCTCGGCATATTTATTGGTGAACACGCTGCCCTGCGCTTCGAGGACGGCTTTCGAAACGATATTCTCCGACGCGATCAGTTCGATCTGATATTGTTCGCGTTCCAGCTCATGCTTCATCGCCGCCGCGACCGCGGGGTCGACGGTGGCGACGCCATCGGTGAAATAGCCGGCCGATTTAATGGGCTTGTCGAGAGTTTCAGTGGTCATCGGCTGGTCTCCAGTTGGGGAGGATTGGAAAGCTTGTCGACGCGGCGTGCGTGGCGGTCGCCGGCGAAGTCGGTGGTCAGGAAGGCGTCGAGACAGGCCTTCGCCATGTCGATGCCCGTCAGGCGCGCGCCCATCGCAATGACGTTCGCGTCATTATGCTCGCGTGCCAGCTTTGCCGACAGCGGTTCGGACACGAGCGCGCAGCGTGCAGCGGGGTTGCGGTTGACCGAGATGGAAATGCCGATGCCCGATCCGCAGAGGGCGACGCCGCGCTCCGCTCGACCCTCGGCGATCGCGGCGCCGAGCCGGTATCCATAATCGGGATAATCGACGCTGTCGGGGCCGTTGGTGCCCAGATCCTCGACCTCATGCCCTTTGTCGCGCAGCCAGTCTGCAAGCGTGGCCTTGAGCTCATAGGCGGCATGGTCGGAGGCGATGGCGATGCGCATGGTGCGGCTCCCGCGGGGCATAAGGGAATCGATGAGCGCGCTTTAGGCCAAGCCGCACGGATTGACCATAAGCGAGGTGGCAAATTTGTGACGGCGCCGATAAAGCCGCGCCATGTCCGATACGATCATTTCGATCCTGATGCTCACCGGCGTCGTGCTGACCGGCGGCGCGGCCTATGTGTTTCGCAAGGGCGATCGCCGCCGCGCGCTGCTGATGCTGGTTGCGGCGCTGGTGATGTTCGCCAATGTCGCGGTGTGGCTGGTGCCCGTGAAATAGCTTTATCGTCATTGCGAGGAGCCAAAGGCGACGCGGCAATCTCCAGCTTGCGTCCATCGAGATTGATAGCTGGAGATTGCCGCGTCGCTGCGCTCCTCGCAATGACGAGATAATCAGCGGATCAGCGAATCGGTGAATCGGGCGCGAGCCGCATATCCAGATAATTATCGAGCGACTTCATCAGCTGATCGAGCTCATGCTCGAAGAAGTGATTGGCGCGCGGGATCTCGTCGTGATGGATCGTGATGCCCTTTTGCGTGCGCAGCTTGTCGACCAGCTTCTGCACCGCGCTCGGCGGCACGATCTCGTCCTGCCCGCCCGCGACGATGATGCCCGACGAGGGGCAGGGGGCAAGGAAGCTGAAGTCGTACATGTTCGCCGGCGGCGCCACCGACAGGAAGCCGCGGATTTCGGGGCGGCGCATCAGCAGCTGCATCCCTATCCACGCGCCGAAGCTGAAGCCCGCGATCCACGTCGTTTGCGCCTCGGGATGGATCGACTGTACCCAGTCGAGCGCCGAAGCGGCGTCGGAAAGTTCGCCGATGCCGTTGTCGAACGTGCCCTGGCTGCGCCCGACGCCGCGAAAGTTGAAGCGCAACACCGCGAAACCGCGCGCGACGAAGCTTTTGTACATCGCCTGCGTGATGCGGTCGTTCATCGTGCCGCCGCCCTGCGGGTGCGGGTGGAGGATGAGCGCGACGGGCGCGCGGGGACGCGGCGGAGGCGAGAATCGGCCTTCGATGCGGCCCTCGGGGCCGGGGAAAATCACGTCGGGCATTGGCGCACCTTCATTTTCTGGGGCTTGCCACCGATTCGCCGGAGGGCGGGGTGGCGGAGCGAAGACATGCGCCTATATAGAAAAAAGGTCGCAACTTGCAACTTTTGCGAATCGTTCTCAATAAAGATGCAACGTCATCATTTCTCATTCGCATCGAGCGAAGTCGAGATGCCCCTCGCGCTGGCGCCATGCCGAAAGGTGTCTCGACTTCGCTCGACACGAGCGGAAACGAACGGCATTAGAGTTTCCCAATGATTTACCTCGACTATCAAGCCACGACACCGCTCGCTCCCGAGGCGCGCGAGGCGATGCTCCGCTGGCTCGAAGGGCCAGGAGAGGGCGACGGCTATGCCAACCCGTCGAGCACGCACAAGGCGGGTCGTGCCGCCGCGGCGGCGGTCGAGGTCGCGCGCGATCAGGTCGCGGCGCTGCTGCCAAAGGGCGGGCGTGTCTTTTTCACCTCGGGCGCGACCGAGGCGCTCAACTGGGCACTGCTGCGCGGCGCCGAGGTGAGGCCGGGCGGCGTCGCCGGGCTCAGCATCGAACATGCGGCCTCGCTGCAATGCCTCGAGCGGCTGAACGCTGCGATCCTGTCCGTCGATGGCAGGGGGCTGGCGCAGCCGCCCGATCCCGCCCTCATCCCCGAAAACGGCATCGTCGCCGTGATGCTGGTGAATAATGAGGTCGGGACGATCCAGCCGGTCGCCGATTTCGCCGCCGCCGCCCATGCGAAGAATAGTCTGCTGCTCTGCGATGCGGTGCAGGGTTACGGCCGCGTTCCCATCCCCGATAGCGCGGACCTCATCGCACTGTCGGCGCACAAGATTCATGGACCCAAGGGCATCGGTGTGTTGTGGATCAGGGACGGCGTCGACCTGCCGCCGCTGATGTTCGGCGGCGCACAGGAACAGGGGATGCGGTCGGGCACTGTGTCGCCCGCATTATGCGCCGGGTTCGGCGCCGCTGCGGCGCTCGCCGCCGAGCGGTTCGACACCGACAAGGCGCATGTCGAACGGCTGTGGTCGCTGGCAATGGACATGCTCCCCGAATGGATACTCAACGGTGATGCGGAGCGCCGCTATCACGGCAATCTCAATATCCGCCGCGACGGCGTGAACGGCCTCCGCCTCATGTCCGACGCCCGCGACGTCGCCTTTTCGCTCGGCAGTGCGTGCGGCAGCGGGTCGGGCAAGGTCAGCCATGTCCTGCGCGCAATGGGCGTGAGCGAGACCGATGCCCGCGCCTCGATCCGCCTCGGCTGGGGCCGCTACACCAGCGAGCAGGAGCTTCGCGACGGTCTGAACGCGATCAAGGCCGCAGCGCGGCTGCAGGGGGTCAATTGATGTGGGTTACCTTCATCCACGCCGACGGCAAGGGCCGCACCGAGGCGGAGGCGCAGCCCGGCGACATATTGCTCGACGTGGCGCAGGCGCATCTGATGCCCCTCGAGGGCACGTGCGAAGGACAGATGGCTTGCTCGACCTGCCACGTCATCGTCGCGAAAGAGGACTTCGAGCGCCTGCCGCCCGCGAGCGAGGAGGAAGAGGATATGCTCGACCTCGCCGCCGGGGTCCGCCGCACAAGCCGGCTGTCGTGCCAGATCGTGCTGACCGAAGGGATGGACGGGCTGACGGTCCATATCCCGGCGGAGAGCCGGAACATGCAGGGACCGCGCTGACCGCTTCCGGCCGAAAGCGGACATAAAGCCCCTCCCCTTCAGGGGAGGGGTTGGGGTGGGGTCTATCGGCTTTGCGCGAGGCCGATAGACCCCACCCGCTGCGACTAGGCAGCAAGCTGCCAAGTCTCGCTGCCCTCCCCTGAAGGGGAGGGCGTTATGCTAACATCAACGTCCGCTCACCACCCCAAAGCCGACATAATTCGGCTGTATGGCGCCGATCTTGCATTTTCCTTCATCCCCCGCCATATGCGCCGCGGGAGTCGGGCGGACGCAGTCTTCGCCAACCCGGTCAGGTCCGGAAGGAAGCAGCCGCAACGAATTCGCTGCGGGTCGTTCCGGCTCCCACCCATTTCCCCCTTCGACAAGACCGCGGCGTCCCCCTAAGACGGGGCCATGAGCGATTCCGCCGACGACGAAACCCCGATGCTGGGCATGGATCTGCCCGAGGCGCCCACACCGGCGGCGTCCTCCGGCCCGTACCGCGTCCTTGCCCGCAAATATCGCCCGCAGACTTTTGCCGAGCTGATCGGGCAGGATGCGATGGTGAAGACGCTGGGCAATGCGATCGCGCGCGACCGACTAGACCACGCCTTTCTGATGACCGGGGTGCGCGGGGTCGGCAAGACCTCGACCGCGCGACTGATCGCCAAGGCTTTGAATTGCATTGGCCCCGACGGGCAGGGTGGGCCGACGATCGACCCGTGCGGCGTGTGCGAACCGTGCCGCGCGATCACCGAGGGCCGTCATATCGACGTGATCGAAATGGACGCCGCGTCGAACACCGGCGTCGACGATGTGCGCGAGATTATCGAGGCGGTGCGCTATGCTGCGGTGTCGGCGCGTTACAAAATCTACATCATCGACGAAGTGCATATGTTATCGCGTAACGCCTTCAACGCGCTTCTGAAAACGCTCGAAGAGCCGCCGCCACACGTCAAATTTCTGTTCGCGACGACCGAAGTGAACAAGGTGCCGGTGACGGTGCTGTCGCGCTGCCAGCGGTTCGACCTTCGCCGTATCACTCCCGACATGCTGTTCGCGCATTTCAGCGCGATTTTGCAGAAGGAAGGTGTCGAGGCCGAGGCGCCCGCGATCTGGCTGATTGCCAGCGCCGCCGAAGGGTCGGTGCGCGACGGCCTTTCGATCCTCGACCAGGCGATCGCGCACGCCGACCTGGATGGCGGCGGCAAGATCGGCGCCGATCAGGTCCGCGCGATGCTCGGCCTGTCCGACCGCTCGTCGATCGCGCAGCTGATGGCCGCAATCCTCGAAGGGAACAGCGGCGGCGCAATCGACCTTGCGCGTGCGCAATATGCGCTGGGGATCGAACCCGTCGCGATGGTCCGCGGCCTGATGGACCTCACCCACGCGATCACGCTCGCCAAAGTGTCGCGTCATGACGATCCCGCCCTCGCCGCGACCGATCGCGAACGCATTGGCGATTGGGCGCAAAAACTGGGGTTCGCGCCCTTGAACCGGCTCTGGCAATTGCTGCTGAAGGGGCATGACGAGGTGCTGCGCGCGAACAATCCGCTCGAACATCTCGAAATGCTGCTGCTGCGCGTGATTTATGCGGCGTCGCTGCCCGATCCCGGCGAGCTTGCCAAGCTGCTCGAGACGGGCGGCGTGCCGGCGATGCCGATCGCGGCGCCGACGGCTGCGGCGACCGGGCAGGAGAGTGCTGCAGCGGAACCCGCGCCGACGGCCGAAACCCCGGCAAGTGCGCTGACCATCGCCCAAATCCATCAGCTTCTCGAAAGCACCGGAAACCATCAGCTTGCGCGGCAAGTGTATGATGACCTCAAAGTTTTGGATCTCGAACCCGGACGGCTCGTCTACGCACCCGTTCCCGCGCTCGACGGCGATTTCGCGCGGCGGCTTGGCGAGGCGCTGTTCAACCAGACCGGCAGCCGCTGGCAGGTGCGCGAAGGCGCGGGCGAGGGGCGGCCGAGCCTGGGGCAGATGAAGGCGGCGAAACTCGCCGACAATGACGCACGCATTCGCGAACTGCCCGTCGTGAAGGCCGCTTTGGCGGCTTTTCCCGACGCGCGGCTTGTCGAAGGCGACAATAATCAGCATAGGTCCAATCCATGAAATCGATCGAAGAAATGATGAAGGCGGCACAGGAAGCCGCCGCCACCGTGCAGGCGCAGATGCAGGAGGCGCAGGCGAAGCTCGACAGCGTCGAGGTCGAAGGCGTGTCGGGCGGCGGTCTTGTAAAGATCAAGGCGACGGCCAAGGGCCGGATCAAGGCGATCCATATCGACGACAGCCTGATCGTTCCCGCCGACAAGCAGATGCTCGAAGACCTGCTCGCCGCCGCATTCAACGACGCGCGCGAAAAGGCGGATGCCGCGAGCAACGAGGAAATGGGCAAGATGACGAGCGGCCTGCCGTTGCCGCCGGGTTTCAAGCTGCCGTTTTGAGCAAAATGGTCGCTCCCGCGAAGGCGGGGGCCGCCGTCGGTTTACGCGGCTGGGCTGAGCCGGGGCCCATCGACCCCCGCCATCGCGGGGGCGACGCCATTCTTCCCCATTCAGCACTGCGTCATTGAACGTCGCGCAAGTTACGCCATATTAGCGTTGACCACCCTATAAGAAGGACGGTGCGCCCGGTCGCGGCGCGCGTTCAGGAGCCGTAATGACGCAATCCTATCCCCTTTTGCCGCTGCGCGACATTGTCGTTTTCCCGCACATGATCGTGCCGCTGTTCGTCGGCCGCGACCGCTCGGTCGCCGCACTTGAAGCTGCGATGGAGGCGGGCAAGGAAATCTTCCTCGTCGCGCAGCTCGATCCGGGCGAGGACGATCCGCAGCGCGACGATCTGTACGACGTCGGCGTGATCGCGACGGTGCTTCAGCTGTTGAAGCTGCCCGATGGCACGGTCCGCGTGCTCGTCGAGGGCAAGGAGCGCGCCAAGCTGCTTGCCCTCACGGACGAGGACAAGGCGGTGATGGCGAGCGTGAAGCCCATTGCCGATACGATCGATGACAGCGTCGATACCGCGGCACTGATGCGCTCGGTCGTCGACCAGTTCGAAAATTACGCCAAGCTCAACAAGAAGATGCCTGCGGAGACCGCGGTGCAGCTGTCGCAGATCGACGACGCCTCGCGCCTCGCCGACTCGGTTGCGGGTAATCTCAACATCAAGGTCGCCGAAAAGCAGGCGCTGCTCGTCGAGGATGCGCCGTCGAAGCGGCTCGAAATGGTGTTCGCCTTCATGGAGGGCGAGCTGGGTGTGCTGCAGGTCGAAAAGAAGATCCGCGGCCGTGTGAAGCGCCAGATGGAAAAGAGCCAGCGCGAATATTATCTCAACGAGCAGCTGAAGGCGATCCAGCGCGAGCTGGGCAACGACAATGGCGAGGGCGGCGACGACCTGGCCGAGCTCCAGCTCAAGATCGACAGCCTCAAAATGTCGAAGGAAGCCAAGGCCAAGGCGAACGCCGAGCTGAAAAAGCTGCGCGCGATGGCGCCGATGTCGGCTGAGGCGACGGTCGTGCGCAACTATCTCGACACGCTGATCGGCCTGCCGTGGGGCAAGAAGTCGAAGCTCAAGAAGGATATTGCGAAGGCGCAGGCCGTCCTCGACGACGATCATTATGCGCTCGAAAAGGTCAAGGACCGGATCATCGAATATCTCGCCGTCCAGGCGCGCACCAACAAGCTCAAAGGCCCGATCCTGTGTCTCGTCGGTCCTCCGGGCGTCGGCAAGACCTCGCTCGGCCGCAGCATCGCCAAGGCGACGGGGCGCCAGTTCGTGCGCCAGTCGCTGGGCGGTGTGCGCGACGAGGCCGAAATCCGCGGCCACCGCCGCACCTATATCGGCTCGCTGCCGGGCAAGATCGTGACAAACCTTAAAAAGGCCGGCGCGATGAACCCGTTGTTCCTGCTCGACGAGATCGACAAGCTGGGCCAGGATTTCCGCGGCGATCCGGCGTCGGCGCTGCTCGAAGTGCTCGACCCCGAACAGAATGCGAAGTTCCAGGACCATTATCTGGAAATCGACGTCGACCTATCGGACATCATGTTCGTTACCACGGCGAACTCGCTCAACCTGCCACAGCCCCTGCTCGATCGCATGGAGATCATCCGCCTCGAAGGCTATACCGAGGATGAGAAGGTCGAGATCGCGAAGCGCCACCTGATTGCGAAGCAGGTCGAGGCGCATGGCTTGAAGGCAGGCGAGTTCGAGCTGACCGAGGAGGGCCTCCGCGATCTCATCCGCTATTACACCCGCGAAGCGGGCGTTCGCACGCTCGAACGCGAGATCGCGCGTCTGGCGCGCAAGGCGCTGCGCAAGATCCTCGAGGGCAAGGCAGCAAGCGTCACGATCACGCCCGACAATCTCGCTGAATTTTCGGGCGTGCGGAAATTCCGGCACGGCGTTGGCGACCGCGAGGATCAGGTCGGCGCCGTCACCGGTCTTGCGTGGACCGAGGTCGGCGGCGAATTGCTGACGATCGAGGTGGTCACCGCGTCGGGCAAGGGCCAGGTCAGGACGACCGGCAAGCTCGGCGAAGTGATGACCGAGTCGGTGCAGGCCGCGCTGTCGTTCGTGAAGGCGCGCGCGCCGGCCTATGGCATCAAGCCCAGCCTGTTCGCGCGCAAGGACATCCACATCCACCTGCCCGAAGGCGCGGTGCCCAAGGACGGCCCGTCGGCGGGCGTCGGCATGGTCACGGCGATGGTCTCGACGCTCACCGGCATTGCGGTGCGCAAGGATGTCGCGATGACCGGCGAAGTGACGCTGCGCGGCCGCGTGCTGGCGATCGGGGGCCTCAAGGAGAAATTGCTCGCGGCGCTGCGCGGCGGGATCACCACGGTTTTCATTCCCGAAGAGAATGAAAAGGATCTGGTCGAAATCCCGTCGAACATCACCGACAAGCTGAAGATCATCCCGGTCAGTCATGTCGACCAGGTGCTTGCCGAGGCGCTGGTTTCGCCGGTCGAGCCGATCGAATGGACCGAGGCCGACGAACTGGCCGCCTCGCCGCCGATCGGCACCGGCGGCGATCACGAAACGGCGATTCGTCACTGAGTCGTCGCCGGTGGACGACAATTCGCCCCAGGTTCGTCGCAAAATCGGCGTTTTGGGGCGATTTTCTCCCTTTTTTGCTTTGACAAGCCGGGGTCAAACATCGTTAGTGGCGCGCCATGGCTTCGGGCCATGAGAATCATTCAACCATAATGCAGGGGTTCCTTAGGCATGAACAAACAAGACCTGATCGCCGCCGTCGCCGATTCGAGCGGCCTGACCAAGGGTGATGCCAGCAAGGCCGTGGAAGCCGTCTTCGACGCGATCACGGGTTCGCTCAAGAAGGGCGGCGAAGTCCGTCTCGTCGGCTTCGGCACCTTTGCCGTCAGCAAGCGCAAGGCATCGACCGGTCGCAATCCGCGCACCGGCGAAACGATGACCATCGCGGCGTCGAACCAGCCGAAGTTCAAGGCCGGCAAGGCCCTTAAGGACGCCGTCAACTAAGTTGGCCCGCGCCTTTTGATACGAACATCTCGGGCCGTGGCGCAAGCTGCGGCCCGTTTTGCATGGATGGCCGGATTTTCGGAGAAATGGGCGTTGCAATCATCGCGCGAGCGGCTATGGACGTCCGGCTTTCGGACGGCGGACCTCGGTTCGCACCGGGACGGGCGCGTAGCTCAGCGGTAGAGCACACCCTTCACACGGGTGGGGTCACAGGTTCAATCCCTGTCGCGCCCACCATGGCCCCGCTGCCATGGCAACCGGTCCCCAAACCCGAACCGCGGCTGACGCGGCCATTCATCGG
>JASBSJ010000069.1 GCA_030148985.1 Sphingopyxis sp.
GAAGGACATGCCGGCGGGCCCCGAGCGCGAGGCCGCCGAGCAGCGCATCCGCGACGAGGTCGCGGCCGAACGCGAAGCCGTGCGGGCCGCGGGCGGGCTGTTCGTGCTCGCGACCGAGCGCCACGAAAGCCGGCGCATCGACAATCAGTTGCGCGGCCGTTCGGGCCGCCAGGGCGACCCCGGCCTGTCGAAATTCTACCTCTGCCTCGACGACGACCTGCTCCGCATCTTCGGTCCCGACACGCTGTTCGCCAAGATGATGAACAAGAATCTGGAGGATGGCGAAGCGATCGGGTCGAAATGGCTGTCGAAGGCGATCGAGACCGCGCAGAAAAAGGTCGAGGCCCGCAACTATGACATCCGCAAGCAGGTCGTCGAATATGACAACGTCATGAACGACCAGCGCAAGGTCATCTATGAACAGCGCGGCGAGATTATCGACAGCGAGACGGTCGACGAGGTGATGGCAGCGATGCGCGCCGAGACGGTCAACGCGATCGTCGCCGACGCCTGCCCGCCGGGCAGCTATCCCGAACAATGGAATGTCGAGGCGATGAAGGAGCGGGTGGCGAACATCCTCGACCTCAATCCGCCGATCGACGACTGGATGCAGGAGGACGCCGTCGATCCGGAGGTGTTCGAGGAACGCCTGCAACAGATGGCCGACGCGACCGCCGCGGAAAAGGCGGCGCTGGTCGATGCCGACACTTGGAAGGGGATCGAAAAGTCTGTCCTGCTCCAGACGCTCGACCATCACTGGAAAGAACATCTCTCGACGCTCGACGCGCTGCGGCAGGTCGTGTTCCTGCGCGCCTATGCGCAGAAGCAGCCGATCAACGAATATAAGCAGGAAGCCTTTGCGCTGTTCGAACGGATGCTGTCGAACATCCGTGAGGATGTGACGCGCACCGTCGCGCGCATCGACCTGCGCTTCGACGAGCCGGAGCCGATGCCGCTGCCCGAGCTTCCCGATTTCCTGACGACGCACATCGACCCCTTCACCGGCGAGGATAACAGCGCCGACGTCGATGCGGGATCGCTGGGCGTGATCGCGAACACCTTGCCGCCGATGCAGGTGCCCAAGCATGACATCGCCAAGGGCGAGAACCCCTATGCGGCGCTGGAAATCAGCCGCAACGCGCCGTGTCCGTGCGGGTCGGGGCGCAAATACAAGCATTGCCACGGCGCGATTTGACGCTGTTCTTTCCTTCCCCCTTGATGGGGGAAGGATATGGAGCCTTATCGCGCAGCGATTAGGCAGAGTTGGATGGGGGTGAGGGTGCGTCCTGGCACCGGCGCTTCAGGCCGAGACCGCACCCCCACCGCTGCGACTAGGCCAGCAAACTGGCAAGTCTCGCTGCCTCCCCCATCGAGGGGGAGGATTGGCGGCAATTACCGTGCTTGCCAAGGTGGATAGCCGCGATTAGCATCCTTGGCATAAGCTTGACGGCCGCGTAGCCAGACAAGCGACGCAGCAGGCAGGAATTTCGGGCCGCGCACGCCGACCAACGCGCGCGGCGAAACCGGTGGCATGTTGCGTGGAAAGGGCTGGGGCATTTCCTTTTTCGACGAGATGGCGGGACAGACGGGCGAGGTCCGCGCGCCTTATCGCGATTATGCGGACTGGTTCGGCCGCGAGGATGCGTCGCGTATCCAGCGTAAGGCCCAGCAGGCCGAAGCCTTTTTCCGCACCACGGGCATCACCTTCAACGTCTATGGTCAGGACGAGGCCGACGAGCGGCTGATCCCGTTCGACGTCGTGCCGCGGATCATCTCGGCGAGCGAGTGGCGGCGGCTGTCGCGCGGCATCGAACAGCGCGTGCGGGCGCTCAACGCCTTTCTCCACGACATTTATCACCGGCAGGAGATTTTGCGCGCCGGGCGCGTGCCGACCGAGCTGATTTCGCGCAACGATGCCTTCCTGCCGATGATGATGGGCATGGACCCGCCGGGCGGCATCTATACGCATATCAGCGGGACCGACATCGTGCGCACCGGCGCCGACGAATATTATGTGCTGGAGGATAATGCGCGCACGCCGTCGGGCGTGTCCTACATGCTCGAAAACCGCGAAACGATGCTCCAGATGTTTCCCGAGCTATTCGCAAAGATTTCGGTGCGCGAGGTCAGCGATTATCCGCTCAACCTTTTGAAATCGCTCGCCGCCTGCGCGCCGCCCGCGTGCAACGGGACACCGACGGTCGCGGTGCTGACGCCGGGCATCCACAACAGCGCCTATTTCGAACATAGTTTCCTTGCCGACCAGATGGGCGCCGAACTGGTCGAGGGGCACGACCTGCGCGTCGTCGACGGGCGCGTCGCGATGCGCACGACGCAGGGTTATACGCCGATCGACGTCCTCTATCGCCGCGTCGATGACGATTTTCTCGATCCGCTCAATTTCCGGCCCGACTCGCTGCTCGGCGTCCCCGGCATCTGGGACGTCTATCGTGCCGGCCGGATCACGATCGCCAACGCGCCGGGGACGGGCATCGCCGACGACAAGGCGCTCTACAGCTATATGCCCGACATCATCGAATTTTATACAGGCGAAAAGGCGCTGCTGCCCAATGTGCCGACATGGCGGTGCAGCGAGCCCGACCAGCTGAAGGAGGTGCTCGATCGCCTGCCCGAACTGGTGGTCAAGGAAGTCCACGGGTCGGGCGGATACGGGATGCTCGTCGGCCCGGCGGCGACGAAGAAGGATATTGCGGCCTTCCGCGCGAAGCTGGAGGCCAATCCGCGCAATTATATCGCGCAACCGACGCTGTCGCTGTCGACGGTGCCGATCTTTACCAAGGCGGGCCTCGCGCCGCGCCACGTCGACCTGCGCCCCTTCGTTCTGATGTCGCCGCAGGGCATCCGCATCACGCCGGGCGGGCTGACGCGCGTGGCGATGACGAAGGGTTCGCTGGTGGTCAATTCGAGCCAGGGCGGCGGGACCAAAGATACCTGGGTGCTGGAGGATTGATGGGGATGCATTTGATCCTTCCCCGTCATTGCGAGGAGCCGAAGGCGACGCGGCAATCCCCAGCCATCGATGGAGGGCGAACGGCCGTGGGCGGGAGATTGCTTCGCTTCGCTCGCAATGACGATGGTTTTTGGGACACGGGCCCATGCTAGGGAAAACCGCCGGCGCCCTTTACTGGATGGCGCGCTATCTGGAGCGCAGCGAAAACAACGCGCGGCTGATCGACGCGGGGTTCCGCATCGCGCTGACCCGATCGAGCACGGCGGCGGCCGAATGGCGATCGGTGCTCGTGACCGCGGGGCAGGATTATGCCTTTCGCCAGACGCAGCAGGACTATCATTCGCAGCGCGTCGTTGATTTCATGCTGCGCGATCCGGCCAATCCGTCGAGCATCATGTCGGTCATCAAGCAGGCGCGCGACAATGCCCGCACCGCGCGCACCTATCTGACCCGCGAAGCGTGGGAGGCAATCAATACCAGCTGGATGACGCTTGGGAGCCTGCTCAAACGGCAGGTGCGCGAGGACGACCTGCCCGACGTGCTCGCCGCGATCCGCCAGCAAAGCGGGCTGGTGCGCGGCGCCTTTGCCGGGACGATGCTGCGCAACGACGGCTATAATTTCTCGCGCCTCGGCACCTTCCTCGAGCGCGCCGACAACACCGCGCGCATCCTCGACGTCAAATATTATCTGCTACTGCCCTCGGTCGCGCATATCGGCACGTCGATCGACAATGTGCAGTGGGAGACGATCCTTCGCTCGGTGTCGGCGCACCGCGCCTATCACTGGCTGTACGGCACCGAAATCAGCGCGCTGAAGATCGCCGAGTTCCTGATCCTCTATAAACAGATGCCGCGCAGCCTGGCCTTTTGCTGCGACAAGATGAACGACAATCTCGGCTGGCTGGCGCGCACCTATGGCGAGGAAACCGATGCGGTGCGGATGGGGGCGTCGATCTGCAACGACCGGCTGTCGCGGCCGATCGCGTCGATTTTCGACGGCGGGCTGCACGAATTCATCACCGACTTTCTTCGCGCCAATGCCGCGCTCGCACGGCAGATCGAGCGCGACTATCGCTTTGTGGACTGACGATGAAATTGCGCGTCGAACATATCACCCATTATCAATATGACAGCCCGGTTCGCTATGCGCTCCAGCAGCTGAAACTGACGCCGAAGGAGCGGCCGGGGCAGCAATTGATCCACGACTGGCGGATCGACATCGAGGGCGGAACGCAGCAGCTTCACTACACCGACCATCATGGCAATGGCGTCGATCTGGTCGCGGTCGACGGAGGGGCGCGCGAGCTCGTCATCCACTGCACCGGCGAGGTCGAACTGATTACCTGGGACGGGGTGATCGGGACGCACCGCGGGCCGATGCCGCTGTGGACCTTTCTCCGCCCGACACCGCTGACGCGCGTGGGGCGCGGGGTGCGGTCGCTGACCGCCGAGCTTGGCCGCGATCATGCGAACGACATCGAGCGCGCGCACGCGCTGTCGGCGCTGATCCTGGACCGGCTACCCTATCGGATCGGCGTCACCGATGCCGAGACGAGCGCCGAACAGGCGCTGGGCGGCGAAGGGGGCGTGTGCCAGGACCATGCGCATATCTTCATCGCCGCGATGCGGCATCTGGGGCATCCGGCGCGTTATGTGTCGGGCTATCTGATGATGAACGACCGCACGCATCAGGATGCGACGCACGGCTGGGCGGAGGCGCATTTCGATCATATCGGCTGGATCGGCTTCGACGTCAGCAACGGCCATTCGCCCGACCAGCGCTATATCCGTGTCGCAACAGGGCTCGATTATCACGACGCCGCGCCGGTGCGCGGGATGCGCTATGGGGCGGCGCAGGAAAATCTGGTTGTCCAGTTGCAGGTCCAGCAATAAGCGGGCGGGACGATTCAGAACGATCGGGGCGGGGAATACGGGATTCGATGACGTATTGCGTTGGTATGCGGCTCAACAAGGGGCTGGTGTTCATGTCCGACACCCGCACCAACGCGGGCGTCGACGATATTTCGCAGGTGCGCAAGATGCGCAGCTGGACCGTGCCGGGCGAGCGCGTCATCACACTGATGTCGGCAGGCAACCTCGCGACCACGCAGGCGGTCGTCAGCCTGCTCGACGAGCGCACCAAGGCGCCCGAGGACCGGCATCCCTCGATCCTCGAGGCGCCGTCGATGTTCCAGATCGCGACGATCGTCGGCGAAACGCTGCGCAGCATCGTGATGCGCCACAGCGAAGAGGGCCCGGCGGCTGAATCGCTGTTCCGCGCCTCGCTGATCGTCGGCGGCCAGATCAAGGGCGCCGAACCGCGGCTGTTCCTGATCTATCCCGAAGGCAATTTTATCGAGGCGGGCGAGGACAATCCCTTCTTCCAGATTGGCGAAACCAAATATGGGCGGCCCATCATCGTGCGCTCCTATGATCCCGCGATGTCGTTCGAGGATGCGGTGAAGCTGCTTTGCGTGTCGTTCGATTCGACGATCCGCGCGAACGCGGGGGTCGACCTGCCGATCGATCTCAAGATCCACGAGCGCGACGATTTCACGACGGTGCGCGAACGGCGGTTCGAGCGCGACGATGTCTATTTCCGCCGCGTGTCGGAAGGCTGGGCCGAGGCGCTGGGGATTGCGCTGGCGGAACTGCCTGACTTTCGGTTTTAGGGCCAATCTCCTCCCCCTTTGATGGGGGAGGCAGCGAGACTTGCCAGCTTGCTGGCTTAGTCGCAGCGGTGGGGGTGCGCTCTTGGCCTTAGACGATGGCGCAAGGACGCACCATCACCCCCATCCAACTTCGCCTAATCGCTCCGCGATAAGGCTGCGTATCCTTCCCCCATCAAGGGGGAAGGGGTTCGGCTACCGATTCCGCCGCCCCTCGATCAGCCCATCGACAAGGCTTGGGTCGGCGAGCGTCGAGGTATCGCCCAATGACCCGAAGTCATTCTCCGCGATCTTGCGCAGGATCCGCCGCATGATCTTGCCCGAGCGCGTCTTGGGCAGTCCCGGCGTCAGGTGGATATGGTCGGGCGTCGCGATCGGGCCGATTTCCTTGCGCACCTGTTGTTTGAGCGCCGCAGCCACCTCATCGCTAGGCTCCACTCCGGCGTTCAAGGTGACATAGGCGTAAATGCCCTGACCCTTGATGTCGTGCGGGAAGCCGACGACCGCGGCTTCGGCGACCAGTTCGTGCAGCACGAGCGCGCTTTCGACCTCCGCAGTGCCCATGCGGTGCCCCGACACGTTGATGACATCGTCAACGCGCCCCGTAATCCGCCAATAGCCGTCATTGTCGCGGCGGCAGCCGTCGCCGGTGAAATATTTGCCCTTATAGGTCGAGAAATAGGTCGCGGCGAAACGCTCATGGTCGCCATAGATCGTTCGCGCCTGCCCCGGCCAGCTGTGGGTGATGCAAAGATTGCCTTCCGCTGCGCCGCCGGTCTGCTCGCACACCAATGTCTCGCCGTCGGCATCGACCAGTTCGGGGCGGATGCCGAAGAAGGGCTTGCCCGCGCTGCCCGGCTGCATCGGATGTGCGCCCGGAAGCGTCGTAATCATGATGCCGCCGGTCTCGGTCTGCCACCATGTGTCGATGACGGGGACGCGGCCCTTGCCGACGGTCTGGTGATACCAGCGCCACGCCTCAGGGTTGATCGGCTCGCCGACGCTGCCGAGCAGGCGGATCGACGAGAGATCGTGGCGCGTCACATAATCGTCGCCCTCGCGCATCAGCGCGCGGATCGCGGTCGGCGCGGTGTAGAGGATGTTGACCCGATGCTTGTCGACGACCTGCCAGAAACGGTCGTGGTTCGGGTAATTGGGCACGCCCTCGAACATCAAAGTCGTCGCGCCATTCTGGAGCGGGCCATAGACGACGTAGCTGTGTCCGGTGACCCAGCCGATGTCGGCGGTGCACCAGAAAATCTCGCCCGGACGATAGTCGAAGCCATAATAGAAGGTGCTGGCGGTCCAGACGCTGTAACCGCCGACCGTGTGGAGCACGCCCTTGGGTTTGCCGGTCGATCCCGATGTGTAGAGGATGAACAGCGGGTCCTCGGCGTTCATCGGCTCGCACGGGCATTCGTCGCCGACGTCGGCCGAGAGCGCATCATACCAATGGTCGCGCCCTTCCTTCATCGCGACATCGCCGCCGGTGTGCGCGATGACGAGCACGGCTTTGACATCGACGCGCTCGAGCGCCTTGTCGACATTGGCTTTCAGCGGCACCACCTTGCCGCCGCGCAACCCCTCGTCGGCGCAGATCACCCAGTCGCTCGCGCAATCCTCGATCCGGCCGTGGATCGCCTCGGGCGAAAAGCCGCCAAAGACGACGCTGTGCACCGCGCCGATGCGCGCGCAGGCGAGCATCGCGACCGCGCCCTCGGGGATCATCGGCATATAGATGGTGACACGGTCGCCCTTCTGGACGCCGATTTTCTTGAGCGTGTTCGCAAAGCGGACGACATCGGCGAGCAGCGCGGCATAGCTGATATGCCGCGTCTCGCCGTTAGGGGCGTCGGGTTCGAAGATGATCGCGGTACGCTCGCCGTGCCCGGCCGCGACATGGCGATCGACGGCGTTGTGGCAGAGGTTGAGGACGCCATCTTCATACCATTTGATCGACACCGGGTCGTAGGACCAGTTGGCGATTTTGGTCGGCGGGGTGATCCAGTCGAGGCGCTTTGCCTGTTCGGCCCAGAAGCTATCAGGATCCTCGACGCTCTGCGTATAGAGCCGATCATAATCGGCGGCGGTGCAATGCGTGTTCGCGGCAGCGTCGGCCGGAACGGGGACAAGGGGCTCGGAGGGGGGTAGGTCGGACACGGGGCGCTCTCCTTTATTCGCTCCCCCTTAGCCGTTCGCATCGAGCGAAGTCGAGATGCCCATCGTTCGCGCAGCTATAGCGTGTCTCAATCCTTCACCATTCTGGCGAAGGCTTTGCTCGACACAAAAGGGATGGGGCGATTAGTGGACGGCATAGTCACGAGCGCGAAAGGACAAACAATGGCCGGGATCGATGAAAAGGCTGGGCAGCTGCTGGACCGGCTGGAGGTCGATCGCACGCTGTGGACCGAAGGGTCGATGCCCGCGGCTACACCCTTGACGGGCGAACAACTGGGCATGGTGCGGGTCGTCGATGCCGCCGCAATCGATGAGACATTGGACAAGGCGACCGCGGCGTTCCGCGTCTGGCGCCACGTACCGGCGCCGCGCCGCGGCGAACTGGTACGACTGTTCGGCGAGGAGCTGCGCGCCGCGAAGGATGATCTGGCGAAACTGGTGACGATCGAGGCGGGCAAGATCGCGTCCGAGGGTGCGGGCGAGGTGCAGGAGATGATCGACATCTGCGACTTTGCCGTCGGGCTGTCGCGACAATTATATGGCCTGACCATCGCGACCGAACGGCCGGGACACCGGATGATGGAGGTGTGGCATCCGCTGGGGGTCGTCGGCGTGATTACGGCGTTCAACTTTCCGGTGGCGGTGTGGGCATGGAACGCCGCGCTGGCGCTCGTGTGCGGCAACAGCCTGGTGTGGAAGCCATCGGAAAAGACGCCGCTCACGGCCCTGGCAACGCAGGCGATTTTCGCGCGCGCGGCGGCGCGTTTCGGCGACGCGCCCGAAGGCCTGTCGCAGCTGTTGATCGGCGGTCGCGAGGCGGGCGAGGCGCTGGTCGACGATGCGCGGGTCGCGCTGGTGTCGGCCACGGGATCGACGCGGATGGGCCGCGCGGTGGCGCCGCGACTGGCGCAGCGCTTTGCGCGCGCAATCCTGGAGCTTGGCGGTAACAACGGCGCCATCGTTACGCCCTCGGCCGATCTCGACCTTGCGCTGCGCGGTGTGGCGTTCGGGGCGATGGGGACGGCGGGGCAGCGATGCACGACGACGCGGCGGCTGTTCGTCCATGACAGCATTTATGACGGCTTTGTCGCGCGGTTGAAGGCAGCCTATGCCAGCGTTGGCGTCGGCAATCCGCTCGAGGGCGACGTGCTCGTGGGACCGCTGATCGACCGCGCAGCTTATGAGGCGATGCAAGCGGCGCTGGCGGCTGCGCAAGCGGCAGGCGGCGTCGTCCATGGCGGCGCGCGCGTCGGCGAGGGGGCGAGCTTTTATGTCCACCCCGCGCTTGTCGAAATGCCGGGGCAGATCGGACCGGTGCTGGAGGAGACCTTCGCGCCGATCCTTTATGTCATGCGCTATGACGACCTCGATGCGGCGATCCGGCTGCACAATGATGTTGCGGCGGGGCTGTCGTCGGCGATCTTCACCACCGACATGCGCGAGGCCGAGCGATTCTTGGCGCTAAGCGATTGCGGCATCACCAACGTCAATCTGGGAACGAGCGGGGCCGAGATCGGCGGGGCATTCGGCGGCGAGAAGGAGACCGGCGGCGGGCGCGAGAGCGGGTCGGATGCGTGGCGCCAATATATGCGGCGCGCGACGAATACGGTGAATTATTCGGACACGCTGCCGCTGGCGCAGGGGGTGTCGTTCGAGATTTAAACCATCCGCTCCCGCAAGCGGGAGGGGCAGCGAGACTTGCGAGCTTGCTCGGTAGTCGCAGCGGGGTGGGCGATGCACCGTTGCGGGCCCACCCCCGACCCCTCCCGCAAGCGGGAGGGGAGATTAAGCGGACCGCCAGCCGAAGCCTTCATCGAGCGCCACGATTTGCCCTTCGGCCCCCACCGGCTCCCGCGTTCCGTCGGTCAAAAACGCCAGCATCGCGGCATCGGCCACATCGACATGCGCCAGCGTGCGCTTGCCGTCGGGGGTGCGCGCCACCACCACGCCGGCCTTCGGCGCGCCGTCGCGGCCGTAGAAGACCGTGTAGCTTTCGATCGTCGCCACCCCCGCATAATCCTCCACGAGGTCGGGCACCGGGCCGCGCTTCGCTTCGGCTTCGGACTGATAATCGAAATCCTGCGGAAAGCTTGCCGCCGCGATCGGCTGGCTCCCCAGCACAATGCAATGATTGTCGGTCGCAAAACCGCCGTTGGCGAAGAGGAAGCCATAACGGCCCTCACCCCGCAATTTTTCGACCATCGAGACGATCGCATGGCTCATATAATTGGCGATCGGCCCGCCGCCGAAGGTGAGGCCGCCGAACAGCGTCGCGGGGCGGTCCCACGGCCAGCCGAGGATACGCCGTGCCATCTTGGGTACGCAGGGAAAGCAGCTGTAAAGTTCGACGCAGTCGAAGTCGTCGGCGGTCATGCCATTGAGGTCGAGCGTGCGCGTGATCGACGTTTCCATGCTGACGCTGTGATCGTAACGGTCGCGGGCGAGGATGCTCGGTGGTTCCTTCGCCGCGGCGCCCATGCCGACATAGATGAGGCGGTCCTCGGCGATGCCGCGGCGCCGCGCTTCGGCGAGGCTGGCGACAAGGAAGCCCGCGCCCTGGTTGACCGACGAGTTGGCGACCATCAGCTTTGAGTAAGGAAAGGCGATCGGGCGGTTGCGTTCGTCGATCCTGAGGATGTCCTCGGGCGAGGCGGGTTTGCGAATCCACGCCCCTTCATTTTCCGCCGCGACCTCGGAAAAACGCGACCAGATTTCGGCGCTTTCGAACTGCGCGTCGGCAAGGCTTTGGCCCCACGCGGCGCGGGTCGCGTTCTCGTAGAGCGGATAGACATCGACCGGCGCGGCGAGGCCGTGCTTTTGCGCATAATTGGGCTCGCGCCGCGTCGCAACCTGACGCACCGCATTATAGCTTTTGTCCTCGCCGCTCGCCGCTTTCGCGGCGCGCCCCGCGGCGGTGCGCAGCGCTTCGCCGCCGACGATGGCGGCGAGCTTGACCTCGCCTGCGCCGATGCGGTTCGCGGCTTCGTTGAGCAGGCGGACGGGGGTGTCGCCGTGCGGCGCGGCGGACTGATAGTTGATCGCCGGAGTCGCGCCAATGGCCTGGGCAAGGGGCTCGCAGAGTTTGCCGAGATGGTGAAAGCTGATCTGATCGACAATCGCGAGGCTGTCGATGTCGGCGAGCGGCACGTCCGCGTCGTCCGCCGCGACCTTGAGTGCTGCGACCATCAGTCCGAACGAATCCAGACCGTCGTCGGGATCGGCGGGGCGGTCGTTCACCTGCCCCACGCCGATGATGACCGGAATGCGTTCGGGATCGGTGGTCATTTCAACGTGCTTTCCACTCGGGCTTGCGCTTCTGCGCGAAGGCAAGTGGACCTTCGCGCGCATCCTCGCTGCGCATCAGCGCGCTGCGCTCGAGCGTGTTGTGCTCCCAATAGGGGGTATCGGCGGCGATGCGACCATCCTGGATGCCCAGCGCAACGCGCTTCGACGCCTGCACCGACAGCGGCGCGTTGGCAGCGATCTTTTCGGCGAGTGCGATCGCCGCGGGCATCAGCTCGGAAAGCGGGACGACATGATTGACCAGACCGAATTCGGCGGCGCGCGCGGCGGGGATCGGGTCGCCGGTCAACATATATTCCATCGCCAGCTTGCGCGGGATTTGCTGCGCAAGGCGGAAGGCCCCGCCCGCCGCGGCGAACAGCCCGACCTTGACCTCGGGCAGGCCGAATTGCGCATGGTCGGCGGCGATAATGATGTCGCTCATCAGTGCGATCTCGCACCCGCCGCCGAAGGCGAAGCCATTGACTGCCGCGATGATCGGTTTGGAGATCGGGTGCGCGACCATGCCGGCAAAACCCCACGCCTGCTGCGCCGGATCGTCGGGATAAAGGCTTTCACCGCGCGACAATGCGACGAGGTCGGCGCCCGCGCAAAAGGCTTTTTCGCCCGCACCGGTGATGATGACGGCGCGAATTTCTGGATCATTTTCGGCGGTTTCGAGCGCGGTGCCGATGCCGACATGGACCGCGGCGTTGACCGCATTGCGCGCTGCGGGGCGGTTGATCGTGACGATCAGAACATGCCCGTGGCGTGTCGTGAGGATAGTGGTGTCGGTCATCGCGAATCTCTCCCTTTCGGGCGAGTATCGCGGGTGGTTGACGTTTACGTCAACTGGAAAGGGCGGAAGTGAAAATAAGCTGCGTGCTCCCGCGAAGGCGGGAGCCCATCACCGGACGGTTCAACCTGGAGCCGTCGGAAGATGGACCCCTGCCTTCGCAGGGGTGCGGCTGACCTAATGTCGACGGATCAGATCGACTGCCCGGTCTTCGCCCAATCGGCGAGGAAGCCCTCGATGCCCTTTTCGGTCAGGATATGCTTGAACAATCCCTTGATGACCGACGGCGGCGCGGTCATCACGTCGGCACCGATCTGTGCGGCCTGCAGAACGTGGATGCCGTGGCGCACGCTTGCGACGAGGATTTCGGTCTTGAAATCATAATTGTCGTAGATCAGCTTGATGTCGCCGATCAGCTGCATCCCGTCGAAACCATTGTCGTCGTGGCGGCCGACGAAAGGCGAGACGAAGGTTGCGCCGGCCTTGGCGGCGAGCAGTGCCTGGTTCGCCGAGAAGCAGAGCGTGACATTGACCATCGTGCCGTCGCTGGTCAGCGCCTTGCACGTCTTAAGCCCGTCGATCGTCAGCGGCACCTTGATGCAGACATTGTCGGCGATCTTGCGGAGGATCTCGGCCTCTTTCATCATCGTTTCATGGTCGAGCGCGACGACCTCGGCCGACACAGGGCCATCGACGAGCGCGCAGATTTCCTTCGTCACTTCCTTGAAATCGCGGCCCGACTTGGCGATCAGCGACGGGTTGGTGGTGACGCCGTCGAGCAGGCCGGTCGCGGCGAGTTCCTGAATGGCGTCGATTTCGGCGGTGTCGGCGAAGAATTTCATGGGATGGGCTTTCTGGTGGGCAGGTGATTCGGGTTGGCCATCGCCCTAGAGCAACGCGCTCGAAATATGAACCTTCCGCTCCCTCTTTCGTCATCCCGGACTTGATCCGGGATCCATTCCACCGGTGTCGCATGGACCCCGGATCAAGTCCGGGGTGACGAAGGTTGAAAAGCGCTGGAGTTCTTTCTTTGTTCCTATTAAGCGCAACGTCATGGCCAAAGCGAAACGTCAATATGTCTGCCAGAATTGCGGGTCGGCGACCTATCGCTGGCAGGGGCAGTGCGCCGATTGCGGCGAATGGAACACGCTGGTCGAGGAGGCGGCCGAAACCGTCTTTTCGGCCAAGCATGACCTCAGCAAAGGCGGGCGGACGCTCGCGCTCGAAACGCTCGATGCTGCGAGCCCGATGCCCGAGCGGATGCTGTGCGGCATCGCCGAGTTCGACCGCGCGCTGGGTGGCGGCTTTGTCGCGGGGTCGGCGACCTTGATCGGCGGCGATCCGGGGATCGGCAAATCGACGTTGCTGCTGCAGGCGGCCGGAAGGCTCGCCAAGGCGGGCAGGTCGGTCGTCTATATCAGCGGCGAGGAGGCCGCGGCGCAGGTGCGACTGCGCGCGCAGCGATTGGGGCTGGGCGATGCGCCCGTGGCACTCGCCAGCGCGACATCGGTGCGCGACATTCTCGCAACGCTCGACCGGCAGACCGCCGATTTTGTCGTCATCGATTCGATCCAGACGATGCACAGCGACCTGATCGACAGCGCACCGGGGACGGTGAGCCAGGTCCGCGCGAGCGCCCAGGAATTGATCCGCTATGCCAAGGACAGCGGCGCGGCGATCGTGCTTGTCGGCCATGTCACCAAGGACGGGACGATCGCCGGGCCGCGCGTGCTCGAACATATGGTCGACACGGTGCTCGCGTTCGAGGGCGAGCGCAGCCACCAATATCGCATCCTGCGCGCGGTGAAGAACCGCTTTGGCGGCACCGACGAGATCGGCGTGTTCGCGATGGGCGAGGAGGGGCTGGGCGAAGTCAGCAACCCGTCGAGTCTGTTCCTGACCGACCGCAGCCGCGACGTGCCGGGATCGGTGGTTTTTCCCGCGCTGGAAGGCACACGGCCGGTGCTCGTCGAGGTGCAGGCGCTGACCGTGCGGCTGGCGAGCGGGGCGACCCCCCGGCGCGCCGTCGTCGGTTGGGACAGCGGGCGGCTCGCGATGGTGCTCGCGGTGCTCGAAGCGCGCTGCGGGCTGCAAATGGGGGCGGCCGAAGTCTATCTCAACATAGCGGGCGGATACCGGCTCACCGATCCCGCTGCCGACCTTGCGGTCGCCGCGGCGCTGATCTCGGCCTTCAGCGAGCGGCCGGTACCCGCCGATGCAATCGTCTTTGGCGAGCTGTCGCTGTCGGGCGAGGTGCGCCCCGTCGCGCACGACGCGCTGCGCCTTCGCGAAGCGGCAAAGCTTGGATTCTCAAGCGGCTGGGGGCCGAAGGGGATGAAGCGCGTGAACGGAATCGGCGTCACGGGCTTTGCCCGACTCGGCGAACTCGTTGACCTGATGCTCGGGCGCGACTAGCCCGACGAGCATGGGAAGTTTGACGGCTCTGGATATCATCGTGCTGACGCTCGTCGGCGGCGGCGCGGTGCTGGGTTTCATGCGCGGCCTGGTGCAGGAGGTGACGACATTGCTCGCCTGGGTGCTGGCGATTGCGGCGGTCTATTTTTTCCACGCGCCCGTGACCGATTTGGCGAGCGGTTGGGTCGGGTCGGGCGGCGGCGCGGCGGTGCTCGCCTTTGTCCTGCTGTTCGGCGCTGTTTTTGCGCTGGCGAAATGGGGATCGCGCGCGATGGGACGGCGCAGCCGCGCGTCGATCGTCGGCGGGTTCGACCGCGGACTGGGCGCCGGGTTCGGCGCGATCAAGGGGCTGCTGGTCGCGACGATCGGCTTCCTGCTGCTGACCTTGCTGTACGACATCGGGTACGGGACTGCGCCGCGCCCCGAATGGATGACGGCCAGCCGCTCCTACCCGGCATTGAGCGCAAGCGGGGCGGCGATGAGCAAGGTGGTTGCCGAACGCCGCGCTGAGGCCCGCGACGCCGAAGCGAAGGCGGACGCATCGTGAGCGCGCCGCTTTATAACCGCGACATATTGGCGCTGGCGATTGCAACCGCCGATTATCTGCCCAACCCCGACGCGCGATACCGGGCGAGCAAGCGCGCGCCGCTCTGCGGCAGTGCGATCATTCTTGATCTAGACACCGACGAGGGCGGGCTTGTGACGCGCGTGGGTCTGCATGTCGAGGCGTGCGCGCTGGGGCAGGCATCGGCGGCGCTGCTCGCGCGTCACGCGTCCGGCCGCGGCCTCGCCGACCTGCGCCGCGCGCGGGATAGTATTGCGGGCTGGTTCGCGGGCACGGGCGAGCAACCCGACTGGCCGGGGTTCGATCTGCTCGCCCCCGCGCGCGATTATCCGGCGCGGCACGGCGCAATTCTGCTCCCCTTCGATGCCGCGATCGGCGCGTTCGAGCAGCGGGCGGCAGCGGCATGATCTTGCTCGCGCTATCAGCCGCGACGACCGAGGCGGCCGAGAAAGCGGCGGAGACCGCGACCGACACCGCGCTGCTCGAAGGCGCGATCCTGCTTGGTGTCGCAACGCTGTTTGTGCTGCTCTTCCGCCGCCTCGGCCTGGGGGCCGTACTCGGCTATCTGATCGCCGGCGCGATTGTCGGGCCGCACGGGCTGGCGCTTGTCGGCGGCGGCGAATCGAAGCTGGCAATTGCCGAACTCGGCATCGCCTTCCTGCTCTTCCTCGTCGGACTCGAACTCCATCCGCGGCGGCTGTGGCAGCTGCGCCGCGCGATCTTCGGGCTCGGCATGACGCAGGTCGTGGTCACCGGGCTGATCCTCACCGGTCTCATCTATCTCGTCCTCGGGTTCAGCCCTGCTGCCGCAATCGCGCTTGGCCTGCCGCTGGCGCTTTCGTCGACCGCACAGGTGCTGCCCGGCCTCAAAAGCTCGGGGCGCATCAATTCGCCGTTCGGCGAAAAGGCCTTTTCGATCCTGCTGTTTCAGGATCTGGCGATCGTGCCGATGATCACCATCGTCGCCGCGCTGTCGCGCGCGCCAGCCGATCCGTCGGCGCCGCCCGGATGGATGCTCGCGCTTTATACGGTGGGAGCGATCGTCGGGCTGGTGCTTGCGGGACGGTTCATCCTCAATCCGCTGCTGCGGCTGATCGGTCGTTATGGCGAGCGCGAATTGTTCGTGGTTGTCGGACTGCTCGCGGTGCTCGCGAGCGCGGCGCTGATGCACAGCCTGCATCTGTCGACCGCGCTCGGCGCCTTCATCGCCGGCGTGATGCTCGCCGATTCGCCCTATCGGCACGAGATCGAGGCCGATGTCGAACCGTTCCGCCTGATCCTGCTCGGGCTTTTCTTCCTCGCGGTCGGGATGGTGCTCGACATCAATGTCGTGCTCGCCGACCCGCTGCGCGTCGTCGGACTGGCCGCAGCGCTGGTCGCGGTCAAGCTTGCGGTGCTGACGCTGATCGTCCGCGCGTTCGGCAAATCGTGGAAGACCGCGCTCGGCCTAGGGCTGCTGCTCAGCCAAGGCGGCGAGTTCGGTTTCCTGCTGTTCACGCAGGCGCAGCAGGCGCTGCTTATCGCGCCCGAGGCGGCCAGCCTGTTCAGCGCCGTGGTCACCTTGTCGATGATCTCGACGCCCTTCCTGATGCTGTTCGCGCGCAATCTGGAATTCGCACCCGACCGCGACGGCCCCCCGATGGACGATCCCGAACATGCGCCGCGCGGGTCGGCGCTGGTGATCGGCTATGGCCGCGTCGGCCAGACGGTCGCGCAGATGCTCCACGCGGTCGATTGCTCGGTGACGCTCATCGACAAGAAGCCGAGCCAGATCGAACGATCGGGACGGTTCGACACCAAAGTCTATTATGGCGATGGGCTGCGGCTCGACCTGCTGCGGCGCGCCGGCGCCGACGACGCAAAGCTCATCATCTATTGCATCGACGATGCCGCGTTCGACGCCGCGACGATGCGCCCGATCGTCGAGGCCTTTCCGCAGGCGCGAGTGCTCGCGCGCGTGTTCGACCGCCGCCAGCTGATCGCGATCGACGGTGCGGGCGTCGCGGGCGCGGTGCGTGAGGTGTTCGAAAGCTCGGTCGCGCTTGGCCTCAAGGCGCTCGCAGAACTCGACGTCGACCCGCGCGAGATCGAGGATGTCGAAGCCGCGCTCCGCCAGCTCGACGAAACGCGGCTGGCGGCGCAGATCGACGAGGGCGATCTGAACGCGGGCATGGACCATCGCTTCAAGCCTGGCGGCGGGCGCGAGGCCGACAGCGTGATCGAGATATTCCGCCAGCGTCGCCGGGCGGCGAAGGCGGCGCGCGACGAGGACGCGGCGCCCGCCTGATCGCGGCGGGGTGGGTGGTCAGACGCCGCGCTGCCCGTCGAGGAAAGCCGCCACCGCATCCAGGCCATATTCGTCGGTGACGAAGCTTTGCCCGATCCCGCGCGACAGGATGAGCGGCAGCTTGCCGCCGCGTACCTTCTTGTCGTGCGCCATATGCGCCGCAAGCTCGGCGCCGCCGCTGTTGATGCCCGCGCTGACCAGGCTGTGCGGCAGGCCAACGCTCGCCAGATGATCGCGCACGCGCGCCGCGTCGGCGGCGGAGCAGAGGCCGTTCGCGGCCGAAAACTGTTGCGCGAGCACCATGCCCGCGGCGACTGCCTCGCCGTGGAGCAGCCGGTCCGAATAGCCGGTTTCGGCCTCGAGCGCGTGGCCGAAGCTGTGGCCGAGGTTGAGCAAGGCGCGAATATCCTGCGTCTCGCGCTCGTCGGCCGCGACGATCCGCGCCTTGGCGGCAACGCTATGCGCGATCGCATGGGCCCGCGCGGCGCTGTCGCCCGCGAGCAAGGCCGCACCATTCGCTTCGCACCAGGCGAAGAAGTCGGCATCGTCGATCAGCCCATATTTGACGACCTCGGCATAACCCGCGCCGAGTTCGCGGCGCGGCAGCGTTTCGAGCGTCGTCGGGTCGATCACGACCATCGCCGGCTGGTGAAAGGCGCCAATGAGGTTCTTGCCCGCGGGGACGTTGATCGCGGTCTTGCCGCCGACGCTGCTGTCGACCTGCGCAAGCAAAGTCGTCGGCACCTGGATGAAATTGCAGCCGCGCTTGACGATGCTGCACGCAAAACCAACCAGATCGCCGATCACGCCGCCGCCCAGCGCGATGACATGATCGCTGCGTTCGATGCCTTCGCCGATCAGCCATTCGGTCAGGCGCGCGAGCCCCGCCCAGCTCTTCGTCGCCTCGCCCGGATCAAGGACGAAGGAGGAGAAGGAGATATTCTCCATCGCCAACGCGGTGCCGAGCCGCGCGAGATAATGGTCGGCGACATGCGCGTCGGTGACGATCATCGTCCGCGGGCGCCGCAGCAGCGGCGCGACATGTGCGCCGATGTCGCGGATCAACCCGTCGCCGATCAGGATCGGATAGCTGCGGGCGCCGAGTTCGACGGTCAGCTTTTCCATTGTTCCAACGCCTCCAGAATCGCGCGCACAGTTTGCTCGTGCGGCGTGCTCGCCGAACTGACGCGGATATGCGCCTCGGCATAGATGGGATTTCGGACCGCCGCCAGTTCGCGCAGCACCTCGCCGGGATCGCGATCCTTGAGCAGCGGGCGGTGGCTCCGGCGGCCGACGCGCTCGACGAGCGTCGGGATGTCGGCGTCGAGCCAGATGCACAGGCTGTCCTTCAGGATCAGCGCGCGCGTCTCGTCATTGATGAAGGCGCCGCCGCCTGTCGCGAGCACCATCGGTTTGCCGGTGAGCAGGCGCGCGATGACGCGGCGCTCGCCGTCGCGGAAATGCGCCTCGCCGAACCGCGCGAAAATATCGGCGATCGTCATGCCCGCGGCGCGCTCGATCTCGTCGTCGGCATCGGCGAAGCGCATACCCAGTCGCTGCGCGAGGCGGCGGCCGACCGTCGACTTTCCCGACCCCATCAGCCCGACGAGCACGATCGACCGGTCGCGGATCGACGCGGGGATGGCGTCGGGTGACGGACGGTCCGGGCTTTTCGGGTTTCGCGACATGGTGCGCGCGGCTATACCGCCCGGACCGCGGGGGACAATGGTTTTGCTGCGAGCCAAATGGGACGAACGGTGCGCGTGCAATATTGCGAAGGGCGCCAGGATCGGGAAAAGCGCCGCTGAGTGGTGCGATGCCCGGTGATCGAGGTGGATGTGAACGACAAGATGGCCGAAAGCGCCTCACGATGAAACGAACGACCTTGTCCTTGGCGCTGGGTCTGTCGGCGGCCGTGCTGGTGCTGCCCGCGATCGCGCAGGAATCGCTGTTGCCCGAGGGCTTTGGCAACCCCGCCGACACGCCCGCGCCGCGGCCTGCACCGACTCCGGCCCCTTCACCCACACCGGGTTCGCCGCCCGTGAACGGCAGCGCGCCGCCCGTAGTCGTCCCGACGATCGGTGTAAGCGCCGACGATGCGGCGGAGACTGACGAGGACGAGGATACGGAAGAGGAAGAAGTCGAATCGGGCGGGCTGAAATATGACCTGCCCCCCGGTGCGCGCCGATTGCTGACGCGCATCGGCCCGCTGACCCCCGAAACCGGCGGGCTGGCGCCCGACGCCTTTGGCGTGCGCGGCCAATATGCTGCGGCGATCATGCGCCGCACGAACGGTCGGCTCGCCTCGCGCTGGGGGCAGATATTGCTGCGCCGCGCGCTGGCCTCGGCGATCGATACGCCCGCGACGATCAACGGCGCCGACCTGGCCGCCGAACGCGCGTCGCTGCTGCTCCGCATGGGTGAATCGACGACGGCGCGGCGAATCATCCAGTCGGTCGATTATGACCGCGCGACGCCGCGCCTCGTCGCCGCGGCGCAGCAGACCTATCTCGCCACCGCCGACCCGGCGGGGCTCTGTCCCTATGTGCCCGCCGGGCTGGCGCATGGCGACGAGCAAAGCTGGCGCCTTGCGTCGGCGATTTGTTCGGGCCTGTCAGGCGAAGCGGGCCCGGCGGGCTGGGCGATTGGCCGCGTGCGGTCGAGCGGTCGGCTGTCGAATTTCGACATCCTGCTCGCCGAACGCGTGCTGGGCGCGACGGGTGCCGGGCGGCGATCGACGACGATCGAGTGGGACAATATCGACCGGCTGACGAGCTGGCGGTTCGGCATGGCGACCGCGACGGCGATTGAGGTGCCCGATCCGCTGCGCACCGCCGCGCCCGCCTATATGAAGGGTTGGACGGTGCTTGCGCCGATGACCGACATGGCGCCGCGAGTGGCCGCCGCGCCTGAAGCGGCGGCGCGCGGCGTGCTGTCGAGCGAGGCCTATGTGTCGCTGCTGAGCGCGGCGGCCGGCGAGGAGGAACCCAGCGAGGCGCTCGCGGCGCAGACCGGTCAGCTGCGCACGGCGTTCGGTGCGGCGGCGGGCGCCGATCGCTATGCGGCGATGGAGGGTCTGTGGAGTGCGGCGAGCACACCCACGGATGCTTATGCGGCGATGGTGGCGACCGCGCGCGCGGCCGCTGCGCTGCCGCCCGGCACTGACGTTGGCGGCGATCCGTGGCAGCTCCTGGGTTCGATGCTCGCGGCGGGTTATGACGCGAACGCGCGCGCCTGGGTGCCCAATGTGACGGCCGGCAGCCGGGCGTGGGGCGTGCTTGCAGTTGGTGCGCCGCGGACGCTGAGCGGTATGAGCGCGGGCGCGGTCGAGCGGTTTTCGGATGACGACGACAGCGCCGATTATCTGCGCTCGAAATTCCTGCTCGCGGGACTGGCCGGGCTGGGGCGGCTCGATGCGAATGCCGCGGCCGCGGCCGCGCGCGACCTGGACGTCGATCTGGGACGGCAGACGCGCTGGACGCGCGCGATTATGGCGGCAGCCGAGCGCGACGAACCCGGCATGGTCGCGCTGCTCGCGGCGGCGGGGATGCAGGGCGACTGGTCAAAGGTGCCGCCCTATCACCTCTATCATATCGTCCGCGCGCTGCGCGAAGTGGGTCTGTCTGCCGAAGCGCGGATGATCGCTGCCGAAGCGCTGGTGCGTGTCTGACGCGGCCTTAATCGACCGCTTTCTGGAGATGATGGCGGCCGAGCGCGGTGCCTCGCGCAACACACTCGCCGCCTATCGCCGCGATCTGGAGCAGGCGGCCGAATGGGTCAAAGGGCCGCTCGCCAAGGCCGATGCGGCGGCGCTGCGCAAATTGATGGCCGATTACCGTTCGCTCGCGGCGAGCAGTGCGGCGCGCAAATTGTCGGCGCTGCGGCAGTTTTTCGCCTTCCTCCTCGATGAAGGCGAACGCCCCGACAACCCTGCGCTCGATATTGCGCGCCCCGCGACGCGGCGCCCTCTGCCGCGCATATTGACCCACGATGATGTCGGACGGCTGTTCGATCAGGCGGCTACAGAAGCGGCGGGCGAAGCACCGCCCGCGGGTGCGGTGCGGATGCTGCTGTTCCTCGAACTCCTCTATGGATCGGGACTGCGCGCGAGCGAACTGGTGTCGCTGCCGCGCCGCGCGGTGGCGGGCGAACGCGAATATCTGATCGTCCGCGGCAAGGGCGACAAGGAACGGCTGGTGCCGCTTTCGGCGCGCGCGCGCGCGGCGTTCGATCGCTGGTTGCCGCTGCTTGGCGACGGGTCGCCATGGCTGTTTCCGTCGGGCAAGGCATATATCTCGCGCGTGCGGCTGTTCCAGATGCTGCGCGACCTCGCCGCGCGCGCGGGCATCGATCCGGCGGCGGTCAGCCCGCACGTTCTGCGCCACGCCTTTGCGACGCACCTGCTCGAAGGCGGGGCGGACCTGCGCGCGCTGCAACTCATGCTCGGCCACGCCGACATCGCGACCACCGAAATCTACACGCATGTCGACAGTCGCCGCCTGGTCGAACTGGTCAACCGGCGGCACCCGCTTGCGCGGATGGGGGCGAGCGAGCCGGACGTTGACGTCGAAGCGCCATCCGCCTAGCGCTCGCCCTATGACAGCCTTTCTGGACTTCGAAAAACAGGTCGCAGCGCTCGATCGGCAAATCGCCGAGCTGCGCGAAATGGGGGACGACCCCACGCTCAATATCGAGGCGGATATTGCCCGGCTGGAGGACAAGTCCACCAAGCTGCTGCGCGACATCTATGCCAAGCTGACGCCGTGGCAGAAAACACAGGTCGCGCGCCATCCTGACCGGCCGCATTTCAAACATTATGTCGCGGGGCTGTTCGACGACTGGATGCCGCTGGCGGGCGACCGCAACTTCGGCGACGATCAGGCGATCCTTGGCGGGCTGGCTCGGTTCCGGGGGCGCCGCGTGATGGTGATCGGCCATGAAAAGGGCGACGATATTCCGTCGCGGATGAAGCATAATTTCGGCATGGCAAAGCCCGAGGGCTATCGCAAGGCGATCCGCCTGATGCAGCTTGCCGACCGCTTCGGCCTGCCGGTGGTGACGCTCGTCGACACGTCGGGCGCCTTTCCCGGCATCCAGGCCGAAGAGCGCGGGCAGGCGGAAGCGATCGCGCGCTCGACCGAACAATGCCTTGCGCTGGGGGTGCCGATGGTCGCGGCGGTAGTGGGTGAGGGCGGTTCGGGCGGTGCGATCGCGCTCGCCGCAGCGAACCGCGTACTGATGTTCGAGCACGCCGTCTATTCGGTGATCTCGCCCGAGGGCTGCGCGTCGATCCTGTGGCGCACGTCGGACAAGGCGGCCGAGGCGGCGGCGGCGATGAAGATGTCGGCGCAGGATCTGCTGGGCCTGAAGATCATCGACCGCATCGTTCCCGAACCCGTTGGCGGCGCGCACCGCGCGCCCGAAGTTGCGATCGCGGCGCTCGGCGATGCCATCGAGCAGGAACTGGGCGCTCTCTCGGGCCTGCCGCGCGACACATTGCTGGCGTCGCGCGAGGAAAAATTCCTCGCGATGGGGCGCGCCTGACGCCCGCGGAACCCGATCCTTCCGGGCTGCGTTCCCTTTCCAGAACATGGGCGGCTGGCGATCCAAGGTCGTCGCTTGCCCGATGGAGTAATGGGGATATTCTGACAATGACAGCAAATGTGGGAGGCGCAATCATGGCCCGGTTGACGACAGTGACGGCGATTGCCGCGGTTTTGGCAAGCTGCGCGGCGGCCGGCGGAGGGATGAATGGTACCGCCGATGCGCGGACAAAGCCCGTCCAGACCGCTACCAGCATCTCTCCCGCCGAGCGCAAGCAGGGCGACGAGGCGCATCCGCAGCTGCTGCAGGAATTTGGCGGCACCTATAACGGGCCGCAGGCCTCCTATGTGAACCGCGTTGGACAGAATATCGCGGTCCAGTCGGGCCTGTCGCGTTCACCGAGCGATTTCACCGTGACATTGCTCAATTCGCCGGTGAACAACGCCTTCGCGATCCCCGGCGGTTATGTCTATGTCACGCGGCAGTTGATGGCGCTGATGAACGACGAGGCCGAACTGGCCGGCGTGCTGGGGCACGAGGTCGGCCATGTCGCCGCACAGCACAGCAAAAAGCGCCAGTCGGCGGCGACGCGCAACTCGATCCTTGGCATTCTCGGCGCGGTGCTGGGCAGTGCGATCGGTGACAGCGGCGGGCTTCTCGGCGGCCTTGGCGGGCTGCTCCAGAATAACGCGATGCGCGTCGCGCAGCTCGCGACGCTCGGCTTCTCGCGCAGCCAGGAACTCGAAGCCGACCAGCTCGGCGTTCAATATCTGCGCAGCGCGGGCTATGATCCGATGGCACTATCGACTATGCTCGCAAGCCTTGCCAACCAGACCAGCCTTGACGCGCGCCTTTCCGGTGGCAATGCGAGGTCGCTTCCCGAATGGGCGAGTACGCACCCCGACCCCGCGTCGCGCGTGCGCAATGCCGAGGCGCTGGCGAGTCGGGCAGGCGGCGCGGGGGGCAATCGCAACGCGGCCGCCTTTCTCGCCTCGCTGGACGGCGTGCTTTATGGCGACGATCCCGCGCAGGGCGTAGTCGAAGGGCGCGAGTTCCTGCATCCTGACCTTCGCCTGCGCTTCTCCGTTCCGAACGGCTATGGCATGCAGAACGGCACCGCTGCGGTGTCGATCAGCGGCAATGGCGGCCAGGCGCAATTTTCCACCGCGCCCTATAGCGGCGACATGAACGCCTATATCGCGTCGGTGTTTCGCGCGGTGGCGGGCAACACTGCCATCAGCCCCGGAACGATCCAGCGCACGACCGTGAACGGAATCCCGGCCTATTATTCGACCGCGCGCGTCAACAGCCAGTCAGGTCAGGTCGATGTGACCGTTTTCGCCTATGAATTTTCGCGTAGCCAGGCGTTTCATTTCGTCGCGCTGACGCAGGCAGGGCGCGGCAGTGTGTTCAATTCGATGTTCAACAGCGTGCGGCGCCTGAGCACCGCCGAAGCGGCGGCCATCCGGCCGCGGCGCGTCGATGTCGTGACGGTAAGCCGCGGCGACACGGTTGCCAGCCTTGCGCGGCGGATGGCGTACAGCGATTATCAGACCGAACGTTTTCAGGTGCTCAACCGCCTGACCGGATCGAGCCGGCTGACGCCGGGACAGAAGGTAAAAATTGTCGTTTATTCCGGTCGGTAGAGATTGCCGCACGAAAAAGGGCGGTGGGATGACCCACCGCCCTTTCCTGTTCGATCAACGCGCCGCCGTGGCGGCGAGTTCGACGAGCGAGCTTACTTGTCGAGCTCGGTCGAAACTTCGTTGAAGGTATTGCCGACGCTTTCGCCAACCGCGGTCATCGCGGTGATGCCGGCAACGGCGATGAGAGCCGCGATCAGGCCATATTCGATGGCGGTGGCGGCTTTGGTGTCGCGGACGAACTTCTTGATGAACTGCATTACTGGTCTCCTGATTCACTTACCCTGTTGACGGTCTGGTCTGGGTCAACATCTGCGGTTTAGGTCGAATAGGTTTTGAAAAGCTTAATGGCGCGGCACCGTCCGATGCTCGTCACGGCCCAATATGGGACGCCGATCGCGGCGCTACATATTCGCTTCCGCCGCCGCTGAAACATTGCCCCACATGATGTTGGTCGAATCAGCGACATTGCCTACAGCGACGACGGCCGCGAGAAAGACGAGGGCCAAAATCAGCCCATATTCGACGGCTGTTGCGGCTCTGGTCGACCGCATCAGCCTGTAAAGATTGCGCATAGTTCCGCCCCTGACTGGCATATAGTTCCCGAGGATGCTGGTTTTGCACAGGAAGGTTAACAATTTGTCCGCGCTTATTCCCGGAAAACCGCCAAAAACCTCGCTTGTCGTCGTGGCGGCGACACTCGTCGATCGCGACGGTCGGCTGCTGGTCCAGCAGCGGCCGGAAGGGCGGCCGATGGCCGGATTATGGGAATTTCCGGGTGGCAAGCTCGAGCCAGGCGAGACGCCCGAGGCGGCACTGATCCGCGAACTCGACGAGGAATTGGGGATCGACGTCGATCAGGCGTGCCTTGCGCCCGCCTGTTTCGCGAGCGATATGCTCGGCGACCGGCACCTGCTCCTCCTCCTCTACGTCTGCCGAAAATGGCGTGGGACACCGGTTGCGCGACATGCGAGCGCGCTGCGCTGGCTGCGTCCGGTCGAGCTTCATGCGCTTCCGATGCCACCTGCTGACAAGCCGTTGATCGGATTGCTGGAAGCGCTGATCTAGGATTTTGGCTTCAGTGCTTCTGCCAGCGAAGCCGTACCGCTCCCGCGCCGCGCGGGCTGCGGCTGGTCGGGGTGCGGCGCCCAACCGCTGAAATGGACGATGCGAAAGGCTTCGGCGGTGCGGCCGTCGGGGTCGGCGCCCGCGGCGAAGGCGGCGGCGATGCGCGCCGCTTCCTCGCGCGTCAGCGGCGGCGGCGCGGGATCGAGGCGGCTCGACAAGCCCGCCGCACGCAGGTCGCGCACCAGCGCGAACCAGTCGCCATAGCGCACGCTCAACGCCTCGACATCGACGACGGGAAGCGCAAAGCCGACCCGCTGGAGCAGATTGCCCATCGCCGCAAGATCGATCTGCGGGTGCATCCGCGCGATCGGGCGTACGCCCTCGGCCATCACCGCGCGGCGCAGGCGGGGCAGGCTGCCGTCGCCGACGAAAGCGCCGAGCAGCAGCCCGTCGGGCGCGAGCAGCGCGCGAAGGCGCAGCAGCGCACCGGGTACGTCGTTGACGCTGTCGAGGCCGCCCGGCCAGACGATCAGGTCGAAACTTTCGAAAGGCAGGTCGATCGCATCGGCCTCGACCGCGATCGCGCCGGTCCGCGCGGCGAGCCGCGGTGCCGCCTCGACGATGCGGACGTCGGCGCCGGTGGCGCGCAGATGGTCGATGAGCGCCGCATCGTGCGCGCCGACGACCAGCGTACGCGGAAAGGTGCGCGTGACCATCGCCAGCCGGTCGAGCAGCGTTTCAGCGATGATCGGCGCGAGGAAGTTGGCACTTGCGGGCAGGCGCGCCAGGCGATCACGCTGCGCGCGGTGGCGGGCGGAAGAAAAGAGCGGGCGGGCGGGCTGCGACATGCGCCGCTTGTGCCGTCCCCGGCGATGCTTCACAAGCGGGCGATGGCGAGCGCGACGGGGGATGCGAAAAAAACAGGCGCACCGGGCGGCGTAGCGCTGCGGCTGGTTCGCGCCGCCGCGCGGGTGATCGTCGATTATGCGCTGCCGCCGCGCTGCCCCGGTTGCGGAACCGTGGTCGGCGAGGATCGCCAATTCTGCCTTGCCTGCTGGTCGTCGCTCGATTTTCCGGGCGATCCCTGCTGCGCGTCCTGTTCGCTGCCGCTGCCCTCGGCGATGCCGGGCGAGCGCATCCAGTGTGGCGCCTGCCTGGCCGACCCCCCGCCGTTCGATGGCGCGCCAGCCGCCGTTGCATACGGGCCGGTGGCGCGAACGGTGGCGCTGCGGCTCAAATATGGGCGGCGGACGGGCCATGCGCGGTTGATGGCGCGGTTGATGGCACGGCAGCTGGCGGCGCTGGGTCCGGCGGAGCTGATGCTGCTCGTCCCGGTGCCGCTCCACCGCTGGCGGCTCTGGTCGCGCGGCTTCAATCAGGCGGGGCTGGTCGCCGACGAACTCGCGCGGCTGACCGGCGCGCCGCGCGACCATCATCTGCTGCGGCGCGTCAAGGCGACGGCTCCGCTGCGCGGCAAGGGGCGGCGCGAACGCGAGCGCGTTGTCGCGGGGGCGTTCGCGCTGGCCGCCGATGCCCGGGTGCGCGCGGCAGGCCGCCATCTGGTGCTGATCGACGATGTTCACGCGAGCGGCGCGACGTTGCGTGCCGCCGCGCGGGCGCTGCGCCGCAGCGGCGCGGCGCGCGTGTCGTCGCTGACCTGGGCGCGCGTCGTGCCCGATGCGATAACCGGCAACGAAATTGACATTGCCTCGTTGGATTCCGATATGGACCAAAGGATGACAGGATAGGCGAATGGCCAAGATCGAAGTATATACCAAGGCGTTCTGCCCCTATTGCACGCGGGCAAAGACGCTGCTCGACCGCAAGGGCGCCGATTTCAGCGAAATCGACGTGACGATGGATCGCGCCGGCTTCGACGCGATGGTCGCGCGCGCGGGCGGGCGGCGGACGGTGCCGCAAGTGTTTATCGACGATCGGCATGTCGGCGGCAGCGACGATCTCGCCGCGCTCGAGGCGAAGGGCGAACTCGACGCGCTGATCGGATCGGCATAGGAGCGCCCGTTGATCGTGTTCGACCTTTGCTGCGCGGCCGGCGACCATCGGTTCGAGGCGTGGTTCGCGAGCAGCGACAGCTTTGCCGACCAGCAGGCGCGCGGCTTGATCGCCTGCCCGATCTGCGGCGACAGCGACGTCCGAAAAGCGGTGATGGCGCCGCGCGTGGGGGCCAAGTCGAATCAGCAGGCAGTGGCAAAAACCGCCGCCGCCGCGCCCGCCGACAAGGATCCGTCGCCCGAACTCGTGCGCCGCGTGATCGCCGAAATCGCCGCAAAACAGGCCGAGATGCTGCCGCATTCGCGCTGGGTCGGCCGCGATTTCGCCGCCGCGGCGCGCGCGATGCACGAAGGACGCGCCGCCGAAGACCTGATTCACGGCCAGGCGTCGCCCGAGGAGGCCGAGGCGCTCCACGACGAGGGCATCGCCGCCATGCCGCTGCTCGTCCCCATCGTGCCGCCCGACATCGCCAATTGACCCAATCCGATTGACGCTGCGCGCGCCGCCCCGCTACACGAACGCCGACGCACCCGTAGCTCAGCAGGATAGAGCATCAGATTCCTAATCTGGGGGCCACAGGTTCGAATCCTGTCGGGTGCACCATTTTTCAAAGTTCAGTGAAAGTCAGCCTTGTGCGGCGCCCGGTTCGCCGTGTTCGGCGGGCAATGCCGTGTCCCGCCTCCTGCCCGCGTCTGCAAGTTGGCAGCGACCGCTTTTGTCCACATATTGAAAGAGCCGGGATGGACGCTGGCACAGCGGGGTTATGTAGGACAGCGTTTTTTTTCTTTCGGGCGAAGGCGTTTTGGGGATGCAAACAATAAATCCTCCCTGTGGCCGCAGGCCATGGGGAGGGGGACCGCTCGCGCAGCGAGTGGTGGAGGGGCTGCGACGGTAGCGCCAAAGCCCCTCCGTCAGCGCTTCGCGCTGCCACCTCCCCATCGCTGTGCGACAGGGAGGAGTTTATGTCCGGTTTCCGGATGGTTCATGCCAGCGTTGCGCGCATCGTCGTGCGCCCGGCGGGATCGCGGGCCCAT
>JASBSJ010000070.1 GCA_030148985.1 Sphingopyxis sp.
CACGGTTGAAGTGTGCAAACTCCACCATAACGATGAACCCGGTGGCCACCAGCGACGCCGCATTCCGGGGTGGGGCATGCCCCACCCCGGAATACACCATCGCCTACACCGGAAATTACACCACGAGCGCGGACGCTAACCTGCCGCAGCGTAAATCACCATGATTCGAGTTCGGTTTGACGATGTTCAGCTAGGCGGATTTGCGCTCGGGTAACGGAGTCAATGTGCATGACCGAGCTTAAGCTCCCCAAGCTTCCCCGACCGTACGTCGACCAAAATGACGATCGAGATGCTTCCTGAACTCGCTGGCGCACTGCAGCAATATGCCAATGCCTATGAGGAGGATTATGGTACTCGCGAGGCGGTCAGCGACCTCATCCCATACATGCTGTCCGCGTTTATCAAGAGTGATGGCGGCTTCGCGCAAATGGCGAAAGGTACGACGAGGAGGCGATCAGTCGATACTGCGACGTCAAGTGATCGGGAATTCCTTACTGTCGAGGAGTTCGCCCGCATCGCGCGCGGGTCTCGGCGCACAATCAACCTGTCGGTGAGATGGCGCATGGCTTCGCGGTAAGTGACGCCGGTCTGCTATTGGCGCTCAAGCGTCCATCTCGGACATGAACTCGAGGCTGAAACCGACCGGGCTGTGCCCCCGACGGGCTCTCTTCGGGAAGGGGGCAGCCAATTTTCCTGCCGGGTAGCCTGCCGTCGCGCATCGCCTTCTGTTGATGTGCCGGTAATGACAAAAGCCCGGCCAGCAAACTGACCGGGCCCGTTGAACCGCGCTTCGGCTTAAGCCTCAGATCGCGTTTGCGTTCCGCAAAGCGGCGATCTCGGCAGCACTGAAGTGGGCCCATTCCAGACCCCCTGGAGAGACATCGCCGCGCGTAGCGGCTGCGCGCCTGATCTCCTTCGGCCAGTGCGCGTTCAGTCCGTTGGTTGCCGACGAGCTGCTGGAACAGGCTTTCCGCTTCCTGCCACGACGTCGCCGGATTGCGGTCGAGCCGGTGCGCTGCGGCAGCAGCGGGCGTACCACCTGGGCGAGATTGGCCGCGATGGTCTGGCGCACGATGGCGTTCGCCGCCCCGCCCGCGAGCGAAGCCTGAATATCCCGGTGGCCGTCGATAGCCGGAACAGCGTTTGCGACACGATGCCAATGTCGGGCGCCGGCAGCGCGTCGATTGCCATAACAAGTTCCGAGCGCAGCCGATCAAGACTGCGCGCGAGCAACTCATCCTTGGATTTGAAGTGCGTGTAGAAGGTCGAGCGGCCAACGTTCGCGCGGTCCAATATATCTTCGACGCGGATCGCATCATAGTCGCGCTCGCGGATCAGCGCGACAAGGGCGTCGTAGAGAGCCGTACGGGTGCGTGCGATCCGGCGGTTGATGGTTATTCTCGTTCCTTTGCGGGTTTCCGGACTCTGCCCTGTCCTGGTGCGATACCGGACGGCCATGACCTTTTGTTCGCCAAAGTTTCGGGATAGATGTTCATTATCTGATAGGCCGCCACGATCAACAGCAAAGGATCCTTGGCATGACGGCAATGCGGGACAGCGAGGCGCCACCGCGCGGCTGCAATGATGCGGCTGTTACCGTGCTGGTAATCGGCGGATATGGCGCCGTGGGGTCGCGCCTTTGCGCCTGTCTGGCCGGACGCAAAATGAGCGAGAAGAGTGTCGCGCAGATGGCGCAACGTCACCCCCCCCCCCCCGCTATTTCTCGGGTCCAGCTACGCAAGGTAATCGCTGATGCCTGAGGTGCGACTCGAAGTTCTCGATCATGCCGAGAATTAGGGTCTGGTCTTTATTCGCTGGGCCTCCAGCGGGACCTCCCGGTCGGGACCATTCTCCGTATTGAGGGTATTGATCGTCTGCGGATCGATGGCGATCATATCATCGAGAACAGATTGTTCTTCGACACCGCGCTGTTCGAAGCCGCAACGGGATCGAAGGTTCCCGGAAGTCAGAGGGTTAAGATAGAGCCGCCAGAATATCGGACGCCGCCGCTTAAGCCCAAAAGGGGAGGGGCGCCGACCCCTCCCTTTCCCTGACTTTGCCTTAGCGTGTCTTGAAGCGAACCCCGATACGGAAGCTGCGGCCCAGAAGGTCCGAATAGGTGCTGTTCGCGGCGAGCCCGGTTTCGGGCAACAGCAGCGGATCGGCGTCGAACAGGTTCGTGACGTTGAAGAAGAACTCCGCCTCTGAGCCGCTCTTGACGCTAATCTTTTGAGTCAGGTTGAGATCGACGTAGAACGTCCCCTCGACATGATTGTCGTCATAGGTCGGGGCCTGGCTGGTCGAGGTCGGACACCCGGTGGTGCATTCGATCGCGCTCGCCAGATATTTGCCCGAGCTGACCCCGCGCCCGGTGACGGTGCCGGAGAAGGTCGGCGTCGAATAGTTGAGGTTGGCTCGGAAAATCCATTTGGGCGTGCTGGATTGGCCGCCGTTGGCGCCGACCGTGTTCACCGGGGTGGTTCCGGCGATGCCGGTGTTGGCCAGATTTTCGATATAGCGCGTCGCGGTACCCTTTAATGTGATCGAGCTGGCCTGGCCCACCGGCAGGCGATAGGCCGCGTCGAAGTCGATACCGCGCACCAGACGGCTGACATAGTTGAATGGCTGGGTGCGGATCAACAGATAGGGAACGGTTGGCGTCGAGCGCGTCGGATCGGTAGTGATCGCATCGCAGAACTGCTGAATGCCTTCGTCGCAACGATTGACCACTTCCTGTGCGCTGATCGTGTCGATCGCATTTTGCAAATCGATGCGGAAATAATCGACCGACGCGCTGAAGCCCGGAAGGAAACGCGGCGTGATCACGCCCCCGATGTTCCACGAATCCGCCTTTTCCGGCTGGAGCGCCGGGTTGCCCGTCGTCAGGCCCGAATAGGGGAAAAATTGCGGGCCGTTAGCCGGATTGTTCGCATCGAAATTGGGATTTCGCACCGAATCGCTGTTTGCAGTGCCGGCTTGAAATAGCTCGTTCAAGTTGGGCGCGCGAATGTCGCGCGACCGCGTCACGCGGAGCCGGATATCCTCGATCGGCGCCCAGGTCGCGCCCAGCTTCCAGGTGGTGACATAACCCGAATTAGAATAATCGGTCGCGCGCACCGCCCCGTTGAACTCGAGTCCAAGGCCAAGCGGGACCACTGTCTCGAAGTAGGCTTCCTTCACATTGTAGCTGCCCCTGAACGGCAGGTAGTTACCGACCGACCAGGCATTGCGGAATCCGGGCCGGCCGTTGGCGTCCACCGTTGCAATCGGCTGGAATTCGGTTGGTACGCTGCCGCGAATTTTTTCTTCGCGATACTCGGCGCCGATCGCGACGCTGACGTCGCCGGCCCAGGTAGCGAAGGGGGTCAACGACAGGTTCGCGCCGGTAACATATTGTTCGAGAACCTGTTTGCGGAACGGATCGCCGAGCACATAGTCGATCGCCGCCGCATCGGCCACGCCGAGGCCGAGCCGGTTGAGCGGCACGCAGCCCGGATCATTGTTGGTCGCGTCGGCATCGACATTGATCAGACACTGAATCGAGCCGTCGGGAGCAAAGACCGCGTTGGTTGCGTTCGCCATGCGCGTGACATGCATGATGTTGCGCAACTGTTCGCGGACATCTGACCGGCTATATTGACCGAAAATGTCCCAGCGTGCGGATTTCCCGAATGCGTCGAACTGCCCTTCGGCACCCACGACATAGCGTTGAACCTGACGCTTGTTGTTGATCCCGCGGAAAGGCAGGTCGGCCGCCGTGGTCGTGATGTTGATGCTGTTGACCCCCGCGAGCCGCGCCGCGCCCAAAGTCTGCAGGGCAAAAGCGTTACAGGTGGTGGGGACCGGGATGGTCGTGCAGCCCGTCGTGTTGAGCGTGGCCGAACCCAGGTTGGGGCCGGCGTTGAAAAAGACTTCCTGCTTGTTGAATGACCCTTCGGCGAACAATGTGACATTGTCCGAGACGTCGAAGCTGGTGCGGCCATAGAAGCCCCAGCGATCATCTTTAGGTGCAAGACCGATGCGGCGGCCCGAATCATTGACGCGCCAATCGCCGCCCACCGTTCGGGTCACCGCGGCAGAGCCGCCCAGCGCTGGTGAGTTGAACGACCCATATTGGAACGGGATGACCTCGCCGTTCTGGCCGAAATACAAGCCGCGCAGCGCGTTCGGGGTGGTGCCGGTCGAACCAGTGATGAAGCCGCCCGGCGCCTGGTTCGTCTGGCCCGCATTTTCGTAAAAGGTGATGAAGGCCGGCTGGCCGTTGGTCGCCGTATAGCTGGGGTTGGCAAAGGCCAGATAGCCCTTATGGTTCCACGGCCGGTCGTTCGGGTCGATTTCGAATATGCCGTCCTGATGCGCGATTTCGGCGTTGAAGACGATATGGCCGCGGCCATCGGCGAACGACGTACCGCCCGCAATACTGCCCGAATAGTTGAAACCGTCGCCCTTGTCGGTGATACCGATGTCGCCGGTGATCCGCAGCCCTTCCATCTTTTTGTTGAGGATGAAATTGACCACGCCGGAGACGGCATCGGAGCCATAGGCGGAGGACGCGCCGCCCGTCACGACTTCGACACGGTCGATCAGTGCTTGCGGGATCGTGTTGATGTCGACCCAGCCAAAGATCGTCGAACCGACCGAACGGCGACCGTCGACAAGGATCAGCACCCGACCTTCGCCAAGGTTGCGCAGGTTGAGCGCATTGATGCCCGCCGAACCGTTGGAAATGTTGAGGCGCGAGTTAGCGGGTTTGGTCGATCCGGCGAGCTGCGGCAACTGGTTCACGAAGTCGGCGATATTGTTCGACGGCGACGTATTTTGAATATCTTCCTGCGTCAGCACGACAACCGGGGTCGGTGCCTGGAAACCGTCGCGCGCGATGCGCGAGCCGGTGACGATGATCTGGTCGGCGTCGGCGGCTTCGACCGTGTCGGGTTCCGCCGTCTCCTGCGCCAACGCCGGAGCGCTGTGAACGAGGGCGAGCGCGGTCATCGCAGCGCCGAAGTTGCGTTTGCCGCCCAGCGACTGGCGAATTCGTTCAAGATTACGCATGTTAACCGTCCCCTTTTTGCCCAAGGCCAAGCCGTTCATCGTTCGATGGTTTCCCGGTGCCGATGCGCCGGGCTGGCTCGCCCCCCTGTGTCCCGCCTGATCGCCTGGCGGGCTCGCGACGCCGCCATGTTATTTTTCGAATATTCCTCACGCCGATCCGGCGGCCGCCGCGTTCAGGGCGTGCGGACAGCCGGTTGCGTGACAGGGAGGTTACAGGGTGGTTACGGTCGGTCAACAGCTTCGCGGTCACCCTGACGATATGGACATATAGCCGTAAGGCATGGATCGGGCCCGCAGGCGGGCGCCGATGCGAATAGCTCGTAGTTATAGGCGGCGTCCCGCTTGCTATAGGGTCGCACCGTCCCGCTGCGATAGGGTTGCCTTTCGTCATTCTGTTTTTTTGTTTTTCGGGAGGCCCTGTTGCTCCAGCGCCGTGCTTTTTTGCTGGCTTCGGCCGCGCTTGTCGCGATGCCGGGAAGCCTTTTGGCGAAACCCCGGGTCAAGGATGGTACGCGCACCGTCAATCTGGCGGGGGCGCAGGCGCCGATCGAAATTATCGAGGACGAACTTGGCGTGCCGCACGTCCGCGCCGCATCACGGCACGATGCGTTTTTCGGGCAAGGCTATCTGGTCGCGCGCGACCGGTTGTTCCAGATCGACATGGAGCGCCGCCGCGAGATGGGCCGGATGGCCGAAGCCTTTGGGCCGCGCTTTGTCGCCGCCGACTATGCGGCGCGGCTGTTCCATTATCGCGGCGACATCGACGCCGAACTGGCGGCGTTGCCGCCCGAGGTGCTCGATTGCGCGCGCGGCTATGTCGCCGGGGTCAACGCCCGGATTGACGAGCTGGCGGTTGATCCCGCCGCGCTGCCGCTGGAATATGGCATTTTGGGGATCCGCCCGCTGCGCTGGGACGTGCGCGATCTGGTGCGCGGCCGGGGCATCGGCATGGGCGACGCCGACGACGAGGTGCGCCGCGCGCAGTTGCAGGCGCGCGAGCTGCTCGACGCCGAGCAGCTGTTTGCGCCGCTGCGCCCCGCCTGGGCTTTCACCGTGCCTGACGGGCTGGATGTTGCCGCGGTGAGCGAAGCCGATCTGGGGGTGCTGGATCCCGCGGCGCGCCCGGTGCCGTTCGACGCGATCCAGGAGGCGCCCATCGATCTTGAATTGCGCGGAAACGACCGCTTTGCGCTGGGCAGCAATGCGTGGACGATTTCGCCATCGCGCAGCGCGACCGGAAGGCCGATCCTGGCCAACGACCCGCACCTTGGTATCGGCGGCGCCAGCCCGCGGCACATGGTGCATATGACTGCGCCGGGGTTCGACGTCATCGGCGCGGGCGCGCCGGGGTTGCCGGGGATCATGCAGGGGCATACCGATCGTTTTGCCTTTGGCCGCACCAATTTCCATATCGACCAGACCGACCTGTTCATCCTGCGCACGAAGGAGGACGATCCGAACCAATACTGGCACAAGGGCCAGTGGAAGCGGTTCGAGATTTTCGAGGACGAGATTGTGGTCAAGGGCGCGCCGCCCGAGCGCGTCACATTGCGCTATGCGGCGGGCCGTCCGATCGTTTCGCAGGATGCGGCGCGCAACCGCGCCGTCGCCTTTGCCACTGTCAGCATGTTGCCGGGCGCCAATATGAAATTCGCGATAATCGCGATCAATCTGGCGACCGATTGGGCTTCGCTGCACGAAGCGTTCAAGCTGCATGTGTCGCCGACCAACCTTCACTATGCCGACATCGACGGGAACACGGGGTGGCAGACGATCGGCTTCACCCCGCGGCGGCCGAAGCATGACGGGCTCTTCCCGGCACCGGGGGATGGTGATTTCGACTGGACCGGCTTGCTGCCGGTCAAGGATATGCCGCACGTCTATAACCCGCCCGAAGGCTGGTTTGCGTCGGCGAACCAGATGAACCTGCCGGCGGGCTATCCCTATCGCGAACGGATCATCAGCTTCACCTGGAGCGATCCCTATCGTTACGACCGCTGCGCCGAGGTGCTGCGCAGCCAGCCGAAGCACCGAATCGCCGACAGTATCGCATTGCAGCACGACGTCCAGTCGCTGCCTGCGCGCGCGCTGTTGAAACTGCTTCCGGCGAGCCTGTCAGCCGAGGCGGCACCGGCGGCGGCGCTGCTGCGGCGCTGGGATTGCGGGATTGAGGCCGATAGCGCGGCGGCGCTGCTGTTCGAGATGGTGATGGTCGCGTTGGCGGCAGATTTCCGCGACCGGGTGGTTCCCGCCGCGGCGAAAGATCTGATCCCCACGGTCAACCTGTCCGAAATGCTGCGCATCCTCGGCGCGCCCGACGCGCGACTGGGCGATGACCCTGCCGCGGCGCGCGATGCGATGATCGACCGCGCGCTGGTGGGGGGATGGCAAAAGGCGATCGAGCTTGGCGGTAGCGACCCCGCGAAATGGCAGTGGGGTGACCTGCACCGGGTGACGATCGCGCATCCCCTGGCATCCTCGATCCCGGCGATCGCCGCGGCCTTCCCCAAAATCGAAGGCGGCCGGTCGGGGGGCGACGGGACGACGCCGATGGCGCGCGGGTTCAATTCGCGGCGCGGCTTCAACGTCTCGCACGGTGCCAGCTATTTGTTCGTCGCCGATGTCGGTGCGTGGGACAACAGCCGTTTCCTGTTGCTGCCCGGTCAGTCCGCCGATCCGCGGTCGCCGCGTTACCGCGATTTTTATCCCAAATGGTTGGCGGGGGCGATGCAGCCATTGTGGTTCAGCAAGGCGGCGGTCGATCGGCATGCGGTGGGGCGGACGGTGTTGGCGCCTGCGAGGGATTGATCGCCTTTTCCCTCAACTATTCGCCCTGAGCTTGTCGAAGGGCTGTTCTTGCTTTCGACCTCGAAAAGAAAGAACGGTGCTTCGACAAGCTCAGCACAAGCGGCTTTGGGGTAGCGCTAACTCTCTAAAGCCCTTCAGCAATCGCAACCAGCGCGCGGTCGACAGCAGCAGTCGCCTGGCTGTCGGTGCCGTCGGGCATGTCGTTCGCCAGCACCGAAAAGATCAGCATCCGCCCGCTGCGTGTCGTGAGATACCCCGACAGCGCGCGCGAGGCGTTCAGCGACCCGGTCTTGGCAAATAATTTGCCTTCCAGGATTGTCCCCTTGAAGCGGTTCTGCAAGGTTCCGTCGCGCCCCGCGATCGGCAGCGTGTCGCGCCAAGCCATGCTCCACGGCTGGCGCGCGATCCAGCTGAGCAGGCCGACCGCGGCGCGCGGGCTCATCCGGTTATAGCTCGACATGCCCGACCCGTCCGAAAAGTCGTAGCTGGTTTCAGCCACCCCGGCCTGCGTCATCAGCAGCCGCACCGCCGCCCGACCGTCGGCGATCGAACCGCTGCCCACCTGCCGCGCGACGCGGCGCAGCATCAGTTCGCTGTGCAGATTCTGGCTCTCCTTGTTGATCCGTACCATATTTTCGGCGAGCGATGGCGCGGGCAGTTGGGCAAGCATCGCGGGTTCGGCGGGCAAAATGGCCGGGGCGCCCTTGCGATTATCGGGATCGTCGGCGGCGGTCAGCGGCCGGTGGTGGACCTCGATCGTGCCATCGACGCGGACGCCGCGCGCTTTCAACAATTCGCCGAGCCGCCAAGCGGCATAATGTGCCGGATCATCGATGCCATAGCGGAGAGTCAGCGGTGCGGCTTCGGCCCCGATGGTGCCGGTGAGACGCAGGATGCGGCTGTTCGGCATCCGATCGGCCTCGATCTTTTCGTCCTTGCCCGCGACGGTCGCGACGCGATTTTCGATGATGTAATAGCCGGACGTCTGGATGGTCGGTTCAGCGCCGACCGCGCCGGGCGCCAGCTTCACCACCAGCTCATTATCGTCGAGCGTCAGCGCCGAATTGCCGGTGCCATAGCGCGAGACGATATTGTTCCAGCTCATCCCCGGGCTCCAGCGCTCATCGGGCAGCCAGCTGTCGTCGCCGACGATGTTGCGGACCGTGCGGGTCTTCGCCGCCACCGCGTCGGCGAGCGTTTGCAGGCAGCCGGACTTGCAGTCGTCGGCGCTCGACAGCAAAGGATCGCCGCGGCCGTGGAGGATGACATCGGTTGCACCGCCGCCGGTTTCGAGCCGCACGGCCGTGCCTTTTGCCATCTGCTGGAGCAGCGGCAGCCGCGCATAGCCGACCGCAGTCGTGAACATCTTGGTGTTCGACGCCGGGATGAAGCGCTGGTCGGGGTCGATCGACAGCAGCACTTCGCCATCGAGCGTCGTGACCAGCAGGCCGAAGCGCGACCCGGCCGGGGCGGCCGCCAGCGTCTGTTCGACCGTCGTGAGCAGCGGTGCGGGCGCGGGAACGGCGGGCGTGCGGGCGTGGACCGGCGCGATCAGCAGCGCCAGGGCCAGAACGGGGGCGAGGGGTTTGCGCGCAGTTTTCATCGTCTCTCCTGAGCATCCCATGCGGCGACAAGCTGTTCGCCGACGGCGGGGCGTAGTGCGGCGATGCCGCTGTCGAAGTGGCGGGTCGGGTGGACCCGGTTGGTGAGCAGCGTCCAGCCAAGACCGCGTGCGAAATCGATCCAAAGGCCGGTGCCGGTGAAACCGGTGTGGCCGATCGTATCGGGCGAGCAGACGCCCCCACCGTGCCATCCGGCGAAAGCGCGCTCCCAGCCGCAGCTACGGTGGCGTTCGTCCGCGGTGCGGATTTCGCGCAGCATCGCGGGCGACAGAATTTCCCCGGCGAGCAGCGCGCGGGCGAAGCCGAGGACGCCATCGATGGTGCCGAACAGCCCCGCATGACCCGGTGCGCCGCCGAGCGCATAGGCGTTTTCGTCGTGAACTTCGCCCTTCAGCACACGCTCGCGCCATTGGCAGTGTTCGGTCGCAACCGCCGGGCCGGGCGGCGGGCCGAAGCCGAGCCCCTCACCAAGCGGCCAGTCCGATAGCGGCGCGCCGGTGATGCGCTCGATCGCGATGCCGAGCAGGATGAAGTTGATGTCCGAATAGACCGGCGGGCCGCGGCGCCATTCGCGTTGCAGAACGAAAGCACGCAGCCGGGCGGGATCGTCGCCATAGGTATAGATCGGCTCGACCGCGGGCAGGAACGTCCGGTGCATCAGGCAATCGCGAAAGGTCAGCTTGCGCTCTTCGGCATTGGCGACATCATATTGGCGCAGATCGGGGATCGCGTCGGTGAGCGGGCGGTCGAGATCGAGGCGTCCTTGTTCGGCCAGCGTCAGGATCATTGTGGTCGTCGCGATCACCTTACTGAGCGACGCAAGGTCGAACCAGTGGGCGCGGGTCAGCGGTTCGGGTTGGGGTACGAGGGCGGCCATGCCGGCGAAACGGACCGCGCTCTGGCCATCTGCGGTGATCAGCCCGAGCGCCGCGCCGGGGATGCGGCCGCCTTCGGTCGCCGCCAGGGCGGGCGCGAAGCCCGCTTCGCAGATCGCCGCGAGCGTCATGGCGCGCCGCGCGCCCTGACCCGCGCGATGACGGGCAGCAGGAATATCGCTGCAAAACTAAGCACCCCCGACATCAGGAAGAAGCCGTCATATCCGATCGCGGTCTGCATTGACCCCGAGGCGCCGGCGAGCAGCCGCGGCAGCAGAAAGGCAAAGCCCGAAAGCAGAGCATATTGCGCGCCGGGATATTTCGGACTGACCAGCATCGACAGATAGACGACGAACACTGCGCCCGCGAAGCCGTTGCCGAACTGATCGACCGCGACCGAAGTGTAGAGAACGAAGCTCGACGGATCGCTGTGCCACAGCCAGACATAGATCCAGTTGCCCGCCGCTGCGGTCACCGCGCCGATCGCCAGGGTCCAGACGAGCGGCATGCGTGTGGTCAGCCAGCCGCCCAGCGCGACCCCCGCCATGCTCGCCGACAGCGCAACGACGCCGTCGGCAACGCCGATCTGCTCCAGACTATAGCCGACGTCGTTCCACAGCGGATGCGAGAGGGTGAGGGTGAGCACGTCGCCCATACGATAGAGCGACACAAAGGCGAGCATCGCCAGGATTGCGGTGCCATAGCGCCAGAACAGCTCGACATAGGGCGCGGCAAAGGTCGATACATTGCCCAGCGCGTCGGCGGGCAGGCGGCGGATGCGCGGCAGCGCGAGCGCGAGCGCCAGGAAGGGCAGCAGCGCGATCCCAAGGACGATCGGGGTGACATTGGTCTTCGCCGAAAAGCCCGCGCCCTGCACCGCGGATAATAGCGCCCACCCGATCGTTGCTGTCGCGAGCGCGACGGCGAGCAAGATGGCCAGGCTGGCAAGCATGCCGGTAGCGAGCGCGTGCGTGCGGCCGCGCGCACCTTCCGCTGCCGGGCGCATCGCGGCGAGGATAGGGAAGGGCGCAAAAGCAGCGAGCGCGATCGCCAGATAGGCCGCGGTCCAATCGGCCCACGCGGCGACCAGCACCGCGCCGCTGCCAGCCGCGACCATCGCGCTGCGATAGCCCCACAGGTTCGCGGCGACGATGGGCGCCTGCTCGGCCTGCGTCGGCGCCAGTTCGATGCGCCAGCCGTCGGCGGCGACTTCGAGCGTCGTCGTCCAGAAAGCGAGCAGGATCGCGAACAAGGCGGTGAGCGGGAGGCTTTCATCGCTCGACGTGAAGGCCATTGCGACCATAGAGGTAAAAATGCCGAGCTGCGAGAGCATGATCCACCCGCGCCGCCGTCCCCAGAAACGCGTGAAACCCGGCACGTCGTAGCGCTCAACCAGCGGCGCCCAGGCGAATTTGAAGGTCGGCAGCAAGGCAATCCACGCGAAGAAGCCGATGATCACGATATCGACGCCGTGCCGCGACAGGCGTAGCGTCAACACCGCGTTGAACATGTAGAACGGCAGCCCCGCCGAAAAGCCGAGCAGCAGATAGAGGCCGAGCATCCGCCGCGCCGACGGCCCAGTGGGCGCTTTGTGGGGAAGCATGGCGACCTCGGCGTCGGCTGCAAGGGCGGTCATGCCTGCACCTCGGTTCCGACCGCCTTTTCACCGCGCGCGACAACCGTCGTGACGGTCAGATTGGTGCTGGCGATGATGCGTGTCATGTCGAGCAGGCGATCGATCGCTGCCGCCGCGGGCCAGGCGAGACTCAGCGAGACGCCGATCGCCGTGGCGCCCAAATCCCGTTGCCACAGCGGCACCGCAAACCAGCGGCGAAAAAATCCTGTCATCGGCCCTGTTGCCCCCGATCCGATCAAACCCCGCCCCAGAAGCCGGGCCGCGGCGGCGACAACAGGCCGTTCGACCCGCTGACCCCGTCGGCGCGATCCTCGGCAAGCCAGAGGGGTCCGTCAAGGTCGGCGAACGCGCTATTTGCCGCGATCGCCCAGGCCGGGGCGATCGACAGCGACGAACAGATCATGCAGCCGGTCATCACCCCCAACCCGCGCGCCCGCGCCGCCGCCGCCAGTTCGAGCGCCGCAGTCAGCCCGCCAGTCTTGTCGAGCTTGATGTTCACGACGCCATAGCCGTCGGGCAGGGTATCAAGATCGGCGGCGACATGCACCGATTCGTCGGCCGCGATCGGGATCGCCGAATGGAAACCGACAAGGTCGCCGTCGGCATCGGCGGGCAGCGGTTGTTCCAGGAGATCTATGCGCAGGTCGCGCATCAGCCCCTGCATTCCGCGTACCTCGTCAATCGTCCAGCTTTCGTTGGGATCGACGATCATTTTCGGCTCGGGCGCCGCTGCGCGCACAGCGGCGAGCAGGGTGGTGGGGTCGTTGCGATCGACCTTGACCTTCAGCAGCGGGGCATCGGACAGCGCAGCCGCGGCGCGCGCCATATTATCCGCGGTATCGAGGCTGATCGTCATCGCAGTGACGATCGGACGCAGCGGGCGGCCCAGATCGATCGCTGCCGCCAAATTGCTGCGCGCTTGTTGCAGCTCGAGATCCCACAGCGCGCAATCGACGGCGTTGCGCGCGGCGGAGGCGGGCATGCGCCGAAGCAGTTCCTTCCGGTCCAGCCCCTGCTCGATCGCGCCGCGCATCGTCTCGATCGCGGCAATCGCGCTGGCGATGCTCTCGCCATAGCGGGGATAGGGGACACCTTCGCCGCGGCCGGTCAGGCCCTCCTGACCGATCGTGACGGTCACTACCTCGGCGGCGGTCTTGACTCCGCGCGAGATCCGAAAGGGTGCTCGCAGTTTAAAGGTTTCGGCAAAGACGGTCAGGGCGCGGGACATGGTCGGCGGTCAAGCAGTTACGGCGACGGTGGGCGATGGGGCGGCGGCGCCCAGAAGACGGTCGAGGATCGCCTCCACGCCGTAACGATAGGGGTCGCTGGTCGGCAGGCCGAATTCGGCCTCGGTCGCGGCGCATAATGCGCGTGCTTCGCCTTCTGCCATCGCTGAGGTGTTGAGCGCGATCCCCACGACGCGCACATCGGCGTTAGTCAGCTGTGCCACCCGTACGTTAGCCTTCAGCGTTTCGGCAATGCCGGGCAGCGGATAATGCGGCAAGCCGCGCATGTGCGGGCGCACCGGGTCGTGGCAGAGCACAAGTGCGTCGGGCTGCGCGCCGTGCAGCAGCCCCGTCGATACTCCGGCGAAGGACGGGTGGTAAAGCGAGCCCTGACCCTCGATCAGATCCCAGCCATCGTCGCCGCGCGCCGGCGAAACCTGTTCGATCGCGCCCGAGATGAAGTCGGCGACCACCGCATCAAGGGGGACGCCGTCGCCCGCGATCAGGATGCCGGTCTGACCGGTGGCGCGAAAATCGGCGGCGATCCCGCGCTTCCTGAGCGCGCTGGCGAGGCACAGCGTCGTGTACATCTTGCCCACGGAACAATCGGTGCCGACGGTCAGCAGCCGTTTTCCCGCGCGCTTCTTGCCGTTGCCGATCGGGATGTCGGGCCGCGGGTCGCGGACATCGTGAAGCTTGCGGCCGAGCCGCGCCGCGGCGGCGACCAGCCGCGGTTCGGCGTTGAGCCGGTGGTGCAACCCCGACGCGACGTCGAGCCCGGCCTCCATCGCAGCCAGCGCGTCTAGGATCAACTGCTCGCCCAGCATACCGCCGGCATTGGCGATACCCAGCACCAAGGTCCGCGCGCCCGCAGCATGGGCTCCGGCGAAATCCAGGCGCGGCAGATCGAGCGTCAGCGGGCAATCATCATGGCGATATTCGCCGATGCAGATGTCGGGACGGAACACAGCGAGTCCGCGCGAAGTCTTGATGTCGGCGGGATCGGTCGAATGGCCGAGGTAGAGAAGATAGGGCGTTTCGATCATGGCTCGGGGCAACCTGCGGGACGATGAAGGCGCTGACTTTACCGCCACGCGCTGCGCGGCCCCAATATCCAGCGCCTCATATACTATAGCTTGACGCTATAGTTCTTCGATCACTGTTGCGAGCACAGCCAGGAAATGGGCGGCGGTTCGCGAAGGCGGGCGGTTCTGCAGATAGACCGCGTTGATATCGAAGGTGATCGCTGGCTGGAGCGGGCGGCTGGCAAGGCCCGCAGGCAGCGCGGCATGCGCCGTGAAATTATCGACGATCGCCATACCGACCCCCGCATTCACCAGCGCCGCGGCAACATAATAAGTACGCGCCGACACCACCTCGTCCAGTTCGACTTCGAGGCGATTGAGTTCGCTCGACAGCATCCGCCCGATCGGGCCGCTCTGGATCGGGCTGATGAATTTCTGAAAGCGCAGGTCGTCGAGATGCAGGCGCGGCGGCGCGGCGGGCATATCCTGCTCGCGGTAGATCACGATGAGCTCGCCCTCGCCAATCACCTGATGCGCGACAGGAGCCGAAAGCGGTACTTCGAAACTGATCGCGATGTCGGTTTCGTGCTCATAGAGTTTGCGCACCATTTCATCGTGGTGGAGCGTCTGGAGGTCGAACATGATATCTTCGCGATCGGCCAGGAAGCGCGCCACCGCGACAGGGATCGCGCCAAGCCCCAGTGAGGGCAATGCCGAAATGCGCAGCAGCCCGCCGCGCCCATGGCGCAGATTCTGGCACGCCTGGCGCAGCGAACGCACCCTGTCCTGAATGTCCGAAACCTCGGCGAACAAGGTGTGCGCGTCCTGCGTCGGGATCAGCCGCCCCTTTGAACGTTCGAACAGCGTCAGCCCGATCGAACGTTCGGCATGGCGCAGCACCTTGGTCACCGAGGGCTGCGACACGTTGAGCGAGCGCGCCGCGGCGCTGACCGTGCCGTGCAGGAAGACCGCGTGAAAGATTTCGATCTGGCGCAGGTTCATGACATTTAGTTCCAAGCTGCGGGTATCGGGCCGAGAAGGCCGATCCTCCTATCTTATGCCATTGGGTTATAGGGGCTGCAACTCCCCCCTCTGGACGTCGGGGGCCAGTGGGGACATGGTTTACGCCGTAAACGATCGGTCGCGAGCGCGTTGGTGGCTTGCTATTCGGTCGCAAGCAAGGATTGCGGCGATGACATGGCCTGTTTCGTTTCCGGTTCGTCGGATCATCGGTGCGCTGGCGGCGGGTGCCGGACTGGTCACCGTCGCGGGCGCCATGGCGCGGCCGGACACGGCGGTCGATGTCATCATCCGCGGCGGAACGATCTACGACGGCAGCGCTGGCACGCCGGTCATCGGCGACGTTGCGGTCCGCGGTGACCGGATCGTCGCTGTCGGACGTTTGGGGCGCTATACTTCGCGGCGGGTAATCGATGCGAAAGGGATGATCGTCGCGCCCGGCTTCATCGATCCGCACACCCATGCCGACAGCTTCCTCCGTTCGCCCGACCCTGCGGTACGCGTCAACGCCGCTTGGCTGCACCAGGGGGTGAGCACGGTGATGATCGGGGTGGACGGCAATGGCGCCCCCGATGTTGCGGCGGACAGCGGCAAGCTGGCGGCATCGGGGATCGGCACCAATATCGTGCCGTTCATCGGCTTTGGCCCGGTGAGGCAACGGGTGCTGGGTCAGGATGCGCGCACACCCAGCGCGGCGGAGCTTGACGCGATGAAGGCGCTGGTCGCGAAGGGGATGTGCGAAGGCGCGGTGGGGCTGTCGACCGGGTTGTTCTATGCGCCACAAAGCTTTGCGAGCACCGACGAGGTCGTTACGGTAGCGCGCGAGGCGGCCATCCGCGGCGGGCTTTACGACACGCACCAACGCGATGAATCAAGCTATAGTATCGGCCTGCTGGGGTCGGTCGAGGAAGCCATCAGCGTCGGGCGGCGCGCCGGTATGCCGGTGCATTTTGCCCATCTGAAAGCATTGGGTGTGGACGTTCATGGCCAGGCAGGGGCAGTGATCGCCGCGATCGAGGCAGCGCGTCGAGCCGGGATCGAGGTGACCGCCGATCAATATCCCTGGCTGGCGTCAGGATCGAGCCTGGATGCATCGCTGCTGCCGCGCTGGGCGGTCGATGGAGGCAGTGCGGCGCTGCTGGCGCGGCTGGACGATCCCGCCACAATGGCGCGAATCCGTATTGAAATGCAGGAAAACCTGCGGCGGCGTGGCGGCGCGGCCGCTTTCTTGCTGATCGCGGAGGGCTTTCCCTGGACGGGGAAGACGCTGGCAGCGGTCGCGGCGGACTGGAAGCTCGACAGCCGCGACGCGGCGCTACGGATCATCCGGCAAAGCGTGTCCGGCGAAGGCCGCAGGGGCGGCGCCGCGGTCGCCTCGTTCAACATGGCGCAAGGCGACGTCGATCTGCTGATGCAACAGCCGTGGATGGTAACAGCATCCGATGGGTCCGACGGCCACCCCCGCATGTTCGCGAGCTTCCCCGAAAAATATGTACGCTATGTGCGCGAGCGGAAGGTCATCAGCCTGGCGACTTTCATCCGCCAGTCGACCGGGCGCACTGCCGACATCTACAAGCTCGACCGGCGTGGGTATCTGCGTCCGGGCTATTTCGCCGATGTCGTCGTGTTCGACCCGGAAACCTATGCGCCGCGCGCCGATTATGTGCGCCCGCGCGAACTGAGCGTCGGGGTGCGGCAGCTATTCGTCAACGGCGCGCTGACGCTCGATGAGGGCGCTACAACGGATGTCCTCGCAGGCCGCGCCCTGTTGCGCCCGCGCCCGCCTGGCTGCGCCCTCCCTGGATAGCGATCCCCGCGTCGCGACCTTGGCACGGCAGCACGGTAAGCATGAGACGAGCGTGTTCACCTTTCGGGGTAAGCCGCTTCGTTCGGCGAATGCGCGGACGTGGCGAGGGTTGCGGTGCCGGAGAAGTCTCCGCCCTCGGTCGCCATCTCGTCGGTCAACTGGCGGACAGATTCGAGAATTGCGACGGGGCGTTCATAAAAGCGCTCACCCGCGTCGGTAAGCGACACGCCCTTGTTGAGGCGGACGAACAGCGCCTGTCCAACATCGTCCCCCAGCTTGGCGATCGGACGGCTGAGCGCGGGCTGCGCGACATTCAGATAATAGGCGCCGCAGACGAAGCTCGACGCATCTGCGACTGCCTTGAAGTAGCGCAACTACCTGAGTTCCATAGCGCAATTCCGCCAGCCGCCCGCTTCGAGCCTGTAAAGCCGGGGGTGGCGCGCGGACTTGTTTCTTATGGTGCCGTCAGCAGCCTCGAACCTGTTCTCGAAGCTGCCGTGAACCCAGGCCATGTTACCGAGCACCGCGATGTGATTATCGCGAAGCCGGTAATCCGTATAGCGGCCGGCCGCCGAACGGACGGCCTCGAGATAGCCCGCCTTGTCGCGGACCCGTCCGTCGGCATCCACATGGATATAGTCATTGGTTACCATCGCAGCGAGTGCCTGGAGATTGTCCTCGACTTCGCGTCGGCGCGGGCTGATTCCAATCGCCCGATTTCCGGCGGGGTGGCGGTCATTATATGGCTACCTTCGGTATGCGGCCAATGCGGCGGACTTGGCGGCAAACGTAGATCGGGAGCAGCCGGAGCCGCAAAGACCGATGATTCATTACCGGTATGATCACAGGGCATATGTGTACTGCGGTGGGACACCGGGGTCGGCCGCCCAATGTCACGTTAATGGCTGACTGGCCGATCATCGCGCAGCTGGCCATGCCGCCGACGAAGGCGACGGCGATGTTGGCGCTGACTTGCCTCGCGCACTCAAGGCGTTTTTTGCTGTTGCTATGGGTGATACTGGGTCGGCGAGTACGCGCCCCAGCGGCGGCCTTATGGGACGCATTCGTTGCGCAGAACAAAGGCGTCGATCATTTACAAGGCGACCGGGAATTTGCGTGCGGTGCAGATTCTGCTCGGGCACACCAAGATTGAAAGTCCGGTGCGATACCTCGGCGTTGATGTTGAAGATGCATTGACCCTCGCGGAAGGCATCGAAGTCTGACCAGCAAATTGCGATATCCTAGAGAGCGACCGTTCTAGCTCGTGACGGAACGTCCTCTCTCTTTGTTTGCCCCCCAAAGCGGACAGTCTCCAAACGTTGAGAGTTTCGGACGCCGCCAGGCGTCGGAAAGTCTTCGATGCCCGAACCGCGGTGGTCATGGGCCGAGCTATGGGGAAAGCTGTTTTGTGCGGGCCCCGGTGCTGCTGAAGGTTGCCCAAAAGCAGACGCATCTGAGAACGGACCGTCTGGATATGGGTCGTAAAAGCGGACGCTGAAAGTCGGACCGTCCGATTTTGCGGTTCCGGCTTCTGCTTTTGGGCAGTGTCGGCGCAAGCGGGGCCGCTTCCAGGCGCGGGTGTGCCCTGAAGGAGGAAGACGATGAGCCGTGCCGGGTCACGGCGCCGGTATCCCGGATGAGACCGCAAGCGGTGGCGGCGCACGGGGCTGATAGCGGCGTTCGAACACCTCGATGATGATCATCGTACCGCCGCAGCACGGACAGGTCGGTCGGGGCTCTGCATCCTCGGTCGGTTCCTCGGTCGGTCGAGGTGCGACATCGAGCAGGCGGCGGGCGCGCTCGAGATGATCCTTGCGGCGTGCGCTGGCGAGCAGGCCATAGTGGCGTATGCGGTGGAACCCGCGCGGCAGGGCGTGGAGAAGAAAGCGGCGGATGAACTCGTCGGCGGCGAGCGTCATGACCTGCTGCCGTCCGGGGCCGGCCTTGCGGTAATCCTTGTAGCGGAAGGTGACCCCGGCCTCGTCAGACCGGAGGAGGCGGCTGTTCGATATGGCGACCCGGTGGGTGTAGCGTGACAGATAGGCGAGCACGGCCTCGGGCCCTGCGAACGGCGGCTTGGCATAGACCACCCAGCGCTTCTTGCGGACCGGCGACAGGTGCCGCAGGAACGCGCGTCGCTCGGCGAGATGCGTGAGGCTGCCAAAGAAGGCGAGCTTGCCGGCATCGTGCAGCGCGCGAAGGCGGGTCAGGAACAGCCGGCGGAACAGGGCGCCGAGCACGCGGACCGGCAGCAGGAAGGCCGGGCGTGCTGATATCCAGCGTGTCCCATCGCGCGAGATGCCGCCGCCGGGCACGATCATGTGGATGTGGGGATGATGGGTGAGCGCCGAGCCCCAGGTATGGAGGACGGCGGTGATGCCGATCCGGCCGCCGAGGTGCCTGGGATCAGCGGCGATGGTCAGCATCGTATCGGCCGCAGCCTTGAACAGCAGATCATAGACGAGCGCCTTGTTGTGGAAGGCGATGGCGGCGACCTCGGCAGGCAGGGTGAACACAACATGGAAATAGCCGACCGGGAGCAGGTCGGCCTCGCGGGCCTCGAGCCATGTGCGTGCAGCAGCGCCCTGGCACCTCGGGCAGTGCCGGTTGCGGCAGCTGTTGTACGCGATTCGCCAGTGGCCGCAGTCGGTGCAGGCCTCGACATGACCGCCGAGCGCGGCGGTGCGGCAATGCTCGATCGCCGACATGATCTTGAGCTGATGCAAGCTCAGATGCCCGGCATGGGCCATGCGATAGGCAGGTCCCGCGGCCCGGAAGATGTCGGCGACCTCGAGCGAGGCGCGCATCGGCCTCAGCCGTCGGGTGCCTCCTCGCGCGGCGATGCGAGCGCCAGCCTGTCGAGCGGACTGACGATCGACCGTACCGTCTTGGTCGCGACCTGCGTGTAGAAGGCGGTGGTGTTTAGCTTGGCATGACCGAGCAATGCCTGGATGACGCGGATATCGACACCGTCCTCGAGCAGGTGGGTGGCGAAGCTGTGGCGGAGCGTATGCGGACCGACGCGCTTGTCGATATCGGCGGCCTCCGCGGCTTCGACGACGACACGGTAGAGCTGGCGCGTGCTGATCGGCGCCGCGGCGCTCTGTCCGGGAAAGAGCCAGCCGTCGGGAACGAGGATGCCCTGCTGCCGCCCCGCGCGCCACCAGTCGCGCAGCAGCAGGAGCAGCCCTTCGGGCAGCATGGCGTTGCGGTAGCGGCCGCCCTTGCCGCGCTCGATCCGCAGCAGCATCCGCTTGCTGTCGATATCGGTGACCTTCAGCGCCGATACCTCGGCGACGCGCAGCCCCGCGCCATAGGCGACCGACAGC
>JASBSJ010000002.1 GCA_030148985.1 Sphingopyxis sp.
AACGCCGAAATTGCCGCGCACCGGCATGGCGCCCAGATCGCCGCCATATTCGGCCATGACATAGCCCGCGAGCGTGCGTTCGGTGACATCGCGGTTCGCGACCGAGCGGGTGTCGCCGGGCAGGCCGGGATCTTCCTCGCCCATATATTCGCGGAACAGGCAATCGACGTCGAAGGTCGCCCAGCTGTGGATATTATTGCCTTTCGCCGCCGACAGAAAGTCGGTCTGGGGAAAGGCTTGGCGGCACAGATTGTTGATGCGACGATCTTCGGCCATCGCCGGGTTCAGGTTGAAGTCGCCGTTGCGTATATCATAGTCGCGATAGGTCAGATGCGACCAACGACCGCCGGCCGACAGCGTCTTGAAGAAACCGTCGAGTTCATAGGCTGCGTCGAAGCGTCCGGCGTAGATCTCGTTATGCCGTTTGCTCTCGTCGCGGCGGAAGCGCGCGTCGTCCCAGAAGAGATTGTGGTTATTGAGGTCGAAGCGCGGATCGATCGTGATCGTCGGCACGAAGCTGCCCGGCGTGATGGAATAGGAGTAGGGAACTCGCATATTGCTCGACGTGAAACCGTTGCCCGTGACGCTGAAGAAGTTGCGGACATTGTTGACGTCGAACGGGTCGGTACGCAGGCGTGTGTTGCGCTCGATCTCCGTACGGATCGTACGCGAATAGCTGCCGTCCAGCGTCAGCGTCAGCCGGTCGGTAGGCCGCCATTCGACCGACAGGCCGCCGCCCAGATACTCCTCCGAGCGCGACAATTCCGACCCGTTGGATTCGAGCGCTGACAAACCATTGAGGCTCTGGACGATGCCATTCTCGTCGAAGACGACGTTGGTAAGGCCGAACCGGCCTTCGGAAATGTTGAGGTCGCGGCGGCTCTCGACAAAGGTGCGGTCCGAATATTGGACGTCGAGGTTGATGTTGAACTGGTCCGACGGCCGCCACTGGATCGCGCCGAAGATCGCGTCGCGCTTGTCGGTCTCGCTGATCTGGCGGAAGGTATAGGCGTTGGGGACGAGGTAGAAGGGATGGCCTTCGCCATAATCGTCGCGGCCATATTCGGTGCAATTATTGTTGGTCACGACGATGTCGGCGCGGCACGCCGTCCAGGTGGTCGACGCGGCATAGGTTTCTTCGGGATTGTTGGTGTCGTTGCGCTGCACGCCGATCGCGATGCCGATCGTGTCGTTCGCGAACTGGTCGACATAGCTCAGCGTGCCGCGCCAGCCGATCCCGCCCTCGCCGACGATGCGGTCGCCATAGGGGTTATACTGCGCCTTGACCTCGCCCTGAATCCGGCGCTTGCCGAAGTCGAGCGGGCGCAGCGTGCCGATCTCGATCGTGCCCGCGACGCCGCCTTCGACAAGGCTCGCCTGCTGCGTCTTGTAGATCTTGATATTGTTGACCAGCTCCGACGGGAACTGGTTAAAATTGACCGACCGGTCGCCGCTGCCGTTCGTCGTATCGCGGCCGTTGAAGGTCGCGTTCGAGAGGAAGGGCCCCAGGCCGCGCAGCGCGATTTCGGAGGCGTCGCCCTTTTCGCGGTGCGTCGTCGCGCCGGTGATCGTCTGGATCGCCTGTCCGACCGAGATCGCCGGGATGTCGCCGATGTCGTCCGACGACAGTGCGTCAACGATCGCCGTTTCCTCGCGCTTGGTGTTGATCGAATTCTGGATCGTCTCGCGAATCCCGGTGACGATGATCGCGTCATCCTCCTCCGGCCCGGCCCCCGCGGGCGCTTCCTGCGCCATCGCAGGCGCCACAGTCGCGATCAGCACCGAGCAGGCGCTGGCCAGCAAGACGGTGCGGCGTGTGCGCGCATGGATAGGATTGCGAGAATTCACGTCGTCTCTCCCCAAGAATGATTCTTTTATGACCAATATTGTTGTTCAATATTGGTTTATTTGTCAACCAATATGTCTGGATAATTGGCTAGTCCAAATTGACAGGCAATTATCCTTATCGCACAAGCTGGCTGCGCAACTGCGGAACCGCGCGCGCCAGCGCCTCGGTCACCAGCTTCGCCGTGACTTCGGCACCGACGGGGCCGAGGTGCGTGTAGTCGAACTTGCGCGTCACCTGTCCACGCGCGCCCTTGCCGGCAATCGGCGGCGGTGCGGGCGGAGCCGGGCGCGCCGCGAGCGTCGTGCCCGCTTGCGCCGCCGCGAGCTCCTCGGGCGTCGGCGGCACTTGCGCGAGCTTGGTCGCCATCTCGGGGCCCATCTCCTGCGCCTGCGCGGCGCTCAGCGCGTTGAGGTCGACGAGCGGCACATCCATCGCCTTCGCGACGCCGCGCACCTGGTCCGACCAGCTTGCCAGCGTGTTGCGCAGCTTCCCGTCCCGGAACTCGCGCCGCGTCAGCGGGGTGACGAGCACGGGGGTCGCGCCCGCCGCGCGAACTTCCTCGACGAAACGCTTGAGGTTCGCGGGGAACTCGGTCGTTTCGTCGGTCCAGCGTTCAGGCTTGCTCGACTGGTCGTTGTGGCCGAACTGGATCAGCACCCAATGGCCGCGGTAGCCCGGCACGCGCGCCTCGGCGAGCGCGATGTCCCAGCTGCCCTCCTGCCGATAACTGCGCGTCGAACGCCCGCCGCGCCCGGCGTTGACGCACGCGACCGACGATTTGACATGGTTCGCGCAAAAGGCGCCGCCCCAGCCGCTGTGCGGCGCCATCGTCGAATCGCCGACGAGGATGATCTTGTAGGGCTGGAGCGGTTCGGCATCGGTGCGTTCGCGCTCCTGCGCCCCTGCCCCGCTCGCGAACAGAGCGCAGGCGGCGATTGCGACAAGCCCGCGCATCACGAGAAGCCCAGCCCGCCGTTCACGTCGAGGCACACGCCCGCGAGGAAGCTCGCGGCAGGCGAGGCCAGATAGACGATCGTGTCGGCAACCTCGTCGGGATGGCCTTCGCGGCGGAGCGGCGTGTTGCCCGCAACCGCGGCGCGCCCTTCGGGCTTCGAGAAAATGTCGTGAAAGCTTGTGCCGATCAGGCCGGGGCAGACGGCGTTGACGCGGATGCCCTGCGGTCCCAGTTCCTTCGCCATCGCGCGGGTATAGGTCATCAGCGCGCCCTTCGCGGTCGCATAGATCGACGCGCCGGGGCCGCCGCCGTCGCGGCCCGCGAGCGACGAGACATTCACCACCGCCGACCCTTCGCCAAGGAAGGGCTGCGACGCCTGGAGCACGAGGAACGCCGATTTGAGGTTGAGCGTCATCACCTGGTCGAAAAAGGCTTCGTCCATCTCGCTCAGCGTCTTGCGCGCGACCATGCCGCCCGCAAGATTGACGAGGATGTCGAGCCGCCCGCTGAACGCGACGCCGACCTCGTCGAGCATGGCGCGGACCGCGCCGCTGTCGGTGACGTCGGCCTGCACCAGAAAGGCATCGCCGCCCGCGTCCTTGATGGTTTTCAGCGTGTCTTCGGCGGCTTCACGACCGCTGTTGTAATTGATCGCGACGCGGACGCCGGCGCGCGCGAGCGCGATCGAGACCGAACGACCGATGTCGCGGCCGCCGCCGGTGACGAGCGCGGTTTTGCCCTGGAGAGTCATGTGGTGCAGTTCCTTATTCTTGGATGTTGGCAGGTTTGACGGTGACCGGAACGACGCGACCGCCGACCAGCCAGAAACACAGGAAAGAGACGGGAACGATCGCCGCCGAGAGCGCGAAGATCGGCGCATAGCTCGTCTCGGTGAGCGCGGGGACGAGCCAGGTGGTGATCAGCGTGCCCGCCACCGCCGCGGTGCCGCTGATCCCCGCGAGGCTGCCGACGGCGCCGCCGCCGAAATAGTCGCTCGGCAGCGTCTGGATATTGCCGATCGCCATCTGGAACCCGAAGAGGATGCACGCGATCAGCAGCACGGCATTGAGCGGTTCGCTCGCGCCGATCGTGAAGAGCAGCGACGGCAGCATGATCGCGCAGCCGATGCCGATCGTCGTCATGCGCGCGCGGTGGACGCTGCCGCCAGCGCCGATAATCCGCCCCGCCAGCCAGCCGCCGAACAGGCTGCCGATCATGGCGCCGACGAACGGCACCCATGCGAAAAGCCCGATCTGCTTGACGTCGAAGCCAAAGGTTTCGGCGAGATAGATCGGTAGCCACGATACGAAGAGCCACCAGACAGGATCGAGGAAAAAGCGCGACAGGATGACGCCCCAGCTCTGGCGATAGCGCAGCAGCTCGCCGAGCGGCACGCGGCGGCTCTCATCGCGCCCCGCTTCGGTGCGACCGGTCAGGATATAGGTGCGCTCTTCCTCGCTGATCCCCGGATGGTTTTCGGGATCGGCCTTGTAAAACCAGAGCCACGGCACCAGCCAGACGAAGCCCAGCAAGCCGATGAGCAGGAAGGTGCCCTGCCAGCCGAACTGGATGAACAGCAGCGCGATCAGCGGCGCCGACACGATGCCGCCGAGCGAGGCCCCGGCGTTGAAAATGCCCTGCGCCAGCGCGCGCTCGCGCGACGGGAACCAGAGCGCATTCGCCTTGGCCGCGCCGGGCCAGTTGCCCGCTTCGCTGACGCCCAGCGTCGCGCGCAGCACCATCAGCAGCGGCATCGAGCGGACGAGCGCGTGCGCAGCGATCGACAGCGACCAGATGACGATCGAGATGGTAAAGCCCATCCGCGTCCCGATCGCGTCGAAGATGCGCCCGAACAGCGACTGGCCAAAGGCGTAGAAGATCATGAAGATCGTCACCAGCAGCGCATAATCTTCCTTGGTGGCGCCGATGTCCTTCGACACTTCGGGCCACATCACCGCCAGCGCATTGCGGTCGATATAGTTGATGACCGTCGCGAGCGCGATCAGCGCGATCACGCACCAGCGAAAGCGACCCTTGATATTGCTCATTTTTTCGCTCCGGTTGCGGCGATGTCGAGGCGGCCGACCGGGCCGGTCCATGCAAGGGTGCGGCCATCGACGGTGACGCTGTGCCTGGCATCGGCGGCGACGTCCTGTGCGACCGCGATCGCGATGCGACGGCCGTCGACGAGCGTGATGAGCACCAGATCGAGGCCTTTTTCGCGGCGGTGCTCGAGCCCTGTCACGCGCGCACTGCTTGCCAAGACGGTCTCGGCCGAGGCGTCATAGGCGCCGTGCGGCTCGAGCAGGTTGACGAAAGTCGCGTCCGCCGCGCCATCGACGCGCTGGATCAGCGCGGGTTCGCGGCGCAGGTTGAACTCGGGATCGTTCGCACCGCTTTCGGCAAGGATGAAGCGCGCGCCCGCGGGCGGTGCCATGTGATAGGAATAGAAGCGGCTTCCCTGCATCCACGTCAGCCGCGCCTTGCCCGTCTTTCTGCCTTCGCCGTCGACCCACAGATGCTGGTAGCCGTTCGCCTTGCCCAGCACCGGCCGTTCGGCGAGATTGCGGGCAAATGCGACGTCGCTGTCGATGATATGCCCCGAAAAATGCAGCGGCAGGTCATAGACATGCCTGCCGCTGCCAGTTCCGTGGAGGATATCGAGCGAAAGGGGATTTGCGAGGCCGTCGACTTCGATCAGCAGCAGCGCGCGGCGCATCGTCACGCCCTTGTACGCGCTGTCGATTTCGCCGATCGCATAGCGGGTGGGGCCGCCCAGCGACGCGGCAAGCTGGCGCGTGCCATGTCGTTCGCCGACTTTCCAGTTGCCGCCGAATTGGCTTTGTTCGTCGACGACAAGCGTATTGTGCGCGATCGTCGCGCTCGCCCAGCTGTCGTTTTCGGGCAGGTAGCGCCCGCCGCGCTTCGCCTCGACATTCAGGAAGCGCGCGGCGCCATAATCGGTCACCACCGCGCCGGTTTCGTCATAATAGACCCAGCCGAGGCGGTCGAAATGACCATGACCCATGCCTTGCACGGTATTTTTGGCGACGAGCAGCGGGCCCTTGGGATCGGGCTTGCTGCGCAGCAGGACAAGCGCGCCGCCCTTGCCGTCGGGACCGTCGGAGAGCAGCCGGGAGCCGAAGGACCAGGGCTTCGCCTTGCCCGCGGCCAGGTCCGCCGCCAGCGCCTGCCCCGCGGGGGTCAGCACGGTGCGGGCCTGCCAGTCGGCGATCGACAGAAAGGCGGGGTCTTTCGTCGCCGCATAGGCAATGGCGACGGCGTGATAGAGTTCCTCGGTGCGCAGGCTCTTGTCGCGCATCGCATCGTTGACCGGCAGGAAAAATCCGTCGTGGGTCAGGTCGATCGCGGTGCGCACGGCCTTCAGGACGATGCCGTCCCGATAGTCGAAAATCTTGCGGTCGGGATCGTTCGCGGCGATCGTCGCGGCAAAAACGACAAAGGCCTGGAGCGCATAGCGCTGATAATAGGGGCCTTCGGCATAATAGCCGTCGGGGGAGAAGAGCAGGTCGAGCTGGCGGAGAAACCCCGCCTTGCCGCTTTTGTCGAGCCCGAGCAGCGCCTTGTCGACAAGGTCGCGGTCACCGAGCAGATAGCCCGACAGGCCCACCCCCGCCGCCGCCCAGGTCGCATGATTGTGGATGCGATTGATGACCTCGGGCGACTCGTCGGACAGGAAGCGTGCCATCGGGCGGATCACATCGTCGTCGATCCGCTGGCGGTCGGCGGCGGACAGCGACCCGCGGATCGCCGCATAGCCCTGCGCCGCATTGACGAGGAACACGCTGTCGTTGAGGCTTTGCCAGAATAGCCGCCCCGCGGTCTGGTTCGCCTTTGCGGGGTGCGGGCCGAGCCCCGGATAAAGATCGGCATAGGCAAGCAGCAGGTCGCGGACATGATCGCGGTAGCGCGCCTCGCCCGTCAGGCGGAACAGCTGTCCGCCCTCGAAAATGACGCGATAATTGCGCTTATGCTGTTCGTGGGTGATGCCGCCGCCGGGATCCTTGGGCACGGGCACGTTGATGCCTGCGCGGATCGAGGCATCGACGGTGCGGCGCGCGCGCTCGACTTCCGAAGCGAACAGGGGAGCAAAGGCCTGCGCCGCGGCGGCGGGCGGCGGCGCCGCGGCCACGGGACCGGCGGGCAGCGCGGCGGCGGCGAACAGCAGCGCGACTGCGCGGGACGAAAAAGCGATCATGGCTGGGCCTCCACAAGATTATCCTCGATCACGCCGCGCGGCGGCCCCTTCCACACCAGTTCCTCGATCCGCGGCGCTGGGGTCGCGGCGAAGGCGTTCGACGCGATCCGCGTTTCGGGCGCCCCGACCGAATGGATGACCAATATGCCGTCCGATCCGGCAAAGCTGTTATGTGCGATGTCGCTATGCTGCGCGCCCGAGACACGCAGCGACGCGCCGCCCGCGCCGCTGTCGGCGACACTCGAACGGGTCATCGCGAACCAGGGGCCGAAGGTGCTTTCGTCGTTGCCCTTGCGCAGCAGGTCGGCGACCATGCCGACGCGCGCGAAACGGCTGCCGCTGATCGTCAGCCGCTCCATCGGATACCAGCCCTTCGGCTCCTGTTCGCCGGTGGCCAGGACGACGACGCCCATGTCGGCAAAGTCGCTGTTCGTAAGGGTGACGTCGTCGGCGAAGGTGCCCGGCGCCATGACGATGCCGTCGAGGCGGCCCTTGCCCGGACCGCGTACCGATACGCCATCGAAGGCGATGCGGTAATTGGGGGCGGCGCCGCCCCCGACCGCGATCAGCGCGTCCTCGCCCGCAGCCGCCCGCGCGTCGATCGCCAGATTCTCGAGCTTCAGCCCGCCGCCGCCGGCAATCCGCGCCAAACTGGATGCGACGCGCAGCACAGGCTTTGCATCTTTGGCGCCGGCGATGGTTAGCCTGCGCCGGACCGTCAGCGGCGCGGCGACATCATAAACGCCCGTTCCGAGCGCCAGCGTGTCGCCCGCCTGTGCGTCGGCGGCCGCTTCCGCAAGCGAAGCCCCTGCGGCGAGCGGATGCGTGGCGCCGGTGCCGAACGCCGCTTCCGGCGAATTTCCGCGATACCAGCGCGCACCGACCTCTCCGCGCGTCACAGGCTTCAAATCGCGCGGCGCGCCGACCGCGGCGAGCGCCGGGTCGGTGGGATAGAGGAGGCCGTTGGCCGCGCGTTCGAGCGTCACCTCGCGCTGTTCAACGCCTTTGCCCAGCAGCGGGCGGGCGACCATCGACTGGACATTACCCGCGAGTGCGATGCCGGCGATGTCGCCCTCGGCGCGGAACGGGTCTTGCCCCTTCGCGCCGACGATCAGGTTGCGCTCGAAGCGGCTGTCCACCGGCGCCGCCGATCGTTCGGCGTCGGCCCCCGCGGCAAGAGTGATCCGCGCGCTGTCGATGATGCTGTTGCCCGCGATCCGCGCGTTCGCGACCTGATGATAGCGATTGATGACCGAATTGGGCACGCCGTTCATCACGCTGACCGCGCTTTTGAACGAGGTGCCCGCCAGCCCCTCGAAATAATTGTCGCGGACGGTCTGGTCGCTGTTGATCACGCGCACGCCGCCGGTGTCGGGCACGCCCTTGCCGAAAAAGATATTGCGCTCGATCAGGTTGCCGTTGCCGTGGCGCAGCACGAACGCGCCCTGCGCTTCGAGCACCAGATTTTCGCGAACAATATTACCGCCCGCCTTGACCGAAACGATCTCGACCTCGCCGCTCGTGCGATCGAAGATGTTGCGCTCGACGAGCGTCAGGCTGTCGGACAGCGACTCCTCGCTCGTGCCGATGCGGATCGTCTCGCCCCCGTTCGATCCCAGCGGCGGGCGCGGGCCGAAATAATTATGGTCGATACGGTGCCGATTGGCCTCACCCTGCCCCTTGGGCCGGATGACCGCAAGCGTGACCCCGGCGTTGGTCTTGCCCTCGAAATGCGAATGATCGACGCGGTTGTCGGTGCCATAGAGCGCAACCCAAATATCCTCGGCGCGGCGATCGGGTTTGCTGAAACCGTCGATCACCACTTCGGTGACGCGCGAATTACTCGCGACCTGCTTGGAATCGCGGCGAAAGGAGATGACTTCGCGCGAAGGACTATGCCCATCGCGAAAGACCAGTCCCGAGACCACCAAATGTCGGCCGCCGAGCCGTATGTTCGACTGGCCCGTGAGCACGACCTTGCCCTTTGTCTGCGCCGCCATGGTGATGGGCTTGTCCGGCGTGCCGATGCCGGTGAACACCGCCTGGAAGTCGCGCCATTCGCCGTCCGCGAGCAATATGGAATCGCCCGGCCTGGCGGCCTTGACCGCCGCCTTGAACGCTGCCGGATCGCTGACCAGCACGTCGCGTGCGTGCGCGGCACTGGATGCCAACACCATCAACGCGATCCCCAAAACCGATCGAAGTTTCACTCGCTCTCCCAACATTCGCTTATTCGAAACTGGTCTATACAAGAGGTAGGACAATATCAATCCAAACCGGCTATCAGATTGGCATATTTCCCGCTGCGGCAATAACGCGTCTTCCGCGGAACGCTGCGGCGGTTCCGGCAGCACGGTCTGGACGGCGACCAGCTGCCGGATAGCCACCTCGAACCCCGGTCAGAAGCGGAGCGAGGCGCCGAAGGTAATGCGGCGATCGGGCAACCCTTCGCCGCACAGCAAGGCGCCGTCGTTCACGCAATATTGCGAGATTTTGGACTTGGTCAGATTGACGCCCTCGACTCCGATGTTGAGGAAGTCGGTGACGTCATAATTGATGCTGGCGTTGAGCTGCCCCCGCGCCGAGGTGACGACGGGGAAACCAAAGGTGCTCGCGAGCGTCGCGCCCCCCACCGTGTCGAGCGTGCGGAACGCACTCCGCCACGTATAACGCGCACGCGCCGAAAGCCCATATTTCTCGTAATAGAGCGTGACGTTATAGGCATGCTTCGAAAAATCGAGCAGCCCTTGCTTGGCGACCACCGGCACGAAATTGGCGTCGTTATAGATGCCGTTGATCGCATTGAAAATGTCGGTGCCGCGCACGGCTGATTCGTTAACCGCATCGCCGCCGCCGAACTTCTGATAGGTATAGTTGGCGACGATACCGAAGCCCGAAGCAAAGCCGAGCACATCTTCGAACTGCGACAGATCATATTGGACAGCGACCTCGATCCCGGTCTGCGTCGTGTTACCGGTATCGTTGATCGTCGTCAGAATCGGGACGCACATGCCCGAACCGCCCACGGGCGAAAGCTGGTTACGGAACGCAATCGGGTTATAGATGCCGCCCCCTTCGCACGGCGCGGTGATGTCGCGGAAACCGTTGGCGTCGAGCGGCGCATCCTCGAGCTGCGTGACGAAGAGGTCGGTGCGCTTCTTGTGGAACATCCCAACGCTCAGCACCGAAGCCGGCGCAAAATACCAGTCGACCGACGCGTCATAGGAGGTCACGGTTTCGGGACGCAGGTTCGGGTTGCCGATCGAAACCGCGGCATTTTCGCTCGTCACGAACGAGACCGACGTAGACAAAAGATCGAAATCGGGGCGGTTGATGTCCCTGCCCCAGCTGCCACGCAACAGAATGTCGTCGGCGAGGTTGGCGACGACGTTCAAGCGCGGCAGCAATTTGCTGTAACCGCCGCGGGTCACAACCTGTGTCACCGTGTTGCCGGTAATCGAATTGCCGATTGAATCGAGCCGGGTATCGAGCCAGCGGAGGCCGAAGTTTCCGCGTATTGGCCCCGCCTCGAAATTGGCCTGACCATAGATGGCGTGCGTCGTTTCATTGATCGTGAAGAAGCCCGCCGAATTGGCCGCGGCGTCGTTGAGCACGCGCTGGCCGGGCGCCGCGAGCAGCGCCTGACGCAAGATGTCGATCGTGCCCTCGCGGTCGCTGAACGCGCGGTCGGGGTCGACCAGAATGAAATCCTTGAAGAACAGGTCGCGCCCGTCGCCGTCTCCGAAATTGTTCGGGCCGGGGACCAAGAGGTCGGCGAACAAGGTCCCCCGTGGACTGTCGCCCAGCGCGCTCAGTGTAAGCGTGGTGCCGACGTCATTAAACGTGCTTGTCGTCTTGTTGTAACGATGCCCGATATCGAACGAAGTGAAAAAGGGCGTCAGATCCTCGACGTCGAGCGACAGATCAACGCGAAAGGCGTCCTCTTTGTTGCGCGTGCTGTCGTTGCCGATGACGACCTGTTGCAGCACGACATTCGCGGGGTCGAGCAATTGCGCGACGGTCGGCGCCAGCGGCGAATCGAAATTAATCCCGAACCGCAGCGATCCGCCCGACAGATCATAGCGGAACGGGACAGCATTATCGTTGCCGGTGAAAACGGGCGCGTTCGGATTGATGAAGTTCAGCGTCGTGCTGAGATCGGGGTTCGACGTGTTCGAAATCGACCGCGACGCCTCCACGCGCCCGGTCAGGCGACCCGCGCTGAACTCCGTACCCAGCCGGTAAATCTCGCTCTTGGTCAGACGAGCCCCGACGTCGCTCGAAAAGCGCAGGTTCGGATCGTCGCGGTCGACTGCTAGATTGGGTTCGAGAACACCCGTTTCTGCGACCTGAATACTGCCGAGGCTTACGCCGTCGAGCGATCCGAAATCGACCGTGCGGAACGATGTCGGAACGCTGTGGTTCAGGATCACGTTCACGCCCGAACCCTGGACGCGCGAGCTGTCCTGCCGCCGCTCCTGGTCGTTATAGACGGTGTCGAAATAGAATTTCAGATTGTCGCTCGGCGCCCATTCGAGGGTGCCGGCGAAATTCTTGGTCACATATTCGAAATTTTCGAGTTCCTGATTGAGGAACTGGATGCCGACGAAATCGAAGGACTGCGCCGCCGGGCGTTGCGTCGGCTGATTTTCGAGAACTCCGTTGCGGATCACCGCCGCGTTGATATTTTCGACAAGCCCGCCGTCAAGATCGACGCGCGGGCGGAACGAGGTTGCCTCCTGCTGGGCATAGCTGCCGCTGAGCACGATCCCGATCTCGCCGATACCGGTCGACCAATTATTGCCGAATGTCGCCGAGAGACGCGGCGTCACACTTTTCGACAGCTCGCTATATTCGCCTTGCACCCGCCCCGCGATCAGCATGTCGCGAAGATCGAGCGGACGGATGGTGCGCAGGTTGATCGTGCCGCCGACCGAACCCTCGATCGTCTTGGCCTCCGGCGCCTTGATGACTTCGACCGACGCGATGATCGACGCGCTGACATCCTCGAAGCTGATGCCGCCGCGGCCCGAACCCGACCCGACGGTCGAGACGCCGTTGATTTCGACACGATTGTCGTTGGTACCGCGGATTTGCACGCCGGTGCCAACGCCCGCTTCGCGCGTGATCTGAACGCCGGTGATATTCTCCAGAACCTCCGCCAGATTCTGGTCGGGTAATTTGCCGATGTCTTCGGCCTGGATGACTTCGATCAGGCTGTCGGCGTTGCGCTTTTCGGAGAGGGCACTCTGAAGCGAGGAGCGGATGCCCGTAACGACGATCGCGTCCTCGTCCGCCGCCTCGACCGCCTGCTCCTGAGCAAATGCCGTTCCCGGCGTCGATACCGCCGCCAAAGACGTCCCGGCGAGGAGTTTTATGCACCAACCAAATTTGCGCGCAGACGGGCCGGTCCCGCAATCGGACATGAACATTTGCCTCTCCCTTATTCTTGTGGTCTTTCGGCAGACATAAACGTCAGTCCATTTTTGTCAACCAATCACGAAATTTTCATCCGCCTTATTGTCATACCAATTTTGTCGATGTGTAGACCAGATGCATCGCCGACGTTTTGGCGCGACGCCATCGATCCGCTGACAAATGAAAATGCCTGGCGCCGACCGCGTCCCGCCAGCCAACCGCCATCCCGCCCGCCGGGCGGCGCACGCCCTTGTCAAAAATTCGGCGCGCCACTATCCCGCCGATATAGCCCCGGGCACCCCGACCTGCGGACGCCGCCACCAAAGATTGCTTCAGCTGAGCCTCGTTCCAGCCTCCCCCTACGCCCAACAGCTCAGCATCGGGCCGGGCCGCCGCGCGCTTGCCCTGAGCCTGGCCATTCTGATCCCGACCTTCCTGCTGCTCCTGCTGCTCTCCTTTGGCCCGCAGCCACGGCCCGAATTCGAGGATAAGAGCGTCACCGTCATCAGCATTGCAGCCACCGAAACCTCCGAGGAGGCGCCGGAGGCGACCAGCGCGGAGCGCGCGCAGACCGACGAGCGGCCTGAGCCCACACCTCCGCAGCCGGCACCCGAACCACCCTTGCCGATGCCCACCACTGAACCAAAGGCCGCGCCGCCCCTCCCCGCACCGGCCGAACAGCCGCGATCGCCCGCGCCGCCGCGGATCGGTGTGCGTCCGCCTGGCGGCCAGGTTTATGGGCCTCCGAACAGCGGACGCTCCGCATCGCGCGATACCGAACGCGTCGGAACCGCCCCCAATGGCGAACCGCTCTATGCAGCCGCCTGGTATCGCGAGCCGCGGGAGGACGAGCTGCGCGGCTATTTGTCGACCGCCAGCGGCCCCGGCTGGGGACTGATCGCCTGCCGCACGGCGCCGGATTATCGCGTCGAGGATTGTGTCGGGCTCGACGAATATCCCAACGGATCGCAGATCACGCGCGCGGTGCTTGCTGCGTCGTGGGCCTTCCGGGTGCGGCCGCCGCGCCTTGGCGGACAGCCGCTGGTGGGCGCGTGGGTCCGGATCCGCATCGATTATGGCGTGAGGCAGCGCGGCCGCTAAGACCCCGGTGTGTTGACGATGTAATCGCGGTTCGCCGCGATTTTTTTGCCGAGTTTCGCGGGCGACGCGCGCGATGCCATGCCTCAAACGTCGCTGAAGCCACCACATTTAGCCCGCACAGTCGCCCGGTGTCATTGCATTGACCGCGAACCGACGCGCAATTGTCGCTGAACTGACGGCCGCGCGTCAACATGCTCGCCTAGCTGCCCGCCGACCGGAGTTTTTTCAGGGGGGTTTCCATCATGCCGTTCACCAGCCGCCATATCTGCATCGTCGGGGCCAGCCTCGCCGCGATCGCCGCCGCCACGCCGGCCTTCGCCGCCGAAGCGGGCGAGGCGGCCGAAGCCGACACCATCATCGTCACCGGATCGCGCACCAGCTATAATAATGCCGCAGCGACCGAGACGATGATCGCCGAGCAGCCGCCGCTCGTCTCGGTGCTGGGCGTCATCGACACGCTGCCCGGCGTCCAGGTGCAGGAGGGCGACGCTTTCGGCTTCGACGACTGGTCGACCACCGTGGCGGTGCGCGGCTTTCAGACCAATTTGAACCAGCAGCAGGTCGGCATCACCGTCGACGGACTGCCCAACGGCGGGTCGGGCTATGGCGGCGGGTCGAAGGCCAACCGCTTCATCGACACAATGAACCTGCGCACCGTCGAAGTGGCGCAGGGCACCGCCGACATTGGCTCGCTGTCGAACGAAGCACTGGGCGGCACGCTGAATTTCGTGACGTCGGACCCGCTGGAGGACATGCAGCTTCGCGTGTCCGGTTCGGTCGGCGATTTCGAGGCGAGCCGCATCTACGCCCGGTTCGATACGGGATCGATTCTGGACGGGCAGGCGCGCGCCTGGTTCTCCTATTCGCGGCAGGAAGCGACCGACTGGATCGAGGGGTCGGCGCAGAACCGGCGCGAGCATTTCGCGGCGAAGTTTGTGCTCGACACGCCGGTGCGGATCACCGGCTATGCCAGCTATGACGATGCGCATGAGGATAATTACGATCAGGTCTATTCGGCCGAACAGTTCCGCCTGTTCCCCGAAACCGACGGCCTGGTCGGCGTGTGGACCGGCATTCCCTATCAGGATCAGGCCTATCGCCGCGCCTGGTCGACGCTGCGCAAGAATGTCTTCGCCTATCTGAAGGCCGAAACGACGATCGCCGATGCACTCGATCTGCGCGCCTCGGTCTATTATCACGACATGTCGGGGCGCGGCGACTGGGTGCCGCAATATGTCGCCAATGTGATCGCCGACGGCGCGGGCAATCCCGAAAGCGAATTGTCGGGCGGGCTCGCCAAGGGCGGCGCGCCGGCGGGGCTCATCTATTTCGTCGATGCCAATGGCGTCGCACTGAGCCCGATCGCGGGCTGCGTCGGATCGGTGCCCTATCCCTATGGCGGCACCACCAACCCCGTCTATGACCCCGCCTGCTACGCGCCCGGCGCGATCGGCGCGCAATCCTATCGCCACACCCATTATCGCAAGGACCGTATCGGCGGCACCGCCGAAGCCGCGTGGACCGCGAATTTCGGCGGCGGCGAGAACAAGCTGCGCGGCGGGATCTGGTACGAGGATACGCGCCGCAGCGAATGGCGCGACTGGCACAATGTCCTCGATACGACGGTCGGCCCCGACTTCGACCCCGCACCCTACTGGATCCAGTACAGCCGCAAATATCCGCAGGACACGTTCAAATGGTATGTTGAGGACAGCCTGACCTTCGGGCCGGTGACGGTCAATGTCGGCGCCAAGCAGTTCATCAACAATATCGACCGCATCGACCTGTTCGGTGAAACACCCAATGCGCGGATCGAATCGAAATCCGACGTGCTCTTTTCGGGCGGCATCCAGATCGAGCCGATGACGGGGCTCAACCTGTTCGGCGGCTATGCCGAGAATTTCAAGGCGCTGAGCGACGCGGTGCTGGAGTTCAGCAACGCCGACTTTTCGGAACTCCAGCCCGAAACGGCGGAGAATTGGGAAGCGGGCGTGCGTTACCAGAGCCGGTCGTTCAATGCGTCGGCGACGTGGTTCAAGAGCAAGTTTTCGAATCAGGTGATCTTCGTGTCCAATTCGACCGAAGCGGGCAATGATTATCTGGGCGAAGGCGACGGCAAGTTCTTCAACGCTGGCGGCATCGATTCGCAGGGGTTCGAGCTGCTCGCCAACGTCCGGCCGACACAGGGCCTGAACCTCTACGCCGCCTATACCTATATCGACGCCACATATCGCGGCACCGGCAATGCCGTGCTCGACGAGGAACAGGGCGTGACGCCGGGCAACCGCGTTACGGGCATTCCCAAGGATATGTGGGTGCTGTCGGGCCATTATGAAACGGGTCCGTTCCGCATCGGCCTGACCGGCAAATATACCGGCGACCGCTTCGTCAACGCCGACAACAGCTGGGAAGCGAAGCATTATTTCCTGACCGACTTCAGCATCGGGATGCGCGGCGAAGCGCTCACCGACTGGCTTCAGGCGCTCGATTTCAGCCTGACGATCAACAATCTGACCGACGAGGATTATCTGGGCGGCATTTCGGGCAATGCGGCGTGGATCGGCGCGCCGCGCTCGATGATCTTCACCGTGACCGCCGATTTCTGATCGGGAGTGGCGGCGGGCGGGGCCGGTTCGGCGTCGCCCGCCTGCCACCGCGATCGGCGGGCCGACTGACATAGGGACTATCAGCGCATGACCAGCCGCTTTCACCGCGCCCAAATCTCGCGACGCGCGCTCCTCACCGGCATGGCCGGCAGCACGGCACTGGCCGCCATGCCCGGCGGGCTGCTGGCCCATGCCGCCCCCGCCAACCCGACCTTTCGCCATGGCGTCGCCAGCGGCGATCCCGATGCGACCAGCGTCGTGCTGTGGACGCATGTGACGGCAAAGGACCGGGCCGAAGTCGTGTGGGAATTGAGCGCGACGCCCGATTTCGCTCATATCCTGCAATCGGGCACGATGACGACCGATGACGACCGCGACCACACGGTCAAACTGCTCGCGCGCGGCCTCGCGCCCGGTGGGGTCTATTATTACCGCTTCCGGCTGGGTGAGGCGCTGTCGCCCGTGGGGCGGGCGCGGACGCTGCCCGAAGGGCGGCTCGACCGGCTCGGGATCGCGCTGGCCTCCTGCTCCAACTTCGCTTTCGGCTTCTTCAACGCCTATGACGCGATCGCGCGCGACGCCGAGGTCGATTTCGTGCTGCACACGGGCGACTATATTTATGAATATGGCGGCGACGACAGCTGGGGCGCCGCGGTGGCGCGCAGCATCGGCCGCGTCCATGCGCCGACGCACGAAATCGTCTCGCTCGCCGACTATCGGATGCGCCACGCGCAGTACAAGACCGACCTTGGCGCGCAGGCGATGCACGCGAACCATACGCTGCTGGCGTGCTGGGACGACCATGAAAGCACGAACAACCCCTGGACCGGCGGCGCGCAGAACCATCAGGCGGCGACCGAAGGCGACTGGGCGGCGCGCCGCGCGGCGTCGATCCGCGCCTATTATGAATGGATGCCGGTGCGCGAGCCCGAATGGCTGGCGCAGCCGGGGCGCACGCGCGCGGACTTCTGGCGCGCCTATCGCTTCGGCGACCTCGCGCTGCTCCACACGCTCGAAACGCGCCACACCGCGCGGGCGCAGCAGATCGAATATGCCGATCATGCCGCCGCGATCACCGACGCGGCATCGGCCGAGCGCTTTCGCCGCGAGGTGCTCGGCGCGCCCGGCCGCGCGATGCTGTCGGCCGACCTCGAAGCCGATCTGGAGGCCGCGCTCGCGCGGTCGGTCGCCGACGGACAGCCGTGGCGGATCATCGGGTCGCCGATGGTGATCGCGCGCGTCGAGGTGCCCGACGTGGCAAAGCTCGGCATCCTGCCCGACCCGTTTGCCAAGCTGGCCGCCGCCGAGCGCGCCAAGCTCGCCGCCGACCCCGCCGTCGCGCTGGCGTGGAAGGGGCGTTACAACCTGCCCGACTATACCGATGCGTGGGGCGGCTACCCCTGGGCGCGCGAGCGGCTCTATGACCTGTCGCGCCGCGCGGGGGCAGGCGATCTCATATTCCTGTCGGGGGACAGCCACAGCTTCTGGGCCAATCGCCTGGCCGACGCGGCGGGGCGCCCAGCGGGGATCGAGTTCGGGACCGCGGGCATCTCCTCGCCCGGCGATTTTGTCGAAAGCGGTTTCGGCGACGCCACGTCGCGCGCGCTCGACGCGGCCTATGCCGCGCATATTCCCGAGGTCGCATGGACCGACAATATGCACCAGGGCTATGTGCGTATCGACTTCGCCCGCGACCGCGGTGTCGCCAGCTTCATTGCAGTCGATACGGTGCTTTCGCTCGATTACCGGACATCGGTGGTCAAGCGCGTGCCGTTCGCGCGCGACGGCGGGCAGGTGGCATTGCGTCACCCGCCTGCGGCTACATAGTCAGCGGCCTTTCGTCAGCGGACCCAGCCGGCATCGCGAGCCCGGCGTTCATCCTGCGCATCGAGTGCGTCCTGCGCCATCATGGCCGCGGCCGCGGCCCGCCCTTTTGATGTGTGCTTCTGACATGTCAGCGATGACACGGTGCCCCCCGGATCGCGCGGAACGACCTTGTCGATAATCGAATTAGTGTTGACTAATCAATTAGCCCGTACTAATCACTTTGTATGGTTCAGGCTATCGCCATCGACACCGTGCTGCGCGCGCTCGCCGATCCCACGCGGCGGGCGGTGTTCGAGCGGCTCGCGCGGAGCGAAGAGATCAACGTTGCCGAGCTGACCCGCGCCAGCGGGGTGACGCAGGGCGCAGTGTCGCAGCATCTGAAGGCGCTGAAACTGGCGGGGCTTGTCGCCGAGCGTCCGCAGGGGCGGAAAATCTTCTATCGCGCGCGGCCCGAAGGGCTCAGCCCCCTGTTCGACTGGCTTGAATATTATGAGTCCTTCTGGCGCGAGCGGCTCGACACCTTGCACGATCTTTTGAAGGAGATTGACCCTTGAGCGAGAATATGGTGGCGGCGGATGTTCGGCAAATCACCGTCGAAGACGTCTTTTCCCATTCACCCGAGACAATCTGGAAGACGCTGACATCCGGCGAACTGATGGCACGCTGGGCGGGCATGACCCCGGCGGGTTTCGCGCCTGTGGTTGGCAATCGTTTTACCTATCAGACGACGCCCGCGTGCGAGTGGGACGGCACGATCGAATGCGAAGTGCTGGAAGTCGTCCCCAACGAGCGTTTCGCCTATTCCTGGCGGGGCGGGCACGAGGACAATGTGGGTTACGGCTCGCGGCTCGATACCGTGGTCACCTTCACGCTGGAAAAGACGGACGGCGGCACACGCCTGCGCCTTGTCCACTCAGGCTTCGTGCTGCCGCACAATGAGGGGGCCTATAGCCGGATGAGCGGCGGCTGGGTTCAGGTTGTCACGCGCATCGGCACCATGGCGCCCGACACGAACGAATAGGACGCGGCGAGGCCGCCCTCACTCTCCCTCAAAACAAGGAATATCCTATGCAGTTGAAAAACCACCCGCCGATCGTGTCGCGCGAAGAATGGGACGCCGCGCGCGAGCGCTTGCTCGTGCAGGAGAAAGCCCTCACCCATGCCCGCGATGCGCTTGCTGCCGAGCGTCGCCGGATGCCGTGGCTGGCGGTCGAGAAGGATTATAAATTTATCGGACCAAAGGGCGAAATGAGCCTGCTCGACCTGTTCGACGGCCGCCGCCAGCTCGTCGTCTATCGCGCCTTCATGGACCCCGGCGTATCGCGCTGGCCCGATCGCGGCTGCATCGGCTGTTCGATGGTCGCCGACCATGTGGCGCATCCGGCGCATCTCAACGCCCGCGACACCAGCCTCGCCTTCATCTCGCGCGGGTCGCAAGAAGACTTGGCCAAAGTGAAGTCGCGTATGGGGTGGGATCATATCCCCTGGTACACGATCACCGACGATTTCGACGCCGATTTCGGGGTCGACGAATGGCATGGCACCAACGCGTTCATCCGCGACGGCGAGCGCATCTTTCGAACCTATTTCATCAACAATCGCGGCGATGAGCAAATGGGCGGCACGTGGAACTACCTCGATATTACCGCGCTCGGTCGGCAGGAGACGTGGGAGGATTCGCCGGAAGGCTATCCCCAGACCGACCCCTATGGGTGGTGGGTCTGGCATGACAACGCCGGCACCGACGCCGGGCGCGACGGGTGATCGACAGCCCGATGGCACATGAAGATTCGGGCCTGATGCGGGCCGCGGCGTGGCTGAGCCTCGCCGCGGCGCCGGCCTTTGCAATCATGGCCGTCCTGACTGCCGCCGAAGCTGACGGACCGGCGCAGCGGCTGTGCGGCGCGGCGAATAGCCCCCTCGGCGGCATGGTGCCCATGTATCTGCTGATGAGCGTGATCCACTCCGGCGCCTGGCTGCGGCTGCTCGACAGGCGGCGCCGCCGGGTGATTTGACGGCGGGGCCTTGCCTGGCCCGCCCCTAATCGCGATCGGGCGCGCCGAGCGGAAAATAGTGGCGAAAGCGCCGCGCCTCGTCGACCGCGCGGGCGAAGGACGGCCGCGCCAGCAGGCGCGCACGATAGGCGATGAGATTCTCGTACTGCTCCGGAATTTGGTGCGTCCAGTCGGCGTAAAAGAGCGATGGGGCCGCGGCGCAATCGGCGAGCGTAAAGGTCTCACCCGCCGCCCATGTCTTGCCGCGCATATGCTCGTCGAGCCAGGCGTAGCTGGTGTCGAGCATCTTGCGTGCGTCCTCAACACCATAGGGGTCGCGGCTCTCCGCAGGGCGCAGGGCGTCGAAGACGAACTTGCCCTGCGGCGTCATGACATAATTGTCGAAGACGCAGTCGAGCATCCGCACCTGCCAGGCAAGGTCGGGATCCTGCGGGATCAGCTGGACCGGACCCGGATGATGGACGCTCAGATATTCGATGATGATCGTTGCCTCCATCACCACGCGACCATTTTCGCGCAAGATTGGAAACCGCTTCATCGGCCAGAGCGACGCCAGTTCGTCGCCGACACCGGGCTCCTCGAGCATCCGGCAGGTGAAGGGGATGTCGTTTTCGTAAAAGGCGATCAGCGCCTTTTGGCAATAGGAAGAAAACGGGTGCGAAAACAGTTCGATCGTCATACAAAAGCTTTCAATTCGCGCCCTTCGATCAGGGCGACCAGATTGTCGATGTGCCAGGTCGTGCCGTGCTCGCGGCCTTTGACCGCCTCGTCGCCGCCGCTCAGATAGCTTCCCTGCTCGGTATGGATCAGCCGGGTTTTGTCGCCCTCGGCCCGAAGTTCGAGCGTCAGCAGCGATACCGAAAGCTTGTCGCCATTATGGAAAAGATCATAGACTAGGATGATCCGCTCATTCTCCACAATGTCGTGGTAGGTCGCCTGGAAATCGGTGACGAGGCCGCCGGGCCAGCGCGCGTGGAAGCGCTCCTTTCCCCCGACGCGGAAGTCGAGGTCGCGGTTCAGCGTTTCGATGTCCGACGGCGCCTTGAACCAGGCGCTTTTGGCTTCAAGGGTGGCGTAGGCGGCAAAGACCCGCGCCGGCGACGCGCGCAGCACCCGTTCGATCGTGAACATGGCATTGGTGACGGCCACTAATGACTCTCCTCTTGTGAATTTTCGGACAAATAGGTCTCCAGCTGATCATATTGCTGGTTCCAGAAGCGCTTGCGTTCGGCGATCCAGCTTTCGACCTTCGTCATGGCGGCGATCTCCAGCGTGCAAGTGCGAACGCGGCCGGTTTTCCGGCTGCTGACCAGCCCCGCCTCCTCCAGAATCTTCAGGTGCTGGACCACGGCCGACAGCGTCATCGGCAGCGGTTCGGCGAGTTCGCTGACCGAGGCGGGGCCGCGGCTCAGCCGTTCGACCATCGCCCGGCGCCCGGGATCGGACAGGGCCTGAAACGCAAGGTCGAGCGGCTGAGCTTGATACTGTAGCATTGACTTAAGTATTGATGCGCGGCGCGCGCGGAGTCAACCGTCTTTTTCTGACGGTTCGGCTATCGCACTCTTTCCGGATTTTTCAGGAGGCGTGATCGGGCAGCGTGCGCAGCCAGTCCCGGCGCGCAATCAGCTGCATGACGGCGCCCTCGACCGCCCGTTGCATATTTGAATCGTAAATTGTGAGACCGAAACTGCTTCCGGCCATCATAATGCACGCAACCAGCAATGCGATCGCGATCACGGCGATCTATCTTTACGGGGTGTAGTCGGCGATCGGCGACACACCCGGCGTCCTGAGAAAACTGCCGGCAGCGGCAGAGGGGAGGTTGGGACCGCTGCCGGCAGGTGGAGCCCTAGCGCGCCGCCTGACGCGCGGCCGCGGCTTCGCGGAGGGCTGCCATCTCGTCCTGGTCGATCACGCCATTGCGATCGGTATCGCCATAATCGAACAGGATATTGGGGCCGTTGACGACTTCGTCGCGGGTCACGCGGCCGTCGCCATTGCTGTCCAGATGTTCGGCCAGCTGTTTGAACTTGTCGCCGCCGCGGCGCATCATCCGACGCTTCGGCGCGTCCTCCTTGTCGATGACACCGTCCTGGTTGCGGTCCATCTTGTCGAACATGCGCGCGCGCATTTCGGTATGCTCGGCGCGGGTAATCTGTCCGTCGCCGTTAAGGTCGGCGCGTTCCAGCATTTGCGTCGGATCGCGCTGTCCCTGCGCCAGGGCCGGAACCGAAGCAGCGACGGCGCCTGCCGCCGCGACGATGAGAGTGAGTTTGCGATACATTTTTCAAACCTTGCTTGTTGCGCTTATTGCGGGCGCGGATAGGTGCGCGAGCTGCTGACGCTGCGGCCCGAATTGGTCGTGGCGTTGCGGTTGACCTGGACGCTGTCGTCAGAGACCGAGACGTCGCGCGTCGCGTTGTAGCCCCGGCCCTGCGACGTCGTTGCGCCGCGCGAACGCTGATACCCATCGTCGGTGCGATAGATGGTGCTCCAGCTGTTCTGGCTGTTACCCGACGCGCCGGTCCGGCTGCGCTCGCGGCTGACCGAGCCGTCGGGATTGCGGGTGACCGAGCCATTGCGTTCAACGGTCTTGCCGTTGCGGTACTGGCGCTCAACATGGTTCGACACCGTGCCGTCGCCGCGTTGCGTCGTGCGTTGTTGCAGATAACCGCGCCCATTCGCATTGGCACGGCCGCGCGTCACGGTCGCCGAACCCGGCTCGCGCGAGACGTGACGGCCGGCGATAAAGCCGCCGCCCGGACCATGGCCACGAACGATGCGCCCATGGTCGCGGGCCTCGGCGGGCGCCAGATTGGCCGATGCGATACCGGCGGTGACGATGACAGCGATGCTCATCAGGGATCGAAAGGTCGTCATGAAAAGCTCCTTGGGGGATGTTTGACGACGACAGAAATGGCGAAATCGCGTAAGGCGCCAATGACCCGCCGGTAAGCTTTGGCAACGAAATGTAACGCCGCCCGATTAAAGCTTGAGATGGAGGAAGCGCTCGGCTGTCATGCAAGGATGAGTGAAACTGCACAGCGCGCGGCGGCCTTTATCGCCATCGTCGAGGATGACGAGCATATTGCCGAGCTCGTCGCCGAACTTCTCGCGCGCGAGGGGTATGAGACCGCCCATTGTCCCTCGGGCGCCGAACTCGACCGCCTGCTCGACCGGCGGCGCGTCGATCTCGTCCTGCTCGACCTGATGCTTCCCGGCGAAGATGGCCTCAGCATTTGCCGCCGCCTGCATGCGGCAGCGATCCGCGTGCCCGTCATCATGATCACCGCCAAGGGCGACGACATCGACCGCATCCTGGGCCTTGAGTTCGGTGCCGACGACTATCTGCCCAAACCCTTCAACCCCCGCGAACTGGTCGCGCGCGTCCGTGCCGTGCTGCGCCGCACGCGCGAGATGCACCGGCCGGCGCCGCTTGCGGGGCAGATCTATCGGTTCGCCGGCTGGTCGCTGGACGGCGGATCGCGCGAATTACGCGGCCCCGACGGCGAAGCGGTCGAACTGACGGGCGGCGAATTCGACCTCCTCGTCGCGCTGCTCGATCATCCGCAGCGGGTGCTCTCGCGCGACCAGCTGCTCGACTGGACGCGCGGGCGCGATGCCGGCCCCTTCGATCGCACGATCGACGTGCAGCTCAGCCGGCTCCGGCGCAAGCTGGGCGATGATCCGAAAAAGCCCGCGATGATCCGGACGGTTCGGGGGGGCGGCTATCTGTTCGCCCCTGCTGTCGAACGGGGCCTTTAGAGCGTGATGACATGATATTGACCCACCGTGATTGCCCCCGGAAGTTCGCCGGCAAGAAGCGTCTCGCAGAACGGGCTGGTTGCCCGGTCCAGAGACGCGCCGCTGTCCGGCGGGCTTCCGGGGGCAACCCCTCTGGGGCGGGCCGATTTTGGCCGAGTGCCACGTTGCTCGTCGCGCACGATGTCCCGCATCGCACCGCTCCTCGCGCCTCGCACTCGGCCAAAATCGGCTCCGTCACGGCGGGTCAATATCATGTCATCACGCTCTAGGGTGCGCCGCTGGATCGGCAGCCTGCGATTCCGCTTTGCCGCGCTGTTTCTGTTAGGGCTGTTCGCGCTGCAGGCGGCGATTCTTGTCATCGCGCTGTGGCCCGACGGGCGGCCGCTGATGTTCCGGCTGATCGACCCGCAGGATGCGCGCGAAATCGCCGAGGCAATCGAAAGCGCCCCGCCGTCGCTGCGCCCGGCGATCGCCGCGGCCGCCAGCACCGCCGGAACGACGGTCGAGATCATGGACGGCTTTCCTGTCGAAGATGCCTCCCCCTCCGCGCCCGCGGTCCGCCCAGCGCCGCATCTGGAGGAGCGTTTCCGGCGTTTCGCGGAGGAATTGCAGGGGCGCCCGCTGCATGTCCAGACGCGCGACGGAACGATCTTTTCCCGCCCGTTACGCAAGGGTGATCCGCCGCGCGGGCCCGTCCGCGTCCTGATCGGGCTGGAAACCGGCGAGGTGGTGGCGATCGAACGCGCTCCCCTGCTGCTCCAGATTCTCGCCGAACGTTATGTGGTCGTCGCCGGCGTCGGCGCCGCGGTCCTGCTCAGCATCCTCTTCATGCTGTCGCGGCAGATACTGCGGCCGGTCGAGCACTTGGCGAAAGCCACGCAGGCGTTCGAACGCGACGCGAGCGTGCCCGACGTCAAGCCAAGCGGCGCGCGCGAGCTGCGTGCGCTGGCCGCCGCCTTCAATTCGATGAAGGGGCGTATCGGCGGCCTGATTGGCGAGCGCACGCATATGCTCGCGGCGATCGCCCATGACCTGCGCACCTATCTGACGCGGCTGCGGCTGCGCGCCGAGCAGATTGGCGACGAACGTCACCGCGCCCGCGCGATCGACGATATTCAGGAAATGGGCCAGCTGCTCGACGACATCCTGCTGTTCGCGCAAAGCGACGCCGACCGCACCGACATGGCGGTCACGATCGACGCGCGGCGCGAGGCCGCCGACTATGTCGCGCTTCGTCAGGAGGCGGGCGACCCGGTGGCCATCTCTACCCCCACCATGCCCGTGCCGTGCAGCATCGCGCCGCTCGCCTTCCGACGCATCATGGGCAATCTGATCGACAATGCGATACGCTATGGCACCTATGCGCGCGCAACGCTGCGTCAGGAAGACGGCGGCGTGATCCTGGAGGTCATCGACAATGGGCCGGGCATCCCGGCAGAATTGATCGAGCGGCTGACGGCGCCGTTCGAACGGCTCGAATCGTCGCGGACCCGCAGCGCCGGGGGCGCCGGACTGGGGCTTTCGATCGTCAAGGCACTCGCAGAGGCGCATGGCGGCAGCCTGACCCTCGGGAACCGCGACACCGGGGGCCTCCGCGCGACCGTCCGGCTTCCCGCGCCGCCGACTACCTGACCCGATTACGCACGCTCCGCTCACCGCTTTTTCGCGCTTTGCGGTCCCCTGAAGCACGTCTCGATTGACCTTGTTCAAAAATTTTTACATTGAGTATGTATCAATGGGGAAAGGATGCGGGCACATGAGCTGGAATTGGAAATCGGGGACCGTCGTCGTCACGGGCGCCGCGAACGGAATTGGCGCAGCGCTGGCGCTGGAGCTTGCCCAGCGCGGCGCATCGCTCGCGCTGGTCGATGTCGACGCCGCAGCGCTGGAGGTAACCAATGCCCGCGTCGGGAGCTATGGCGTTCGTTCGCGGACCTATCGGGCCGACCTCGGCCGGTCGAACGAGGTCGAAACGCTGGCCCAGCGCCTGATTGCCGATCATGACGACATCATATGTCTGATCAACAATGCGGGCGTCGGGATGGTCGGGACAATCGAACAGGTCGATCCCGACGAGTTCGAATGGCTTTTCGACATCAATTTCTGGGCGCCGGTGCGATTGACGCGGGCCCTGATCCCCGAGCTCCGCCGCCGCGAGGCCGCGCGCATCGTCAATGTGTCGAGCATTTTGGGAATCATCGCGGCCCCCGGCCAGGGGCCCTATGTGGCATCGAAATTCGCGCTGCGCGGGTATAGCGAAACCTTGTCGACCGAACTGGCCGACAGCGGGATCGCGCTCAGCACCGTCTATCCGGGCGGTGTTGCCACCGACATTGCGCGCTCCGCCAAAATGGCGTCGGGTGTCGATCATGAAGCCGCAAAGAACGACCTCGCGCGTTATGAAAAGGGACTGACGACCAGCCCCGCCGATGCAGCCAAGATCATCGCCGACGGGATCGAGCGAAGCGATGCGCGCATTCTGATCGGCAAAGATGCCAAGCGCGCGGACCTCATCCAGCGCCTATTCCCGTCGCGTTACCTGAAAATCATCGCGCGCAAGATGGCGCGACCCTGAATTTTCAATAGGGGCAGAGCGGGTGCGAAACCGCGCCCAGGGTTTTCAGGTCGCCCGGCAGCAGGGCCCCCTTGCCGTCATCGGCGAAAACATGCTGGACGAAAAGGCGCGCGCCCCCGGCAAAGGGATAGGTGCCGACCATATTGTGCAGCAGCCGGAACCGCCGGCTGCGCCCCGCGCCGAACTGCATCTGAACGCGGAAATCCGGGCCTTGTTCGGACAGCGCCGCGCCGCGGCGGGCCCAGTCGATCGGAATGCCGGGCAACGCCAATATCGAACGCAGCGTCCGGCTTGCGGCGGCATTCTGGCCGACCAGCGCCTCCTGTTGCAACGCGGTGAGCAACAGGCTGGCAACGTCGCGCCAGCCCGGCACGAACCGCCGCCAGCCGTCTTCGTGCAGAAAGAGCATCAGCGCGTTGAGTTCGCCGCCCTCGATCAGCGCGCCGAGATGGCGACGGTGCGCGGCGACCCATGCCTTGTTGACGAGGCGAATCCGGCCGCATGGCGCAAACACACAGGCGGGGTCGGGATCGGCCCGCCGAAGCAGAAGCGCGAGCGTATCGTCAAGGTCCGCCCCCGGCGTCGCGGCGAGCGCGAGCGGTGAAGGGGCATGGCCGGCCGCCAGCAGGAAGGTTGCGGTGTCCTGCGCCCCCAGACCCAGCGCACGCGCAAGGCCGTGCGTCACATCCTTTCCGGCGCGGGTCCGGCCGTTCTCCAGAAAACTGACGTGCCGCGGCGAAATGCCCGCCCGCTCGGCCAGTTCCTCCTGGCTCAGCGCAAACGACGTGCGCCAGAAGCGCAGCATCGAGCCGAAACCCGGCCCCTGCCCGTTTTCCGGGCGGGGCCGGGCAGCAGCAGTCCCGGCATATTTGATCGGCGTCACTTACCCTCGATCGGCTCGACCGCAGGCGGCATCCACTGACGATCAAGCATCTTCTTCTCGGGCCAATAGGCGCGGAGCGACAGCGCCAGCTGACCGTCGCGCGGCGACGGAAGCCAGTTCGAGCGAAGCGCCTCGCCCGGATCGTCCGGCTGGATCAGGATTTCCAGCGATCCGTCGGCACCGAGTTTGAATTTGTCGAATTGCCGGATGGCATAGCGATTGTCCGGATTGGCGATCAGATAGCCTTCGTGATCGTAAAGCGTGACCGACCAGAAGCCCTTGACCGGCGGGAACTGCCCCGGCGCAAACCGGATGCGATACCGCTTGCCACCGACCAGCGGCTGACCTTTGCCATCGACGCTGGCGTTCAGATAGACCGCATCGTCGGGCAAGTTGGCGCCAAGACCAAAGGCCGCGACACCGGCGCGAATACGATAATCGGTGCCATAGCTGCCGATCTTGTCCACCGCCTCGAACCCGGCCCAGCCCGTCGGGGTGCGCGAGCGTTCGACGTCGGCGCGGGCGGTCAGCACCTCCCAGACGCTGTCGATTCCACGCTGAAGGGCCGACTGCTCGCCCGATGAGCGCGCATCCCAGGCGCGAATGTCCGACGGCGCGAGGCCCAGCGGGGCAAGCGTGGAGCGGATGAAAGGTTCGTCGGCCTTGGTGGGCGGGTTCTTCTCGATCAGCTTTGCAAAGCGCGCATAGAAGGTCTTCGCATCCATCTTGCGGACGATTTCCAGCGGCTCGGTGCGCTTGCCGTCGCGGCCGCTCGGGTCGGGCATAGCGGGGAGGAAGCTCTCGTCACCCACGCGGCTGAGCGGACGAAGGTCGATCCGCCGCTGGAAAACCTGCGCAGGATACAGATCTTCATCGCCGCGGGCGTGGATACGTCCCAGCACCCAGACCATGTCGGTCGGCGCGTCGATACGTTCCATCCCTTCGGGCGTTGGCCCCGCATAGTCGGGCCCGGCGATCAGGAAGGTTCGCGGCTCGTTCCCGATCGTGCGAATGCCGGGCGCGGCAAAAACGTTCGTCCAGGCATCCATGAACTGAATGACATGATAGCGCCCGTCATTTTCGGGGATGGTGAGAACCATCGGCTCTTTCCCAAGCGACAGCCAGGCGGTCGAATAGAGCGTATCGACATTGGGGCGGATGACGGTGCGGAAACGCGCGTCAGCCAGAATGGGGATCGTGTAGAAGCGGTTCGGTTCGGCATTGACCGCCGCCGGATGCTTGAAGGTTTCTTCGCGCGTGACGTCCATCAGCACCAGCGGCATCGCATAGAGATAGGCGTCGGCCGCCAAAGTGATCTCCGCCTTGCGCTGCTGATAAGTGTATGCGACGAATCCGCCGATGCCGAGGGCCAGAATGACCAGTCCGACTATAATCTTCATGCGGCGCGTCATGGCCGAACTCCTTCTTGGATATTATCCGTAAATCTCTAGCAGCGCATTGCGCAGCGTGCGTTCTTCTTCCGAGATGCGGCGCAGGCGATCCTTCAGGAAGATGACGCCGTGCAGCCCGCTGTCGCGGTCGACCCATGGATAGGTGCCGTAAAGCCCCGGGCTGGTTTCAAAGGTGCAGCGATCCTCGACCCGCCGCTCGCACCAATGGGCGAGCAGATATTCGACGTCCTTCCCCTGCGCGCCGGGGGCGGTAAAACCCTTTCGCAGACCCAGCGTCATCACGCGGCCCATGCGTGCAACCGCCTCGGCCGACAGTATCTGGCGCCCCTGAACCTGCCCGTTCTGGGCGATCATCGTCAGAAAGGCCGCATAATCGCTGGCCGTGGTCCACGCCCCGCCTTGCAGCATCGGGTTGGCGGGCACATTATCGCGTGCAGGCGCCTGAAACGCCCCGCCCCACAGCGTGTTTGCCATACCCGTCGGCGCCGCGATGCGTTCGTCGAAAATCTGCTGCCAGCGCTTGCCCGTGACCTGTTCGGCCGCTGCGCCGAGGAACTGGAGATTGGCGCCGCCATAATCGAACTGCGTGCCCGGCGAAGACGCTAGCGGAACCTCGGCCGCGAGCTGTGCCGAGCGCGTCAGCGAAATCGACGGCGGCTGTTTGAACTCGACGAATTTCGTCAGGCTGGGCAAGCCGGCGGTGTATGACAGAAGCTGCGACAGGCGCAGCGCGCCATATTCGGGCGGCAGCTCGGGCACGTAGCGCGAAATCGGCGCTTCGAGATCGAGCAATCCGTCGTCGACCAGCGACATGATCGTCGCACCGACCAGCCACTTCGACGCCGACGCAATCGGCAGCTGCGTCCGGTCGTCGAAACCGCCGTGGTGGTGATTGAGCAACTTGTCGTCGCCGCGCATGACGACGACCGTGAATTGCTCCACCCCGCTCGAGCGCGCGAACGCCGCAATGGCGGCGTCCGCGCGCGCATCCCCCGTCGCTGGCGTCGGTCGAGAGGGCGACGCCAGCGACGGCACGCTGTCGCGGGCGGCAACGCCGCACCCCGCGAGCAGCGCGGCGACCGCGATAGAAAAGATGATTTTTCGGGTCATGACCGTTCCCAAAGCAGCTGCGAAAAGAGAATCAAAACTTCACCATCGCGTCGAGACCGATCACCCGTCCCTGACTCCAATAGGCGTTGCCCCCGATCTCGTTCAGCAGATAGCGTTTGTCGGTGAGGTTCTTGACGAAGGCCGTGAGGCGCCATTTTTCGTTGCGAATGCCGATACGCGCATCGACAAGGGCGTAACCTTCATAATCCTGCGTTCCGAACGGGTTCTGCAATCCGCCGTCGGCGAGTTGCACGCTGCCGCTGACGAAGCCGTCGAGCCCGCTGCCGATCGGATGCTGATAGGCAAGGTTGAGCCCGACCTGATAATCGCGCAGCCGCGGCACTTCATTGCCGCTGATGTCGACGATCTCGCCGTTGGCCGGAACCTCCGAACCATCGTGGAACTTGCCGTCCTGCGTCGAGAAGGTGAGGCTGGCGATCAGATTGCCCGCGCCGATCGGCTGTCGCCGGCTCACCGTGGCTTCAAAGCCATAAGTATGCGCATCGCCTGCATTGACGAGCAGGAAGCCGCGCGCGGCGGCCGCGGTAATCGTCGCGACCTGAACATCGGTGGTCAGCTCATAGAACAGCGCCGCTTCGGCTTTGAGGAAGCCGCCGAACAGCGTTCCTTTCCAGCCGATTTCGCCCGAATAGGCATATTCGGGGTCATAGAGCAGCAGCGTTTCGAGCGCCTGGCGCGTCGCCCCGGCGAGCAGCGCGGTATTGAAGCCGCCCGGCCGATAGCCGGTCGCAAAGCGCAGATAGATATTCTGCCCCGCCGACGGTTCCCAGCGCAGCGTCGCGGCGGGCGTAACGAACGACCATTTCCGCTCGGCATCGATCCGCACAGTTTCGAGGCCGGGCGCGCAAGCCGGTGCAGCGAGCGTCGGCGGACAGAATTGCGCCGGTGCGGCGGGCAGCGGCCCGGCGCCGTCGGGATCGACCACCACGGGCGCCATCAACCCCGCGGGCGCCGGCCCGGTGCCGAAATAGACGAGCGGGTCGAGCGAATAGCGCTGGAAATCGAACCGCTTGCGGTCGAATTGCGCGCGCATCTCGGCGCCCAGTGTCCAGCGTTCGGCGATCGGAAACTCCAGCGAACCGAAGATCGAGAAGGAGGTCAGCCGCTCGCTGAAATCATCCTTTCGCATCGACAGGCGCGCGGTCGTCCGGGCGGCGTTGGAGAGGAGTGATGCGGGAGCCGTGGGCGGTAGAAAGGCGCCCGCGGCGCCAACGATGCAACCCGCCTGCTGTTGCTGTGCGGCGCCCGTATATTCGGGGCAATTGTCGGGCGAAGACGAAACGTCGCTGTCGGTGTCGAGGACTTCGGCGCCGATCAGCCATGAAATAGCCAAACCCTTGGGCGAGGCGAGATAGATTTGCCCGCCAGTGCGGCGATAGCGTTCGGTCTGACCGCCGCTGTAATCGAGAAAAAGCTGCGGCGCGCCGGGCGCGACGTCGATCCCGGTCGTCCCGTCGAAATGGTCGCCATCGTCGCCGGAGCGGCCGCCGTCGCGCACACCGTGCAGCACGCGAACCGACAGATCCGCAAAGGCGAGGTCGGCGTCGGCCGCAAACTGGACTGTGCTGTCCTTGATTTTGGCATAACCGACCGTGTTCAGCTCGACGCGCTCATAGGGCGACGGATCGAGCGGCGTGCCGTCGAGACGCGAAACGCGCTGACCGATCGCGGTAAAAGAGGGCGACAGGCTGTCATAATGTTCGAACCGCAGGTCGAAACGCAGCCAGTCGGCCGGCTCGGCCATCGCGCTGACGCGGACGCCCTTGAAATTCTGCGTGTCGATGGCTTTGCCGGTGTCGAGATTGGTGATGAAACCATCGTTCTGGTCGCTGTACACGCCGCCGACCCGCACGCCGGCGTGGGCACCGAGCGGCACATTGAGCACGCCTTCGATCTCGACCTTTTCGGGGTCGGAATAGCGCGCCATCAGCTGACCGCCAAGTTCGCTTTCGGGACGGTTCGAAATGATGTTGATCGCACCGCCCACCGAGTTGCGACCGAACAGCGCGCCCTGCGGCCCGCGCAAAATCTCGATCCGCTCCATGTCGAACAGGTCCATCCGGCTGAGCGTGCGCCCGCCGAATCCGCCACCCGCACTGAACACGCCGTCGCGGAAGATGCCGGTCGCGGTTTCCGAAAAGCCGAGGCGTCCGCCGCCCTGCCCGCGGATCGTAATGTCGTTGAGGAAATCGGGGCCCGAGGTCACCAGCGTCGCGCTGGGAACCTGACGAAGATAATCGTCGACATCGTCGAGCACCAGCAGTTCGCGTTCAGCCTCGCCGATCGCGGTGATCGCGGCGGGCACGTCAGAGAGGCTTTCGGCACGACGCCGCGCGGTCACCAAAATTTCGGCGTCGTCGGCGGTTCTGGCACCGCTTTCCGACTGCGCCAGCGCGGGCGTTGCCAATGATGCCAGTCCCAGGCCGAACAGGCCGCCTGCCAAACAAGCGCCAAACCGTCGATCCATGCTCAATCCTCCCCATGTCAGCGCGCGGTTCGTCGGGGGCGCAAATGCCCACTGCCGCGACTCTGTTTCTTCCCGGCGTGGCTATGCGACGGACCGACCCGGCGTCAACAATTTTTTTACTTCAAGTATGTTCCACTCTGTCCGTATGCCTTAACACGACACCCGCCTTGCCAATGTCCGGCCGGGCGGTATGGTGCGGCCGGACAGGACTGACGATGGCCACATTGACCGAAAACCCCACCGCTGCAACGCGCGAAACCGCAACGCCGCGAAGCTCCCGGCCCACGCGCTACACGCCGCGCAAGCATGACCGGCGGCGCGACGAGCTGGTCGCGATTGCCAGCGCCGAACTCAACGAGCACGGCGTGCGCGGGCTGGTGATGGCCGATGTCGCGGCGAAGGCCGGGATGAGCAAAGCCAATCTGACCTATTATTTCCGCCGCAAGGAAGACCTGGCCGAACGCTGTTTCGACGCCGCGATCGACGCCTATCGCGCGATGATCGCAGATGCCGCGGAGGCGCCGTCGCCGCGCGAGCGGGTTGCGTCGCTGATCGCGCGCTATATCGACCGGGCGTCGGCCGCGATCACCGAAAAACAGCCGCCGCTGGCGATCCTTTCCGACATTCGTGCGCTGGAAGAAGCCTATCAGACGCGCGCCGTCGAGCGTTACAGCGGAATGCTGCACGAGGCCGCAGCGCTGATCGAGCGCACCGGTCGCGACACGCCCGATATTTTCCGCACCGTCCCGCGCGCGCAGTTGATGCTCGTCCAGCTTTTCTGGTCCGCCGCCTGGCTCCCCAATTATGCGCCGTCCGATCACCCCGGCGTCGCGCGCCGACTGACCGACATCGTGCTGGGCGGCATCAGCCACGGCGCGCCCGAGTGGCAAAGCGAATGGAGTCGCGACGCCGCGCGCGTCGCGAGCCGCGACCATTCGGGCGGCGACCGGTCCGAATTTTTCCGAACCGCGACGCGCCTCATCAACCGGCTGGGCTATCATGGCGCCTCGGTCGATCGCATCGCCGCCGAAATGCAGCAGACCAAGGGCGCGATCTACCATCATTTCGAATCGAAGGACGCGCTGCTGCTCGCCTGCTTCGAGCGCTCCTTTGCCCAGATGTGGGGGGTGATCGGCGACGTGGCGGCGATCAGCGACGATCCGAAGCGGCGCCTTCACACGACCGTCGCTGCGCTTATCGCCTTTCAGGTCGGCGAGAACGGCCCGTTCCTGCGCGACACCGCGCTGACTGCGCTGCCGATGGACACGCGCCTTCAGGTGCTCGCCGAATGGAACCGCATCACGCTGCACATCGCCTCGCTCGTCACCGACGCGATTGCCGCCGGCTGCGGCCGTCCCGTCGACGCGCTGCTCGCCGCGCAGGCGATCGCGGCGGGCATCAACGCGGCCGAAGAAATCAATCGCTTCATTCCCGAAGGCATCGTCTGCGACGTCGCCGAGCTGTGCGCGCGCCCGCTGCTCTTCGGATTGCTGTTCGACGACCCGGCCGCCGCCGGCTGACATTTCCTTACCTGTCAGATCATGGTGCGCCGACGCCGCGCGCGCGAAACCTCCCGATCGGTAATCATAACCGCAAAGGAGTATTTCATGTCCGCATTCGATCGCGACATATTGGTTCAGGGGCCGTTCGACGACGACACGGTTCGCCTGATGCCCCCGTTTTTCGGCGGCCTGCCTTATCCGCTGCCGCCCGCGCATTATCATGATACGAGCAATCTGACCTTTACTTATCAAACCGACGGCGATGCGCTGGCCGCGCTGCTGCCGCCGCCCTTCCGGCTTGCCGAACCGCAGCTGATGATCTCGCTCATCAACAACCGCCGCGTCGACTGGCTGGCGGGGGCCGATTACAACCTGCTCGCAGTCAACGTCCCCGTCGTGTTCGAAGGCGCCGAAGGGCCGATCGAGGGGGTGTTCGGGCTGGTCGTGTGGGAAAACAAGACTGCGCCGATCCTGATGGGCCGCGATGTGCAGGGCGTGCCGAAGCTTTTCGCCAGCATCGACAATCTGCGCGAATTTCCCGCAACCATCCTGTCGGCGAACGCCCATCTGGAAGGGTCGCGCTTTGCGCGCGTCATCATGGGGGTGAGCGAGACGCTGGAGGGCGAGGCGCTGGATGCGGTGAAGCGCGACAATGCGGCAACCAACTGGTTCGGCTGGCGGCATATCCCCAACGTCGGCGCCCCCGGCGCGGCGCTCAGCCATCCGGTCCTGTTCCCACAGGAGTTCGAGATTCACGCGGCGCGCATCGGCAGCGCCAGTATCGAATGGACCGTCCCCGACTGGACGAGCAACCCGACGCAGTGCCGCATCATCGAAGCGCTGGCGAACCTGCCCAACCTGGGCGGCGGCGAAGCGATCTTCATGCAGTGCGCCAATATCCTGCGCGCCGACCTGGCGCATATCCCCCGATAGAAAAATGCGGCGGGCTTTTCGGGCCCGCCGCATCGGCACTCGGGGATTGGGTCAGCCGGGCGGTCAAGCGATCGCCCGGCCGAAACCATGCAGGTCAGGCCCGCATTTTAGCGGTGACCGACTGAAATTGCAGCGCGACGGTCATGTCGCCGTCGACTTTCAGCTTGCCCTGCATGAACGCCATCGCGCCGTTGAGCTTGCCGTCGGCCATCGCCAGAAAATTGGCCAGCGACACGCGGATCGTCGCGTCGGCCGGACCGTCATCGTTGTTGATCACATTGTCGCGCCCATCGAGCATGATGATCCCTTCATCCCCGAAATCGAGCTTCACCCGCTTGCCCGGCACCAGCGCGCCCTTTTCGGACATCACGCGCGTCACATCGCCCACATCTGCCAATTTTCCAGCCTCCTTCGCCATGTTGTCGCCCGACTATCGCGCTGCCTTGTAGCGCGAGTGTTTGCGATCGTGACGATTTGTAACGAAGAAAGGTCGAACCGTCAGCGCAGCCTCCGCCCTTCGGCATCCCAGACCTCTACCGGGCCGAGATCCAGCGCGCGAACCTTGGCCTCGATTTTCGACAGGTCGCCGACGATGACCCAGTTCATCGCATCGGGGCGCAGCATATCGTCGGCCGCCTTCGTGATCGCCGCAGGCGTCAGCGCGCCATATTTGGCCGGAAGGGTCGCCAGATAGTCATAGGGTTTGTCAAACAGCGACACATATTGGAGATAGTTCACGAACGCCTGATTGGTTTCGAACTGTCCCGGCAGGCCCAGCACATTGCCCTTCACCATCATGTCGAGCTCGGCCTGCGTCGCGGGACGGTCCTTGCGGATCGCGCGGATTTCCTTGTCGATCTCCGCCAGCGCCTCCGACGTCCGGTCGGTCTGCACGCTCGTCGCGACGCCGAAATTCTGCGGGCCGCGCTGGCTGTTGATGTAGCTGCTGGCGCCATAGGTCCAGCCCTTGGCCTCGCGCAGGTTCATGTTGAGCCGCGCGGTGAAACTTCCACCGAGCACACTGTTCGCGGCGTCATAATCGAAATTGCGCGGGTCGAGGCCGTCGGGGATCAACTGGCCGACACGTATTGCCGACTGGATCGCGCCCGGCTTGTCGATGAGCACCACCCGACTCGCGGTGGCGGCGGGAATGGCGGGCAAGGTCTTGGTGCCCTTGGCCACCGCGGGCGTTTCCCAGCGTCCGAAGCCCTTTTCGAGAAGCCCGGTTAACGCCTCAAGCGTCGTATCGCCACTGGCGTAAATGACGGCGTTGTCGGGGCGCACCCAGTTTGCATGCCAGCCGGCAACATCGGCGCGGGTAAAGGATTTGAGGGTATCAGCCCGCCCCGCAAGCTGCGCGCCATAAGGATGCGCCGCCCCATAAAGCAGGTTCGTGAAGGCGCGCTGCGCGATCGCGGTCGGCTCGGCGAGCGATTGCGATATGCCGGACAGGCCGAGCGTGCGCGCGCGTTCGAGGTCATCGATGCGGAAACCGGGCGCGCGGATATAATCGGCCCATAGCGCGATCGTCGCGGGCAATTCGCGGCTGAGCGAGGACAGCATGAAGCTGGTCGTATCGCTGCCCGAGCTTGCATAGAGACGCGCGCCCAGCAACGCCTGCTTCTCCTCGAATTGCTGTGCCGTAAGATTCGCCGGGCCATCACCCATCAGTTGCAGCGTGAAACCACCGAGCCCTTTCTTGTCGGGCGCGTCTGCCGCGGTCCCGGCGTCGAACACGATTGCCATGTCGACCGTCGGCACGTTCCGGCGCGGCGAAAAGACGACGCGGATACCGTTCGACAGCCGCGCTTCCTCGGCGACCGGCATCGTCAGGCCGGGCGAAGCCGCCAATGCGGGCAGCTTGCTGCGATCGGCGCCGTCGGCGATCACCGTGTGCGCGGCATAGGGGAGCACCGTCAGCTTGTGCGCGCCGCGGGTCAGCCAGTCCTTCGCATCGGCAAGCACAGCCGGGCCGACCAGCGCGTCGAACCTTTTATTGTCTTCTGCATATTCAGCCGGATTGTTCGCGAAGATCAGCCCGTCGGCGAGCGCCATCGCGCGGACATAGACCGATTCGAGTGCACGGATATTGTTCCCGTAATTGCTGACCTTGGCGCGCTTCAGCTCGTCGGCGCTCGGCCCGGTCGCGAGGAAGGTTTCGAGCGTCCGCTCGATCGCGACCTCGGCGGCCTTCGGATCGACGCCCGGCTTCAACCGCGCGTCGATCGAGAAAATTCCCGCCACCGCCATCGGCTGATAATTGACCGACACCGAAGTCGCGAGCGGCTGATCGAGAATGAGCGCCTTGTACAGCCGCGACGTCTTGCCGCTGCCGAGCGCGCTGGCGGCCGCGCGCAGCGTCGAGGATTGCGGCGTACCGCGTCCAGGAACCGCCCAGCTCCACGACACCGCCGCCTGCGGCACATTATCGAGCATCGTATCGCGCTTGTCCTCGGACAGGCCCGGCACCCACGCGGCCGTGCGGCTGACCGGCGGCCCGGCGGGCACGCTGCCGAAATATTTCTCGGCCAGCGCCCGCGCCTGCTTCGCATCGACATCGCCCGACAGCGACAGGACGGCGTTGGCCGCGCCATAATATTGGCCGAACCAGTCCTTCACATCGGTCAGCGACGCTGCGTTCAGGTCATCCATCGATCCGATGATCGAATGATGATAGGGATGCCCCACCGGGAACAGCGCCCGTGCAGTAATATCGTCCATTCCCGAATAGGGCTGGCTTTCGCGCTGGCGCTTTTCGTTCTGGACGACGCCGCGCTGTTCGTCGAGCTTGGCCTGGGTGATCGCGCCGAGCAGATGGCCCATGCGGTCCGATTCCATCCACAGCGCGCGCTCGAGTCCGCCGGTCGGCACGACTTCATAATAATAGGTCTGATCGTGCGAGGTTGCGCCGTTGACCGCCGAGGCGCCGATTTCCTGCAGCGGCGGGAACCATTCGTCGTCGTGATGTTCGGACCCGTTGAACATCAGATGTTCGTACAGATGCGCAAAGCCCGACTTGCCCGCCGGCTCGTTCGCCGAACCGACATGATACCAGACCGCGACCGCGACCTTCGGCGTGCTGCGATCCTCGTGAACGACGACGCGAAGGCCGTTGGGCAGCGTGAATTGCTCGAACGGCAGCACCTCGTCGGCCTGCGCAGGCTGAACGAACGACAGGGCCGCGGCCGCGGCCGACAGCAAAAGGCTGGTACGGATCATGGGGGAAACTCCGGTCCCGGCTTTGGGGGAAATCCGGCCGGCCGCTCCGGGACAAGAGCAGCCGGCCGAGGGGAAAGCGGGCGTCAGAAAGTGACCGCGACGCCCGCCTTGACGCGGCGGCCACCGAGATAGGTCGCACCGCTGTAGAAGCGCGGCGTGTCGCCGACGCCGCCGACCGAGCCGAGCAGGTCGGGGCTGCTCGTGCCTTTCAGCAGATCCTGGCCCTCGACATAGAGGCGCAGCTTGCCGAAGCTCGGCTGCATCCAATATTCGAAGCGGAAGTCGAGCGTACGGACGCCCTCCCGATAGGTTGAAAGGCCGCGCGGCAAGAAGTTGTTGAGCATACGCGACTGGAAACCGTACGCCAGCGTCGCGTCGATCCCATATTTGTTATAGGTCAGCGCGACGGTGCCCGAATGCTTCGGCTGATCGTTGAACGGGATGCCGGAGAATTCATATACTTCCTCACCGACATCCCCATAAGGCCAGTTATAGATCTGCCAGCGCTTGCTCTTGGTGAAGGTGTAGTTGGCATAGATGCCGAGCCCCGCCAGCGCACCGGGCAGGAAGTTGAAACGCCGCTCGGCCTGCGCCTCGATGCCCCAGATGGTCGCCATCTTGTCGCTGTTCGACGGTGTCGACCCGGTGATGAAGTAATTTTGCGGGTTCGCTGGATCGAAATAGGGCGCGCCCTGGAAATAGGGATGATCGGGCAGCGGCACCGCGGCGAGCTGTGCCGGCCCGTTCGTCGCGTTGGCCTGGAGCAGATTCTTGATCCGCTTGTAAAAGCCCGACAGTTTGAGCACGCCGATATCCTGGTCATAATATTCGACGCTGAGGTCGAAATTATGCGTCGTCGCGGGCTTGAGGTCGGGATTTCCGGTGTTGATCGTCAGGATCGGCTTCAACCCTTCCGGCCCCGGAATCGGGATGTTGATGAAGCTGATCCGCGTCTGTGCCGACAGCTGACCGATCTGCGGCCGCGCGACCGACAGGAAATAGCCGCCGCGAAAGATCAGATTGTCGCTTGCACGATAGTTGAACAGGATGCGCGGCAGCCAGTCGGTCGCGGTCGCTTTCTGGCTTGCCAGCCGCGTAAAGTCGTTCTGGAACTGAAGGTCGATGCCGAACCCGCCGCCGTTCGACGGGTCGATCGGCCCGATATAGGTCGGAAAGACCAGATTGTCGGCTTCGAGCCGGGTGCGGTTGAAGCGCACCCCGCCGATGATTTCCAGCTTGCCGATGTCGAGGCGCGACTGGACATAGGCCGCCAGATTCTGTTCGAGCGTGCGCTCGCGGTTGATCTCTTCAGGCAGCACAATCGGCGTCAGCTGGAGACCGCTGGTGCCGCCGACATAGTCGTTCACATTGTCGACGAAATCCTTGAGCGATTCCTCGCTGATGACGACGAAGCGCGAGCCGGTGACGCCGATGCGCGACAGGTCGTTGGGCACAAGGGTCAGCGGCAGCGCGCTGATCGGGACATTGCCGCCGAACTGCGAACGCGCGAGGCGGCTCTGGAATTCGACGCGCTCGAACTGCACGCCGGCCTCGATATAGGTCAGCGGCCCCCAGCCAGCGTTGAATTTCGCGCCATATTCCGCAGTGTAGCGATCATTTTTGCCGCGCGTGACGTCGATCTGGCCGCTCGCCGCGTCGATCGTGAAGTTGGAGGTGTCGTTGACGAAATCCCATCCTGCCTCGGTCAGCAAGGGCAGCTGCAGCCCCTTGCCGCTGCGCGGCCCGAACGGCGTGATGATATAGCCGAGCGTCGGATCGGTTGCGGCGGGCAGGAAATATTCGGCGCGCGCGTCGGCCGCAGGCATCCGCAGTTGCAGCCCGAAGTTCGACGGGTGCCGCTCGCTGCCATGCGCATAGCCCAGGAGATAGTCGAACTCGAAGCGGCCGGCCTTGGTGCTGCCCCCCAGGCTGTAGGTGTCGGTAATGTTGCGGGCATTTCGATCGTAGACATAGTTTTGCGTATGTTCGAGCGCCGCGTTACCGGGGGTAAGGTCGACCACCAGCGCGGTGCGATTGCCGCTGGTCGGTGTCGCGACATAATCGAGATCGACGCCAAAGCTTTCGTTGAGCTGCGTCGTCGTGCGGCGCGCCTCGCTGTGCTGATAGTCGAATTTCAGGTTGCTGTGATCGCCGACCTTCCATTCGGCCGACAGCGTCGCGGCGATATTTTCGGTCTCGACATGGTTGAAGCTGGTGCCGAGGCTGAGCGGAAAGGCGCGCGTCGCATCGGGCAGGAAGGGAAAGGTCGCGAGCGGATCGACCGCGTCATATTGTTCGAGCGTCGGATTGCCGTCGGCATCGGGCGGCAGAAATTCGCCATAGCGCAGATTATGGCCATAGCTGATCGATCGGTTGCTCGACTTGCGATACTGAACCGACGCGCTGAGGCCGAAATTCTCTTCGGCGCCGAACTTGCCGGCGATGGTTCCCGAAACGAGCAGATCGTCGCTGAACTGCTTGCCGCTCGTGCCCGCTTCGACCAGCAGATTGGCGTAGCGCCGCGGCCGGTTGAGCGGCGACAGCGTCTCGATCTCGACAAGGCCGCCGGTGCCCGCGCTGTCCTGGCTGGGCAGCAGGCTTTTGCTGATGGTGATCTTGCTGACCGAATCGGCGAGCAGGTTCGACAGGTCCGCCGAGCGGCCGACGCCGTTGCCGACCGGCAGGTTGAGCCCGTTGAGCTTGACCGCATTCATGTCGGGTTCGAGCCCGCGGATCGTGATGTTGGTCCCGTCGCCGGTCAGTCCATCACGCTGAAAGGAAACGCCGGGAACGCGGCGCAAGGCTTCCGAAATCGTCGTGCCGGTGAAATTGCCGAGATCGTCGACCGACACGACGTCGGAGCTGTTTTCGGCCGTGCGCTGAAGGTTGAGCGCATTGGCGCGCGCGCTGCGCGAACCATAGACGACGATTTCGCCGACCGCGGTGCTGCCTTCGTCCATCCAGAATTCGGCGCTCGCCTGCGCGCCGCGGTCGACGTTGATCCGCGTCGACTGTCCGATGAAACCAAGGAAGGAAACGGTCAGCGTGTAGGTACCCGCGGGCACGCGCGCGAAGCGGAAATTGCCGAGGTCGTCGGCGGTCGCGACCTGTCCCGTTTCCTCGATCCGCACGAGTGCGCCCGCGATATTGCGATTGCCGTCGGACTGCGCGACACGGCCCGCGATCGAACCGAAGCCCTGAACCGCGGCGCGTTCGGCCGACGAGGTCGGCGTGACGCTGCCCGGACGGGTGACGACATAGGAACCCCCCGGCGTTTCGCGCAGGATCAGCCCCGACCCCTGGAGCAGGCGCCGATAGGCATCGCCGGCGGTGAAGCGCCCGCGGAGCGACGGCGCCCGTTTCCCCTGCACCACCGAACCCACGAAGACGATGTTGGTGCCCGTTTTCGACGCGACGTCGCGGAGCGAGCGGCCGAGCGACTGTTCCGACAGGTCGAGATCATATTCGGCCTGCGCCTGCGCAGCGGCGGTGTTGGAGACGATGGCAGTCGTAGCGGCGCACGCCGCCAACATGGCTTTCGAGATCATCAATGGCCCCCTTGTGGGCGGGGTGTTGCTTGCGACCCGCCTTAATCAAGCAGACGTCCAATTGCCCCAAAACCGACATCGGGATGAAATAAAATTTTCGCTGACGGCGTTTCGCGAAACATAATTATCCTTATCATGGGTTTAGCCGTTCGCATTCGTTCCGTCCCTAAAAACACGCGCGGCCGCACGCGCGCGCCGGCGGCGGATAAACGGCGATGGCGCTCGATGGTTCGCCGCCGTTAGCGGCCGAGGCGAATCCGCCCGGCGTCGCGGTCGACCGCCAGCCCATGCAGCGCAGCGACCGCATCGGCAAATTCGGCGGTGTCGTTCGTGGCAAAGACGCCCGAAACGGTCAGCGCGCCCAGCCGCGGATCGGCGACGTCGATCTGGGGTCCGCCATAACGATTAAGCTCGGCGACCGCAGCGGAGAGCGGCGTATCGTTGAACATCACCTGCCCGCGTCGCCACGCCGTCGCGGCTTCGGACGAGACGGGCGTCACCATAGCCGCGGCGTCGGCAGTGCCCGCAAAGCGCTCGCCCGGCGCCAGCATGGTCGACCGGACGGCGGCATCGCTCCCCGCCGACGGGCGGGTGTCGACGCGGACCTTCCCCGAAATCAGCGTGACCGTCACCGCTTTGCCGGTCTTGCGGACAATGAAGCTGGTGCCGATCGCAGTCACGACCTTGTCGCCCGCGGTCACGACAAAGGGCCGCGCCGGATTGCGCGCGACCTCGAACATCGCCTCGCCATCGTCGAGTATGATGCTGCGCCGTTTCTCCTCATAGCGAACGTGCAGCTGGGTATCGGTGTTGAGCGCGATCCGTGTCCCGTCCTCCAGCGTCGCCACCTTTTGCTCGCCGACCGCGGTCGCATAGCCGGTTGGTTGTTGCAGCACCCACCATCCCGCGGCGAGGATCATGAGCAGGAGCGACGCAACGAGCGCCAGCGGCCGCGCCGCGCGCCGGCCCGACCAGCCGGTCAGCAACGCCGGCAGCCGCGCGTCCTCCGCCGCCTGCCCCTCGCGCGCCGCGGCCGCGCCGGGCAGGATCGCCCACAGATCCATCGCCTTTTCAAAGGCCGAACGATGACTCGCATCGGCTTCGAGCCAGGCGCGCAGCCCCGCCTCGGTCGCTTCGGTGCGGCCGGTCGATTCCAGACGCGCAAGCCATGCGGCGGCCTCGGCGGTCGCCCGGTCGGAAAGGGTGCGCCGGTTCACCATTGCTCCATCCACTTCATGAGCTGCAGCGTCGCGCGCGCGACCTGTTTTTCGACCGCGGCGACGGACATATTCTCCGACCGCGCGATTTCGGCGAAGGGCAGATTTTCGAGCCGGCGCTTGAGCAGAATACGCCGGGTTCGCTCGGGCAATTGGTCGAGACCGCGCGCGGCATGGGCCAGGCGCGTCCGTTCCTCGACGATCTGGCTGGGGTCGGGCGTGCCGTCGGCGACCGCCTCGACATCGTCATGCGCGGCAAAGGGCGACCGGCGGTTTTTGCGCGCGCGGTCGATCGACAGGTTCACCGCCGCGGTCACCAGCAGGGCCTCCTTCGATTCCGCCGCGTGGGCGCGCTCATATTGCTCGACCTTGATAAAGGCGTCGTGCACCAGTTCATCCGCATCCTCTGCAGGAACGCCACGCCGCATCACCGCCCGCCGGGCTTTTGCCAACATCTCAGCGAGGCTCGACATAGCGTTCCCAAATTGCCTTCCGCATTGATAGACGAACGAGGTCGCATTTTCCGACATCGCGATGCAACCGCGATTTTATGCGCCGGTCCGAACGGTGGCTGTCAAACCACGCGGGGCTGAAAGGCAGCGCCGCGCGCTAGGTGCCCGCGTTGAATTCGGCGACAAGGTCGAAGCGGTCGCCGCGGAACAATTGCCGGACGTGCGTCACGACGCGCCCCGCGCGCCAGGTCGTGCGGTCGAGTTCGAGGCAGGCGGTGCGCGCGCCGACGCCCAGCTGCGCCGCCTCGCCGCGGGTCGGCATCACCGCGCGAATGACGTGGCGCGCCTCGGTCCAAGGAATATGGCCGAGCAGCCAGGTGCCGGGCGCCTCGGCCCGGAAGTCGGCGCTCGCCGCGTCGGGTACTTCGCCGAGCGCGATGAAGCGCGTTTCGAGCGCGAAGGGCTCGGCCGCGGCGAAATGGACACCCTCAACGCGCAGCGTGGGGCCGGGGCACAACGCATCGCCGTCCGCTTCGGTAAGCATCGTTTTCAGCGTCCAGCCATAGGCCTCGCCGCGCGCAGCGATCAGCTCGGCAAGGTCGGGTACGGTCATCACCGCCGAATGGACCGGCGGGTGCGCCACGAAGGTGCCCGCCTTGCGGCGCCGCTCGACCAGCCCCGAGGCCGCAAGTTCGCCGAGCGCCTTGCTCACTGTCGCGCGCGCGCAGCCATAGCGCGCGGCGAGTTCCTGCTCGGTCGGCACGCGGTCGCCGGGGCGCCATTCGCCCGAGCGGATCGCGGCGGTGATCTCGTCGCGAATACGCCGCGCGGGGTTCATGCGAGCAGTCGGTCGAGGCAGGCGCGATAGGCGCCAGCGATCGTGTCCGCCGCGACATGGCGCCCCTTTTCGACGCGCTTTTCGCCCGCGCGCCACACGCAATCGATCGCCCCGCCGCGCGTGGCGAAAATCCAGCGGTCGAGCAGGGTCGCCTCGTCGGTCCCGGCGAAGGACAGATGGTCGAGGTCGAGCGCGACGATGTCGGCGGCGTGGCCAACGGCGAGCCCCGCGGGCACGCCGAGCGCCTGCGCGCCGCCTTGGACGGCACGGCCGAACAGGTTGGCGCCGACGAAGGGTGTCGTGTCATCCGCCAGCAGAGCGCGTGCGCGGTGCGCCAGCCGTTGCGAATATTCGAGCGCGCGCAGCTCGCCCGCCGCGTCGATCAATATATTGCTGTCGGTGCCGACCCCGAAACGCCCGCCCGCCGCGAGATAATCGACCGCCGGAAAAATGCCGTCGCCCAGGTTGGCCTCGGTCACCGGACACAGCCCCGCCACCGCGTCGCTCGCCGCGAGGCGCTGGGCTTCGCTGTCGTCGAGGTGCGTCGAGTGAATCAGGCACCAGCGGTCATCGACCGCGGCATGATCGAGGAGCCACTCGACCGGCCGTGCGCCGCTCCACGCCACACAGTCGGCGACTTCCTTTTCCTGTTCGGCGGCGTGGATATGGACGGGGCCGGAAGGCGACAGCTCCAGCAGGGCCGCGAGTTGATCGGGCGTCACCGCGCGCAGTGAATGCGGCGCAACGCCGATATTGGCGTCGCCGACGAGCTTTGCGCGCGCGGCGTCGAGCAGCGCGGCGAAACCGTCGATGTCATTCAGGAAGCGTCGCTGGCCGGGGCTCGGCGGTGCGGCGCCGAAATTGCCGTGCGCGTAAAAGACCGGCAGCAGCGTCAGGCCAATGCCCGTTGCCGCGCTCGCCTGGGCGACCGCGCCCGCCATCTCGGCCCGGTCGGCATAGGGTGCGCCCGCCGGGTCATGGTGGAGATAGTGAAATTCGCCGACGCGGGTGAACCCGCCCTCGAGCATTTCGGCATAAGCCTGCGCGGTGATCGCCGCGACATCCTCCGGGGTTAGCCGGTCGAGGAAGCGGTACATGATCTCGCGCCAGCTCCAGAAATTATCGTCGGGGCGGCTGCGCCGTTCGGACAGCCCAGCCATGCCGCGCTGGAAACCGTGGCTGTGGACGTTGCACAGGCCGGGCAGCGCGGCGCCGTGACGCTCGTCGCCGACCTCCGCCGTCACGCCGGTCTCGATCGCCGCGATCCGCCCCTCGGCGATGCGCAGCCGCACGTCCCTGTCCCAGCGATCGCCGATCCACGCGCGTTCAAACCAGAGCGAAGCCATCATCCGTCCTCATATTATGTCTAGACATAATGACGCGTCGGCGCGAGACTGTCCAGATGGAGCAACGCTGGACGCACGCCCGACTCGCGACGATGGCCGGAGACGAACTCGGGCTGATCGACGACGGCGTGGTGGTCGCGGAGGACGGCCGGATCGTTTATGCGGGAGCCGCTCATGGTGCGCCTGTAACGCAAGGTGCGGTCCATGACTGCGAGGGTCGGCTGATCACGCCCGGCCTGATCGATTGCCACACCCATCTGGTCCACGGCGGCAACCGCGCGAACGAATGGGCGATGCGGCTCGAAGGTGCGACCTATGAAGAGATCGCGCGCGCGGGCGGCGGGATCGTCTCGACGATGCGCGCAACGCGCGCCGCGAGCGAGGCCGAACTGGTCGCGAGCGCTCTTCCCCGCCTCGACGCGCTGATCGCCGAGGGGGTGACGACGATCGAGATCAAATCGGGCTATGGTCTCTCAACCGACGATGAATTGAAGATGCTGCGCGCCGCGCGGGCGCTCGGCGAGCACCGCGCGATCCGCGTCGAGCCGACCTTCCTCGGCGCCCATGCGCTACCCCCCGAATATAAGGGCGACAGCGACGCCTATATCGACCTCGTTGTGGGTGAAATGATCCCCGCCGCCGCATCGCTCGCAACCGCGGTCGACGCCTTCTGCGAGGGCATCGGATTTTCGCCTGCGCAATGCGAGCGCGTCTTTGCCGCCGCGGACGCACATGGGCTCAAGGTAAAGCTCCACGCCGAACAATTGTCGGCGCTGGGGGGCTGCGCACTGGCGGCACGGCATGGCGCCTTGTCGGCCGACCATCTCGAACATGCGACTGATGACGACGTCCGCGCGATGGCCGAGGCGGGCACCGTCGCGGTACTGCTGCCCGGCGCCTATTATTTCATGCGCGAGACGAAGCTGCCGCCGGTCGAGGCGATGCGGAGCCAAGGGGTAAAGATCGCGCTCGCCACCGACAACAATCCCGGCACCTCGCCGACCACCTCGCTGCTGCTGATGCTCAACATGGGCGCGACCTTGTTCGGGCTGACCGTCGCCGAGGCGCTGCGCGGCGTGACGGTCAACGCCGCCGCCGCGCTCGGCCTGTCGCATGAGATCGGCACGCTCGAAGCGGGCAAGGCGTGCGACCTTGCGATCTGGGACGTCACCGACCCCGCCGAGCTGGTTTATCGCATCGGCTTCAACCCGCTTCACCAACGCATCAAGGACGGACGATGATCATCAAGCCCGGCGCCATGACGCTCGCCGACTGGCGCGCGATTTACGAAGGCGCCAGCGCCGCGCTGAACGCGGATGCATGGGATGCGATCGACGCCAGCGCCGCCGCGGTCGCGCGGATCGTCGCAAAGGGCGCGCCGGTCTATGGCATCAACACGGGCTTTGGAAAACTCGCGAGTGTGCGGATCGCAAGCGACGATCTGGCGACGCTCCAACGCAACATCGTGCTCAGCCACGCCGCGGGGACCGGCGCGCCGTCGCCCACCCCCGTCGTCCGGCTGATGATGGCATTGAAGCTCGCGAGCTTTGGCGTCGGTGCATCGGGGGTGCGGCGCGAAACGGTCGCGATGCTCGAGGCGATGCTGGCCAAAGGCCTGACCCCCGTCGTGCCCTCGCAGGGTTCGGTCGGCGCGAGCGGCGACCTCGCGCCGCTGTCGCATATGGCCGCGGCGATGATCGGCGTCGGCGAAATCGAGGTGGGCGGCAAGGCGCTGCCCGCCGCCGATGCGCTGGCGAAGGCTGGGTTGGCACCGCTCGAACTCGGCCCCAAAGAAGGCCTCGCCCTCCTCAACGGCACGCAATTTTCGACCGCCAATGCGCTCGCGGGCCTGTTCCGCGCCGAAACCCTGTTCCGCTCGGCGCTGATCACCGGCGCGCTGTCGACCGAGGCCGCCAAAGGCTCCGACGCGCCGTTCGACCCGCGCATTCACGCACTGCGCGGCCATGCCGGACAGTGTGCGGTCGGCGACGCGCTGCGCGACCTGATGGCGGGATCGGCGATCCGCGCCTCGCACGCAGTCGACGATCCGCGCGTGCAGGACCCCTATTGCCTCCGCTGCCAGCCGCAGGTGATGGGCGCCGTGCTCGATCTGCTCCGGCAGGCGGCGGCGACGCTTGGCATCGAAGCCAATGGCGTGTCCGACAACCCGCTGATCTTTGCCGACACCGATGAGGCGCTGTCGGGCGGCAATTTCCACGCCGAACCCGTCGCCTTTGCCGCCGACATGATCGCGATGGCGCTGTGCGAGATCGGATCGATTTCCGAGCGCCGCATCGCGATGCTCGTCGACCCCGCGCTGTCGGGCCTCCCCGCCTTCCTCACCCCGCGCCCGGGGCTCAACTCGGGCTTCATGATCCCGCAGGTGACCGCCGCGGCGCTGGTCAGCGAGAACAAGCAGCGCGCCTATCCCGCCAGCGTCGATTCGATCCCGACCAGCGCCAACCAGGAGGATCATGTGTCGATGGCCGCGCATGGCGCGCGCCGTCTGCTCGACATGGCCGACAATGTCAGCGCAGTGATCGGCATCGAACTGCTTGCCGCGTGCCAGGGAATCGACTTCCACGGCCCGCTCAAATCGAGCGACGCACTGGAGGCCGCGCACCAGCATCTCCGCGCCGTGGTGCCGACGCTTGAGGACGACCGGCATTTCCATCCCGACATGGAGGCCGCGACCGCGCTGATCCGTTCGGGCAGCCTGGTCGCGGCGGTGCCCGCCAGCCTGCCGGGCGTCGGCTGATGGACTGGCTGCGCGTCCATCGCGGCGACGCGCCGCTCGTCATCGCCTTCCCGCACGGTGGGACCGAGCTTGCGGGGCTCGACGAGCAGTTCGTGTCGCCTTGGCATGCGCAGATCGACACCGACTGGTGGATTGCCGATCTTTACGCCTTCTCAGCCGACATGGGCGCGACACTGGTCGCGACCGACATTTCGCGCAGCGTCATCGACATGAACCGCGACCCGTCGGGCGCATCGCTATATCCCGGACAGGCGACGACCGAGCTGTGCCCGATGACGACCTTCGACGGCGAACCGCTTTACCGTTTCGACCTGCCCGACGAGGCCGAGATCATGCAGCGGCTCAACCTCTATCACCGCCCCTATCACGACGCGCTGACTGCCGAACTCGACCGCTTGCGGGCAGCGCACGGCAAGGTCGTCCTTTACGACGCGCATTCGATCCGTAGCCATGTCCCGCGCCTGTTCGACGGCGAGCTGCCGCAATTCAACATCGGCACCAACGGCGGCGCGACATGCGATCCCAGGCTGGAAACGATCATCGCCAACATCTGCGCGGCAAGCGGCCACAGCCATGTCGTCAACGGCCGCTTCAAGGGGGGATGGACGACACGCCACTATGGCCGCCCCGACGATGGCATCCACGCGATCCAGATGGAACTCGCGCAGCGCGGCTATATGTCCGAGCCCGATACGATCACCCATACCAACTGGCCATCCCCCCTCGACCCCAACCCGGCGATCGGGCCCGTTCTGGAGCAGGTGATCGCCGCGACCCTCGACTTTGCGAAAGGAAAAGCATGACCCGCCTCGACAACAGCCGCGTGATCCGCCCGGCGACCGGTTCGGACATCACCGCAAAGAGCTGGCTGACCGAAGCGCCGATGCGGATGCTGATGAACAACCTCCATCCCGACGTCGCCGAAGCGCCGCACGAGCTGGTTGTTTACGGCGGCATCGGCCGCGCCGCGCGCGACTGGGAAAGCTATGACCGGATCGTCGAGACGCTGAAGCGGCTGGAGAGCGACGAAACCTTGCTCATCCAGTCGGGCAAGCCAGTGGGCGTGTTCCGCACGCACGAAAACGCGCCGCGCGTGCTGCTCGCCAATTCCAACCTCGTCCCCGAATGGGCGAATTGGGAGCATTTCCACGAGCTCGATAAAAAGGGCCTGATGATGTACGGGCAGATGACCGCGGGCAGCTGGATCTATATCGGCAGCCAGGGCATCGTGCAGGGCACTTACGAAACCTTCGTCGAGATGGGCCGCCAGCATTATGGCGGCGACCTTGCGGGCCGCTGGCTGCTCACCGCCGGGCTCGGCGGCATGGGCGGCGCGCAGCCGCTCGCGGCGGTGATGGCGGGCGCAAGTTGCCTCGCGATCGAATGCCAGCCGAGCCGCATCGAAATGCGCCTGCGCACCGGCTATCTCGACAAGCAGGCGGCGAGCATCGACGAAGCAATCGCGATGATCGAGGTAAGCCATGCAGAAGGAAAGCCGGTGTCGGTCGGGCTGCTCGGCAACGCCGCCGAAATCCTGCCCGAAATGGTCCGCCGCGGCATCCGCCCCGACCTGCTCACCGACCAGACCTCGGCGCACGACCCGGTCAACGGCTACCTCCCCGCCGGCTGGAGCCTCGACGAGTGGTTTACAAAGCGCGAGAGCGATCCTGCGGCGGTCGCAAAAGCCGCGAAGGCGTCGATGGCCGTGCATGTGCGGGCGATGCTAGACATGCAGGCGACGGGCGTACCGACGACCGATTATGGCAATAATATCCGTCAGATGGCGAAGGACGAAGGCGTCGAAAACGCCTTCGACTTTCCGGGCTTTGTCCCCGCCTATGTCCGCCCGCTCTTCTGCCGCGGCATCGGGCCGTTCCGCTGGGTGGCGCTCTCGGGCGATGCGCAAGACATCTACAAGACCGACGCCAAGGTGAAGGAACTGCTCCCCGACAACAAGCATCTCCACAACTGGCTCGACATGGCGCGCGAGCGCATCCAGTTCCAGGGCCTGCCTGCGCGCATCTGCTGGGTCGGGCTTGGCGACCGCCACCGGCTCGGCCTCGCCTTCAACGAAATGGTGGCGTCGGGCGAGCTGAAAGCCCCCATCGTGATCGGCCGCGACCATCTGGACTCCGGCTCTGTCGCATCGCCGAACCGCGAGACCGAGGCGATGCGCGACGGGTCGGACGCCGTTTCGGACTGGCCGCTGCTCAACGCGCTTCTCAACACAGCCAGCGGCGCGACCTGGGTGTCGCTCCACCATGGCGGCGGCGTCGGCATGGGTTATTCGCAGCACGCCGGGATGGTGATCGTCGCCGACGGCACGCCCGAAGCGGCGAAGCGGATCGAACGCGTGCTGTGGAACGACCCCGCCAGCGGCGTCATGCGCCACGCCGATGCGGGCTATGGCATCGCCATCGATTGTGCGCGTGAAAAGGGCCTCGACCTTCCCAGCATCTAGGGCTTGGCGTCCAATGCTTCGCATCCTAAGGCTCTCTTCTGACGATCAGGGGAGAGCCACACGCCGATGTCCGAAGTCCAGCCGCAGAGTTACCCGGAAATCCGCGAGGCAGTGCGCCGCTTGTGCGCCGATTTTCCCGGCGAATATTGGCAAAGGCTCGACCGTGACCGCATCTATCCGACCGAGTTCGTTCGCACGCTGACCGAAGCGGGTTTCCTGTCGGTGCTGATCCCCGAGGAATATGGCGGGTCGGGCCTCGGCCTTGGCGCGGCAACAGCCGTGCTCGAGGAAATCCACCGCTCGGGCTGCAACGGCGGCGCCTGCCACGCGCAAATGTATACGATGGGCACCTTGCTCAAGCACGGGTCGGAGGCGCAGAAACAGGCCTATCTGCCCGCGATCGCGCGCGGCGAGCTACGCTTGCAGGCCTTCGGCGTCACCGAGCCGACCGCAGGCACCGACACGACGCGTATCCGCACCTTTGCCAAGAAAGTCGGCGACAAATATATCGTCAACGGCCAGAAAATCTGGATCAGCCGCGCCGAACATTCGGACCTGATGATCCTGCTGTGCCGCACCACGCCGCGCGAGGAGTGCACCAAGCCGTCCGACGGAATGAGCGTGCTGCTCGTCGATATGCGCGAAGCCCAGGGTAACGGCCTCACCATCCGCCCCGTGCGCACAATGCTCAACCATGCGACGACCGAGCTGTTCTTCGACGATCTGGAGGTTCCCACCGCGAATTTGATCGGCGAGGAGGGCAAGGGCTTTCGCTACATCCTCTCGGGAATGAACGCCGAGCGCATCCTGATCGCATCCGAATGTATCGGGGACGGCCGCTTCTTCATCGACCGCGCAACCGCCTATGCCAAGGACCGCGAGGTGTTCGGCCGCGCGATCGGCGAGAATCAAGGCGTCCAGTTCCCGATCGCCCGCGCCTATGTCCAGCTCGCCGCCGCCGCCGAGATGGTCGACAAGGCGGCGCGGCTGTTCGACGCTGGACAAGATGGCGGGACCGAGGCCAATATGGCAAAGATGCTCGCGTCCGAAGCGAGCTGGTATGCCGCCGACATGTGCGTCCAGACGCACGGCGGCTTCGGCTTTGCCGAGGAATATGACATCGAGCGCAAGTTTCGCGAGACGCGCCTCTATCAGGTCGCGCCGATCAGCACGAATTTGATCCTGAGCCATGTCGCGACCCATGCGCTCGGCCTGCCCAAGAGTTTCTGATGGATGATTATTCCGCCTGGGTCGGCCGCAGCGAAACGCGCCACGACATCGCGACCGCCGCGCCGCTCGCGGGCCTGGCCGCGCTGCTCGACCACGACGTCTCGCCATGGGTTCCCGGCACCGTGCCGCCGTTGGCCCACTGGCTCTATTTCCTGCCCGACGCGCGCCAATCGATGATCGGCGAGGACGGCCACCCACGCCGCGACGGCGCAGGCCTG
>JASBSJ010000024.1 GCA_030148985.1 Sphingopyxis sp.
AGACGAAGCGGTTGGACAGGTCCATCCACAGCAGTGCCGACACGATCAGCGACACCAGGATCATCAGCCCGCCCATTGTGGGCGTACCTTTTTTCGACAAATGGCTCTGCGGCCCGTCGTCGCGGATCGGCTGTCCCTTGCCCTGCCGCGCGCGCAGCATCAGGATGAAGCGGGGCCCAATCCACAGCCCAAGCATAAGTGCGGTTGCCACAGCGGCGCCCGAGCGAAAACTCAGATAGCGGATGAGATTGAGCGCCCCCGGAAAGCCAAGCCATTCCGCCAGCCAATAAAGCATCAAATATCCCCGTCCGTCAGCGCTGCCACGACATGCGACAGTCCGACGCTGTTCGATCCCTTGACCAGCACCGCGTCGCCGGGGCGGATCATGTCCCGCAGCCGCCCTACCGCAGCCGGATGCGCGGGCACATGCTCGAAATCGATGCGGCCCTCAAGCGCTTTGGCGAGCGGCGCCATCTCTTCCCCGACGAGCAGGGCGAATTGCACGCCTGCTGCGACGATCGGAGCCGCGAGGCCCGCATGATAGGCCTCGCCGCCCGCGCCAAGCTCTTTCATCGCACCCAGAATCGCCACCTTGCGGTCGGCGGATTCGCTCGCGAGTTGCTCGATCGTCGCCGCCATCGAAGCGGGATTGGCGTTATAGCTTTCGTCGATGACCAGGATATGTCCGCCGGGCACCGCGATCCGATGGCGCGCGCCGCGCCCGGTCAGGCCCGGCATCTCCGCAAAGGCCAGTCCCGCCGCCGGAAGGTCGCCGCCGACCGCCTTCACCGCCGCCAGCACCGCGAGCGAGTTGGCGACCCAATGCGCCCCCGCCTGCGCAATGGAAAAACAAAGGAGCGCGTCCTGCACCTGCGCGGTGACGAGCGAGCCGCCCCGTCCGTCGGGCAGCCAGTCGACCGCGCGCACATCGGCGCCTTCGTTCAGCCCGAAGCTGACGATATGCGCGGCATGGTGCTCGGCCTTGGCGCGAAGGCGCGCATAGTGCGGGCTGTCGAAGGGGACGATCGCGGTGCCGCCCGGCTCCAGCCCCTCGAAAATCTCGCCCTTCGCGTCGGCAATCGCCTCTTCGCTGCCGAAAAATTCCATATGTGCAGGGGCGATGGTGGTGACGATGGCGACGTGCGGGCGCACCATGCGCGTCAGCGCGGCGAGTTCGCCCGCATGGTTCATCCCCATTTCGAAAATGCCGAAATCGGCGGTCGACGGCATCCGCGCGAGGCTCAAAGGCACGCCGACATGATTGTTATAGCTTTTGACCGAACGATGCGCCTTGCCGGGGCGGAAACGGTCGAGCGCAGCGAACAACGCTTCCTTCGTCCCCGTCTTGCCCGCCGATCCGGTGACGCCGATGATACGGCCGTGGCTGCGCGCCCGCGATGCGACGCCCAGCGCGTTCAGCGCGGCCGCGCTGTCGGCGACACAGACATGGGGGAAGTCGATGGCGGTTTCGCAGACGACACCCGCGGCGCCCGCGGCAATCGCCTTGTCGATGAAGCTGTGCCCGTCGGCGCTCTCGCCCTTCATCGCGACGAACAGGTCGCCCTTGGTGACCTCGCGCGAATCGAAGGCGACGCCACTCACCGTGAAGTCGGCGCTGGCGGTGCCGCCCGTTGCCTGGGCGATGGCGCGTGCGGTCCACAGCGGGGTCATGCCGCCTCCTCGCGCGCGACGGTCACATCGTCGAAGGGAATGATCCGGGCCGCGTCGCCGCGGCCGACGATCTGGCCCTGTTCGTGCCCCTTGCCCGCGATGCAGATGATGTCGTCGGCGCGCGCTTCCGCGATCGCTGCGGCGATCGCGGCGCGGCGGTCGCCGATCACCTGCGCGCCCGGCGCCGCGGCGGCGATGGCGTCGCGGATGACTGCGGGGTCTTCGCCGCGCGGATTGTCGTCGGTGATGATGAGCAGGTCGGCCTTGGCGGCGGCGATCCGCCCCATCTCCGGCCGCTTCGCCTGATCGCGGTCGCCGCCGGCGCCGAAAACGAGGATCAGCCGACCGGTCGCGTGCGGGCGCAGCGCGTCGAGCGCCGCCTCAATGGCATCGGGGGTGTGCGCATAATCGACATAGATGGGCGCGCCCGACCGGGCGATGGCGGCCCGTTCGAGCCGCCCGCGCACCGGCTGAAGCCGCGCGAGATTGGCAAGCGTCAGCGCCACATCGCCGCCCGTCGCGATGACCAGCCCCGCGGACACCAGTGCGTTCGCCGCCTGATAGGCGCCGATCAGCGGCAGCGTGACTTTGTGCGTGACATCGCCCGCCGCGATCACGAGCAACTGCCCAAGCTGCGTCGGGGTCCGCGACACGAGGCGCAGCGCCTCACCCGCCTGCCCGACCGTCAGCACACGGATATCGCGAGCGCGCGCCGCCTCTACAACCGCCGCCGAATAGTAATCGTCGGCCCATATGACCGCCGCGCCATCTTCGGCAACGACCTCGGAAAACAGCCGCATCTTGGCGGCGAGGTAGGCTTCCATCGTCCCATGATAGTCGAGATGGTCGTGGCTGAGGTTGGTGAAAGCCGCCGCCTTCACCGGCAGCCCTTCGGTGCGATACTGGTCGAGCCCGTGGCTCGACGCCTCGAACGCGGCATGGGTAACCCCCTCGGTCGCGAGCCCCGACATATTGCTGAGGAAAGTCACTATGTCGGGCGTGGTAAGCCCCGTCGAGGCGCTGTCGATCGACGTCGTGATGCCCAGCGTGCCGATCGAGGCGGCGTTGAACCCCGCCATGCGCCACAACTGGCGCGTCATCTCGACGGTCGAGGTTTTGCCGTTGGTGCCCGTCACCGCAACGCAGGTCGCGGGAAAACGGTGAAAGAATCGCGCCGCGATGTGGGCAAAGGCGCGGCGCGGGTTGGCGTCGGCGACATGGACCGCGCCGTCAACTTTCGCCTCGGGTCGCGCGACGACCGCGACCGCGCCCGCCTCGACCGCGGCGGGAATGAAATCCTCGCCGTTGAATTTTTCGCCGACGAAGGCGCCAAAGACCGTTCCGGGCGCCACCTTGCGATGATCGATGGCCAGCCCGGTGACGACTGGGTCGACTCCCGTCCAGTCGGCATCGCCCAGCAGCGCGGCGAGACGCATCAGGGCGCCTCCTCGGTTTTCCGCAGCAACGGGGTGAGTTCGGACACATCGACGTCGCGGCTCTGGTCGGGGAATACGCCCAGCATCGGCCCCGCGCGCGTCACGACCTTGCGCACCACCGGCGCTGCGGTCCAGCCCGCGGTGCGCTGCCCCGAGCTATAGGCGTTGCCCTTCGGCTCGTCGATCATCACGATCACGACATAACGCGGATTGTCCATCGGGAAGACCGCCGAGAAGGTCGAGACGAGCGAGTGACGGCGATAGCCCCCGGCGCCCGGCTTTTCGGCCGATCCGGTCTTGCCGCCGACGCGGAACCCCGGCGCATCGGCCTGTTTGCCCGTGCCGTCGGACACGATCAGGCGCAGTAACTGGCGCATCCGCGCGCTCGTCGCGGCCTTGAACACGCGGCGCCCCTGCGGCGGCGCCTTGTCGCCGAGCTTCAGCAGCGTTGCAGGGCGATAAAGGCCGCCATTGACCAGCGCGGCATAGGCGCTCGCGAGGTGGAGCGGCGTGACCGCGATGCCGTGGCCATAGCTGGTCGTCATCGTCGTCACCCGGCCCCAGTTTTTCGGCCACAGCGGGAAGGCGCGCTCTTTCAGCTCGATGCCGGGGCGCTTGTCGAAATTGAGATCGCGGAACAGTTTTTCCAGCGGCTCGCGGCCCAGATCGTCGGCGATGCGCGCGGTCGCGATGTTCGAACTTTCGATCAGCGTTTCGGGCACATTGTACCAGCGCCCCGGATGGCTGTCGCGAATGCGGAACCCCGCGATCGGCAGCGGCGCCGACGCGTCATAGCGGCGCGCCATGTTCGTTACCGTCCCATTGTCAATCGCGGCGCCGATCGACAGCGGCTTGAAGGTCGAACCCAGCTCGTAAAGATTATAGGTGACGGCATTGCGCCGCGTCGTCGGATCGCTGCCAGTAAGCTTGTTGGGATTATAGGTCGGCAGCGACGTCATCGCCGCGACCTCGCCGGTATGGACATCCAGGATGACGCCCGCGCCGCCGATCGCCTCCAGATTGGCGACCGCCGCGCTGAGTTCGCTTTCGAGGACGCCCTGCACGCGCGCGTCGATCGACAGCGCCAGCGGCTCGCCGCGCGTCGCCTTGTCGATCAGCCGCTGGTCGAACGCGCCCTCGACCCCCGTGACGCCATGCCCCTCGGCATTGGTGAAGCCGAGCACATGCGCCGCGAGCGTCAGCTGCGGATACAGCCGTTCCTTCTCACGCGGAAAATCGAACCCGACGTCGCCGATCGCGTTCACCGCCGCCACCTGATCGGGCAGCGCGCGGCGGCGGATATAGGTCGGGCGCGAGCCGGTCAGTTTGGCCAGCAGGTCGGCGCGCGACATGTCGGGGAAAATCCGGTGCAGCTCGCCCGCCAGATAATTGCGGTCGTTGAGCAGTTTCGACGGGACGACGCGGATCGAATAGCCGTCGATCGTGCGCGCCAGCGGCACGCCGTTGCGGTCGATAATATCGGCGCGCGCGGGAATGAAGGCGCCCGCCGCGCGGTTTCCCGAACCGGTGTCAAACAGCGCAAAATAGACCAGTCGCATCGACACGAGGAAAAAGGCCGCCGCGAACAGCAGCATGAGAATCATCAAACGCTGCTGCGCGGTCAGCAGGATCTGCTGCCGCACACCAGCGGTACGCACTCGGGTCGGACGGACGACCAGCGTGTTCATCGGGTGGGCTTGCCTCCCGCCGCTTCGATCGCCGCTTCGCGCTTCAGGTCGGCGAGCGTCGATTCGGCGAGCAACTGATCCTCGATCATCTTCAATTGCTCGCGGCGGCGCGTCGGCGCCATCCGCGGCAGCGCGTCGCTGCGTACCCCGCTATCAACCTGCGCCAGCACGACGGGCTTGGCCGCGGCAACCGCGGGTTTGTCGGCAACCGGGCTGGCCTTGGGCGCAGCGGGCACCGCGACGGGTGAGACCATCGCCATCAGCACCGGCGCAACCTCGTTCGCACCGCGCGCGCGCGGCAGGCGGTCGAGCGAAGCGAGCTGGCGCTCGCTCGACAGATATTGCCCGGCATCGGGCGCCGAATAGCCGAACGCCTCGGCATTCCATTGTTCGAGCTGGCGCATCGATGCGCGCACCGCGAGCTCGGATTCGAGGTAGCGGATATTGTCGCGCGCCCGGTCGATCTCGCGCTCGACGCGCGTCAATTCGCTGCGCGTCGCCGCGACCTTCAGCGACACCGGATAGAGCATCATCGCAAAGAGGAGCACGAGCAGGACCAGCCCGATCCCCTGGAGCTTGCGCGCCGCCATCAACATGACATTGCCTCCTTCATCGAAGTCTCCGGCCACGCGGGCGCCGCGGTCCGCACGGCGCTGCGTAGCGTTGCCGATCGGGCGCGCGGGTTGCGCGCCTCCTCGGCTTTGCCCGGCCGCACCTTGCGCGCCGGGGTTTCAAAGGTTGCGGCGCGCGCGGGTGCGGTCGGCGCGGGCCGGTGGCGCGACCCCGCGGCGTCGCCGCCGCTCCGCTCGCGCAGGAAATTTTTCACGATCCGGTCCTCGGTGCTGTGAAAGCTGACGACCGCGAGCCGGCCGCCGGGGCGCAAGATACGCTCCGCGGCGGCCAAACCCGCGACCAACTCGTCGAGTTCGCGGTTGATGTGGATGCGGATCGCCTGAAAGCTCTTGGTCGCCGGGTCTTTCGGCGCGCCGGGCGGATGGCGCAGCGCCTTGCGGATCGCCGTCGCGAGTTCGCTGGTGCGCGTCAGCGGGCGCGCCGCGACGATCGCGCGCGCGACGCGGCGCGACTGGCGCTCGTCGCCATAGTGAAACAGCACGTCGGCAATCTCGGTTTCGTCGGCACGGTTGAGCCAGTCGGCGGCGCTTTCGCCTTCCTGCGCCATGCGCATGTCGAGCGGGCCGTCCTTCTGGAAGGAAAATCCGCGCTCGCCCTGATCGAGCTGCATCGACGACACGCCGATGTCAAAGGTGATGCCATCGACCGCGTCGATCCCGCGCTCGGCGAGCAGCCGGTCGATCTCGCCGAAGCGGCCGCGGATCAGCGTCAGTTTGCCGTCCGCTTCTTCGACCAGCGCCTGTCCGTCCGCAATCGCGTCGGGATCGCGGTCGCAGGCGACGACCTCGGCACCCGCGGCGAGCATCGCGCGGGTATAGCCGCCGGCGCCGAAGGTGGCATCGACATGGCGCTCGCCCGGGGCGATGGCGAGCGCGGCGATGACTTCTCCAAGCAGGACCGGATCATGACGGGGATCGCGGGAGAGGTCGGTCACTTGCGCCCCTTCCCTTTGGTGGCATCCCATGAGGCGGCGAGCCGCTTGAGGACGGGATCGGCCTCCGCACATTCGGCGAGCGTCGGCAGCCACCAGATTTCGAGGCGGCGGCCCGATCCCACAAACGCCGTCGCGCCGGCATCGCCGACGCGGTCGCGGTGGATGAAGCTGGGCAGAAAACGACCGCTGTCGTCGAGCGTATAGGGCTCGGTATAGCTGAACCGTTTCTTGAACTCGCTGTCCTCGTCGAAATCGAGGTTGCGTGAGCGAGCGGTTTCGCGGTCGCGCTCGATCTCGCCGTTCAGCCGGTCATACTGATCCTGGCCATAGGCGACGAGGCACGGCAGCTTTTCATGGAAGCCAACCCAAAGCACGCGCTGGCCGTCCGCATTGAGGGGCACATTGTTGCGGAACTGTGAGGGGACGGCGATGCGCCCCTTGCCATCGATCGCGGCGAAATTGGTGCCCGCATATTGGCCGGGCGTCACAATCGCCATCGCTCTGCCCCCTGCCTCGCGTCACCGGGCAAAACTTTCCCGTCCCCGGAATCGCAGGATTCCGGCTGATTCGACACGGGTGGAGAATGCCCCTCTCCGTCAATCTGAGTACCAACTATAGATCGGGGTGAAAAGGGGTAATTTAGGGTGAAATAGGGAATCTAGACCCCATTTGCCGCAAAACGCCCTCTGAATCTGGCAAATATCGGTCCCACGGCGCCAAGATACGCCGCGGGGTCGAATGCGATCGGGGTAAATTGGGGCAATAAAACGCGACTCAGGCCGCGTGCGAACGAATCCAGAGCGGGCGCAGCATCGCCTGTCCGGCGCCGGTCCATAGCCGGGCCGCGAGCCACTCCATCGTATCGGCCTGTCGCAGATGGCCGGCGCTGGGGACGAGCGGGTGCCACAGCGGCGCGAACAGCAGGTCGGCGTCGCCGACGAGCCAGACCTCACCCTTGCCGATCCGGCAATAGGCGACATGTTCGTCGGCAAACGCCCGGCAAGTTGAAGGAAGCCGGTCGAAACGCCCGGCGCTCGACAAGCGAAGCCGCTTGCCCTCGACATCGACCGCAATTGCAGCGCCCTGCTCCACCGGCGCCGCGCCCAGCGCCATGCCCCAATGGTCGAGCAGCTGGGTGAGCAGGCTCGTCACCGGCGGATTGCGCGGATCGCCGAGCGGGTGGCGCGGCGGCCAGCCCGACAGCGCATCGGCCAGAATGACCGCCCGCCCGCCGCCGCGTACAAAAGCGTCGATCGCCACCAGTTCCTGCGGCGCGAGCGCAAGGGGGTGCGCGAGCAGCACCGCACCGCCGGGCGGCGGCACATCGTCGACAAGGCTGTCGACGAGCGACACGGGTCCAAGCTCCGCAAGCCGCGCGAGCGCCGGATCGTCATGCACGCCCTCGGCGATCATCGCCGCCAGATCGTCCCCGCCCGACCAGCGTAGCGGCAGGCCGGTCAGCATCGTGGCGGCGGGCGCCCCCGCAGGCGCCGCAGCGGGCCGATAAAGCGCGGCGAGCAAGATATGCCCCGCCGCGAACCACGCCGGAAGCAGCGCGAGCGCCGCCAGCCACGGCAAGGTGCGGATGCCCGGTCGCCACTGGACGAGCATATCGGCAATCAAGGCTGCAACGCCGCCCAGCGTGAGGACGAGCAACAGCTGAAACGGCGCCGCCGACCCCGCGAGGATCAGGCCGAGCAGCGCCTGCGCGATGGTGAGCAACGCCATGGCAAGCACAGCGGTGCGAAGCCGGATGCGCGCGACTTCACGGCGTTGCGACGCAGCCAGAAGGATCATCGGAAACGCAAGGAGCGGCACCGCCAGCGCCGGGTCGATCCGGCCGAGCAGTGCCTGACCGCCGGCGACCCACGCAAGCCCAGCGGTCAACGAAGCAGTCAAGAAAGCGCGCAGAAAAGGCCCGCGCAATGCCGCCGTCACGGCGCCGACTGGCGCGCGCGTTCGAGTTCGGGGTCGGGTTCCAGATCGGGGACCGTTGCCGCCGACGGCACCGCCTGCGGCACCTTAACCGACGTGTCGGCATTCTCGTCCTTCGACGAGGGCGACACGGGCTGGACGCCCAATTCTTCGAGCGGTGCGCCGCCGGCTTTTTCATCGCCCGGCATTTTGACGTCGCTGTTCGCTGAGCCCTCGCCCTCCACCCGTTCGCGCGCCCGATCGCCGATCAGCCCGGCCATGCCGACGAGCAACAGCACCGTCAGCACCCCGGCGATGCCGATCTGCAGGCGGCGCATCGTATCGTGAACCGGCGGTTCGGGCGGCGGCGCAGGCTGCTGCCCGAGCGGCGGGGTAGAATTTTTGTCGATGCGCACGCTCATTCCGCTGCCTCTGCCAGTCCCTTGGCTGCCAGCCACTCGGGGTTGTACAGCGTCGAGAGATAGCGAAACCCGCTGTCGCACAAAATGGTTGCGATGCGCTTCCCCGGCCCCAGCTGCCGCGCCAGCGCCATCGCGCCCGCGACATTGATCCCCGACGAGAGGCCGAGGCACAGCCCCTCCTCGTCGAGCAGGCGGCGCACGACGGCGAGGCCTTCGGCGTCCGAAATGCGGAACTGCGTGTCGATCGGCGCACCTTCGAGGTTCGCGGTGATGCGATTCTGCCCGATCCCTTCGGCGACGCTCGACCCTTCGGGCTTCAACTCGCCGCACTGGTAATAGTTATAAAGACCCGCGCCATGCGGATCGGTCAGCGCGATGGTGATGTCGGGATCCCTGGCTTTCAGCCCCAACCCCGTCCCGGCGATCGTCCCGCCGGTGCCCGCGGCGCAGGTGAAGCCGTCGATCCGCCCCTCCATCTGCGCCCAGATTTCCTCCGCGGTGCCGCACACATGCGCCTTGCGGTTGGCGATATTGTCGAACTGGTTGGCCCAGATCGCATTGTCGGTTTCCTCGGCAATCCGGCGCGAGGTGTGAACGAAATGGCCGGGGTTGGCGAAGGGCGCGGGCGGCACGAGCACCAGCTCGGCGCCCAATGCGCGGATCGTCGCCATCTTCTCGGCGCTCTGATTGTCGGGCATGACGATGATCGTCTTATAGCCGAGCGCATTGCCGACGAGCGCAAGCCCGATGCCCGTATTGCCCGCCGTCCCCTCGACGATCGTGCCGCCGGGCGCCAGGCTGCCGTTCGCTTCGGCGTCACGGACGATATAGAGCGCGGCGCGGTCCTTCACCGATCCGCCCGGATTGGCAAATTCGCATTTGCCCCAGATTTCGCAGCCGGTCACTTCGCTGGGGCCCTTGAGCAGGACGAGCGGCGTATTGCCGATCAGGTCCAGGCTGGTTTTGGCAGTGGTCATGTCCGTTGATCTAGGGCGCCGCCCCGGACGCTGCAAGACAGCTTCGCTTGCCTCGCCAATGATCGGAGTTTGTCGACGAAGGGACAGTCGGCGCCGACCAACGACCGGCAACCGCGCCGAACGGGCTTGTCATTGTGACAGTATATCATTACTGGCGCATGGCATTACCCGCCATCAGTCAGGATTCTCCCTCCCCATGCGCTTGCTCTCTTCCGCCGGTTTCACCCTCGCCCTCATCCTTTCGGCGCCCGCCGTCGCGCAGGATCGCCCCGCGGGCAGCGACGACGATGTCCACACCGGCGAACCGATCATCGTCACCGCCCCCTATGTCCGCAGCCTCGACATCCTGGGCAATGTCTCGGTGCTCGAAGGCGACGAGCTGGCGCGCGACATTCGCGGGCAGATCGGCGACAGCCTGACGCGGCAGGCGGGCGTGTCGGCGACCAGCTTCGCCCCCGGCGCCTCGCGGCCTGTGCTGCGCGGCTTTTCGGGCGAGCGCGTTCGCGTGCTGACCGACGGCATCGGCTCGATCGACGTGTCGAACACCTCGGCCGACCATGCGGTTACCATCGACCCCTTAACCGTCGAGCGCATCGAAATCTTGCGCGGCCCCGCGGTGTTGCTGTTCGGCAGCCAGGCGATCGGCGGCGCGGTCAATCTGTTCGACCGCCGTATTCCGCGCAAGGTGCCCGAAGATCATGTCCACATCGACGCGATTGGCGGCTATGCGACCGCCGCCGACGACCGCAATGCCGGGGGCTCGATCGACATCGCCCTCTCGCCGCAGGTCGTCGCGCATTTCGACGGCAGCTGGCGCAAGACCGGCGACATGCGCAGCGGCGGCTTTGTCTATGCGCCCGGACTGCGCGCCGAACTGCTCGACCTTGCCGCCGAAGAGGCCGAAGAAGGCCATGCCGATGAGGCTGCCGAACTCACCGAACAAGCAGGTTCGCGCGGCAAGGTCGCGAACACCGCCAGTGAGACCTGGACCGCGGCGGGCGGCCTGTCGCTCATCAACGACGGCGGCCAGCTCGGTATTTCGCTGAGCTATTATGACAGCAATTATGGCGTCCCGTCGCGTCCCGGCACCGAGCACCACCATGAAGAGGAAGAAGAGGGCGAGGAGGAGGAAGGCCATGAGCATGGCGAAGCCCCAGTGACCATCGGCCTTACGCAATGGCGCGCCGACCTGCGCGGCGAGGTCGAGATGGGCGACGGCTTTTTCGACAAGCTGCGCATTCGCGCGGGCTATGCCGATTATGAACATACCGAATTCGAGGGCGACGAGATCGGCACCATCTTCACCAATCAGGGCGTCGAAGGCCGGCTGGAGCTGGCGCAGAACGACCGCGGCGGCTGGCGCGGCGCGAGCGGCGTGCAATACAGCCACCGCGATTTCAACGCGATCGGCGCCGAAGCGTTCGTTCCGCGCAACCTGACCGACCAGTTCGCGCTGTTCACCTTGCAGGAATGGCAGACGGGCCCGCTGGGCATCGAGGCCGCGGCGCGCTTTGAAAGCACCAGCGTCCGCGCGCCGACGCTGGGCATCGAACGCGATTTCGACACCTTCTCCGGGGCGCTCGGCGCCAATTACGAACTTGCTGAAGGCGTCAAATTCGGCGTCTCGGTCGCGCGCGCGGTGCGCGCGCCGTCGGCCGAAGAGCTTTTCTCGAACGGCCCGCATATCGCGACGCAATCGTTCGAGGTCGGCGATCCGAACCTGAAGCGCGAGGCGAGCTGGGGCGCCGAGGCCTCGTTCAAGGTCAAGTCCGACGGCTTCAGCTTCAGCCTTGCCGCTTATTCGAACTGGTTCGACGATTTCATCTATTCGAACGCGACCGGCGCCGAAGAGGATGAGCTGCCCGTCTTCCAATATTTCCAGCGCGACGCCCGCGTCTGGGGTTTCGAGGCCGAGGCGAGCGCGCGGCTCGCCCAGATCGGCGGCTTCAACATCGTCGCCGATGCGGTGGCCGACATGACGCGCGCGAAGATCAAGGGCGGGCTCGACCAGCACGCCCCGCGCATTCCGCCGCTACGCATACTCGGCGGGCTGGAAGCGCAGGGCGACCGGATCGACGCGCGCGCCGAGGTCGAATGGACCGACGACCAGACGCGGATCGCGCCGTTCGAGACCCCGACCAAGGGCTTTACGCTGGTCAATGCGTCGATCAGCTGGCGCCCGCTGCCCGACACCAAAAATCTGACGCTCAGCCTCGCCGCGAACAATATCTTCGACGTCGAGGCGCGGCGCCACGCCAGCTTTACGAAGGATTATGTGCCGCTCGCGGGCCGCGACATCCGTATCACCGCGCGGGCGAGCTTCTGACCAACAGGCTCAAAACAGCCTCGTCATTGCGAGCGAAGCGAAGCAATCCAGAGCGGTTTACCCAAGCTCTGGATTGCCGCGTCGCTTCGCTCCTCGCAATGACGAGACCAACATAGGGCCCCCCTCGATCTTCAGAACGGCAGCAGCTTGCGCTTGTTCCAATAGATCGAGGTCGCGGCCGCATAGGCGCCGACCTTTTCCCAAACCGCCGTATCGACCTTTTCGATGTCGATGCCCGCCTCGATATAAGCCTGGACGATCTTCATGATCTGCTCCTCGCTCATCTCCGACGACAGATCGGGATTTGCCCCCGCGAGTCCGAAATCGAGCGCCCGATCCACAACACCGGGAGCAAGGTCGAAGGTCGCAATATCGACCGCGAGCCATTCGCGCGAAATGCGCGCCAGGCTGTAATCGAAATAATGCCCCTTTTGCTCATCGGCGATGCTGTGGCGCGCGACGCAGCCGTCGGTGATGGTGGCGAGTTCCTTGAACAGCGCCTCCTGCGTAGCCTGATCCCCCGCGCCCGCCATCGCGGCGCCCAGCATTGCCTTCTTGTCGGCGGGCACCGCCATGATGACGCAGTCGAATTTTTCGCCTTCCTGCGCCGATACGGCGGACGGCAGCACCGCCAGAAGCAAAGCGGCGGCGGGCATCCAGTAACGCGTCATCGGCAATTCCCTTCGCGATCGACCGTCCCAATCAGGACAGCATGGCCATGCCGCCGTTTACATGCAACGTCTGTCCGGTAACATAGTCCGCTTCCTTCGACGCCAGATAGACGACCGCGGCGGCAATGTCGTTCCCCTCGCCCATCCGGCCCGCAGGGATACGCTGGTTGAGCGCTTCCTTTTGCGCGTCGGGAAGGTCGTCGGTCATCGCGGTGGCGATAAAGCCCGGGGCGACGCAGTTGGCGGTGACACCGCGGCTCGCCAGTTCCTGCGCCAGCGCCTTGGTCATACCCGTGACCCCCGCCTTCGACGCCGCATAATTGGCCTGCCCCGGATTGCCCGTCGCGCCGACGACGCTGGTGATCGAGACGATGCGGCCAAAGCGCGCTTTCATCATCGGCTTCGCCGCGGCGCGGCACAGGCGGAAATTGGCCTCGAGGTTGATGCGGATGACGTCCATCCACTCCTCGTCCTTCATCCGCATGATCAGATTGTCGCGCGTCACCCCCGCATTGTTGACGAGGATGTCGAGCTTGCCGCCGAGCGCCTCGACCGCCGCCGGAACGAGCGCATCGACCGCGGCTGCATCACCAAGGTTGCACGGCAGCGCGACATGGTCGCCGCCAAGGCTATCACGAAAGGCATTGAGCTTCTCGGCATTGGACCCCGAAACCGCCAGCCGTGCTCCCTGTGCGACGAGCGCCTGCGCGATGGCCGAACCGATGCCGCCCGAAGCGCCGGTAACAAGGGCCGTCATGCCGGTGAGATCGAACATAAGCTTATTCCTTAATCTTGAGTCCGGCCGTCGGACGCCTGAGTAGAATGATTTTCGCGCAGAGGCGCAGAGAACGCAGAGTCTTTATGGTCATTCACGAGACGGCGAATGCCCTGTTTCAACGTCGCTTCGCCGAAATTTATAAGCAGCCCTACGGGCAGATGAAGCAGCTTCAAATAGGTGAGAACCTGCTTCGAACAGACCGGATTGAGGTTATCAACCGATTTGATCTCCACCACCAGGCGTTCGTCGATCAGCAGATCGACGCGAGCGACTTCGGTAAACTCGACCCCGTCAAAGATGATATTGATCGCCCATTGGCGATCCACCCTATAGCCCATGGCAGCCAAGCGCCCAGCCAGAAGCGTTTCATAAACGCTTTCCAACAAGCCCGGCCCAATGTCGCGATGCAACCGCATCGCAACGCCGATCACATCATGGGAAATTTGGTCGATGTCCTGAACCATATTCTCTGCGATCTCTGCGCCTCTGCTCGAATCTTCTAAAAAGCCTTCAGCAGCGCCTCGATGTCGTCCATCGAAATCACGCTCATCGTCTCGACCTCGCCCAATGCGCTGCGCTTGACCATCGGGCCGAGCACCTTGCCGCCGAATTCGACGAAGTGCGTTACGCCGATGTCTTCCATCGCACCGACGCTCTCGCGCCAGCGGACGCGGCCGGTGACCTGTTGCACAAGCAGATCACGGACCGCGTCGGCGTCGCTCACCGGGCTGGCGGTGACATTGGCAACGACCGGCACCAGAGGCGCCGCGGGCGGGTTCGCGCCCAGCGCCTCGGCCATGGCATCCGCGGCAGGCTGCATCAGCGGGCAATGGAAAGGCGCCGACACCGGCAGCAGCACGCCGCGCTTGATGCCATAATCCTTGACCAGCGCGACCGCACGCTCGACCGCCCCCTTGTGGCCCGAGATTACGACCTGCGACGGGTCGTTATCGTTGGCGACGGTGCAGATTTCGCCCTCCGCCGCCGCATCGGCCAGCTTCTGAGCGGTGTCGATGTCGGCGCCGAGCAGCGCCGCCATCGCGCCGACGCCGACGGGCACTGCTGCCTGCATCGCCTGCCCGCGCGTCTTGAGCAGCCGCGCCGTGGTCGCGAGGTCGAAGGCCCCCGCGGCGCACAGCGCGCTATACTCGCCAAGGCTGTGCCCCGCGACATAATCGGCCTTGGCCGACAGCGTCACGCCGCCTTCCCTTTCGAGCACGCGCAAGGTCGCGATCGCATTCGCCATGATCGCGGGCTGGGCGTTTTCGGTGAGGGTCAGCTGATCCTCGGGGCCTTCGGTCATCAGCTGGAACAGCTTCTGCCCCAGTGCGTCGTCGACCTCTTGGAACACCTCGCGCGCCGCAGGCGACGCGTCGGCAAGTGCCTTGCCCATGCCGACCGACTGGCTGCCCTGACCCGGAAAGATGAATGCGCGCATGTTGCGTCCCCTAGCCTATATTTGAACGCGCCGCGCCTATTCGCTCACCCCGCGCGATGCAAGCCGAAGGGCACGACCTTGTTCGCCGCATCATGCCCGATGTCGGCGCGGGCCAGCCAGGGGATGCCGGCGCGCGCGCACCAGCCTTGCGCCATCTCCTCGGCCTCCATGCCGAACGGCCGGTCGTTGTCGGGAATGTCGCTGACCCGCCCCAGCCGCAGCCCCGCAAGCCCGCGCGGCGCCAAATAACTCGTCACATGAAACAGCGCGCGGTCGAAGGCATAGAGATATTCGCTGACCTCCTCGACCAGCAGGACATGCCCCGACAGATCGGGCTCGAGCGGCGTGCCGAGCAGCATCGACAGCGTCATCAGGTTGAACGCCGCATGGCGCGCGCCATGCTCCAGCCCCGGCTCGCATGCCGCGGGATCGCGCGCCACCAGCCAGTCGAGCGCGCGCAGCACCGCCGCCTCGCCGCCCTCGCGGCGAATGTCGGCGACCATCGGTCCGTGCGCGACATGGTCGAACCCGTCGCGATAGAGCGCGGCGAGGAGGTTGCCCTGATCCGAATAGCCGAGAAACGCCTTGGCCCGCGCGACATCGGTCATCGCCGCCACCGCCTCCTCGGCGATCCGGCACGCGCCATAGCCGCCGCGCGCGAACCAGACCGCATCGATGTCGGGCCGGTTCGCCATTTCGACGAGCGCGGCAAAGCGGTGGCCGTCCTCGCCCGCGAAATGGCCGTGCGTCGCGAAACATTGCGGATCGAACACCAGTTCGACCTCCGGATAACCGAGGCTGGCGATCGCGCGCACCGCCTCGGCATCGTCGGGCAGGATCGGGGTCGAGGGGGCGACGATGCCAATACGCATTAAAACCTTCTCCCCATGGGAGAAGGATACGCAGCCTTGCCAGCTTGCTGGCTAGGCGAAGTTGGATGAGGGTGTCCGCCGTCCGATTTCCACGCCACCCCTGATCCCCTCACCCAGCTACGACTAGGCGCTTCGCACCAAGTCTGCGCAACCCTCTCCCGTCGGGAGAGGGAGTGTTGCCATTGCTCATAAGACGCCATATCGCGCCGCGATGGCCGAAAACAAATCCTATTTCTTCTGCGGCATCGGCGGGTCGGGCATGTTGCCGCTGGCGATGATCGTCGCGGCGCGCGGCGCGGCGGTTTCGGGTTCGGACCGCAGCCGCGATCAGGGCCGGTCGCCGGACAAGTTCGACTGGATCGAAAGCCGCGGCATCGCCCTCTTTCCGCAGGACGGCAGCGGGGTCGCCGCGGGCCAGACGCTCGTCGCCTCGGCGGCGGTCGAGGACAGCGTGCCCGACGTCGCCGCCGCCAATGCGCTCGGCCTTGCCCGCATGACGCGCGCCGACCTCAACGCCGCGCTGTTCAACGCAGCGGACAAAGGGATCGGCGTCGGCGGCACCAGCGGCAAGTCGACCGTCACCGGGATGATCGGCTGGATCCTCGACCGCGCGGGCCGTCAGCCCACCGTGATGAACGGCGCGGTGATGCGCAATTTCGCCGCGCCCGACACGCCCTTTGCAAGCGCGCTCGTCGGCGGCGACGCCATCTATGTCAGCGAAGTCGATGAAAGCGACGGGTCGATCGCGCTCTATGACCCCGACGTCGCGGTGGTGACCAACATCAGCCTCGACCACAAGAGCCTTGACGAACTGCACCGCCTGTTCGGCGATTTCGCGGCAAAGGCGCGCATCGCGGTCGTCAACGCCGACGACCCCGAATCGGCGCCGCTGCTTGCGGGCGCGAATGTCCTGCGCTTCGGCTCCGGCGACAATGCTGCAATCCGCGGCAGCGATTTCGAGCCGCTGGCGGACGGTTGCCGCTTCACCGTCCATTTCGCCGCCGACAGCCATGCCGTGCGGCTGAAGATGCCCGGCCGCCATAATGCAGCAAACGCGCTCGCCGCCATCGCCGCGGCGCGCGCGCTCAACATTCCCGTCGCGGCTTCGGTCGCGGCGCTGGCGGATTTTGCGGGCCTCGCGCGGCGCTACGAGGTGCTGGGACAGGCAGGCGGCGTCACGGTGATCGACGACTTCGCGCATAATCCCGACAAGGTCGCCGCGACGCTCGCCGCGGTCGCCGAACTGCCCGGCCGCGCGCTGCTGTTTTTTCAGCCGCACGGCTATGGCCCCTTGCGCCAGATGGGCAAGGAACTGGCGGCGAGCTTCGCGGCGGGAATGCGCGACGGCGACAGGCTCTACGTCTGCGACCCCGTCTATTTCGGCGGCACCGTCGATCGCAGCATCGGCAGCGAGGCGCTGATCGCGGACATCGTCGCGGGCGGCGGCGATGCCGTCCACCTGACGACGCGCGCCAATTGCGGCGCCGCGATCCTCGACGAAGCGCGGCCCGGCGACCGCATCCTGATCCTCGGCGCGCGCGACGATACGCTTACCGAGTTCGGATGGGAACTGCTGGAAAAGCTCGCCCGCAGCGCTTGATTCTTTCGGGCGAATCTGTATAGGCGCGCTCATTCGGGGCGAGGCCACGTTGCCATCGCCCCGTTTGCTTTGCACCAATCCGCAAAGCTTGACGACAGCCGGAGGGGTTTCGCGATTGGCGCGAAGCCAGCGATCGGCCAAATCGAAGGAAGCGCATCATGCCGTTTTACGAGCATGTCTTTATCGCGCGTCAGGACCTGAGCCAGGCTCAGGTCGACGCGCTGGCGGAAACCGTCACCAACGTCATCGGCGAGTATAAGGGCACGGTTCACAAGACCGAGACCTGGGGCCTCAAGCAGCTCGCCTACAAGATCCAGAAGAACCGCAAGGGTCATTATGTGATGCTGTCGGCCGAAGTGTCGGGCGAAGCGATCGCAGAGATCGAGCGTCAGGCTGCGATCAATGAAGAC
>JASBSJ010000031.1 GCA_030148985.1 Sphingopyxis sp.
TTCTTCACGCCCTGCATGAGGCCGATATTGCCCTCGCTGATCAACTCGCTGACGGGCAGGCCGTAGCCGCGATAGCCCATCGCGATCTTCGCAACGAGGCGGAGGTGCGAAGTGACAAGCTGCGCGGCGGCTTCATTGTCGCCATGCTCCTGAAACCGCTTGGCGAGCATATATTCCTGCTCGGGCGTCAGAAGGGGAAATTTGCGGATTTCGGCCAGGTAGCGGTTCAGGCTCGCCTCACCGCCGAGCGCGGGCACCACTGCCGGAACATTGCTTTTGTTAGCCATGGAGAGTGTCTTCCCTAAAACCTGAAATTATCTTGCCCCGGTTCAGTCCGGTGATCAAAATAGATTTTCATTCGAAACCTAAACGCGCAGTTCATCGAGCAGTTCCCGCATGTCCGCTGGGAGTTCGCTGTCGAGCGCGATCCTGTTACCGGTCACCGGATGAATAAAGCCCAAATGGGCCGCGTGCAATGCCTGCCGCACGAAATTCCGCGCTTTCAGCACGTCCGACAGCGGCTTTCGGGCGCGGCCGTAGACCGGGTCGCCGACAAGCGGATGGCCGATATGCGCCATATGGACGCGCACCTGGTGCGTGCGCCCGGTTTCCAGCCGACATTCGACCAGCGTCGCGCCCTGAAGCGGTTCGATGGTCCGATAATGAGTGATCGCATGTTTGCCGCGGCCTGCCGCCACGACCGCCATCTTCTTGCGGTGGGTAGCTGACCGGCCGAGCGCGGCGTCGACCGTCCCGTTTGCGGGCATGGGCCGCCCGGTTGCGATGGCTAAATAACGGCGGTCGATGCTGTGCGCGGCAAACTGGTTTGCGAGTCCTTCGTGCGCCTTGTCATGCTTCGCAGCGACGATCAGCCCGCTCGTATCCTTGTCGATGCGGTGGACGATCCCCGGCCGCGCGACGCCGCCGATGCCCGACAGCTGCCCCGCGCAATGGTGGAGCAGCGCATTGACCATCGTGCCGTCGAGATTGCCCGCGGCGGGATGGACGACCATCCCGGCGGGCTTGTCGATCACGATCAGATGTTCGTCCTCAAAGGCGATGACGAGGCTCATGTCCTGCGCGACATTGTGCGCGGGCAGCGTAGCGGGCAGGCGAATTTCGATCGTCGCGGGCGGCGCGGTTTTCGTGGCGGGATCCCAAAGGATTGCGCCGTTTGCGTCGAGCACGCGCCCGCCCTTTATAAGGCTCTTCAGTCGCTCGCGCGACAGGCTGGGGAGCGCTTCGGCGAGCGCCCGGTCGAGCCGCAATCCGGCCGCCGCGTCATCGAGCGTTACCGTCAATATCTCGTCGTCCCCCAACATCGAGGGGGATGTGGTGACAGGGCCCGGGATTACAAGTGTGCCGCAAATTTCCACACCTCCTCCGTCATCCCGGCGCAGGCCGGGATCTCGACCTGGCATCGTCACGCACCGGCGAGATCCCGGCCTGCGCCGGGATGACGATGGAGGAAGAGACGGACGGGGCATATTTGGAGGATATGGCATCGCGCTTGCCCTTTCCCCCTTGGCTGCACTAGGAGCGGCGCACGCCGGGTAAATCCGGCGACTGCGCTGGGGAGCCTGTTCATCCATGTCCGACGACCGCGTCGATTTCGCCTCCATGCTGGCCTCGCGCCTGTGTCACGACCTGCTCAGCCCCGTCGGCGCCTTTGCCAACGGGCTCGAGCTGCTCGCCGACGAGAAAGACCCCGAAATGCGGGCGCGCTGCATCGAATTGCTCGAACAGAGCGCGCGGACCTCTGCGAACAAGCTCAAATTCTTTCGCCTCGCTTTCGGCTCGGCGGGCGGTTTTGGCGAGCTGGTTCCGCCCGAGGAAGCGAAATCGGCGATCGAGGGGATCATCGGCGACCGCGCGATCACGCTCAACTGGATGATCGGCGACGACCCGCTGCCCAAGCCCGCGGTCAAGATCATCCTCAACCTAGCGCTGCTGCTCGTCGATGCGCTGGTGCGCGGCGGGCGGCTCGACGTGGGCTGCGAAAAACAGGGTGAAGGCATCGAGATTGCGCTGCATGTCGAGGCCGAGCGCATGTTCCTCGACGCCGATGTCGAACGCATATTGGCCGAGGGTGAAGGCGCCAGCCCGATGACCTCGCGCACCGCGCCCGCCGTGCTGGTGCAGGCTGTGGCGCGGCAGAGCGACGGCACGGTGATGCTGGCGCGCGAAACGCCGACCTCGCTGCTCGTCGGCGCGGTGTTGCGCGGGCGCGGGTAAAGCCACTTTTAACCATTGTCCGCCATGGTGGCGCCTCAATTTTCCGGGGCGCACCGATACGGCAATGGACGATCTGCTGAACGACTTTCTGGCCGAAACGGCTGAAATCCTGTCCGACGCGGGCGGGGCGATCGTCTCTTGGGAGGCCGATCCGGCCGACCGGGCGCAGCTCGACGCGATTTTTCGCTTCGTTCACACGATCAAGGGTAGCTCGGGATTCCTGTCGCTACCGCGCGTGACCGCGCTTGCCCATGCTGCCGAGGATGCGCTCGATCAGGTGCGCCGCGGCAATCGCACCGCTGACGCGGCACTGGTTTCGGCCGTGCTGGGCATCATCGACCGGCTGAACATGCTTTGCGCGGCGCTGGGGCAGGAAGGGATCGAACCTGCCGGCGATGACAGCGATGCGATCGGCGCGCTGTCGGTGCAGGAGCGGCCGGAACCCGCGGCGACGCCCGCCGCGGTTGCAGGCGTGCCGCTCCGCCGCCGCGAGGAGGATTTCGGCGCCGACCTGAACGGCTGGCGATCGATCCGCGTGCCGCTGCCGCTGCTCGACAGCGTGATGACCGGCGTCACCGACATCGTGCTGGCGCGCAACGAATTTGCGCGGATGCTGCGCGAATCGGGTGCTGACAGCGCGACGATCGCCGCGTTCGACCGCCTGTCCGATTCGATCGCCGGGATGCGCCAGTCGGTCAGCCAGATGCGGATGCAGCGCATCGACAAATTGTTCGCGCCGCTGCCGCGCATCGTCCGCGATCTGGCGCAGGAGCTGGGCAAGAAGATCGCGTTCCAGACGAGCGGCGGCGAGGTCGAACTCGACCGCGAAATGATGGAAAATATCCGCGATCCGCTGATCCACATCGTGCGCAACGCGATCGATCATGGCATCGAGACGCTGGATGATCGGGTCGCGGCGGGCAAGGAGATTACCGCGACGATTTCGGTCGCCGCGCGCCAGTCGGGTAACCAGATCGAAATCGAGGTGCGCGACGACGGGCGCGGCCTGTCGCCCGACGCGCTGGTCGCGAAGGCGATCGCGTCGCGGCTGGTGACCGCGGCCGATGCGCGCGCGCTGTCGCCCAGGGAAAAACTCGAACTCATCTTCCGCCCCGGCTTTTCGACCGCGGCAAAGGTCACCGCAGTGTCAGGCCGCGGCGTCGGCATGGACATCGTCAAGGCGAATGTCGAGAAGATCGGCGGCATCGTCGAACTGCGTAATGACGAGGGACGCGGACTGGCCATCCTGCTGCGCGTGCCGATGACGCTGACGATCATTTCGGGCCTGATGGTACGCGCGGCAGGGCAATATTTTGCGATCCCGCGCGGCGCGGTGCGCGAAATCCTGCTCGAAAGCGGCGACACGGTGCGCATCGACCGCGTCGGCGGCGGCGAACTGGCGACGGTGCGCGGCGAGCAATTCCCGCTGTTGCGCCTCGAAACCATCCTCGGCTGCGAGCGCGACAGTGACGATGACGCCGACGACCGCGCGCTGGTGATCGTGCGGCCGGGGCAAGGGCAAAGCTATGCGCTGAGCGTCGCGGCGATCCACGATCATGAGGAACTGGTCATCAAGCCCGCGGCGCCGATGATCATGGCGACGGGGCTTTATGCAGGAACGACGCTGCCCGACAACGGCCGCCCGGTGTTGCTGCTCGACGTTCAGGGCCTGCTTGCGGTTGCCGGGATCGACGCCAGCGAAGCGGGACGCAACAAGGACGGGCTGGCCGACGCCGAAGCCGATGCGCTCGCGACGCGCAACGCGGCGCAGCTGCTGCTGTTCCGCGACACGGACGCGCGCGTGCGCGGCGTTCGCTTGTCGGTGATCGAGCGCGTTGAGGATGTTCCGACCAATGCGCTCTTCGAAAGCGCGGGGCGGGTGCAGGCGCAAATCGGGGGCGAGATTTTCCCGGTTCATGCGGCGAAGCCCCCGGCCGGGGACGGAAATATCAAGCTTTTGCGCCTGCACGATGGCCGCGCGGTGCTCTGTTACCCGATCGCCGAAGTGATCGACATCGTCCGCCTCCCCGATGCCATCCAGTCCTCCGCCGCGCCGGGACTGATCGCTGGCGTCGTGTTGGTCGGGGGCGAACCGGTCGAGCTGGTCGATCCCTTCTGGCTGATGGAGCAGCACGCGGGCGGGGCGCGGGCGCCGGGGCTGCGCGAGCCGCTCTGTCACCTGGCCGACGACCATGACGGCTGGGGTGCCAATTTCCTGGCGCCGATCCTGCGCAGCGCGGGGTATCGTGTGACGGCGGCGGGTGAGGCGGCGGACGAAACGCCCGACCTGCTCCTTTTGCTGTCCGACGACGACGGCAAATGCGATCATATTGCGGGCGAGGTGCCGGTGATCCGCTTGCGGTCCTCAGCCGCCGCGTCGGCGCCCGACGACCACAGCGTCTATCGTTACGACCGCGAGGGGCTGCTCGCCGCCATGCGGCGCCGCGTCGGGGGAACAAGGCCATGATGGAAAAACTCTATCTGATCGCGCGTATCGCCGACACGCGCGTCGCGCTGCGCAGCCGCGCGATCCATTCGGTCGTCACCGTCGGCGCGCCGGTCGAGGTTCCGGCGGCGCCGCCGCATGTCGCGGGGCTGTTCGCGCTGCGCAGCCGCGTCTTCACGCTGATCGACCCGCATGTCGTGATCGGCCTGCCGCCGGTGCCCGTCGCGGCGGGGCAGCGCGTGATCGTGATCGAGGTTGCCGAGCATGGCTATGCGTTGCTCGCCGACGAAATCGAGGATGTCTGCTTCATCGACGCGCCCGAAACGCGCATCGCCGGAAAGCTGCTGCCCGGCTGGGCGCGCGTCGCCGATGCGATGATCGAGCATGACGGCGCTTCGCTGCTCGTCGTCGATCCGTCGCATCTTATTACGTTACCCTCCTTAAAAGCCGCATGATTTCTGCCGTTCATTAACGGGCTGAATACATCTTGCCCGTAACATGGCCACATTCCCGGGGGTCGGAGTTAATTTGATGTCGAAATCCTGTCTGGTCGTCGATGACAGCAAAGTCATTCGCAAGGTCGCCCGCCATATCCTTGAAAGCATGTCGTTTTCTGTAGAGGAGGCGGCGGACGGGCAGGAGGCGCTGACCTTTTGCCGCGCCAATCGCCCCGACGTGATCCTGCTCGACTGGAACATGCCGGTGATGAGCGGGATGGAATTTCTGGGCGCGTTCAACGATCTGGATTACGGTCATGAAGAACGCCCGCGGGTCGTTTTCTGCACCACCGAAAACAGCATCGACCATATCCGCGCCGCGATCGAAGCGGGCGCGGACGAATATGTGATGAAGCCGTTCGATCGCGAAACGCTCGAAGGAAAGCTGCAACTCGTCGGCATCGCCTGACGCAAAGGGTCCGGTTCGATGGCGCTTGCGCAGTCCCTGATCTCCGATCCCGATCCGCCCGCGCGGACGGTGCGGGTGATGCTGGTCGACGACAGCCTGGTCGTGCGCAGCATCCTCGAACGGATCGTCGAGCAGCGCGTCGGCCTTCATGTTTGTGCATCGGTCGCCTCGGCGCAGGAGGCGCTCGACTATCTGGCGCGCGAACCCGTCGATGTCGTCGTGCTCGACATCGAAATGCCGGGGATGAACGGCATCGACGCGCTGCCGCACATTTTGGAGCGCGCCGCACGGGCGCGCGTGCTCATCCTGTCGTCGAACTGCGTCGAGGGCGGGCCCGCCGCGATCGACGCGCTGGCGCTCGGGGCAAGCGATACTTTGGCGAAGCCGGGGCGCGGTAGCTTCTCGGGCCGTTTTGCCGAAGTTCTGACCGACCGTATCCTGACGCTGGGCAACCAGCAGGAGTTTCCCGCGCCCGTCCCCGTCGCGCAGCGCCGCGCACCGGCGCCGGTCTCGATGGTCGTCGATACCGACCAACCGATCGAGTGTATTGCGGTCGCCGCTTCGACCGGCGGCATCCCCGCCTTTACAAATTTCCTCGCCAACCTTGACGCGCGGGTGACCGCACCGATCCTGCTGACGCAGCATCTGCCCGACGCCTTCATGGAATTTTATGCGCGGCAGATCGCGATGATGACCACGCGCCGCGTGCATGTCGCCGCGGCCGGCATGAAGGTCGAGCCGGGGCATATCTATCTGGCGCCGGGCGATGCGCATTTGCTGGTCATCGCCAATGGCGCGCGCCACGAAATCGCGCTCGACCGCCGTCCGGTCGACAATGGGTGCTGCCCGTCGGCCGATCCGATGCTCGATTCGGTTGCCGAAATCTATGGCAAGGGCGGCGTTGCCGTGATCCTGAGCGGCATGGGGCGCGACGGCGTCGCGGGCGCCGCGCGGCTGAAATCGGCGGGGGGGACGGTTTTCGCCCAGGCGCCCGAAAGCTGCGTCATCTGGGGGATGCCCGGCGCGGTCGTGAAGGCGGGGATTGCCGCCGCGACGCTCAATCCCGACGCGATCGCGCTGATGCTCGGCAGCTTCCTGCCCGGCCGTGTGCAGGGACGGCGGCGGCCATGATGGGGGCGAGCGCCAGCGAATCGGCATATCGCGTGCTGATGGGGGTGCTCGAATCGCGGACCGGCCAGACGCTGTCGCCCAGCCGGATCTGGCGCATCGAAATGTCGCTGAAGCCGGTGATGCAGCGCCACGGCATCGCCGATCTCGACGCGCTCGTCGCAGCGCTCGTGACGTCGACCAGTCGCCAACTCCTCGACGATACTGTCGATGCGATGCTGAACAACGAAACCTTTTTCTATCGCGAACACAGCGTGTTCGACGACATTGCTGCGACAGCACTTGAAAAACTGCGCGCGGTCAACGCCGACCGGCGGCGCCTGACCATCTGGCATTGCGGCGTTTCGACGGGCCAGGAAGCCTATTCGATGGCGATGCTGATCGCCGAACAGGGCGCGAAATGGGCGGGGTGGCAGGTCGACATCGTCGGCACCGACGTCAGCCACCAAGCGATCGGTCGCGCGCGCGTCGGCCTGTACAGCCAGTTCGAGATTCAGCGTGGGCTGCCCGTGCAACGCATGGTGCGCTGGTTCGACCAGACCGAGGGCGGCTGGCTCGCCAAGGCGGATCTGCGCCGCCGCATCGATTTTTCGGTGCAGAATATGCTGATCGATCGGCCGCCGCTGGCCTCGCCCGCCGACCTGATCTTCTGCCGCAACCTGTTGCTCTATTTTTCGCTGCCGATGCGTCAGAAAGCCTTTGCGCGGCTGCGCGCGGTGGCCGCGCCGCACAGCTTTCTCGTGCTCGGCGCGGGTGAGACGGTGCTGGGCCAGACCGACCAGTTCGTTGCCAGCCCGCGGCTGCGCGGGTTGTACGAGCCTGCCGATCAGACGGTGCGGCGCATCGACCCAGCAAGGCCGATCGCCGCCTGACCTTGCTTTTTGCGCGCCGCTGGCGCAAGCGACGGAGGGGCAGACACAGGACGGGCCAAAAAAGCGTATGAGCGATTTTGTCGAACGCTGGTCCCCCAATTTCGACGAGCGTGTGCTGCCCGTTTCGATGATCGTCCTTCATTATACCGGTATGAAGACCGGCGCCGAAGCCATTGATCGGCTTGCCGATCCCGAAGCCAAGGTCTCGGCCCATTATGTCGTCAGCGAGGATGGCCAGATCACCCATATGGTGCCCGAGGACAAGCGCGCCTGGCACGCGGGCAAGTCGCACTGGCGCGGCATCAGCGACATCAATTCGGCCAGCGTCGGGATCGAGATCGTCAATCCGGGGCACGAATATGGCTATGTCCCGTTCCCCGATCCGCAGGTCGCCTCGGTCGTGCGGCTCGTCCATCTGATCAAGGACCGCTATGCGATCACGCGCGGCAATGTCGTCGGCCATTCGGACATCGCCCCGACGCGCAAGCAGGATCCGGGCGAGTTGTTCCCGTGGGAAGAGCTCGCGCGCCGCCGCCTCGCGCTGCCGCGCCCGACCAAGAAGCTGACCGATCCCTTGTGGACCGACGCGGGTTTCCTGCTCGCGCTCGAACGCTTTGGGTATGATGTGACCGATGGTTTTGCAGCGACGGTCGCGTTCCAGCGGCGCTTTCGCCCCGAGCTGATCGACGGGACGATCGACGGCGAATGCCGGGCGATCCTGCTGGCGCTGCTGCTGCCGCAGCCCGAGGGGAATTGAGGGGCGGCTGGCGACCGATTGCGGCCGCCGCGCTCCTCCCCGGAACGGGGAGGCGGGGGAGGAACGTCCGCTCCCCACCCCAAAGCCGCCCTCTCACATTCGCTCGCCATTCCCCACCATTCGCGCTATGCTCGGAGCTTGCCAGAGGGTCGGGCGATCGCCGCTTTCGCAAGGAAGGGGAGGAAAGTCCGGGCTCCACGGAAACCACGGTGCCGGATAACGTCCGGCGGCCCCCGCAAAGGGGTCAGGGAAAGTGCCACAGAGAGCAGACCGCCCACGGCTTCGGCCCGGCGAAAGGTGAAAGGGTGCGGTAAGAGCGCACCGCGCGGACGGTAACGGACGCGGCACGGCAAACCCCACCGGGAGCAAGGTCGAATAGGGATGGCACGAGGTAACTCAGGGCTGGTTCCGGCCCCGCCGTCCGGGTTGACTGCTTGAGCGTTCGGGTAACCGTTCGCCTAGAGGAATGATCGCCCATCCCCGGCAACGGGGTGGACAGAACCCGGCTTACAGACCCTCTGGCATCTCTCCCGACATCCAGGCGCGGGGAACCGCGCGCCGGAGGGCCGCGTTCTAAAGCGAACCAGAAGGGAGACGCACCATGAAAGTCGTCGATGATCATGTCGAAGTGGATGAAACCGAAGCGAGCGCCGGAGTCAAAGGGCATAATGTCCGTTATGTGCTGGCTTTTTCGCTGATTGCGGTGGTGATTGTGCTGTCGGCGATCTGGATCATCCCGGCGCTGCTGCAACCCTGACGCCGCGGAGTTTCCGCTTTCCTACATCGGGTCGCTTGCTTACCATTGTCCTGACGGGTCGAAAAACGCCGGGCCGTGCGATTTCAGTGTGAAGTTGCGCAGATTTCCGCCGTTTTAGGTTTGGCGCCTCGCGGAATCTCGGGGCGTGTCACGGGGGTAAGCATGGTCGAGCGAATGCGCTTGGGCGCTCTTGGTGCGGTGGTTATGGCGGCCCTGTTCGGCGCACTCCCCACGTCCGCGCAAACATCCCCATGTGGCGACGCGCCGCTGCAGGGCGACCGCGTCGCGCTGCTGATCGGCAACAGCGCCTATAATGACTGGGAATGGCCATCGCTCAAGAATGCGGTCAACGACATCGACCATGTTTGTGCGGCGTTCCAGAAGGCCGGAATCGCGCCGCGGATTGTTCGCAATGCCGACATGCCGACGCTCGACGCCGCGCTGACGCGCTTTGCGGCCGAAGCCGCGGGCGCGAAGTCGGTCATCCTCTATTATGCCGGGCACGGCTTCGAATATGGCGGCCGCAACTGGCTCGTCCCGATGGACGCACCGCCCGCGACGCGCCGCGCCGATGTCGAAAAGCGTTACCTGTCGATCGAGGCGGCGGTCGAGCGCGTCGTTCCCGACGGCGCGTTCACGCTGGTTTTCGTCGATGCGTGTCGTACCGCCGAGCCCGTCGTGCGGATCGCCGACGTCGATACGGCGCGCGGCGACGCGGGGTCGGCGCCGCTCGGCCTGCTCGACATTGCGCAGGGTGCGGTCTTTTATTCGACCGCAAAAGGACGCCCGGCGCTCGATTTCGCGCCCGTGGGTTCGCCGGTCAGCCCCTTTGCCGCCGCGGTGGTCAAGGAATTGGCGATACCGGGGCTCGAAATCGGCGATTATTTCAAGGTCGTGTCGCGCGAAGTCTATAAGCGGACGCACGGCATGGAACTGGGACCGCAACAGCCCTTTCACTATGGGAGCTGGTTCGAGGATTATTATCTGGTCGAACCGCCGGAGATTCCGTCGCCGGCGCGGCCCGCCAGCGGTTTCCGGCCCTTGTCGGCGCCGCCTCCGCCGCCATCGACGGCGGCCCTCCGCGGCTCCGCCGCCGATCCGCTTGCCGATATTTCGCTCGACCGGCTGGCGATCGAGGATGAGCCGGTGCTGATCGCTGACGTATTGTCGCGTCATCCCGCGGCGAAACTCGTCGCGCTGGCCGATGGTGGCCATCCGCTCGCGCAGCAGCTGGTGGGCTATATGTTCTCGCTCGGCGTCGGGGTGAGAAAGGATGCCGCCCGCGCGCGCACCTATCTCGAAAAATCGGCGGCTCAGGGATTCCCCGCGGGGCAGCAGGAGCTCGGTTACTTGCTTCTCGAAAACGATCCCTCGCCCGCCGACGTCCAGCGCGCCTATGAGCTCTATGTCGCGGCGTCGGACGCGGGCTTTTCCAAGGCGAAGACGCACCTGGCCTATCAGTTGACCGTGGGAACCTTTGGTCCGCCCGATTTTGCGCGGTCGCAAGCGCTTTACGCCGAGGCGGCCGAGAAGGGGCACCCGGCCGCGATTTTTGCGCTCACCTTTTTCCCCGACACGCGCGCCGCCAACCTCGCGCGGCTTCGCGTCCTCGCCGATGCGGGCAATGCAGAGGGCAACCACTGGCTGTGCGAGGCGCATTTCGCCGATAAGACGCTGGCCACAGCAACCGAGGATTGCGGCGTCGCGGCGCGCGCGGGCTTTGCGGGATCGCGGGCGATCCTGGCCCATGCCTATGCCAAGGGGGCGGGGGTTGCCGCCGACCCGCGCGAGGCGGCGCATTGGGCTCGTTTGGCGCGCAACCTCCCCGAACTTCGCAAGGATCAGCGCGAGCTGATCGCGGGCATCGGCGAATGACGGTCAGGGATAGCGGATCGCGAGCACTTCCCATTCCTTGGGTCCGGCGGGAAGTTGCACCGTCCGCGTGTCGCCGACCGCCGAACCGCGCAGCGCGCGGGCGAGCGGGCTGTTCCAGCCGATCCGGCCCTCGCCCGCCTCGGCCTCATCGTCGCCGACAAGCGTGACGGTGCGGCGTATGTCATCGTCATCGGCCAGATCGACCGTCGCGCCGAACCAGATGCGGCTTTTGTCGGGCTGCTCGGCGGGATCGACGACGCGCGCGGCCTTCATGCGGCGCGCGAGGAAGCTCAGTCGCCGGTCGATTTCGCGCAGCCGTTTGCGGCCATAGATGTAATCGCCATTTTCGCTGCGGTCGCCATTGCCCGCGGCCCAGCTGATGACCTCGACCAGTTTGGGCCGTTCATCGCCCAGCAGCGCGGTATATTCGGCGCGCAGCGCGGCAAAGCCCGCGGGGCTGATGATGTTGGTCTTGTCCACTGCCATCGTTTCCGGCCTTAATTCGTCATCCCGGCGAAGGCCGGGATCTCGCCCTCGCGTTCGAATGCACCGGTGAGATCCCGGCCTTCGCCGGGATGACGACAAAAGGGCGGCATTTGGGACTTAGCCCGGCGTACGCTTGCCGAGATAGAAACTCAGCGGCGCCTTGGGCAGCGTTTTGTCGTCGCGCAGCGTGTCGTAGACAACGGCATTTTCGAGTACGCGCTGGACATAATTTTTCGTCTCGAAGATCGGGATCGCCTCGATCCAGTCGAGAATGTCGATCGCCCCGGTGCGCGGGTCGCCATTGGCGCGCAGCCATTTGTTCACATTGCCCGGCCCCGCGTTATAGGCGGCGACCGCGAGCGGATAGCTGCCGCCATAATAGCGCAGCATCTGCTGAAAATAGGTCGAACCCAGCGTCATATTATAATTGGTGTCGGTGGTCAGCGCGCCGCCGTCATAATTCAGCCCCAGCTTGCCCGCGACTTCACGCGCGGTGCCGGGCATCAGCTGCATCATCCCGCGCGCACCGGCATGGCTGATCGCGGCGCGGTCGAACTGGCTTTCCTGCCGCGTGATCGCGTGGATGAAGGTCCAGTTATTCTCATGTCCCGCGGGGATGCGCACGGTGGGGAAACCCGACACTTCGACCGCGTCGAGGCTGTTCGCCTGCGCGCTGCGGCCGATCATCACGCCCAGGTCGGGGCGGCCGATCTGCGACGCGAGCTTGCCTGCGAGGACATGGTCGGCGGGGCTGCTGGCTTTTTGTGCGAGCGCGCGGAGGAACAAAGACTGTTCGCGCCACGCGCCGATCTCGCCCAGCGCGCGCGCGGCGCGGACCAGCCGGTCGTCCTCGAAGGCGCGCTGTTCGTCGGCGCTCACGCGGATCGACGGGTTCGGCGTCGGCTTGGGCTGCGGGCGGTTCAGCCGTTCGAGCGCCAGCTGGCCATAGAATTGGTCATAATGCTGCGCCGCATCGGCGAAATGCGCGTTCGCCGCCGCGCGGTCGCCCGCGGCGAGCGCAGCGCGCCCGGCCCAGTAGAAGCCCTTTGTGCGAGTCTGCGCCGATCGCGCCGCTTCGCCATAGGCGCGGTAGAGTTTCGCCGCCTCGGCAGGGCGGCCAAGGTCCTTGAACGCCAGCTGGCCCGCCAGCCACGCGAGCGACGTATAATCGTCGCGCACGCCGAGCGACGTCTCGCGGATCACGGTGCCGGGCGGAAGCGCATCGTCGATCTGGCGCGCGATATTATAGGCGGTCATCTTGTCGCCGCCGCTGTCGGCGAGCCGAGCGTTGGTGAGCAGGGTTTCCAGCCACTCTTCAGCATCGGTTGGCGCGCTCGTCAGCGACCGCGGCGCGGCGAGCAGTGCGCGGGCCTCGCCGACGCGGCCAGCCCCGCGCAGCCAGGTCGCCTTGTCGGTGATATAGCCGGGGTCGGTGCGAACGAGCGACGGGTTGGCGCTTTCGACCGCCGATGCTTGCAGCGCGGCATCGACCGCGCCGCTGCGCATCGCGAGGCGCGCGGCAAAGACGCTGCGCTTTTCGGGCGATGTATAGCCGAGCTGGCGGCTGGCTGCCGAAGTCGCGCCAAGCCAGAGCAGCTTGTCCATGCGCGCGTCATGGTCGGCAAGCGTCAGCGCGCCGGGGAACATGCTGAGCGCGCGGCTGGTTTCATACTCGTCGAGCGGCCCGCTCGTCCACGCGCGGCGCACCGCGGCGTTCGCTTCCTGACGCCGTCCTGAGGCGTTGAGCGCCATCGCCATGCGCAGATGGCCGCTTGCCGTTTGCGGCGGATAGGTCGTGAAATAGGCGAGCGTGCGCGCGGGATCGAAGCTGTCGAGCGCGATCGCCTTTTCGGCGCGCACGCGCAGCTTGTCGGTGTCGGGCCAACCCTGGTTCGCCATCAGGAAGCGCGATAGCTGATCGAAGGAGGCGCCGCTGTTCGCGGTAAGGCGCCGCCACTCCATCACCGCTTCGCCGACCGAATTGGGGGCAGGGGGCGGCCCCGATACCGATGCGAGGCCCATCTGGGCGCGATACCAGGCCATTTGCTCGGGCGTCAGTTCGCTGGCGGTGGCCGCGGTCGGGATGAGCAGAGCCGCGGCAAGCGCGAGGCGGGAAATTTTGGACAGTGAGATCATGACCGCCATGGTAATGCCAAACTCCTTGCGGGGCGCTGAATAGACGTCCAATAGCGGCGCGCTGATCGGATTCTATCGGTCCGGCCATGTTCTTGTAAAGGAGCGAAGCATGTTTTCGGGTTCGATTCCCGCCTTGGTGACGCCATTCCGCGACGGGGCGTTCGACGCGCCGGCCTTCGCGCAGCTTGTGGACTGGCAGGTCAAAGAAGGAACGAGCGCGCTGGTCCCGTGCGGGACAACGGGCGAAAGCCCGACGCTGAGTTTTGACGAACATTATCGTGTGATCGATTGCTGCATCGAAGCGGCGGCGGGGCGCGTGCCGGTGATTGCGGGCTGCGGGTCGAACGACACCGCGACCGCGATCCGCCATATGCGTCATGCGCAGGCATCGGGCGCCGATGCGGCGCTGATCGTCGCGCCCTATTACAACCGGCCGAGCCAGGCAGGAATGATCGCCCATTTCAAGGCGCTGGCCGATGCCAGCGACCTGCCGATTGTCGTCTATAATGTCCCCAGCCGCACGTCCTGCGACATCAGTGCCGAAACGATGTGTGAGATCGCTGCAATCCCGACGATCGTCGCGGTCAAGGATGCGACCGGCGACATGGCGCGCGTAACCATCCACCGCGCAGGCGCCGGGCATGATTTCTGCCAGCTGTCGGGCAACGACGATCTGTGGCTGCCGCACGCGGTGATGGGCGGCGTGGGCTGTATTTCGGTCACCGCCAATGTCGCGCCGCGCCTCTGTGCCGATTTCGCCGCCGCCTGCGCCGCGGGCGACTGGGCGCGCGCGCTGACGCTCCACGATCGGCTGTTCGATTTGCACAAGGCGATGTTCTCCGACACCTCGCCAGGACCGGTCAAATATGCGCTGTCGCGCGTTCACGACTGGTTTTCGCCCGAAGTGCGCCTACCTATCATCGAGGCGTCCGCCGCATCGCGCGCGCTAGTCGATGCCGCGCTGTCGACGGCAGGAGTGATTTAAGCTTTCATCATGGCCCGTCCGCAGTCCGCCGCCGAATTCGACAAGAAAAAGATCGTCGCCGAGAACCGGCGCGCGCGCTTCGATTTTGCCATCGAACAGGTGTTCGAGGCAGGGATTGCGTTGCAGGGGACCGAGGTGAAGTCGCTGCGGTTCGGCGAGGGCACGATTGCCGAAAGCTATGCCGAGGTGAAGGGCAATGAGGTCTGGCTGATCAACAGCAACATCCCCGAATTCAGTCACGGAAACCGGCACAATCACGAACCGCGGCGCCCGCGCAAGCTGCTCCTCAACGGGCGCGAAATCAACAAGCTGCACGCCGGCGTAATGCGGCAGGGAATGACGCTCGTGCCGCTCTCCGTCTATTTCAACAGCCGCGGCCGCGCCAAGGTCGAACTCGCGCTCGCGAAGGGCAAGAAGGCGCACGACAAGCGGGAGTCGATCAAGGAACGCGACTGGAAACGCGACAAGCAACGACTGCTGAAGGACCGCGGATGAGCGGGGGGAAACCCAAGGATCCCAAAGTGCGCGACAAGGCGGCAGTGATGAACTGGATCCGCCGCAACTCGCCGACGCGCGAGGAGCTGCTCGCGAGCCGTTTCGTCAAGCCGTTCGCGCACCGGGTCGCGCACAGCCATTTGTGGCGTTTCACGCGCACCTCGGTGCCGCGTGGTACCGCGCTCGGCCTGTTCGTCGGCATATTTTTCCTGATCCCGGGTGTGCAGATATTGGGCGTCGCGCTGCTCGCGCTGCCCGTGCGCGCGAACATCCCGATCGGCGCGGCGATGACCTTTTTGTCGAACCCGGTGACGACGCCGTTCATCATCCTCGGTTCGGTATGGCTGGGCGACTGGCTGTTCGGGCTTCAGGCGAACAGCGCAACCTTTTCGGCGATGATCGAGCATGGCGCGTCGGCCGGCGAGTGGGTGCGCTGGACCTTCTCCGACGCCGCGCCGGCGATGCTCGCCGGACTGCTCGTCATTTCGATCGCCGCGGCGGCGATCGGCTATATTTTTGCGGCGATCTTCTGGGACAATTGGATTCGCTTGCGCTGGCGGCGCAAGCTGGCGCGCGCGCGCGACCAACGACATGAGTCATCGACGAGCGACACGGCCGCCAGTTGAACCGGCTATTTGCAGGCGTATAGCTGGTCCATCGCCGACCGGTGTCGCTCTCACGCGGCGCGGGTTGCCGCTTCATGCTGAACAACTGGGGAATATCATGACTCATCTGCCCAAGATTTCGCGCCTGATGGCGACTGCCGCGCTCGGCGCGCTGATGCTGACCGCCGTTCCGGCAACCGCAAAGGAACAGGCCGCGCCCGCCACGACAAGCACGGCCAAGCCCGAACTCGGCACCTTCGGCTTCGACCTTACGGGTATGGACAAGAGCGTCCAGCCGGGTGACGATTTTTACGCTTATGCCAATGGCACCTGGGCAAAGAGCACGCAGATTCCGGCTGACAAGTCGAACTTTGGCATGTTCACAGTTCTTGCCGACCTGTCGCAAACGCGCACGCAAGGCATTCTCGAGGCGGCAAAGGCCGACCCGAACAGCATGATCGGCCGCGCCTATGCTGCCTATCTGGATGCGCCGACGGTCGAGGCCAAGGGGCTCGCGCCGATCGAACCGTGGCTGAACAAGATCCGCACGGTCGACAAGGCCGGCCTCGCCGGGCTGCTCGCCGAGGCCGACCGCAATGGCGTGAGCCATTTCTTCGGCGGCTATGTCGGCCAGGACGACAAGAACCCCGAAGTTTACATCTATACGATGTTCCAGGGCGGCATCGGGATGCCCGACCGCGATTTCTATCTGAAGGACAATGAGCGGAACGCCAAGCTGCAAGCCGCTTATCTCCAGCATCTCCAGAACGTCCTGACGCTGGCGGGCGAGACGGACGCCGCGGCGCGCGCCAAGGCGATCTATGATTTCGAAAAGCAGATTGCGACCGTCCACTGGGATAAGAATGACAGCAGCGACGCGACCAAAGTCTATAACAAGATGACGATCGCCGAGCTCGCTGCCGCAGCGCCGGGCTTCGACTGGGCAACCTTCATTCGCGGCATCGGCGTCAAGGAGGATTCGCTGCTCGTCTCGCAGCCGAGCGCCTTCACCGGCGAAGCGAAGCTGATCGCCGACGCGCCGATCGGCGTGATCCGCGACATGCTGATCGTGCGCAGCCTCGACGGCTTTTCGGATGTGCTGCCCGATGCGGTGGCGCAGGAAGCCTTCTCCTTCTATGGCACCGCCTTGTCGGGCACGCCGCAGATGCAGGAACGCTGGAAGCGCGCGGTCGATTTCACGACCAACAATTTGGGCGAAGCCGTCGGCCAGGACTATGTCGCCAAATATTTCCCGCCCGAAACCAAGGCGGCGATGGACCAGCTCGTCAAAAATGTGCTCGCAGCGATGGGCGATCGCATCGACGGGCTGAGCTGGATGCAGCCGCAAACCAAGGTCAAGGCAAAGAAAAAGCTCGCCAATTTCACGACCAAGATCGGTTATCCCGACCGCTGGAAAGATTATAGCAAGCTGGAGATCAAGGCGGCCGACCTGTTCGGCAATGCGCTGCGGTCGAACCAGTTTGCGCATGACGACAATATCAGCCGCCTTGGCGGGCCGATCCGCCGCTGGGAATGGGGAATGACCCCGATGACGGTCAACGCCTATGCCAATTTCGGCATGAACGAGATCGTCTTCCCGGCCGCGATCCTGCAGCCGCCATTCTTCGATCCGCACGCCGATGCGGCGATCAACTATGGCGGCATCGGCGCGGTGATCGGTCACGAGATCAGCCATCATTTCGACGACCAGGGCGCGAAATATGACGAGACGGGCAAGCTCGCCGACTGGTGGACCCCTGCCGACGTCGCGGCATTCGAGGCGGCGGGCAAGGCACTGATCGCGCAATATGACGCCTATGAAGTGCTGCCGGGGGAAAAGCTCGACGGCACTTTCACGCTGGGTGAGAATATCGGCGACCTTGCCGGGCTTACCGTGGCCTATGAAGCGTATAAGAAGTCGCTCGGTGGCAAGGAGGCGCCCGTGCTGGACGGCCTGACCGGCGACCAGCGCTTCTTCCTCGGCTGGGCGCAGGTGTGGCGGCGCAACTATCGCGACCAGAATCTGTCGCAGCGCATCACGACCGATCCGCACGCACCCTCGATCCAGCGGACTTGGGTCTCGCGCAACCTTGACCCTTGGTATAAGGCGTTCCAGGTTAAACCCGGCCAGACGCTGTACCTCGCGCCCGAAGAGCGCGTCCGCATCTGGTGACACGCCGATAGAAAGAATGTGATTTGACCGCGCAAAGCCTGCCCTCCGCTGATGGTGATGTCATCAGGGGGGTGGGCCCTGCCGGGACGATCCTGCCGCCCGCGACTTTGTCGCGGCTCGACATGGCGCTGCTCGGTGCCCTTGCAGTCGTGTCGGCGGCGCTGCTGTTCTGGGCGACGGGCAGCAGCATATTGGCGGCAGGCTTCGTCGCCGGCCTGGCGGTCGCGGCGGGCGGCATATTGCTCGCGCGGCGGCTGTTCCCCGCGGCAGCAAGCGGCGAGGCGGCGGCGCCCGACTGGACGATGCTGCGCCAGGCGGTGAATCACGACGACGTCGCGATCGCGGTCACCGATCGCAGCGGGCGCATGGTATGCGCCAACGATCTGTTCGCGACGTGGATGGGGGGCTTTGTCACGCCGCCGGGCCTGCCGCTCGACGGGCGCGGCGCCGAGCTTTTGAAAAATGCCGGGCGCGCGGCGTGGCGCGACGGCGAAGGGCACGCCGAGGACATCGCGATCGGCCCGCTGCAATTGCGTGCGCAGGTGACGCGCACGGGGCAGGCCGAGGATTATCTCGTCTGGCGCTTCGCCGCCGTCGAGCGGTTCGACCTGGCCGCCGAACTCACTCGGCATCTCGGCGGCCCCGCGGGGCGCACGCTGGGTGCCGCCGGGGTCATGGCGGCGCTGGTGAACAATGAGGGGCGGCTTCGCGCCGCGAATGAGGCCTTTTTGCTGCGTGCGCTGGGCGAGGACGACGCGCGCCATTTTGCTGGCCGTGACGTCGCGCCGATGCTGCGCCTCGACGATGCCGGCGCGCTCTATTTCGCGCGCGAGGGCGACCGGGCGACGCCGGTGCGGCTGATCCAGATCCCGCTCGCGCCCGCCGACGCCAATTCGCCGGTCCTGCTCGCCATGCTGGATGAAGAGATCGGCCCGGCCGACCGCGGCACCGCGCAAACCTATGTCGAAACATTGCTTTCGTTGCTGCCCTTTGGCCTTGCCATGGTCGATCGCGACGGACGCTTCCTTTACATGAACCGCGCCTTTGTGCGCGCCGCCAACCTGCCCGAGGGCAAGATGCCGCGCTATCCCGGAGACATCGTCGTCGGTGAGGATAAAGGGCCGCTCGCCGACATGATCCGCCGCCACAGCAGCGGGCAACAGGTCGGCGGCGACCTGTCTATCCGCCTGGTGGGCCAGAGCGACGAGCCGGTGTCGATGCGCGTCGTCGGCGTCCGGGGGCTCGGCGAGGCGGCGGTACTGCTCAGCCTCAAGGATTCGAGCGAGGAATCGCGGCTGAAGCGCCAGGTCGCGCAGGCGTCGAAGATGCAGGCGGTCGGCCAGCTCGCGGGCGGCGTCGCGCATGATTTCAACAATATCCTGACCGCGGTGCTCGGCAGTTGCGACCTGATGCTGATGCGGCACACGCCGGGCGACAGCGACTATGACGATATCCAGCATATCCGCAGCAACGCGAACCGCGCCGCCAGCCTGACGCGCCAATTGCTCGCCTTCTCGCGGCAGCAGACGCTGCGGCCGCAGATCCTGCAGCTGCCCGACGTGATTTCGGAGGTGTCGCACCTGCTCAAGCGGCTGATCGCCGACTCGGTCCAGCTGTCGGTGCATCACGGCCGCGGGCTCGGAGCGGTGCGCGCCGACCCCGGGCAGCTCGAACAGGTCATCATCAATCTTGCGGTCAACGCGCGCGACGCGATGCCCGGCGGCGGGACGCTGACGATCGAAACCTATCCGGTGTCGGCGGCCGAAGTGCGCCAGATGGGCAATGAGTTCATGCCGCCCGCCGACTATAGCGCACTGCGCGTCAGCGACACCGGCGTCGGCATCGCGCCCGACGTGCTGCCTAAGATTTTCGAGCCCTTCTTCACGACCAAGGACGTCGGCAAGGGGACCGGACTCGGCCTGTCGACCGTTTACGGCATCATCAAGCAGTCGGCGGGCTTCATCTTCGCCGACAGCAAGCCGGGCGAGGGGACGAGCTTCACCGTCTATCTGC
>JASBSJ010000027.1 GCA_030148985.1 Sphingopyxis sp.
ACCATCACCGCCGAAAATTTCATGCGCTCGACGAGCCCGCCGAGCACGAGCGCGACGGTGATGGCCGAGAAGGTCATCTGGAAGGCGATGAACACGAATTCGGGGATCACGACGCCGTCGGTGAAGGTCGCGACGGTCGAATCGGCGGTCACACCGGCGAGGAAGGTCTTGCCCGCCGAGATGAACTGGTTGGCGTCGCCGCCAAAGGCGAGGCTGTAACCGAACATCACCCACATGATCATCGCGAGCGCGGCGACCGCCAGAATCTGCGTGAGCACCGACGCCATATTCTTGGTGCGGACGAGGCCGCCGTAAAAGAGCGCGAGGCCGGGGACGATCATCGCCATGACGAGCACGGTCGAGATCATCATCCACGCGGTGTCACCCTTGTCGGGCGTCGGTACAGCTTCGGCGACGGCGGGCGCCGCCTCGGCGACGGCCTCTTGCGCCCAGGCGGGCAGCGCGGCGAACAGCGAAAGGCCCACGGCCCCGGCGCCCGCCGCAATCTTGTTTGCGAACGTCATAGTTTCCCCCTTCGTCATTTAGAGAGCCGCCTCGCCGGTCTCGCCGGTGCGGATGCGCACCGCCTGACCCACGTCGAGCACGAAAATCTTGCCATCGCCGATCGAGCCGGTGCCGGCGCTTTGCTGCAGCGTTTCGACCACCCGCGGTGCGAGCGCGTCGTCGCAGACGAGCTCGATCTTCACCTTGGGCACCATGTTGGTCGCATATTCGGCGCCGCGATAGATTTCGGTCTGCCCCTTTTGTCGCCCGAACCCCTTGACCTCGGTCACGGTCATGCCGGCGATGCCCAGCCCGGTGAGGGCTTCGCGCACCTCGTCGAGCTTGAACGGTTTGATGATTGCCAAGATCAGCTTCATGATGCCCCCTTTTGCTAATGGCACCATGTTGCGGTGCAACAGCCGTGCCAAATTGCGCCGGGTGAGCAAAAGTTAACATTTTGTGACGGTTTGGGGATAGGTCACGCACCGGATCGTGCGTTCGATGGGCAGGTGAGGCAGGGCTTTGCCTAATTTTTGGGCAGGGGAAGCATCGTCGCCCCCGCGAAGGCGGGGGCCGCTGTCGGTTTACGCAGCGACGCGGGAACAGGCCGGTGGCGGCCCCCGCCTTCGCGGGGGCGACGATCTTTAATCGGCGGCCCGGAACCGCGCCCAGATCGGCAGGTGATCGGACGCGCGTGCCGCCAGCGCACTGCGGTGCACGCCCGCATCGACCGGATCGAGGTCGGGCGAGGCGAAGATGCGGTCGAGCTTCGCGACCGGGCGGCGGCTGTGAAAGCTGTGTCCGGTATCGACCAGCCGGTGATCGGCGCCGAAATCGGCGAGGCAGCCGCCCGTCGGACGCCATTCGTTGCAATCGCCCATCAGGATCGTCGGCAACCTTTCGCCTTCGGATATATGATGCAGGATTGCGCGCGCCTGCTGGCGGCGGCGCAGCCCCGAAATGTCGAGGTGCATGCCGACGACGCGAAGTCGCGTATCGCCGATGCGCACCGTCGCGGCGACCGCGCCCCTGGGCTCGAGCGTCGGCAGGTGGAGCGCGTGGCTTTCCTCGACCTCGGCGCCCTTGCGCACGAGCAAGGCATTGCCGTGCCAGCCGATCGCATAGGGACGGCCGTGGAGCAGGTCGACGGGCACATAATCACTATGCTCCTCGAACATATGCGGCGGGATCGCGCTCGCGCGCGTGCCGAAACGGCGGTCGGCCTCCTGCAGCGCGACGATGTCGGCGTCGAGTTCGCGCAGCACCGCCAGCACACGGCCTGGATCGCGGCGACGGTCGAGCCCGATGCCCTTGCGCATATTGTAACTGGCGACCTTTATCATGTGTTTTTCAAGCGCTCAGGCCGGGTTTCCGTTCCCGCCGCCTTCGAACTCGACCATCAGCGTTCGCGCTTCGTCCAGATCCTCGTCGAGCACCATGATGCGCACCGGGATCATCAGCCCGACGCTCTCGGCGATGTTCATGCCCGCGTCGAAGCACACGGCGTGGACGCCCGCGCTTTCGAGACGGCCGCGCAGCAGTTCGGCCTCGGCGCCATTGGGCAGGCGCACCAGCTCGACCAAGGGCATCAGGCGTCGCCCGCGATGAAGCGGTCGGTCGGACGCGTCGGCAGCCCGTCGATGCTTTGCGTGCGGCCCTTGAACTTTTCGACCCACAGCACGGGATCGGACTGGCGATGATATTTTTGCAGCGTTTCGCGCTCGGTCTGCAATTCCATCATCGGCACGCCCCAGCCGCAGCTCGTCTGCACGCTGTCAACGTCGATCACGAAAATCTGGCGCGTGCCGGGGAGCAGGGTGAAATGCGCCGCGATCGCGCCCCATTCGGCGTCCTGCGGCAGCACGGGTCGCCCGCGGCCATAGATGCGCAGGATCAGCGCGGTGCGGTCGAAGGCGCAGAACATGATCGTGATGCGGCCGTCGGCGGCCAGATGCGCGTGGGTTTCATTGCCCGATCCGCCGAGGTCGAGATAGGCGACCTGGCTTTCGGAAACGACTTTGAAACTGTCGGCATAGCCCTTGGGCGACAGGTTGATGCGGCCTTCGCTCGCGGCGGTCGCGGTAAAGAAAAGCGGCTGCTTTTCGATGAAGGCAATATGTTTGTCGGTCAGCGTCTCGGTGAATTCGGCCATGATTGGTCTCCGTCTTGCGACCTGCCTATCACCAATCCTTGCCCTCTTCTATCGCCGCTTCCTCTTCGGGCCGGGTGGTGCGGCCGAGCGCGTCGTTGCGGTGCGGAAAGCGGCCGAAGCGGTCGACGATGTCGAAATGTTTCTGCGCATAATCCTGAAACATCGGGTCGTCGAAGCGCGCAAAGAGGCGCAGCGATTCGCGCTGGTCGTCGATATCCTCGCTATGCTGAAAGGGCAGGCAGGCGAACTGGCGGCGCTCGTCGGGCCACGCTTCGTGCCAACCGTGCTCGACGATGCCGCGCGCGATGGCGCGGGCAAGGCTGTCGGTCGCGAACGCATCGGCATGGCCGCGATAGATGTTGCGCGGCACCTGGTCGAACAGGATCGCGGCGGCGAGCGCGGTGTCGGGATCGGTCAGGAAGGTTTCGGCCGGTTGCGAGCGCAGCGCGCGGTGCCAGTCTTCGGCCAACGCGCGGACTTCGGCGTCGAAATCGGGGCCGCCGCCGTACCAGTCGTCCATGCCATGGCCGTCGAACCAGAAGGCGAGCAGTTGCTGGGCCCAGTCGGCGGGGGGCGGGGGGATGTCTGTGGCAGCCAAGAATTGTTTCTCCATCATGCGTCATCCCGGCGCAGGCCGGGATCTCGCCATCGCGTCAAACCGCAACGGTGAGATCCCGGCCTGCGCCGGGATGACGAGCTTAGTTGAGGAGGCTTGGGGCGCAACCCGCGCTTGAGCTTATTCTGCCTTGACCAGCTTATAGGGAACGAAATCGCCGAGCGAGACGAAACCGGCGTACATCCGGCTGCCGCGGTCGCGCAGTTCGACCGTGTCGATGTTGCAGAGCTGGCTGCCGGTCGTCTTGGTAACGAGAATATCATCGTCGTCGAGCGATTCGGCGCCGCCTTCGGGGCGGTTGACCCACAGCGTGCTGCCGATGCGATAGACGATCGCGGTTTTGTCGATGATTTGCGAGCTGTTGACGCTCGACAGGGTGATACATTTTTGCGGCTCGCCCGCAACGCGGCCTTCGAGCAGCTTGGCGAGCTTGGCTTCGGGATCGCGCTTGTCGGCGGCGGCAGCGGGGGTGGCCGCGAGCGCGGCGGCAGCGATCAGCGCCGGGAACAGATGACGCATGGTTCGACTCCTGTCTTCAAACATGCCCTACCGCGACTCGCTTACCCCGGCCGGTGTGAACGGCCGCTGACCGTGCGGTCAGCACGCCCCGTCGGGGAGCGGGATGCCGAGCGGACCTTTGCACTTTTTCTTCTTGGGCTTTTCGGCGGGTGCGTCGCTGCCGCCGCTCATCCCACCCATGCCGCCGAAATCGGCGCCGATCATCAGCATGGTGTGCGAGCGGAAGCGAACCTTCGCGGTCCAGTCGATGTTCCAAACCGCATTGCCCGCGGGCTTCGGCGGATAAGCGAAGCTCGCCTCGGGGCCGAAGGCGTTGAGGTTGCCGAACATCATCTCGCCCGACGCCTTCTTGACCTCGGCGGGGATCTGACAGCTTGTCTGCGCGGGCGGCATGACGATCTTCTGCGTGACGAGCCGCGCGACGGTCGCGGGCGGCAGCCAATCCCACAGCCCGCCGCCGAACTGCTGCGACGCGCTGCTCGTCCACCACACCATGTCGGCATTCCCGCCGCCGCGGTCCATGCCGCCGAACGCCCAGGCGACATAGCCGGTCGCGGGCTGAAGCGCGTTCCAGCGGATCATCACCGATCCGTCGCCCTGCATCGACGTCGAGGCATTGAGCGCGGGCATATAATCCTGCGCGAGCGTGAAATTGATCTCGGGCCCGAGATTGCCCGCGATGCGGTGCGCGCCGAGCAGCGAGCTGTCCTTCGGCACCGCCTTCGACGATTTGCGGTTCGGCCAGTCGGCGTAGGAGGCGCTGTTCGATGCCATCACTTCGCGGATGCGCGGAACTGCGGTGGTAAACAGATTGGGCGGCATCTGCCCCGCCGCGACCTTTGCAAAGTCGATCACGACGGGCTGGCCCGGCCCCGCCTTGGCGCCGCAGCCCCAATAAAGGAGCAGGCGGCCCTTGGGGCGCTCGAAATTGTCCGGCATCTCATTGCCGTCCTCGCGCGGACGCGGCTGGCTGGGCTCGGGCCCCCACAGCGGCAGCGACGCGCCGAGCTTTGCTTGCGGCTGGAAAAAATGATCGGCGCGCACGGGCGGCTTGGTCGGCGGCTGGTTCGACCCGAGGCGGAGTTCGATCGTGCGCGCGACCTGGTTGTCGGGGCCGCCGCCGAACATCATCCCCATCATCCCGCCGACGCCGGGCTTGCGCCCGCCGGCGGTCATCGCGGCGAAACCCGACGCGGTGGCGACGTCCATTTCATAACGCTCCTTGGGGCCGGTGGTCCTTTGCGCCGACCCCGGAGCGGCGGCGGTCATCGCGGCGATGGCGGCGACCGAAACGAAACGCAGACTCGAACGCATGCAAACCTCCCTGTTGCGGAGTGGCCCCGCGGATGATGCGACCGAAATCTGTTCTTGTTTGCGCTTCTATAGGCGCGGATCGGGCGAACGCCAAGTGAGGGCGGTCACAGCCGTCGTCATTGCGAGCGCAGCGAAGCAATCTCCAGCCATCGCCGTCACACAGGGCCGGTAGCTGGAGATTGCTTCGTCGCTACGCTCCTCGCAATGACGAGGCGCGTTACGCCGTCCCGCCCACGGTCAGCCCGCTCACCAGCAAAGTCGGCTGGCCGACGCCCGCGGGGACGCTTTGCCCCGCCTTGCCGCACACGCCGATGCCTTCGTCGATCGCCATGTTGTTGCCGATGCCCGTGACCTTGGTCAGCACGCTCGGCCCGTCGCCGATCAGCGTCGCGCCCTTGATCGAATCGCCCAGCTTGCCATTCTCGATCTTGTACGCCTCAGTGCAGCTGAACACGAATTTGCCCGACACGATGTCGACCTGTCCGCCGCCGAAGCTTTTGGCAAAAATGCCGTTCTTGACGCGCGACAGCAGTTCGGCGGGATCGTCGTTGCCGCCGCGCATGAAGGTGTTGGTCATCCGCGGCATCGGCGCGTGCGCAAAGCTTTCGCGGCGGCCGTTGCCGGTGGGTTCGACCCCCATCAGCCGCGCGTTGAGGCGGTCCTGCATATATCCTTTCAGGATGCCGTCCTCGATCAGCACGGTCTCGCCGGTCGGCGTGCCTTCGTCGTCGATGCTCAGTGAGCCGCGGCGGCCGCCGCCGACGGGGCTTTCCATCGCGCCGTCATCGACCACTGTGACGCCGGGCGCGGCGACGCGCTCGCCGATGCGGCCCGAAAAGGCGCTGGTGCCCTTGCGGTTGAAATCACCTTCGAGCCCATGGCCGACGGCTTCGTGGAGCAGCACACCCGGCCAGCCGGGGCCGAGCAGCACGGTGAACTCGCCCGCGGGCGCATCGACCGCACGCAGATTGACGAGCGCCTGGCCCAGCGCCTCGTCGATCGCGCGGTTCCACTGCGCGTCCTCGAACAGATGATCGTACATGTACCGGCCGCCGAGGCCGAAATAGCCGCTCTCGCGTCGCCCATTTTCCTCGACCACGATCGAGACGTTGAGGCGAACGAGCGGGCGGATGTCGGTCGCGAGGAAGCCGTCGGCGCGGACGATCTCGACCACCGACCAGCTGCCCGCGAGCGCGACCGACACCTGCACGACGCGCGGATCGCGCGCGCGCGCGGCGGCATCGACCTGCTGGCACAGCGCGACCTTCTTGGCGAAGGGGATAAGGTCAAGCGGGTTCGCTTCGTCATACAGGTGGCGGTTAGTGCGCGGCGGCGGCCCCGCGGGGGCTTGCGTCGCGGGATCGAGCAAGGCGAGCGTTTCGGCGGCGCGGCGGATCGCGCCAGCGCTGATGTCGCTGGCGTGCGCGAAGCCCGTCATCTCGCCCGACACGGCGCGCAGGCCGAAGCCCGCGTCGGTCGAATAATCGGCGGTCTTGAGGCGTCCGTCGTCGAACCCGAAGCTCTCGGTCGCGCGATATTGCAGATACAGCTCGCCATCGTCGGCCTTGGCCAAGGCCTCGCGCGCAAGCTTTTGTGCGAGATCGGGGTCGAGCGCATCGGCGCGATAAAGGAAGCGGCGGGGGTCGGTAGGACTGGTCATCGAACTGATATAGGGACGCAGGGCGTTGCGCGCAAAGGCTGTTCGGTGTCAGCGGGATCGGCGATGCGCGGTGTCCGTGAACCGAGCCCCCACCTTTTAAGGATGTCAGGCCCGGGGTGATCCGCTGGCCAGGTCGGCGATCAGCGCGGGTAGTCCGGCATCAATCCGCGCGTTGCGCGCGATCAGGGGATCGAGATGGCGAGCCAGCGCCTCGCGGTCGCGTCCGGGCCATGCCCGGTTCCACAGATCGTTATGATCGGCATAGGGAACATAGCCGGGCATCGCATCCGCGGCGACCCGCCCGGCGACATAGAAGAGGACTTCGTGCCAAAGATCGGGACGAATCGCGGCCGCGTTGGCACCGGGCTGCGCTTTGATGTCGGCGATGATGCCCGTCAGGCGGCTCTGGAGCGGACGAGCGACAGCGTGACCGGCCTCGTGCATCAGCATCTCGAGCGCCGCGGCGCCTTGATAGCTTGCATCAAGCGTTGCGACTGTGATCGCTGTGGGATCGAGGACCGTGTAGGCGCCCGCCCAATTTGCGTAGGGCACCAGCGCCGCGTCGAGCGGCAGCACTGACCAGCTGGCGCCAAGTATCCGCATGAGGCGGTCGCCCACCGCGCGTGCATGTTCATCGACCAGCGGCTGTGCGGCCGCCCGCCATTGGTCACTGGCTGTGCGGTGGCGATTCCACCAATGTTGCCGGTATATCGCCTCCGCGTCCGTCAGCGATGCGGCCACCTCCACGGGGAGGGCGGGGTTAGATTGCAGCGGTCGATCGCCGGCCGTATCGAGCGCGCGGCCGATCGCGATCATTCCGTCGTCGAACAAGAGATCGCGCTGCGACAAGGACCGGGCATAAGTCTGAACCGAGCGGTTCCAAGTCAGCGCGGCCTCGCCCGTCAGCGCCTGCCTGATGGCGACGTCCTGGGGATCGAGCCGGATCCGGCGGACCCGTCCGGCATCGGAATCGTGGCTGGCGAAGGCGTATAAGGTCTGATGCAGGCACCTCCAGAAGCCGCTGCGCCACGCAAAAAAGGCGGGTGGCTTCGCAAAGGCGTGCGCCGGTATCAGCGGGACCGTGAAGCTTCCGGCGACGAGGGCACCGAGCACCCTCCGGCGGTCAGGCATCCGCAACGCCGCCAATCAGGATGAAGCGGCGGTCGCAATAGCCGCAGTCGACGAAGCCGGTGTCGGGGTCGATTTCGAGCCAGACGCGCGGATGGCCGAGCGCCGCGTCGGCGAGGCCGTCGCCGGTGCCGTCGCAGGCGATGCGTGTCTTGGGCGTGCGGATGGTTTCGGGTGCGGGTGCAGGCTGGGTCATCGACCGCGCCCATAGCAAGCGCGCGAAGGCTCGGCAATCGCTCCGCGCATCGCAAACGCGAGCTGTGACGGCACCGGTGCAGGCGTCCTTTCGGGCGCAAGTGGTCCCCCGGTGCCGTCTCCCCCCACGGAAGCTCTAGAGATAGTTGAGGGTAATCGTGAAAGTGCCGCTATAGTCGCCGGGGGTTTGGTTTGCGCCGACCTCGAGCGTCGCGCCGACGGGGAAATTATAGTTGCCGAGCGGCGAGGTGATGCGGAAGCGTGTCGGCGCGGTCGAGAGGATCGCCGTGGGCGTGCTGCCAATCTCGAAATTGCGGACGCGCATTCGCGTGCCCGGCCCGGTGATCCAGATACTGTTCGACCCCAGCGAGATATTGACCTGGCGGTTGAAACTGCCGAGCCCCGCAAAGCGCGCGGGTTCGCCGCCGTCGCCCGCCAGCGTGACGCCGCCGGTGCGGCTGCGTGATCCGTCGGGTTGGATGCGCACGGTGCCCGCACTCGCCGACGGAATGATGTCGCCGAAGTCGAGGTCGTTGACCTTGAAGAAGGAAAGCGGGCGAAGCACGATGGCTTCGGCCTCGGCCTGCGTATCCGCTTGCGCCAGCGCCGGCGGTGCGGCGGCGGACGCAATCAGAATCGCAAGGGCGGTCAGGCCGCGCTGCATCGGCAGCGGGCGAAAGATGTGGCTGGTCCTCACATCCGCGGCTTCTAGCGGCGAGTTTCCAATTTTACGTTAACACCGCGCTCATCGGGAAATCGCGGCTTTCGCATGGGATAAGGCGCGGCTATGGAGGCGGCCATGACCGAAGCCGCGATCCGCATCGACGCCGTCTCCAAAATCTATGCCGGCGGCAAGCAGGCGCTGGACAATGTCAGTTTCGACGTGCCGCGCGGGCAGATTTTCGGGCTGCTCGGGCCGAACGGCGCGGGCAAGTCGACGCTGATCAACATCCTGGCGGGCCTCGTCAACAAGACGAGCGGCCATGCGAGCATCTGGGGCTTCGACATCGACGCCGATCCCCGGAACGCCAAATATTCGATCGGCATCGTGCCGCAGGAAATCGTGTTCGATCCTTTCTTCACGCCGTTCGAGACGCTGGAGAATCAGGCGGGGCTCTATGGCGTGCCCAAGGCGAATCGCATTTCGGACGAGCTGCTCGCCGCCGTGCATCTGACCGACAAGCGCGACGCCTATGCCCGCACCTTGTCGGGGGGCATGAAGCGGCGCCTGCTCGTCGCCAAAGCGATGGTGCATTCGCCGCCGATCATCGTCCTCGACGAACCCACCGCGGGGGTCGATATCGAACTTCGCCAGCAGCTTTGGGACTATGTGCAGTCGCTCAACGACCGCGGGGTGACGGTGGTGCTGACGACGCATTATCTGGAAGAAGCCGAGGAACTGTGCGACCGGATCGCGATCATCAACCATGGTCGGCTGATCGCGAACAAGCCGACGCGCGAACTCGTCGACATGGCGCGCGAGAAGATCGTCGTCGTGACGCTCGACGCCGACGTCTCCGCGCTGCCCTCGCACCCCGCCTTCGACAAGGTCGAGCGCGAGGGCGAACGGGGGCTCGCCATCCATTACAACAAGGACCGCACCAATGCGGGCGAGGTGCTCGCCGCGGTCAACGCCATGGGGCACGGCATTGTCGACGTTTCGACGCGCGAGGCCGATCTGGAGGATGTATTCCTCAACCTGACGCGCGCGGCGAATGGGTGAACCCCGCTTTCCGTTCGTGTCGAGCGAAGTCGAGACACCCACAGAACAGAGCAAGGCCGAGGGGCATCTCGACTTCGCTCGATGCGAACGGAATTTTGATGGCCGCTGATCCCTCCCACGACGTCATCATCATCGGCTCGGGCGCCGCGGGTCTGACCGCCGCGATCGCGCTCGCCGACCATTGCAAAGTGCTCGTCCTTGCAAAGGGCGACCTCACCGGCGGGTCAACCGCGTGGGCGCAGGGCGGGATCGCCGCGGTGCTCGACGCGGGCGACACCTTCGAAAATCATATCGACGACACGATGGTCGCGGGCGCCGGCCTCAACCGGCGCGAGACGGTCGAGTTTGTGGTCGAAAATGCGCCAGCCTCGATCGAACGGCTCGTCGAAATGGGCGTTCCGTTCAACAAGGATGCCGAAGCGCTCCATCTGACGCGCGAAGGCGGCCATTCGCACCGCCGCATCGTCCATGTCGACGACGCGACCGGCTGGGCGGTGCAAGCGGCCTTGCTCAAGACCGCGGAGGCGCATCCGAACATCACGCTGCTGCCGGGGCAGGCGTGCATCGACCTGATCACCGGGCGGCACGAAGAACGCTATTCGGGATCGGGCCGCGTCTGGGGCGTCTATGCGCTCGACGAGGCGAGCGGCGAGGTTCACGCGCATGTCGGCCGCGCGACGATCCTCGCGAGCGGCGGCGCGGGGCGCGTCTATCAATTCTCCACCGCGCCGCGGGGCGCGACCGGCGACGGCATTGCGATGGCGTGGCGCGCGGGCGCGCGCGTCAGCAACATGGAAATGATGCAGTTCCACCCGACCTGCCTCTTCAACCTGGAGGTCAAGAATTTCCTGATCACCGAGGCGGTGCGCGGCGAGGGCGGGATTTTGAAGCATCCCGAAACCGGGCAGCGCTATATGCCCGATTATGATCCGCGCGCCGAACTCGCGCCGCGCGACGTCGTTGCGCGCGCGAACGACGACCAGATCAAGCGCTATGGGCTCGACTATGTCCACCTCGACATCAGCCATCAGGACCCCGATTTCGTCGCGGGGCATTTCCCGAACATCTATGAAAAGCTGCTCGGCCTTGGCATCGACATGACCAAGCAGCCGATTCCGGTGGTGCCGGCGCAGCATTATACGTGCGGCGGGGTGCTGATCGACCTGGCGGGGCGCACCGACCTTCCCGGCCTTTATGCGGCGGGTGAGTGCACCGAAAGCGGGCTGCACGGCGCCAATCGTCTGGCGTCGAACAGCCTGCTCGAATGTTTCGTTTTCGGCGAGGCGGCGGCGAAGGACATTATCGCGCGCTGGGACCAGCTCGAACCGCCGCCCGCGATCCGCGCATGGGACGAAAGCCGCGTCACGGACTCGGACGAAGAGGTCGTGATCAAGCAGAACTGGACCGAAATCCGCCGCTTCATGTGGAATTATGTCGGCATCGTGCGCACGACGAAAAGATTGGAGCGCGCGCAGCACCGCATCAAGATGATGACCGACGAGGTCGAGGATTATTACGGCCATTTCCGCGTGACGACCGACCTGATCGAGCTCAGGAACCTGCTGCAATGCGCCGAACTGATCGTGAAGAGCGCGCTCCACCGCAAGGAAAGCCGCGGGCTGCATTATACGCTCGATTATCCGGACATGCTGGCCGACGCGGTCGATACGGTGCTGGTGCCGTGAGGGGTGAGTAGAAAATTTCACGCAAAGGCGCGAAGGCGCAAAGAAGAAGATTGCTACTTAATCGCGATGATTGTTGACGATACGTTTGGCGCCTTCCTTGAAGGTCTCACCGCCAAAATTGATCAAGAGGCCGAGCGGACGATCTAACAGTCTCAGGTAGGTCAGCACCTGTTTGCCGTGTAGCGGCGACAGTCGCTCAACCGATTTCAGCTCGACGAGCAGCAATCCTTCGACGAGCAGATCGGCGCGAAAGCCCTCAACCAGTTCGATGCCGTCATAGCGGATCGGGATCGGCACCTGCCGCTGGACGAGCAGACCGCGCCGTGCAAGCTGATCGGCCAAGATGGCCTCATAAACCGATTCCAACAGGCCCGGCCCCAATTTCTTATGCAGGTGGAAGCCGCAATCGATAACGATCGCGGCCAATTCCTCGATGTCCAACACCGCCCCCTTCTTTGCGCCTTCGCGCCTTTGCGTGAGATATTCTTTCTTTTATCCCCCCACGCCCAGCAGCCGACCGACCAAAATCAGCACGATCGCCCCGATCACCGACGCCAGACACCCCGCGCGGTGGAATTCGCCGCGCACGCCGCGCGTCGTCACCAGCCCGGCGAGCAGCGAGCCGCCGATGCCGAGCAGGATCGTTGCGATCCATCCCATCTCGACCGCGCCGGGATAGAAGAAGCGCGCTAGTGCGCCGATGATCAGGCCCGACACGATCGCGCCGATGATGTTGATCATGCGCCAAACCCCTCGTTCAAAAACCGCTCGGCCAGCGCCGCGTGGAGCGCCGCGCCGCGCGCCATCACCTTTTCGTCGAGTATCATGCGGTTGCTGTGCAATCCGCAGCAGGCGCGCCAGTCGCTGCCTTCGGCACTCGCGCCGAGCCAGAACATCGCGCCGGGGACTTTTTCGAGGACGTAGGAGAAATCCTCGGCGCCCATCACCGGATTGTCCATCGACAGCCAAGCCGCCTCGCCGAACACCTCCTCGACGACCGCCTGGCCGAAGGTCACCGCTCGGCTGTCACAGATGGTGACGGGAAAGCCCTCCTCGATATGCACCTCGGCGGTGCAGCCATGCGCCTCGGCGATCGCAGGAGCGAGGCGCTTCAATTCGCGTGCAACCATCGCGCGGCGCTCTGGCGACAGCGTGCGGATCGTGCCGAGCATCTCGGCACTTTCGGGGATGATATTGTTCGTCGTCCCCGCGGCGATCCTGGCAATTGTCACGACCGCGGGGTCGAAGACCGAAATGCGCCGCGTCACCATCGTCTGGATCGCGGTGACGATCGCGCAGGCGACGGGGATCGGATCGATCGCATCGTGCGGCATCGAGGCGTGCCCGCCCGCGCCCTTGACGGTGATCGTGAGGACATCGGACGAGGCGAGCAGCGGCCCCGCGCGCCCCGCGAAGATGCCGTGCGGTGCGTTAGGCATGATGTGGAGCGCAAAGGCGGCGTCGGGCAGCGGATCGATCAGCCCATCCTCCAGCATGAAGCGCGCGCCATGATGGCCTTCTTCGCCCGGCTGGAACATGAACATAACGGTGCCGGGCAAGCGGTCGCGCGCCGCGCACAGCAGCTTCGCGGCGCCGACGAGCATCGCGACATGCGTGTCGTGCCCGCAGGCGTGCATCGCACCGGTCGTCTCGGACGCGAAGTCCAGTCCCGTATCCTCCACCAGCGGCAGCGCATCCATGTCGCCGCGCAGCAGCACGGTGCGCCCGTTCGCCGGCCCGCGCAGGATCGCGACGAGGCCGGTCGTCGAAGGCCCCTCGCGAAATTCGAGCGGTAGCCCGGCGAGCGCATCCTTGATCTTGGCGAGCGTCCTGGGGTTCTGGAGGCCAAGTTCAGGCTCGCGGTGGATGGCGCGGCGGAGATCGACGAGGGCGGGAAGGAGGGTTTCGGCCTCGGCGGGCCAGCTATGTGATTGGGTGTCCATGCGGCGAATGTGCCGACAAGCCCTGCCCGTGTCGAGGGGGTGATGGCTGCTGTATCAGAAACCCGCGTTTCGCGGCGAATGCCGCGATCGATCGGCTGGTTTAATAATCTTGATTAATTCCGCAGTTCTTGAATGCCTAGATCACCTTAATAACCTTGATGGGGTCATTTCGATGTGCTACGGCGCGTATGTGGTGAGCTCGGCAACTGCGTCAAATCAAATCTTGCAGCCGGAAAAACGGCGTCGGGGGGGAGGCAAAGGCAGTAGCTTTTTTGCCATCGGCCGCGATGTTTGGGAGGCGCTCTGGAGCGTCCCTACCACTAACCGCCTCAACCTGATTCTTACCTATTTTACGTTGCTGGCCGGTACCGGTAGTGACCATCGGCTGACAAAATGGTCTGCTTCAGCGTGTGAGCAGTATCTTGGTATCGGTAAGCCGCGCGCAAAGCACGCGATTGACGAACTGATTGGTGGCAGCTTGATCAAGCACACGGAAAATTCCACCCGTTTGTCCCCTCAATACGAGTTGCCGGCGCTGCCGTTGGAAGCTGAGCCAATTTTTCTTCCGGTACAAGCGCTGACGGGGTTGAAGGGGGAGAACCCGATTTTCCGGCGAGTTCGTGAGACCGGCGACGCTATGCTGCTACGCATGCTTGTGGACTTGTATGGCATGGTCGACACTGATGCCACCTTCGGCGTTCCGATCGCCAGTCTCCGCAACGGCAGTCATGCCAACTCTGAAGTCGTTTCGCGCAAAGTTGCGCAGGTCGGCGTCCATGCGGTGTGGGCGTTGGAGGAAGGAACATATCAAAGCGCCGGGGGAGATTGGGCCCTGCGCCACGTTTCCGAGGGCCGCAAAGGTGGCGGATATGATTGGACGAAATTTTGGGAACGGGTCGCTCAGTTAAAACAGATTGGCGCCATCTACTACGAGCCTTGGCTATTCGAAGGCGCCGAGATGGATGCCGAACCGCTGATGCCGCTCGATCCGGCTGGGCTTTATCAGGTTTCAGAGCGGGACGATGGTGGGCGATTGACTAAGCTCGCCTATGATGCGGCATATGCGCTGGTCAGCGAGGAACGTCCCTACGTATTTGAGAAGTCTGGCGCAGACTACTTTGTGCCGCTGCCGCTGCACCATCAGCCTCCTGCATTGAGAGGTGTCGCTAGGCTTCGTGTCGAGGCAGATACCCCGGGCCGGCGTCTCGCGTGGAAGCGTCGTCGGACGCTAGTTGAAAATTGGGAGAAGGCGCTCACTCAATTGCAAAGCGATGCGCAGCAAGGGCTGTTCGATCGCCCAATGCAGTTAGCCGCGAAGAGGAGCAGTCGGTGATCCAGCTAGCATTTGACGGAGCTGGCTTTGCGGCGGCTTGCACCGGCGTTGCCGCTATTATCGGTTCAACAGCAACCTTGATATGGGCTATTCGGAGGGATCCTCGTGGGCCGGGAAAGGAAGAATCATCCCGCCTTCCGCCCCCCGAATAATTGCCGCCCCGCAAGGTCGAGCATGATCTCTTCGCTGCCCCCGCCGATCGCGTTGACGCGGACCTCGCGGTAGATGCGTTCGACCTTGCCGCCGGTTATGTAGCTTGCGCCGCCCAAGACCTGAGCAGCCTCGCGCGCGACCGCCTCCAGCATCCGTGTCGCCTGTACTTTGAGCATCGCGAAGTCGGCGGGGCGGGCCTTGTCCTTTTTCACCTGCCAGGCGCACAAATCGACCCACGCCTGCGTCGCTTCGATCTGGCGTTCCATGTCGGCGAGTTTGATGCGGATCGACTGGTGGGCGACGAGCGGCTTGCCGAACGTTTCGCGGTTCTGCGCCCATTCGGCCGCTTCGGCCATTGCGACGCGCGCATAGGCGCAGCAGCCCATCGCCATGCCGAGTCGCTCGCTATTGAAATTGCGCATGATGCCGATGAAGCCGCCATTCTCCTGCCCGATCAGGTTCGCGGCGGGGACGCGAACGTCGCTGAAATGGATCGCGGCGGTATCGCTGCACCGCCAGCCCATCTTGTCGAGCCTTGTGCGTTCGACGCCGGGCGAGTCCATGTCGATCAGCAGGAGCGAGATGCCCGCGGCGCCCGGCCCGCCGGTGCGGACCGCGCACGTCAGCCAGTCGGCGCGCATCCCGCTGGTGATGAACATCTTGCCGCCGTTGACGATATAATGATCGCCGTCCCTGACCGCTGTCGTCTTGAGGTTGGCGACGTCGCTGCCGCCGCCCGCTTCGGTGATGCCGAGCGCGATGATCTTGTCGCCCGCGAGCACCGGCGGTGCGACGCGCTGTTTCAGCTCGTCGGAGCCGAGCGCGAGGATCGGCGGCAGGCCGATGCCATGCGTCATCAGCGACGCACCCAGCCCGCCCGCGCCGACCGCGGCGAGTTCCTCGGTGACGACGAGGCCGTGAAAAATGTCAAAACCTTCGCTGTGACCGCCATATTCCTCAGGATAGCGCAGACCCAGGATGCCCGCCTCGGCCGCCTTTTTGTGCAGTTCGCGCGGCAATTCACCTTCGGCCTCCCAGCGGTCGATGTTCGGCGCGATCTCGCGTTCGACGAAACGGCGGACGCTCGCGGCCAACGCTTCGTGGGCTTCGTCATAATAGGGCGAACGCGCGCGCCAGTCGTCGAATGCTGTCATGGAAAGGATGCTGCGCGTGCTTCACATAGGCGTCAAGTTCGGACGCGCCGGAAGCGCTTTGAATATCTCGCACAAAGGCACGAAGGCACAAAGAAGGGGTAAAAGAATGCGGCTATCTTCGTGCCTTCGTGCCTTTGTGTGAAAAAATTGTGCGACCTGTCGGCCGCACGGGTGGTCACGGGGTTGCGCCATTCGTTTCAGCACTTAAGGTCGCGCGCCATGAACAAAGCCTTCCTGCTCGCCGGCCTCGCCGCTCTCGCCCTTGTCTCCACCCCCGCTGCCGCCCAGACCTCGCCCGAGGCGGTGGCCGAGGCCGCGCTCAAGAAGGCGCCGGTGTTCGACGGGCATAATGACGTGCCGTGGGCACTGCGCGCGCGCGTGGACAATGTCATCAATGATTTCGATTTCGTCGATACGACCGACACCGCAAGCGAGGACCGCATTGCCATGCACACCGACCTCACCCGGCTGCGCCGCGGGCATGTCGGCGCGCAATTCTGGTCGGTCTATGTCCCGTCGAACAGCAATGAGCCGCAAGCGGTGCAGCAGACGATCGAACAGATCGACGTGATGCGGCGGCTGGTCGCGCGCTACCCCGCCCAGCTGATGCTTGCGGGCAATTCCGCCGAGCTGGAAAAGGCGATGAAGGCGGGCAAGGTCGCCGGGATGCTGGGGATCGAGGGCGGGCATTCGATCGGGTCGAGCCTGGCGGTGCTGCGCGAAATGTACGGCATGGGCGTGCGGTACATGACGCTGACGCATGGCAAGAATGTGCCGTGGGCCGACAGCGCGACCGACGCGCCGCAGCATGACGGCCTCACCGATTTCGGGCGCCAGGTGGTGCAGGAAATGAACCGCATCGGCATGATCGTCGATCTGAGCCACGTTAGCGAGGCGACGATGCAGGACGCGCTCGCGGTGTCGAAGGCGCCAGTGATGTTCAGCCATTCGGGCGTGCGCGCGGTGAACGATCATCCGCGCAACGTTCCCGACAGCGTGCTGCCCGCGGTCAAGGCGAATGGCGGAATCGTCATGGTCGTGTTCCTGCCCGGCTTCCTCGACCCCGCCGTGCGCGATCATGGCATCGAACGCGCGGCAGAAAAGGCACGGGTCGATGCGCGGCATATGGGTAACCCCGAGGCTGCAAAGGCCGCGATGAAGGCGTGGGACACTGCGAACCTGGCGCCAAGGACGCAGATCGCCAAGGTCGCGGAGCATATCGACCATCTGAAACGCACGATCGGCGTCGATCATATCGGGCTGGGCGGCGATTATGACGGCATGGATTCGGCGCCCGTCGGCATGGACGATGTCGCGGGCTATCCGGCGCTGTTCGCCGAACTGGCGCGCCGCGGCTATTCGCAGGCCGAGCTGGAAAAGATCGCGAGCGGCAACATGCTGCGCGTGCTGAAAGCGGTCGAGGCCTATGCGGCAAGCCAGAAGGGGCAGCCGCCGGTCGAGACGCCGGTCGCGAAGTAAGTCGCACGTCGCCCCCGCGAAGGGCGTTTCAGAGTCACGTGCCTCTGAACGCGGCCGCTGCCGGTTTACACAGCGGCGCTTAGCAATGTCCGCTAGCGGCCCCCGCCTCCGCGGGGGCGACGTTATTTGGCGGCTTTCACAAACGGCCAATCCACCGCGCCGCTCGCCCACAGCGCCCACCAGATGATGAGCGGCTGCAACGCCAGCCGCGGGCCGTGATACCACCAGCCGAGCGTCTCGCCGCCGATCGCGACATTGGCGAGCGCATGGTGGACATTGGCGGGCCAGACGCACAGCGCATAGAGCGCGAGCCCCCAGCCGGCGGCCTTGCGGGTGGCGGGGATCATCAGGCCGACCGCACCCGCGATCTCTGCGATGCCGGTCGCTGCGACGACAAGCTCCGGCTGCGGCACCCACGGCGGCGTGATCGCGACGAAGGGTTCCGGCGTCGCCAAATGGCGCCAGCCCGCATAGCCATAGGCGAGTGCGAGCAGCCAGCGCAGCGCCGTGCGAACGGACGCTTTCAACGCCCGATCGCGGTCAGCATCGCCTCGACGCTGGTGAATTTTTCGCGCGGGTTGCCGTCGAGCGCGGCGGCGACCTCGGCCGCCTCAATCCGGCGCCAGTCGCGGAAGGTGACGGGCACGATGTCGCGGCCGGCGAGCAGCGCGTCGAGCCCCGGCCGCCCCGCCTTGGCGGCGCCGCGGCCGATGTCGTCCAGCACCATTTCGGCGATGCGCGCGCCGTCGGGCTTGTTGGTGCCGATCGTCCCCGACGGCCCGCGCCGCGCCCAGCCGACGCAATAGAGGCCGGGCAATATCCGCCCCTCGTCATTCGCAAAGCGGCCGCGGCCATGTTCATAGGGGACACCGGGGATCGGCGGCGTCTGGTAGCCGATGCAACTGATCACCAGCCCTGCATCGACGGCGTAAGTTTCGCCAGTGCCATGGCTGCGCAGATCGGCGTCGAGCCTGGTTCGTTCGACGATCACGCGCTGGACGCGACCGCCATTTTCCTGCGCGCCCTCGATCGCGACGGGCATCGCGAAGAAATCGAAATCGATCGTCACCGGTTTGGCGACCGGATTGGCGGCAAAGCTACGCAGGTGCGTCACCGACTTGCGCATCCCCGGTTCAAGCAGCGCGTCCTCGCCCTCGTCGGGCAGGTCGGCGGGGTCGACGCGCGGGCTTGCGCGTTCGAGATGGCCGAGCTCGCCGAGCTCCTTGGGCGTCATCGCGATCTGGTGCGGGCCGCGGCGGCCGAGGATGTGGATATGGCGCACCGCGCTGGCGGCGAGCGCGTCGCGCGCGTGCGCGACGATGTCGCTGCCCGCAAATTCTTGCCGGGTCTTGGCCAGGATGCGCGCGACGTCGAGCGCGACATTGCCATTGCCGATCACCGCGACGCCGGGGGCGTCGAGCGGCGGATCCAGATCGGCGAAATCGGGATGGCCGTTGTACCAGCCAACGAAGGCGGCGCTGCCGATCACGCCGGGCCGGTCAGCGCCGGGGATGTCGAGCGGCCGGTCGTTCGGCGCGCCGGTCGCGAGGATGACCGCGTCGTACAGCGCAACCAGCTCGTCGATGCTGACGTCGCTGCCGACCGCGACATGGCCGACGAAACGGACATTGTCGGTCAGCGCGACGCCCTCATACCGGCGCGACACTGCCTTGATCGACTGGTGGTCGGGCGCGACGCCGGTGCGGATCAGGCCATAGGGAACGGGCAGGCGATCGATGACATCGATCGCGATGTCGTCCGCCTTCTGTAATGTTTCGGCGGTATAATAGCCCGCCGGACCCGACCCGACGATCGCGACATGACGCATCAGCCCACTCCTATGCGGGTGCCTGCGCCGGGACGCGGCCCCTTTGTTATGCGGGCGATGCTAGCGGCGAAATGCCGCAGGGCAAGCAGACTGTTGCCGATCGGCGCAGCGGCCTTGACAGCCCGCGCGCCGGATCATATTGCGCGCCCCTCTTTGCCCCGTCGTCTAATGGTAAGACTACGGATTCTGATTCCGTCTATCGAGGTTCGAATCCTCGCGGGGCATCCACTTTCCCGGTATTAGGTAGCAAACGCACCAGTTAGGAAGTTGGGCTTCCTTCCATGGGTTCCGCCAGCGTTTCAGCGATAGCGGGCAGTTCGTGTAGGCGGTCGAGGGCCTTACTCGCCAGTTCATGCAATTCAGACTGCCCGGTATATTTCGCAAAGCACTCAACAAGCCCGGCGTAGGCGAAAATGGCAGACATCAGTATGCTGAACTGATGATCCACGATCGTGAGCCGAAACTCATCTGACGTCTTGGGCACGCCGCGTCCAGGAAGTGTCAGTCCCCAGAAATATGCTGCGCTAAAATATGTTCCGTGAACGATCTCGGAGGCATGGCGATAGATGTTGAATGCCGCGACGTTGAGCGAGACCATCGCAGAGTCGGAGAAAGTTTCGGCGATAACATCAAGTCGCTGCTTAAGCGTTTTATCCGTCCAATCCTTCTCGCGACCATTTTTCGTGGTGAACTCGGCTAGCATGAAATTGAGCCGTGCAACCTCTTCCGGCGGAAGCTGTCCAGAATAACCGAGAGTTATCCTAGTCGCTCCTACGTTCCAATCGCGCTGCAAATCTCGGTAGGCTTTCACTTCTGCGTGCCGGACAGCCCGTGCCGCAATCTCGTGTCCGCCCGCCATTATGAAGCAAATGTTGATTGCCCCTTCGACAATACTCCTCGCTATTGGGAAAGCGTCTCGCGCGCTAAGAGCTACTTCGTCGGTGAGCTTTAGTATCGAATGGCCGGATATTCCTACCATGTGGATCATCGTTAGGATGGTTCGCAGAACTTCCGGATCGCCCTGCGCTAAGGCAATTTCACCGTCGCGCTGTTTTGCGAGAAGCTGTAGGCAAAGATCGATGTGCCGCGTCTGAGAGAATAGGATTTCTCGCATCCCCTTCACCGTCTCTAACATCGGTGTGAGGCGGTTATTGGCATTAGCCATTCTGATCTACGGTATCAGATCGCACCTGGCGTCAGGCCTGACCGCCCGGCGCCTGCTCGTCGTCGATGCCCTGATATTTGAGCTGAAGGTAGCGTTCGCGCGTTGCGAGCTTGTCGAGTTCGCCCGCGGCGAGGCTGCGCGCGGCATTGCCGATTTCGCTTTCGAGCATTTTCAGGCCGCCAAGGAGCGTTTCGTCGGGGGTGCGGCCGGCGTGGGCTTCGGTGCGCAGGCCCGCGGGGATGCGTTGATAGCCCGCGACGAGTTCGGGCAGGTCTTCGCCGACGAGCTTGCGGATGTTCGCCGCCGCGGGGCTCGATGCGTCGAGCGTCTGGAGCTGCGGCGCGAGCAGGTCGAGCTGGACGCCGATACCGTCGACCAGCTGGCGCGCGGGCGCGGGGAGCGCGGGGCGCTGTGCCTCGAGCCAGATTTCGGTGCGTCCGGCGAGCTGCTTGAGGTCGGTTTTCGGCAGGTCCGCCTGCCGCGGTTCGGGGAAGGGCGGCCATTTGCCGAAGAGCACCGCGACACCGATGAGAAGGACGAAGAGCGCGAGCAGCCCGGTGAAGCCGAGCGGCTGGATCAGCGCGCCGAAGATCGCAGCGCCGAGCAGCAGCACGCCGCCCGCGATCAGCATTCGGCCCAGCTTCTTGTAGAGATGCTGGCGGCGCAGCGCGACGCTTTTGGTGCCGATCGGCCGCCGCCGGTCGCGCGAGCGTTCGATCGCCGATTCGGCCGAGAGGCGGATCTTGTCGACTTCGCTCATGCTCATCGCGCGCCTTAGCCTTCGAGCGATGCGAGCGGGCTGTCGGCGCCGCCGACGCTCGCCTGCGCCTGGGACGCGCCCTCGGCACGCGCGATATAGCCCTTTGACTTGGCGACCTCGCCCTCCAGCGTGTTGACCGTGGTCTTCATGCTGTCGAGCGCCTTCAGCTTGAAGGTGTCGATCGCGTCCATCGTGTCATAGATATTCTGGAAGGCGCGCTGGAGCGTTTCCATCGGGATCGTGCTCGACGCCGCCTGTTCGTGGATGCGCGCGGTGTTGTCCTTGAGCATCTTCGACGTGCCGTCGATGATGTTGGCGGTGGTGGTGTTCAGCGCGGTGATCTGTTCGAGCACCAGCTTCTGGTTGGTCATCGCCTGCGCGACGGTGATCGCGGTCTTGAGCGCGCCGACGGTCGTGGTGCTGGCGCGATCGACGCCCTTCACCAGCTCGACGTTGTTCTTTTTCACGAGGTCGAGCGCGAGATAGCCCTGCACCGTAACCGCCATCTGCGTGAGCAGGTCCTGCGTCCGCTGGCGCGCATAGAAGAGCGCATTTTCGCGCAGCACCTTGGCCTTGGCGGGGTCGATGCCGTCGAGTTCGTTCGCCTTGGCTTCGAGTTTTTCGTCGAGCGTCTGGGCGATGTGGACCATCTGTTCCAGCTTGCCCATCGATTCCCACATCTTGCGGCGTTCGACGTCGATCGCCGCATTGTCCATCAGCAGCTCGTCCTTGCCGTTGGCGAGCGCGGTCAGGATGCCGCCGATATGCGTCTGCGCGCTGCGGTACTGCGCAAAATAATTGTTGATCTTGCCGCCGAAGATCTTGTCCAGAAAGCCGCGCTTGGTCAGCAGCTTGCCGTTCGCCGACGGGTCGAGCCGTTCGACGGTGGTGCGCAGTTCGATGAGGTTCTGGCCAATATCGGTCTCGCGGTCCATCGCGCGGATCGGGCGGTCGAGAAAGCGGTTCGAATGGCTCGCCGCCTCCAGCATTTCCTTGCGGCCCATATTGGTGATCTGGTCGACCTTTTGCCCGAAGGCGGGCGAATTGACGTCCTGCGCGACCAGGTCGTCGATGAAGCCGTCGACGCGTTCGGCGAGTTTCGATTTCTGTTCGGTCGACAGCGGCACGAGGCCCGCGGCCTTTTCGGGGGTGACCGCCGGTACGGGTTCGGGCGGGGTCAGCTTCAGCTCGTCGGTTGCGGTCGCCGTCGCGGTCTGCTCGCTCATTCGTCTTCCTTCCAGCCCCTTACCAACAGCCTATATGGCATGCGGTCCTGTGTTATTCAAGCACTACACCTGTTCCGTTCGGAGCGCCGGGGCGATCCAGGCGGAGAGGATCAATTGCGCCATATGATAGACGAGGATCGGAACAAGCACCATGCCGGCAATCGCGGGCGGAAACAGCGTCGCGGCGAGCGGCGCGCCGACCGCGATGCTTTTCTGCGCGCCCGAAAAGAGCAGGGTGATGCGGTCGGGCCGCGCGAGGCGGAGCAGCGCGCCCAGCGCCCAGGCGCCGCCGAACGATAATGCGAGCATCAGCGCGGTGACGGCGAGGACGATGGCGATCTCGCGCCAGTCGAGCAGGGTCCAGATGCCCGCGACGACGGCGGCCGAAAAGGCGACATAGACGGCGATCGCGATCGCGGTGCGGTCCATGAAGGTTGCGAGCCCGCGATGTTCGACCACCCACGGCCGCAGCCAGCGCTGGACGAGCTGCCCCACGGCGAAGGGGATGAGCAGGATCGACACGATGCGCATCACCGCCGCGCCGTGAATCTCGCCCGCGCTGCCCGCGAGCAGCGCGAAGAGCAGCGGAGAGAGGGCAACGCCGCTCAGATTGAGCAGCGCCGCGGCAACGACGCTGGCGGCGACATTGCCGCCCGCCATCGAACTTGCGGCGGTCGCCGACTGGACGGTCGAGGGCAGGATGCCGAGGAAGAGGAAACCGAGCGCGAGCGTCGCGGGGAGCAGGGGTGCGAGCGCGGCCTGCGCGGCGAGGCCGAGCAGCGCCATCGCGCCGAAGCAGAAGAGGAACGCCGCGCCCTGCAACCGCCAGTTGCGGATGCCGTGCAGCACCTCGTCGCGGGGCAGGCGCACGCCGTTCAGGAAAAAGAGCAGGACGATCGCCGCGGTCGAAATCGCCTCGGCGACGGGCACCGCGGCGCCGCGCACCGGCAGCAGGCTCGCGAGCAGGATCGTTCCGAGCAGCAGGGGTACAAAACGGTCGGGGAAAATGCGCGCGAGCATGGGAGTGAGCGATGGCGGGGCGCCGCGCGCTTGGCAAGTGCGGCGCGCGATGGAGGGCTTAAAGCGACAAAATATACGCATGGGTGCGCCGAAACTGTCGCCTTTGTGGCTTTAAGGGCGCTTTGCGGATGGCGACGATGTCAAAGAGCAGGGCGGGATGCTGGCACGGCGGGGCGATGTAGGACAGCGATATTTGCGGGGGTAGGGGGTGCGGCTCCTGAATCCTCCCTGTGGCCGCAGTCCATGGGGAGGGGGACCGCGCCCGAAGGGCGTGGTGGAGGGGCCGCGAGCGTAAGCGAGCGCTACGCGCTCGGCCCCTCCGTCAGCCCTGCGGGCTGCCACCTCCCCATCGCTGCGCGACAGGGAGGATCTTATGTCCGCAATCGGTCGCAACCGCCCACTCATGCGCAAATCTTTCGCATCCGCGCGCGCCGCCGCTAAAGAAAAGCGATGGCCCATATCCTGATTCTCGCCGCCCTTCCCGAAGAGGGCGATGCGCTGTTCCCCGGAACGAGTGATAAGGATGACGGCCCCTTCGCCGTCCGCCGCCTCGCCGTGCATCGCCATGATGTTGCCATCGCGATCTGCGGACTCGGCAAGGTCAATGCGGCGCTGTGCGTGGGTGCCCTCGCGGGCGATGCCGACGTCATTCTGATGACTGGCACCTGCGGGTCGCTCGGCGCGCGGCCAGGGGCCTATTGGATCGCCGAGGCGTTGCAGCATGATTATGGCGCGACGCATCCCGGCCGCTTCCGCCGTTACCGCGCGGGCGACTGGCCGATGGGCGAGCCGGGGGAGGCGCACTTCGCGGCGATGCCCGATCCGGGGCTCGGCCTGCCCCACGCGCGCATTGCGAGCGGCGACAGCTTCGTCGCCTGCCCCGCGGCGGCGGCCGACCTCAAATCGCTCGGCGCGACGCTGGTCGATATGGAGGTCGGCGCGGTCGCGCAGGCGGCTATGCGGCTCGGCAAACCCTGGGCGGCGATCAAGGCGGTGACCGACGAGGCAAATGACGCCAGCGGCAGCGATTTCAACGCAAACCTGCTGCGCGCGGCGCGGCTGGCGGGGCAGGAGATCGAGCGGCTGGTGGCGATGCTGTGAGTGGGGGCTAGCGACGGATTGCGGACGTTTCTTCTCCCCTCCCGCTTGCGGGAGGGGTCGGGGGTGGGCAGCGACGCCGCGATCAGCCCACCCCGCTGCGGCTAGCGAACAAGTTCGCAAGCCTCGCTGCCCCTCCCGCAAGCGGGAGGGGAAATCAGGTCACGACCTCAATG